>NZ_DASREO010000001.1:0-53470 GCF_035652035.1 Bradyrhizobium sp.
ATGACCTGCGCCGATCGCGTGGTGGTGCTGCGCGACGGACGGACGGTGGGCGAGCTGGCGCGCGACGAGCTGAGCCATTCCGCAATGATCCGGCTGATGATCGGCCGCGACCTGAAGGCGCTCTATACGCCGCCGCAAAGCTCGCCGCAGCCGGGCGGCTGCGATCTCGTCGAGGTCGTGACATCGGCCTTTCCCGACCGGCAGATCAATCTGTCCGTGCGGCGCGGTGAGATTCTCGGACTGGCGGGGCTCGTCGGCGCTGGCCGTACCTCGCTCGCGCGCGCCGCATTCGGGATTGACCCGCTGCTCGGCGGCGAGATCAGGATCGACAACGTGCCCATCGGGGTCGCCTCGCCGCGGGACGCGATCAGGCAAGGCATCTATCTCGTGCCGGAGGACCGCAAGAAATCCGGGCTCGTGCTGGAACTGCCGATCCGGGAAAACGTGACGCTCGCGAATTTGCTGAACTATGCGCGGATGTGGCTGGTCAGTGGCACGGCCGAGCGCAAGGTCGCCAAAGAGCAAGCGAGGAGCTTGTCCATCAAGGCGCCTAGCATCGATACGGAGGCTGTCACGCTGTCGGGCGGCAATCAGCAAAAAGTGGTGCTGGCCAAGTGGCTTTCCATGGCGCCGCGCGTGATGTTCTTTGACGAGCCGACCCGCGGCATTGATGTCGGTGCCAAGAGCGAGATCTACGCGCTGATGCGCGAGCTCGCCGACAAGGGCGTCGCGATCGTGATGATCTCCTCGGACATGGAGGAGGTCATCGGCGTCTCCGACCGGGTGGCCGTGATGCATGAGGGGAGTGTCAGCGGCGTGCTCGAGCGCGAGCAGTTCAGCGAATACAACGTGCTGCGGCTGGCGATTGGCCAAGCGCTTGAGAGTATGGAAGCCGCTTCGCCATGATGAAGAAAGAACTCGGCCTGTTCCTGCTGCTGGCACTGATTTCCGCCATAACGGGCGCGATCAATCCGGCCTTCCTGTCGTTCGTGAACTTGCTGAATATGGCCAATTTGATCGGCCTGTTCGGCGTGTTCGCGCTGGGCGAGGGGCTCGTGATCATTACCGGAGGCATCGATCTGTCGCTCGGCTCGATGTTCGCGCTGCTTGGCGTCGTCTTCGTCGACCTTCTGACCACTTATGAGATCTATTGGCCGTTGGCGCTGCTGCTGGTTCTACTCGGCGGTCTCGCGCTCGGGGCCATCCAGGGTTTCCTGATCACGCGGCTGAAAATGCAGCCCTTCATCGTAACCCTGTGCGGGTTGCTGATTTATCGCGGCGCCGCGCGCTATTATACGAGCGACTCGACGCGCGGCTTTGGTTACGGTGACGAGGCCAGCACACTGAGCAACATCGCCTCCGGCAATATCGCGGGCATCCCGAACACCTTCATCTTCCTGATCATCCTTGCGCTGATCCTCGGCGTGCTGCTGCACCGCTCCGTTTACGGGCGTTGGCTGTATGCCGTGGGCAAGAACGAGGAAGCGGCGCGCTTCTCCGGTATCAACACCGATCTCGTGATCGCGACCGCCTACATCATCAGTGGCGGGCTCGCCGGCGTCTCGACCGTCCTGTTCGTGTTCTACACCAACTCAGTGTCTCCGAGTTCGTTCGGCAATTTCTACGAGCTCTATGCCATCGCGGCTGCCGTCCTGGGTGGATGCAGCCTGCGCGGCGGCGAGGGCTCCATTCTCGGTATCGTGCTGGGGACGGCGCTGCTGCAGGTGCTGCAGAACCTCGTGAACATCCTGGGTATTCCCAATTCCCTCAACTTCGCGGTGATGGGGACGGTGATTTTGCTCGGCGTGCTGGCGGATCAGCAATTGCAGGCCCGTCGACGGCGTAGGGCGGCGCTGGACGGGCTGGCGCGTACCGCGCCGAGATCGACACGTGAAGGAAAGCAGAGCGCGCCAGCGCGTGGTGCAGCATTGCCGACGAGCGGGGGTGAACAGGTATGACCGTTCAATAATCAGAGGCCAGACTATGCGGTCCAAATAGTTCAGTTGGAGCGAGCAGCCGCTTCTCCGTCGGCTGAATCGGTTTGTACTGGGGAGGAGACACGTTCCAGGCGCAAGGGCTTTGGGCCGGGACGTGACACAAGGACATACAAAGCCCGGGGACGCTGGGAGTACCAGAATATGTTGTTCAATAGATCTGTTAACATCGCATGCCTGTGGGGGGTCGGGATTGCCTTATCATCGCTGTTGAGCGGGGGGGCCCATGCGGCCGATCTCATGACGAAGGCTCCGCCCGTTCCTTATGTTGACGATAATTTCTGGACGAGGCCGTATCTGTTTGGCGATCTCGGCAGGACGAAGCTGAAGGAGCAGGGCATCTCGCTGGCCCTGACGCTGGGTGACGAAGCCGTCACCAACCTATCGGGTGGAGACAAGAAGACTGGGGCGAATGCGGGCCAACTGTTCTTTCAGGCCAAGCTCGACATGGCGAAGCTTGCTGGCATCCCGGGCGGCACGGTCGGCCTCACGCTGGTCGATCGCTTCGGCGACAATCTGAATACCCAGGCGGGCATTCCGGCGCTGCAACTGACCAACGAAGTTTTCGGCCGCGGCAATATTCTGCGCCTGACCGAACTCTACTACTCGCAGAAGCTTTTCGATGACCGCCTCGAACTGAAGGGCGGCCGCCTTCCGGTCGGTTCCGACTTCTTCTTCGGTCTGTGCGAGTTCATCAACCTGACCTTCTGCGGCGGCCAGCCCGGCAACATCCAGGGTGGCTACATCTACAACTGGCCGGTGAGCCAATGGGCTGGCGTGGCCCATTTCAACATCACGAAGGAATTGCAGATTTCGGCCGGCGTGTACGACGCCAATCCGAACTATCTGACAACGTCAGATCCCAGCATCTACTTCTTGCCCGGCGTCCCCGGCTCAAACCCCGGCTCGGGCGTGATGGTGCCGGTGGAGTTGACCTGGAGCCCGAGCGGTCCGCTCTACGGGACCTGGAGATTCGGCGGCTGGTACGACAATGCCTCGACCATCGACGGTGGCCTGCCCGGCATCATCGCGACCATACCGGGCGTCGGTGGTGTCCCGGATCAAAATCTCGGGGATCAAAGAGGCCGCTACGGAATCTATGAGTCGATCCTGCAACGGTTGACCGTCGACGGCCCCAAGGCGCAAGGCTGGTATGCCTTCCTCAATACGACCTGGGCCGATCACCGGACCGCTTTCCAGGACTACCAGATCGCCGGGGGCATCAAGCACACCGGAACATTCTCCTTCCGTCCCGATGACGAAGTCGCGTTTGCGGTGGGCACGACCCACGTGAATTCGGCCGCCTTCGGTCCGAATGCAGGCGGCAACGAAGTTCCGCTCGAAGTTTGGTATGGCTGGCAGGCGACCGGCTGGATGAACCTCAAGTTTGACGCGCAGTATGTGATCAATCCTGGCGGGCGCGGCTATAACGCCGCCGGCGTGAAGACCGATAATGCTTGGGTTCTTGGTATGCGCACCCTGGTTCACTTCTGATGCGGCGACAGACTGAGGTCAGCCGAAGGATTGAGTGACGCTGACGCGAAATATGCGGCATGCCCGTACGCGGGCATGCCGAGGAATTTGATTAGAGCTCGCCCGATCATCAGGGCGGCTCTCGGTTGTAATGGAGAGCACTCGGCGCGGCTTGCAGAGGCCGACGTGCTCGGAGGTTTTGAACAACGGCCAGGACGCACCGAGGTGCGACCACAATTGCTTGGCCGGAAGAGCGAACCCTTTGCGGCCGTGTCGTCGGCCGGCTGCAGTCAGTGCTAGCAGGGGCCTATTGCGGAAATGGCGGCGCAGTTCGCTGACCGCAACGCAGCGTGAAACGGAGGAAGGCGTGCATCTCGGAATGGACATCGGCACGTCCGGTGTGAAAGCGGTGCTTGTGAACGAGGCTGGCGCGATTGTCGCGACCGCTGCGCGCGAGCTTACGCTCTCGCATCCCGCGCCGCTGTGGTCCGAGCAGGATCCGGATGCATGGTTCGAGGCGGCGGTTGGGGCGGTCGATGCACTTGCCTCCTCCAACTCGCGCGAGATCGCCCAGGTCCGCGGCATCGGTCTTTCCGGCCAGATGCATGGCGCCACCCTGCTCGGGGAGGATGGCCGTCCGCTCCGGCCTGCGATTCTCTGGAACGACGGCCGTTCCCATGCCGAATGCGCCGCGCTGGAGCGCTACTGTCCGCTGCTTCGGAATATTTCCGGAAATCTTGCGATGCCCGGCTTCACCGCACCCAAGCTTTTATGGGTGGCGCGGCATGAGCCGGAGATTTTCGAGCGAATCGCAAAGGTGCTGCTGCCGAAGGCTTATGTCCGCTATCGCCTGACCGGCGAGATGGTCGAGGACATGTCGGATGCAGCGGGAACGTTGTGGCTTGACGTCGGTCAGCGCCGCTGGTCGGAATTGCTCCTCAAAGCCACGGGCCTCGATCTGCATCACATGCCCCGACTGGTCGAAGGTAGCGAGGTGAGCGCCCATCTTGCGCCGGAATTCACCCGCCGCTGGGGCATGGCGAATGACGTTCTGGTCGCGGGCGGCGCAGGCGATTGCGCGGCAAGCGCAATCGGGCTCGGCGCGATCGCGCCTGGCGATGCATTCCTGTCGCTCGGCACGTCCGGCGTCGTGTTCCGCGTCACCGATCGGTTCGCGCCGGCACCGGCATCGGCGGTGCATGCGTTTTGCCACGCGCTTCCGGGCCTCTGGCACCAGATGGGCGTGATGTTGTCTGCAGCCGCTTCACTTGCCTGGCTGTCCGGCATCATGGGAACGTCGGCTGCGGCGCTGCTATCGCCGCTTGGCGAAGCAGTCGACGGGCCGAGCCCGGTCAAATTCCTGCCCTACCTCGATGGCGAGCGCACGCCACATAATGATGCTGCGGCAACGGGGGCGTTCGTCGGCCTTCGCGGCGTGACCGGGCGCGACCAGATGGTGCAGGCCGTGCTTGAGGGTGTCGCCTT
This sequence comes from Bradyrhizobium sp., assembly GCF_035652035.1. GTDB lineage: Bacteria > Pseudomonadota > Alphaproteobacteria > Rhizobiales > Xanthobacteraceae > Bradyrhizobium. The sequence continues at coordinate 4,953 of NZ_DASREO010000001.1, forward strand.
TGCCGCGCGCGACAATCTTGTCGCGCTAGGTCATGCGAGCTCGGCAATCACCGAGCTCGATCTCGTCGGCGGCGGCTCGCGATCGGCACTGTGGGCGCAGATCTGTGCCGATGTGCTCGGCATTCCCGTGCACCGCGTCGAGGAAGGCGAGGTGGGCGCTGCGCTCGGCGCCGCACGCCTCGGCAGGCTCGCGGCCACGGGCGAGAGGCCGGCTGCTGTGTGCACGCGCCCGCGGCGTCTTGCGACGTTCGAGCCGCGCGCAACCGCCGCGGCCGCCTATGAGGACGCCTATCACCAATGGCGAAAGCTCTATCCTGCGCTGAAGGAGGACGTTTAAGTGAATACCTCAGCCAAATTCTTTGCTGTGACCGAGCCGGTCGCCTACGGCGGCAAGGACACAAAGGGGGCGCTCGCGTTCCGCTGGTACGACAAGGACCGCATCGTCCAGGGCCGGCGCCTTGAGGACCATTTGCGCTTTGCCGTCTGCTACTGGCACTCGTTCTGCTGGCCCGGCAGCGATCCGTTCGGCGGCGAGACGTTCCTGCGGCCATGGCATCACGGCACCGACCCAATGGCGCTGGCACGCGCCAAGGCCGACGTCGCGTTCGAGCTGTTTCGGCTGCTCGACGTGCCGTTCTTCACCTTCCACGACGTCGACGCCGCCCCGGAAGGCGCCTCGCTCGCCGAGTCCGTGAAGAATCTCAACGTCATTGCCGAGCTGTTCGAACAGAAGATGGCAGCGAGCAAGGTGCGCCTGCTCTGGGGTACCGCCAATCTGTTCACCCATCGCCGCTACATGGCGGGCGCTGCGACCAATCCGGACCCCGACGTCTTCACCTACGCAGCCGGCCAGGTGCGCGCCGCGCTGGACGTGACGCACCGGCTGGGCGGCCAGAACTATGTGCTCTGGGGCGGCCGCGAGGGCTATGAAACGCTGTTGAACACGGACATCAAGCGCGAGCTCGACCAGCTCGGCCGCTTCGTCTCGCTCGTCGTCGAGCACAAGTACAGAATAGGCTTCAAGGGTCCCATCCTGATCGAGCCCAAGCCGAAAGAGCCGACCAAGCATCAATATGATTTCGACGTCGCCACCTGCTACGGCTTTCTCGAGCGCTATGATCTGTTGAAGGACGTCAGGCTCAACATCGAGCAGAACCATGCCATCCTTGCAGGGCATTCGTTCCAGCACGAGGTCGCGCTCGCCCAGGCGCTTGGTGTGTTCGGTTCGCTCGACATCAATCGCGGCGACGAACTGCTCGGCTGGGACACCGACCAGTTCGCGATGAACGTGCCCGAGTTGGCGCTCGTGTTCCACGAGGTATTGCGCAACGGCGGTTTCACCACGGGCGGGTTGAATTTCGATGCCAAGATCAGGCGCCAGTCGATCGATCCCGACGATTTGATCTACGCCCATGCTGGTTCCATGGATGCCTGCGCCCGCGCTTTCCTTGCCGCCGCCGATATGCTCGATGCGGGTGTGCTCAGCGATCCGCTTGCGAAGCGGTATGAAGGTTGGGCCGGTGCGGAGGGGCAAGCGATCCTCGCGGGAGAGCGTTCACTCGCCGATCTCGCCGACCGTGCGCTCGCGCCCGGCTTCGATCCAGCGCCGCGTTCGGGACGCCAGGAATATCTGGAATCGCTGGTCAACCTGCATGTCTGAGCGAGGCCAAACATGGTAACCCCTCACGCTGCCGGACAACCGGTCCTGGAATTGACGGGCGTCGGCAAGGAGTTCGGCGCCATTCGTGCGCTGCACGGTGTCGATCTGCGCATCACGCCCGGCGAGGTCGTTGGTTTGATGGGTGACAACGGCGCCGGCAAGTCGACGCTCGTCAAGATCATCGCCGGGAATTTCCCGCCGAGTCGCGGCGAGATACGCTTTGATGGCAAACCGGTTCATTTCACCCGTCCGATTGATGCCCGCGCGGTCGGAATCGAGGTGGTGTACCAGGACCTCGCGCTCGCCGACAATCTCACCGCTGCAGCCAATGTCTTCCTCGGCCGCGAACTCAAACGCAAGCTTGGGCCGTTCGCGTTTCTCGATCACAAGGCAATGGCGGCGCGAGCGCTCGAGCTGTTTGGAGAGCTGCGCTCGGAGACCCGTCCGCATGACCTGGTCAAGCAGATGTCGGGCGGCCAGCGTCAGGCGGTCGCGATTGCGCGGACGCGGCTCTCCAACGCCAAGCTCGTGATGATGGACGAGCCGACCGCCGCGATCTCGGTGCGCCAGGTCGAGCAAGTCCTGGGCCTGATCCATCGCCTGAAAGAGCAGGGTGTCGCGGTGATGCTGATCTCGCATCGCATGCCGGACGTGTTCGCGGTCTGCGACCGTGTCGTGGTGATGCGCCGTGGCGAGAAGCGCGCCGACAAGGCGATCGGCGATACCAGCCCCGAGGAGGTCACCTCCCTCATTACCGGAGCGAAGGAGGCTGCGTAATGGCCATGCCGATCGAATCTCCCATTACATTCAGCAATGTCGGCAAAGCCAAGTGGTGGCAGAGCGGCATCTTTGCGTCGCAGACCGGCTACGTGCTGCTCGCACTTGTGGCGCTGTTCGTGGTGATGAACTTCGCGAGCCCCTATTTCTTCACCGAAGGCAATCTGCAGAACGTGGCGAAGAATTTTTCCTTCATCGCGATCGCAACGCTCGGCATGACCTTTGTCATCATCACCACCGGAATCGATCTTTCGGTCGGCTCGATGATGTGCTTTTCCGCGATTATCACCTCAATGGTGATGACGCACCTCTCGACGCCGGGCATGCCTGGGGCCGAGTGGTTCGTGCACCTGGCCGCTGACGGCAAGACGGTGGTCGCGAATGTGCCGGGCCTGATCATGTGCGTCTCGGTCCTGGCAGGGCTCGGCGTTGCGCTCATCGTCGGCCTCGTCAACGGCTTCTGCATCGCGGTGCTTGGGTTGTCCCCCTTCGTCACCACGCTCGGAATGCTCTCGATTGTGCGCGGACTGGGTTATGTCGTGACCAACGGCCGCGGCAGTTTTCCCGGCGGCCCCGACGCCGATTATTTCTACGGCCTGACCTCGGGCGTCGTGTTCGGGATGCCGGCGCCGTTCATTTATCTCGTGGGCCTCGCGGTGGCGATGGCGGTGGTGTTGCATCACACCAGCTTCGGTCGTCACGTCTTTGCACTCGGGGGCAATGAGAAGGCGGCCGCACTGACCGGCATTGCGGTCGTGCGGGTGAAAATGGCGGTCTATGTCATCTGCGCGCTGGCGGCGGGACTGCAGGGCATCATCGTCTCCGGCTGGCTGGGATCGGCCCCGGCAAACATGGCGACCTCCTATGAGCTCAACGTCATTGCGGCCGCTGTTATCGGCGGCGCCAATCTCGCCGGCGGCGTTGGCGGGCCACTCGGCGCCATTGTCGGTTGCGTGCTGCTGGAGGTGATCCGCAACGGCCTCGTGCTCGCGCAGGTCAACTCTTATTGGCAGCAGGCCCTGGTGGGCGTGATCATCATCGTGGCGGTGCTGGTCGATCGCATCCGATCGCGCATGGCCTGAAGAGTCCCTCCTGGAGGATAATCAAAGATGGCCTATCCGCCTCCCGGAGCACAGCTTTCAAAAGGATAGGCACAAGAGAGTGGAGGGAAGCAATGCGGAAACTTCTTCTTGCCGGCATCGCAGTTGCCATGATGGCGACACCGGCGTTCGCCCAGAACTACAAATTCGTGATCGTGCCGAAGGCCATGAACAATCCGTTCTTCGACTTCGCGCGCGACGGCTGCGAGAAGCGTGCCAAGGAGCTCGGGAATATCGAATGCATCTACAAGGGGCCTGTCGAGCACGAGCCGGCGACGCAAGCGCAGATCATCCAGGATTTTGTCACCCAAAAGGTGGACGGCCTGGCCATCTCGGTGGCCGACGTTGCTGCGATGACCAAGTCGATCGAGGCGGCGACGGCGGCCGGCATTCCGGTCATCACGTTCGACGCCGACGCGCCGGGCTCGAAGCGGATTGCGTATATCGGCACCAACAACAAGGAGTTCGGCATCGCGCTTGGCAAGCAATTGCTGAAGCTCCGGCCCGATGGCGGCAAATACGCAATGGTCTCCGGCGGGCCGGGTGCGGAGAACCTGGCCGAGCGCGTCAACGGCGTCCGCGAGGCGCTGAAGGGTTCGAAATGGACCGAGGTCCAGGGCTCGCCGACCTTCTGCAATGACGACCCCGCGCTTGCCGTGCAGCAGATGACAGACTTGCGCACCGCCACGCCCGACCTCGCGGCCATCATCCCGGTCGGCGGTTGGCCGATGTTCGCGCCGGAAGGCTTCAAGGCGTTCGCCAGCAAGAGCAAGAAGGACATCGACGCAGGCAAGTTCACACTTGTCGTCGCCGACACCCTCAGGATGCAGCTGGAGCTTCTGAACGAGGGTTACGTCAATGCGCTGGTCGGCCAGCGTCCGTTCGAGATGGGCGAGAAGTCGATGGATACGCTTCTTGCAATCAAGAAGGGCCAGAAGGTGCCTGAGATCATCTACACCGGTCTTGACCTCGTGACCAAGGACAACGTTGCCGCGATGCTGAAGTAGGAACGTACCAGCCCGACGTTCCTGCGCGCCTCTCTTGTTCAGGAGAGGGGTGGTGGGGAGCCTCCGCCCATTTACGTCAATACGGCGCGCGAGGCTCCCCATGACATCGGTGCGGCCGTCAGCCTCAAAATCGCCCGGCCATTTCGGCAAGTCGTCGATGTGCGTTCTCTCGTGCCAGGCGAACGGGCTCAACCGGACCGGTCGTGGGGCCGATCGGTACGAATCGCACGTCTTTGACGCCGATGAACCGGAGCGCTTCACGCAAATACGGAGTTGCCATGTCGGTGCGGCCGCGGTTCATGCCCGTTGCAAAGTCGCCGCCGCTCGCGAGGATGACGAGCGTCGGCCTGTCCTTGAGCAAAGGCAAATAGCCCTGGGACGGATCGAAGCGGAAGGTTAATCCCGGCTGGATCACTATGTCGAACCATTGCTTCAGCTTGTAGGGAATGCCGAAATTCCACATCGGCGTCGAAATCACGACCCGCTCGGCGAGCGCGAAGCGAACGGCGATGCGCTCTGCGACCGCAAATCGATCGCGCTCCGCATCGGTGAAGGCGCGTCCATTGATGCGCGCATATTTTGCTTCGAGCAGCGCGCCGGTAAATTCCGGCAGGCTGTCGCGCCACAGATCCATGACATCGATGTCCCACTCCGGCCGCGCCTGGCGGAAGCGATCGAGAAAGACGCGCGCGCCGGCTGCCGATTCGGAATCGGGACGCGGCGAGCAGGCGAGGTGCAGGAGCTTGGGCATCCTTAGCCCTCATTCAGCCCAAAGCCTTGATGACCGCATCGGCATTGGTTACGACGGAGACGTTCTGCAGGGCGAAGTTGATCGAAGCGTTGTGCCACTCGGGATTCATCGTCGAGCAGCAATCCTCGGGGACGATCATGAAGTAGCCCTTGTCCGCTCCCGTGCGCGCGGTGTGCTCGACCGACATGTTGGTCCACGCACCGGTGTTGATGATGAAGTCGCGACCGGTCGCCTTGAGAATTGTCTCGAGCCTGGTGCCTTCCCAGGCGCTCATGCGCATCTTCTCGACAATGAAGTCGCCGGGCCGCGGCTCCAGCCCGGACACAGGTGCCGCGCCCCAGCTGCCGCGCACCATCGCCTTGCTGTCGACCAGCCCCTCGAACAGAGGCGCGTTCAACGTCACGCCGGGCGCGCCCGGCTCGACGACGAACCAGACAAGGATGATAACGACGCCGCGGGCTCGGGCGACTTCGGCAAGCCGGCGGACATTGTCGACCACGCGCTGCTGCCGCGCATGCTGTGGCGCGCCGGACTCGGCAAAGGCGCCGCCGTCCATGATCACGTCGTTCTGCAGGTCCTGGATGATCATCGCGCAGCGCTGCGGATCGAGCCGCATCTCGCCGTCCAGCAATTTTGCCGTTGGCGCAGACGAGGCGGCAGCACTGCCGGCGCGCCTGGCGCTCATATAGGGCTCATGCCGCGGCCCGACCTTGGTCGGGATCGCATAGACTGAATGGGTCGCGGTCAGATAAAGGGTGCGGAAATCGGCACCGCCCCAGGCGAGGTTGGCGACCAGCTCAGGCACGCGCACCTTGCCGAGCAGCTCTCCATTCGGCGAATACACCCATACGCCGCCGGGCGCGGTGACCCAGACGTTTCCGTGCTGGTCGCATTTCATGCCGTCCGGCACGCCGGGCTCGAGCTCGGAGCGAATGCCGCTGGCAAACACCCGCGGGTTGGCGAGATTGCCATTGGGCTCGACATCGAAGACCCGGATCAGCGCCTGCGTGGTGTCGTTGACATAGAGCCGCCGTTCGTCCGGCGAAAAGCACAGGCCGTTCGGCTGGTCGAACAGGTCGCGATCGACCACGAGCTTTGGCTCACCGCTGGCCCCCGGCAGCCGATAGACACCCTGGAAGCCGAGCTGGCGAGGCCGCTCGACGCCATAGACCGGCATGCGACCGTACCAAGGATCGGAAAAATAGATCGCGCCGGAGGAATGTATGCAGACATCGTTGGGGCTGTTGAGCTCCTGCCCCTGGAAATGCGAAGCCAACACCTCACGCCGGCCGTCAGGACGCTCGCGAATGAGGGATGACGTCGCGTGTTCGCAGACAATCAGATTGAGCTCGGCGTCGTAGGTCATGCCATTGCATTTGTTCGCGGGACGCCTGACCTCGACGACGCCGCGCCGGGCGTCCCATCGCCGGCGCACATCCGCCGGCATATCGGAGAACAGCAGGTAGTGATCGAGCGGATGCCAGATCGGTCCCTCCGTGAACTCAAAGCCCGTCCCGACCTGGCCGACCGGTGCATAGGGATCGATCAGGCCTTCAAATTCGCTGCGCAGGGTGACGTGTGTCATTTGCGTGTGCTCGCTGGCTTAAGCGGGAAACCAATCACGCCGTGGCATGGTTTGGACAATCGGGCCGGGGACCTGATCATGCAGCCGCCCAACGACTGCGCCGCCTTCGATTTTCGCGGGTCTGTCATGAACGGGAAGGAGATAGCGTGCGTTGCTGAGCAGCTTCTTGATCGCGGCTTTTTCCGCGCGCTTGCTGGTGCCGTGATTGCCGGTGGTGCGCGGCTCCCAATCCTGGATCTCATTGAACGGCGTGACGATCTGGTCATTGAAATCATAGATCACGTCGCCGCAGATCGTCGCAACGCCGTCAGCGGTATGGACGTGGATGTTCATCGAGCCCTCGGTGTGGGCATTAGCCGCTTCGCAATAGACGCCCGGCATCAATTCGATCGGGCCGGTCAGCTCGAGATCGAGGAAACGCAACGCGCCCTTGGTATGGAGGCGATCGACCAGATGCTTGATGTCGGGCGCGGGATACTGCGGATGCATCAGACCGGAGACGGAATATTCCAGCTCGCGTCGATTGAGCACCACGGTCGTGTTCATCGGAAATAGATCATCCTTGCCTGCGTGGTCGATATGCAGGTGCGTGTGACAGACGAAGCGGACGTCACCCATGCGCACGCCATGGCGAGCGAGCTGGTTCTCGATCATGTTCTCGTGGAATTGCAGGCCGCGCATGCCGAGCGTTTCCATGATCTGGTTGGAGCGATAGCCGGTGTCGATCACCACCGGGTAGGGACCGCCGAGGATCAGGAATCCCAGCGTCAGGACCCGGCGCGTCCGGCCGCAATCGCGGCCGAGCACAAGGAAGCTCGATTCCAGTTCGATATCGCCATAATCCAGGATCTTGATCTCCAAGGGCATCGATGTCCTCCCCGATTGTGTTGTTTCGCCACGCGCGCTCTTATGGATTTAAGCGGTAGACGCGTGTGGCGGTTGTTCTGAAGATTGCATCGCGCTGATCCGCGTCAAGCTGTGCGGCTGCGGCGAGATAGGCATCGACCAGGCTCCGGTAGCTGGTCCACAATTTCTCGATCGGGAAGTTCGAGCCGAACAGGCAACGCTTCGCGCCGAACATTGCAACCGTCTGCTTCAGCACGTCGGCGACGTGCGCGGCGTCATTGCGATGAATGAAGGTGCCGAGGCCGGAAAGCTTTGACACGACGTTCGGACAGGCAGCGAGCAGCGATAGCCCTGCGCGCCAGGCGGCGCGGCCTTCCGGCGAGAGGTCCTCGAGCATGCCCGCATGTTGCAGGATGAAGGTGACCTTGGGACAAGCTCGGGCGAGGCCGGCTGCGTCGGCCATTTGCGGCGCAAAGACTTGGAGATCGAAACTCCAGCCGTAATCGGCAAGCTGGGTAATGTTGCGCTGGATGGCAGCATCGTTGCAGAGATCCGGGCGTGCAGCAAAACGATACAGCGGATTGTCGTGCCAGTGCAGCTGCATGCGCACACCGCGCACAAGCGGATAGCGCGCGAGACGGTCGAGCTGCGGACGGACGTCTTCGACGGTAAGGTCGGCATAAGCGACGATCGCGTGCGGCCAGCCGTGCTGGTCGGCGGTGCGCTGCACCCAGGCTGCTTCGTCCTCAAAACCTTCTTTGGCCCAATTGGTTTGCACATAGACCGAGCGCGTGACGCCGGTCCCCGCGAGGTCATCAAGATATTCGCGGATGCTGTAGTCCCGGCGGATCGGTTCATAAGGACCAAAGATCCGCGGCTGCATCGGGCCGGATAGCCAGGGCAGGTCAGACTGCCGCCAGATGTGATGATGCGCGTCCACGATCTCGGTCATGCCGCTTTCCTCGATCCAAGCGACAAGAGATGCGAAACGACGGCCGTAGCTGAGCCGCCATCGACGATCTCATCGACGAGAGGCGCGATTGCGATCAGCGCCTCCGTTCGTGGCACAAAATCGGGGCCCGTCGCGAGCGGCGTAAGCCAGCTGAGCCGCCAGGCGCGCCGCGACAGCTTTGCGACGGCATCGCGCAAGCCCGCGGGATCACCGCGTTCCAGGCCGTCCGAAATCACGACGACCACGGCGCCGCGCGCATAGCCGGCAAATCGTGGCACCGCCAGGAAAGCCTGCAACGCGTCGCCAATCCGGGTGCCGCCGTCCCAGTCGCTGACGAGATGCGAAGCCGCATCCAGCGCCTGCTCGCGGCGCTTGAGGCGAAGCGCGCGCGTGACCCGGGTGAGGCGGGTGCCGAAGGTGAAGACCTCGATATTGGCTGTGGCCTGCACCAGCGTATGCGCCAGTCGCATGTTCTCCTCGGTGCGCGCCTTCATCGATCCCGACACGTCGATCAGGAGCAGCATCCGACGCAGCCGCGTCCGCCGCTTCAGGCGTGCCAGATGCAGGATCTCGCCGTCGTTTCGCACCGTTTCACGCAAGGTACGGCGGAGATCCGACCATGGACCACGCCGCGCACGCCGGTGCCGATAGCCGCGCCGGCGCGGCAGGCGGGAACGGGCTTCGCGCGACAGCCGCCGCAAGGCGTCGCCGCTCGTGCCTTGTCCGAATCGGCGCTCGACCAAGGCCTCGGAACGCGTCGCGATGAGCCCCGATTCATTGGCCTCCTCGCCCAGCAGTGGCTCCTCGTCACCGCTTCCTTCTTCCTGCAGGCGCACGATCTCGTCATCCTCGGCGCCTTCGGCTGTGAGCTGCTCATGACCGATGAAGTGAATGTCGAACAGCCGGTGATAGGTGGCGAGCCGCTCGGGCGGCGGTGCGAGCGTTGCGAGCCCTGCCCGACGGATGTGGTCGAGGCTCCTTGGTCCCAGAAGTTCGACGGCGGCAAGAAAGGCGGTCGTCTGCTCCGGAGCGACGGCAAAGCCGTTGGCGCGAAGCAGCGCCACAAAGGAGATGAACACGCGCGCCGCGCGCGGCAGCTGAATCTGCTCGCTCATGCTGCGGCCTCCGCGATCAACGCGTCCAACCGCGGTGCGATGAACCGCAGATCCTCTTCGTCCTTCAGCGCAAGCCCGATAGAGCGCTTGAAAGCGTCCGGCCAGCGCGCGCCGCCTTGGTGCAGCACAGTCGCGGCTTCCGCCCAGTCGACAGCTTCGGCTATTCCCGGTGCCTTGGTCAGTGGCTCGCGGCGCAACTTGCCGACGGCCGCGACCACTGCGCGCGCGGTTGATTCCGCGACGCTGGACGCCCGCATCATCACGATACGTGCCTCGCGCTCGGCGGTGGGATAGTCGATCCAGTGATAGACACAGCGACGCCGCAACGCCTCGTGCAGGTCGCGCGTGCGGTTCGAGGTCAGCACCACGACGGGGCGTTCGGCCGCGCGCACCGTGCCGCGCTCGGGGATGGAGATCTGGAAATCCGACAGAAATTCGAGCAGGAACGCTTCGAATTCCTGGTCGGCACGATCGATCTCGTCGATCAGCAGCACCGTGGAGTCTGCGTTGCGAAGGGCCGCAAGCATCGGACGCTCGATCAGGAATGTCTCGCCGTAGATGTCGATGCTTTCGTCTCCCGCCTGACGGATCGCGAGCATCTGGCGCGGATAGTTCCACTCGTAAAGGGCCGCCGCTGCGTCGATTCCCTCATAGCACTGCAGGCGGATCAGGCGGCGGCACAGCACGGCCGCGATGGCCTTGGCGGCCTCGGTCTTGCCGACCCCAGGTGCACCTTCCAGCAACAGCGGCTTGCCGAGCGCGAGCGCGAGATAGGCGGCGGTCGCAAGCCCCTCGTCGGCGAGGTAGTAGGCCGCGCGCAGCGCCTTCTCCAGCGCTTCCGGGCTGTCGATCCCGACGATGTTGCTGCGAACTGCCACCGCTTGTGTCCTCAGCGTCGCGCCTGCGGCCGCGCGCCGCCTTGCGCCTTGATCGCCCGCAATATCTTTTCCGGCGTCATCGGTAACTCATCGATGCGCACGCCGACCGCGTTGAAGATCGCATTCGCGATAGCCGGCAGCACGGGATTGGCGCACATCTCGCCCGGCCCCTTGGCGCCGAACGGCCCGTCGGCCGCCGGGCGCTCCAGCACGGCGATGTCATGTGGGCAGATATCGCCGGGCCCCGGCATCAGATATTCGACAAAGTCACGCGGCCCATGACGCGAATCGGGATAATATGGCTCCGTCGTCTCATAGAGCGCGTGGCTGATGCCCATCCAGGCGCCGCCGACCAGCTGCTGCTCGACCAGCCGAGGGTTGAGTGCGCGCCCGAGCTCATAGGCGCTGTCCATCCGGATCATAGCGACGTCGCCGGTCTCGTCGTCAACCTCGACCTCGGCGACCAGGCAGGCGTGCGCATAGCAGGTGGCCGGCGACATTTCCCCGGTCTCGGGATCGACATCGGACAGCGGCACCAGGAAGATGCCGCGACCCGAGATCGTCTTGCCTTGCTTGAACTGCGCAGCGATCGCGACGTCCTTGGTTGAGATGGATCGATGCGGTGCGCCCTTGACATGGATATTGCCGCGCCCGTCGGTTTCCAGATCGGTCGCATTGACCTCTAGTTCCTCTGCCGCGGCTTCCATCATGACGCCACGTGCTTCCTTGGCTGCGGCCATGACGGCATTGCCGACGCGATGGGTGCCGCGCGAGGCGAACGAGCCCATGCAATGCGGCCCGGTATCGGAATCCGCGGTATCGACATAAACGTCCTCGACCGGCACGCCGAGGGTCTCGGCGCAGATCTGGCGCGTCACCGATTTCATGCCCTGGCCGAGGTCTATGGAGGACAGCGCGACCGTGAACTTGCCGCTAGGGTTGGAATGGACCAGGGCCTGGCTCGGATCGCCACCGAGATTCATGCCGATGGGATAGTTGATTGAGGCGATGCCGCGGCCGCGATGCTTTGCCATGTCAGCGCCTCCTGGTGCCGAACACGGAAGAGAAGCGGGTCGCGCCGTGCGACGGAGACTGCGGGCGCGGAGGAGGGGGCGGAGAGGGCGGAGGCGGTAGCTCTCTGGACGCGCTCGCCGCCGCACGGTCGTAAGCGGTTCGCTGCTGGGCCGCCGCTACGGGAGGCACATGGGCTTCGCGCGACGGCGGCGGCACGGCTGCGCCGCCGCCACCCTGGCGTGACGACGCGCGCTTGAATTCATCGCGCAGCGGCCATTTGGCTTTTTCGGCGGCAACCTGGACGCATTCGATCAGGGCGGTGTTCTTGGCCTCGCGCCGATGCGCCTTCATGTCGCCGTCGCGATAGGCGTTGAGGATGCGAAACTCCATCGGGTCCATGCCAACGAGATGCGCGAGCTTGTCCATTTGGCACTCGATGGCAAAGTCCATCGCGGTGACCCCGAAGCCACGCATCGCAGTCGCTGGCGTCCGATTGGTGAAGACGCAATAGACGTCGCCATAGACGTTGGGAATGGTGTACGGCCCCGGTAGATGCGCTGCACATTTTACCGCGGCATAGCTCGAGAGCCTTGTATACGCGCCGCTGTCGAAATAGGCGCGAACCTTGCGCGCGACGACGCGGCCGTCGCGCATCACGCCATCCGTGATATAGATGCGCTCGGCGCCGCGCGGCGGGCCATATTGCATCTCCTCCTCACGTCCAAGTATGTAACGCACCGGCCGTCCGGTCAGCATGGCCGCGAGAATGGAGAGCGGCTCGGTGATGGTATCGACCTTGCCGCCGAATCCGCCGCCCACCGTGCCGCCGATGAAGTGGAAGGTGTTTGAGGGAACGTCGAGAATCTTGGCGCAGGTGTCGACGGAGAAGAACAGTGCCTGCGTTGAGGTGTAGACCGTGTAGCGCCCATTGGTATCGGGTGCGGCGATCGAGCCATTGGTCTCCGTCGGCGCATGTTCGATCGGCGACATCTGGTAGCGTTGTTCCAGCACGTGATCGGCTTGCGCAAGACCGCGCTCGACATCGCCGAACCGCAGCCTCTGATGGTCGTATTTTTCGTAATAAGTGAACGCGTTCTTTGGATAGGTCTCATTCACGACAGGTGCACCCGGCTTGAGCGCGTCTTCGACGTCGAACACGGTGGGCAGCGGCTCGTAGTCAATCCGCACCTTTGCCATGGCCTCATAGGCCTCGCGCGGAGAGTCGGCGACGACAGCGACAATCGGCTCGCCCTTGTAGCGCACCTTGTCGACCGCGAGCGATGGCTCGTCATCCTTGCCGAAGTTGATCAGACTGAGCAATGTATTCAGGTTGCGTGGCACGTCGGTGCCGCGGATGATGCGACGCACGCCGCTCGATCGCTCGGCCTCCGTCGTGTCAATCCGACGCAGCCGAGCATGCGAATGCGTACTGCGCACCACCTTCAAATGCAGCATACCCTGCAGCTTGTGGTCATTGAAATAGGTCGAGGTGCCCGTGACATGGCCGAGCATGTCCTGCCGCTGCGTCGGCTTGCCGATTTCGTTCAAATCGTCGTCGCGCTCGTCGGCAAAGATATCCTTGCGCAGTTCCAGCATGGTCTTGTCCTCTAGGCGCGGGCGCGACTGCCCGCGGCGGCGAGCACGGCATTGATGATCGGCTCGTAGCCGGTGCAGCGGCAGATGTTGCCCGAAATCGCTTCGACCACCTCGGCGCGACTCGGCTGCGGATTGCGGTCAAGCAGTGCTTTTGCCGCCATCAGCATCCCCGGCGTGCAGTAGCCGCATTGGGCGGCAAAATTGTCGGCAAAGGCGCGTTGCAGCGGATGCAGGCTCGGACCTTCCTTCATCCCATCCAGCGTCTCGACGGAGTATCCAGCGACAGTCTCGGCCAATGTCAGGCAGGCGAGACGCAACTCGCCATCGATCAACACGCTGCAGGCGCCGCAGCCGCCCTGACCGCAACCGAATTTCGGCGTCATGTCGCCGATCAGGTCGCGCAGCGCGACCAGCAGATTGGTGCCGCCGTCGACGAAAATCGCGACGTCGCGACCATTGTGACGGAATTGAAGGGCGGTCTTGGACATGAAATCTGTTCCTGTTATCTATTCCTGCCCGGAGAGGAGCCGCCGCAGATGCACGCCGGCCAACTCGCGGCGATACCAGGCGCTGCCTAGCGCATCATCGACGGGCGAGGTGCCTTCGGTGACAGCCGACGCAGCAGCGGCAATGCTGGACGAATCGAGCGGACGGCCTTCGAGTGCGCGTTCGGCCGCCCTGGCACGAATGGGGGTGGGCGCCATCGAGCCGAGCGCGACACGCGCTCCCACCACGCGGCCGCTGCTGATGGGCACGTGCGCAGCGACCGTAATGACGGAGCCGCCTTTCGGCTTGATACGCGTAACCTTGCGATAGCGAAATGCTTCGGTGCTTGTTGGTCTCTGGCAGGAGATCGAGATCACGACGCTACCGGCTTGTCGCTCGCGTCCCTGCAGGAACTCCTCGATCGGCACGTCACGTGCGCCGAAGCCGCCTTGCAGGGCGACGGTGGCGTCCAGCGCGAGCAGTGCGACCGTGAAATCGCCGAATGGATTCGGCGCGAACAGATTGCCGCCAACCGTCCCCATGTTGCGCACCGCGGGGCCGCCGATCGAGCGGGCGGCGGCGTGCAAGAAGGCAAGCTCGCGTTCGGCAAGGATGGTCGCGAAGGTGACTGCAGCGCCGATCGTCACCCGCGGCCCCGCGGCCTCGATCCGCCGCAACGCATGATCGCTCGCGCGCACGATGGTCGAAATCGAGATGTCACCTTCGTTCAGCGCGCGCATCACCAGCGTGCCGCCACCGAGATAGCGAGCGGCCCGGTCCGACGACAGGGCGGTTGCGGCTTCGCCTGTGCTCGCAAATGTCTTTACCGTGATGGGCATGGTGCCTCCGCTCTCACGCGGCCTCCCGCAGATGGGTTCGTATGGCCTCGAAGCCGGCCTGATAGATCTGCTCCGCGACCATTTGGGTGATGCTCTGGGTGTCCTCCGGCCTGGTGGTGAAGCGCGATTCCCAGTGCCAGAAGGTGCGGTCGCCGTCGGTGACAGGGAGCAGGCGGACGTGGGCCACGTAGTTGAACATTGGGATCGGCGTGTCGAGCAGGCAGTATGAGAAGGTCTGCTCGAGATCGGAGAGCGCCAGCAGCTGCTCACGCAGCTCCGAGCCGTCCTTCAACTTGAAGCGGCGCACGCAGCCGATCCTGTCGGATGGCTGCGACCGTTCGATCGCAGACGTCGCAACCGCCGGGTGCCAGCGGTCATGGCCGTTGAAGTCGCGCAGCACCTCCCATACCGTGCCGGTCGGCGCGTCGAGGATGGTGCTCTTGACGATATGCGGCACGGCTAGCCTCCGAACGCCCGCTTCAGCGCGTCAAATCCACCCTGGAACACACCACCGCCGATATTGCCGACGAGCTCTGCCTCCCGCTCCGGCGCGCAATCAAATTCGGCGGTCCATTCCAGGAACGTCTTGTCTCCGTCGGTGACAGGCGTCAGCCGCAGCGTCGCGACATAGTTCTCGACTCCCATCGGCGATTCCAGGATCGCATAGGTGCAGAACATGTCGTAGTCCGAGAGCCCAAGCAGCTTCTCGCGGATGCGGTCGCCGTTGCGCAGGCGAAAATCGCGGACGCAGCCGATCTTGTCGGCGGGCTCGCCACCCTCGATCCGGCTCTCCGCAATCGCAGGATGCCAGTTGGGGAGACCGTTGAAATCGCGCACCCGCGCCCAGACACGATCGTTGCGGGCGTTGACGACAGACGACACGTACACTCTTGCCATGGCAACCCTCAGCCTTTCTTGCGTGGGCCGCGCTCAGTGGGCGCTTCGGTTGCGGCCGCCGCCGTCGGTGCAGCCGCGGCCTTGTTGTCGCCGCCGCCCTTGCGAGCGGAATCGCGGATGCCCTGCATGTCACGCGCCTCGCGGATCAGCCCCGGCATCTTGGCCAGGCTGCCGCCCTCGACGCCGATATCGGAGAGAATGGAATCGATCAGCGGGGCCTGCACGCGATAGCGTAGCGCCGAGTCGATCACCTCGTCCGTCGCGCTGCGGCCGGAGCCGTTGGCGTGACCATTGCCGTTGAGGCCGTCGACTTGCAGGATGCGGATGCCCTCGATCTTCTCCATCGGCTTGACGCTCTCGCGCACGATCCCCTCGATGCGGTCGAGCAGCTTCCTGCGGAACAGCGAGTAGCGGGCCTCGTCGGTGAGGACGTTCTCGGCCTCGTTGAGCAGCCGCTGCGCTTCGGCTTCCACAGCCGCGCGCACGCGCTCGGCTTCCGCGGCGATGCGCGTCTCCTCGGCCTGCTTCTCCGCGAGCAGCACTTCCACCGTCTTGCGCCGTTTGGCGATCTCGCTCTCCCGTGCGGTCACCACGCGTTCGGTCGCCTCCGTTGCGCGCATGCGCGCTTCCTCGGCGGCCGTGCGGGCGGCCGATTCCTCGAGAGATTTTTGAAGGATTGCGATCGCTTTTTCCATCATCGCGGTCTCGACATCCCGCTCGCGTCCGACTTCCAGCTTGCGCAGGTCGCGCTCCCGACCGATCCGCGCCTCGTCGAGACCGCGGTCGGAGGCGATGCGAGCGCGCTCGACCTCCTCGCGCGAGGCGATCTCGGCCTCCTGCAGCGTCTGCACGCGGGCGATCTCGAGCTGCTCGGTGGCGCGACGCCGCTCCAGTCGCGCCGCGTCCAAGGCCTGCTCGCGCGACACGTCGGTCGTCTCGACCTCCTTGCGGGCGACAATCTCTGCCTGCTTGACTTGGCGGTCGGCGTCGACGCGCTCGGCGCGTTTGGCGGAGAGCGCAATCACCCGGTCCTCGTCGGCGATCTCGATCGCCTTCTTCTGTTCGATGTTGAGGACTTCCCGGGTCCTGGACGAGGCGATGCGCTCGGATTCCAGCGTCAATTCGACCCCGATCCGCTGCCGTTCGATCGCATCACGCCGCTTGAGCTCGGCGGCCTCGATCGCCTCGGTGCGCTCGATCTCCAGCGACCGCGTGTCCCGCTCGGAGCGGATGCGCTCGGCCGCTATCGCCTTTTCCTGGGCAATGCGCGCCGCCTCGATGGCCTCCCGGGAGGCGATATCGGCCTCTTCGACCGCGCGGTTTCGGGCGATCTCGAGGGAGCGGACGCGCTCCTCCTGCGCGATGCGCGAGGCTTCGGTCGCCTCGCGCGCGGTGATGCCGGCAACCTCGATCGCCTGATTGCGCTCGATCTCAAGCTTCCGCGTCGCGTGCTCGGAACTGATGCGCTCGGCAGCAAGCGTCCGCTCGCGCGCGATTCTGGCCGCTTCGACCGCCCGCTGGGCCTCGATCTCGGCCTCCTGGATGACGCGCACCTGTGCGATCTCGAGCGCACGCGTCCGCTCGTCGGAGGCGATGCGCTCCGCGTTGACTGTCGTGGTCTGGGCGATCCGTGCCCGTTCGGTCGCCTCGCGCGCCGCAATCTCGGCTTCGTCAATGGCGCGGGTACGCTCAATCTCGCGGCGACGGGTTTCTTCCTCGTTGGCGATGCGGGCGTCTGTGACGACGCGATCCTGCTGAATACGCGCCTTTTCGACCGCCTCGCGCGCGGCGATCTCGGTCTCCTCGACCGTGCGCATGCGCTCGATTTCGTGCTGGCGCACTTCACGCTCCGAGGCGATGCGGGCAGTGTCAACCGCGCGCTGGTTGGCGATCCTGGCTTTCTCCACCTCCTCGCGGGCGGCGAGTTCCTTCTCCTCGATGGTTTGGGTGCGCTCGATCTCCTTCTGTCGGGTTTCGCGCTCCGAGGCGATGCGCGCTTCCGCTATGGCTTGCTCGTTCGCAATGCGCGCCTTTTCGATGGCCTCGCGCGCAGTGATTTGGGCCTGCTCGGCCTCGGTCTCGCGCAATGCCCGCTCGCGTGCCACTTCGGTTCGCTGCAGCGCACGGCGCATCTCGATATCGCGCTCCTGCTCCAGCCGCGCTGTCTCGCTCTCGCGTTCGATCTCGAGCGCCTGCCGTTCGGCGTCGAGATTGCGGGAGCGGATCTTGATCATCGAATCCTGTTCGATGTCGTTGCGCAGCTTGCGCTTGGCTTCGATGTCTTCCATCAGGCGGGTGAGGCCTTCGGCATCGAAGCGGTTTGACGGGTTGAAGAATTCAAGGTCGGTTTGGTCGAGATCGGTGATTGCGACGGATTCGAGCTCAAGGCCGTTCTGGGCCAGCGCTTCGGCGGCGGCGGCCTTGACACGCGCGACATAGTCGCCGCGCTGCTCGTGCATCTGCTCCATGCTCATTTCGGAGGCGACCGAGCGGATGGCCGAGACGAATTTGCCCGAGAGCAGCGCGTGCAGCTTCTCCGGCTCCATGGTGCGGCGACCGAGCGTGGCGGCGGCAATCGCGACTGCCTCCCGCGTTGCCTGGACACGGACATAGAAATCGGCCTCGATATCGACGCGCATGCGGTCGCGGGTGATCACCGCGTCCTGCCTGGCGCGAACGATGCCCATGGGCAGCACGTTCATGTTGACGGGGGTATAGTCGTGGATGAATGGCAGCACGAAGGCGCCGCCATTGATCACGACGCGTTCGCCGAGAAAGCCGGTGCGAACGAAGGAGGTTTCCTTCGACGAGCGGTGATAAAGCCAGTTGACGATGTAGACGCCGATCACGATCAGGACGATCGCGACGATCAGCCAGAGGATCAATTGACCGATGAGAAACCCCGACATTGTCGTTCTCCCTACAGTCGATCAGCGCGTGCCGATCGCCTTGAATTTGCGAACCTGATCCGTCAGCGCCCGCTCGACCGGCAGTCGCTCCATCGAGGAGGCGCCGTAGAAGCCATGGCAGTGCCGGGTGTTCTTCATGATGAAATCGGCATCGGCAGGCTCGGCGATCGGGCCGCCATGCGCGAGCACGAGGATATTCGGATTGACGCTCAAGGCCGCAGCGGCCCAGGTGTCGATCTGTTTCGGGCAGTCTTCCAGCTTCAGAGCAGTGTGCGCGCCGATAGCTCCGCCGGTGGTGAGGCCGAGATGGCAGACGATGATATCGGCCCCGGCAATGGCCATCGCGGCGGCCTCCTTCTCGCTGAACACATAGGGCGTGGTCAGCATGTTCTTCTCATGCGCCTTGGCGATCATGTCGATCTCCAGCGCATAGGACATGCCGGTTTCCTCCAGATTGGCGCGGAAGACGCCGTCGATCAGCCCGACGGTCGGGAAGTTCTGCACGCCGGAGAAGCCGAGCGCCTTCAGCTGATCGAGGAACATATCCATGTCGCGGAAGGGATCGGTGCCATTGACGCCGGCGAGCACCGGCGTCCTGGTCACGATCGGCAGCACCTCTGCCGCCATCTCCACCACGATGGCGTTGGCATCGCCGTAAGCCATGAGGCCGGCGAGCGAGCCGCGTCCGGCCATGCGATAGCGGCCGGAATTGTAGATGACGATAAGGTCCACGCCGCCGGCCTCTTCGCATTTGGCCGACAGCCCCGTGCCGGCGCCGCCGCCGACGATCGGCTGGCCGCGGGCGACCATGTCGTGAAATCGTTCCAGGAGCTCTCCGCGTTCGAACCTGGCCATGGCTACCTCGTGGCTCTGCGCCGTGCACCGGCCCGTCCGAGCAGGGCGCGGAAGGCGCTGACGATTGTGGCGGCGAACTCGGGATCGTTGATGTTGTGTTTGGTGCGGATGAGTTGGCGGTTGCTGGTCTGGCGAACCGTGCGCTCCAGCGCGCCGAACAGTGCCGCGTCCGCTTCCGGATCCCAGAACGGCTGGCCGGGCGCATCGAGCGCGGAGACGCCACCCTCGGGCAGGAAGAAGCGCACCGGCCCATCCATCTGGTTGAGCCGCTCGCCGATCCACCGTCCGATCCGCTCATTCTCCTCCGGTGTGGTCCGCATCAACGTGACCTGCGGATTGTGGACATGGAATTTGCGCTTGGCGAAGCGCTCGGGAATGGTATCGGGGGCGCCGAAATTGACCATGTCGAGCGCGCCCGCCGAGCCGACATAAGGCACGCGTGTTCGAATCATTGCGCCAAAGCGGTCCTCGGTTGCCGGAAACACCCCGCCGACCAGGAGGTCGCAGACCTCCGTCGTGGTGAGATCGATCACCGCAGCGAGCTGTCCCGAGTCGACGAGCTTCTCCATCGAGCGGCCGCCGACGCCGGTGGCATGAAACACCAGGCATTCGAATTCATCATGCAGATGGGCCACGATCTTCTGGACGGCTGGCGTTGTCACGCCGAACATGCTGATGCCGATGGCCGGGAGGGGCGCGCCTGTGCGGCGCTCCTGGCTCGTGCCCCGATCGAGCCGCGGCTTCACCATGCCGACCAGTGCGTGGGCGCCATTGGCAAGGATCGCGCGCGAGATCGAGTTCAGCCCCTGGATATCGGTGACCGAATACATCATGGTGATGTCGACAGGCCCGACATAGGGGCCGACATCACCTGACGCGACCGATGAGATGATGAGCTTCGGCACGCCGATCGGGAGGGCACGCATCGCGGGGGCGACCAGCGAGGCGCCGCCCGATCCGCCGGCGGAGATGATGCCCGCGATATTGCCCTGGCGGCGCACCCAATTGGCGAAGGCTTCCGCCATCGCGGTGACCGCAGCGCCGCGATCATGACCGAACACGGCCGGCCCGCCGCGCCCATGATTGAGTGCGATCTCCTGCGCCGTGACGTCGCAGGTCGATGGCTTGCCGCTGGTCGAGAGATCGACGAGCCGCGTCCGCAGGCCGCTTGCGGCGATGATGTCGCGGATATAGCGCAGCTCCGTGCCCTTGGTGTCGAGTGTTCCGGCGACCAGCACCACCGGCGGTCCGGATGTCAGCGGCGCGTGGGCGTCGCGCCGCTGTCGGACCTCCTCGATGCGCGCAACGGCCGTTGATAGCGTCCGCGCTGCGGCCTCGATCCGCGCAATCGGTACCGGTTGTGACCAGCGCGTCGGCGGCGTCGGATTGGAAATATAGATACGGACGGGCCGGTTCGATTGCGCCGCTTGCGGCGCCCGTTCCGTCTCGGCGCGTTGCGGCCTAGCCGCAACATCCGGATCGATTTCCGCATGCAGCCCGACCCCGAGCAGACGCTGCTGCAACTCGCGGTCGGCTGCCAGCCGCGCCGAGTCGATGATGCGGTTGATGCGTCCATTGACCATGACCGCGACGTTGCGCGACACGGCGGTGGCTACGCCGATGTTCTGCTCGATCACGAGCACGGACATGTCGCCATCCTCGCCAAGCCGAACCAGCATCTCCTCGACCTGGGCGACGATCACGGGAGCGAGTCCTTCTGTCGGCTCGTCCATGATCAGCAGGTGCGGATTGGTCAGGAGCGCGCGCGATATCGCGAGCATCTGCTGCTCGCCGCCGGAGAGCTGGCCGCCGCCATGGTTCTTGCGCTCGGCAAGGCGAGGGAAGCTCTCGTAGATGCGCTCGACCGTCCAGTTGCCACGGCGCATTCCCGCGGCGAGATGCAAATGTTCGTCGACGCTCAGTGAGCGCCAGAGCCGCCGGCCCTGCGGAACGTAACCGACACCCAGACGCGCAATCGATGCCGGCGCGAGCCCCGTGACGTCTTGGCCGCGCACGCGCACCGAACCGCCGCTCGGGCGCAACAGGCCCATGATGGTGTTGCAGAGCGTGGTCTTGCCCATGCCGTTGCGGCCGACCACGGAAAACACGCCTTGTTCGAGCGTCAGGTTGACGCCCTGCAGCGCATGCGAATGGCCGTAATAGACGTCCAGGCCCTTCACATCGAGCGCAGGCGCGGCGGTGTGGGGCCCCTCATTCATGGCCGGCTCCAAGATAGAGCTCCTGCACCTCGGGATCCGATTCGATGTCGCGGGGCAGGCCTTCCTTGAAGATGCGGCCGTTGTGCATCATGGTGACGCTCTCGACCACGCGCAGCGCCACATCCATGTCGTGCTCGATGATGATGTAACCGATATGGGCGGGCAGGCCGGTCAGGATCTCGATCAACTCGAGCCGTTCGGTGGGCGACAACCCCGCAGCCGGCTCGTCGAACAGGATCAAGCGCGGCGCGCCGGCGAGCGCGAGGGCAATCTCAAGCTGGCGCTGCCGTCCATGGGCAAGCTCGGCAACGCGCTGGTCCTTGACCGCGCTCAGATGCACGGCCTGGACCAGCGCTTCGGCCGACTGCATCAGCGCATCGTTGTGGCCGGGGCGCAGCATGGAGAAGCGCCCGCGCGACACCCCGCGGCAGGCGAGATAGACATTGTCCTGGACGGTGAGGCCAGGAAACAGGGCGGAAATCTGGTAGGTGCGGCGCAGGCCGCGGCGGATCCGCTCATAGGGCGGGAAATGGGTGATGTCCTCGCCGAAGAAACGGATGGTGCCGGAGGAGGGCGGAAAGTCGCCGGTGATGCAGTTGAACAGCGTGGTCTTGCCGGCGCCGTTGGAGCCGAGCACCGCGCGCCGCTCGCCCGGCTTCACAGTGATGGTGACATCGGTCAAAGCCGCGAGCGCGCCGAACATCCGCGTGACGCCGCGCAGCTCGAGCGCAGCTCCAGCACCGACGGCCGACAGGCGTTGTGCGACGCTATCCATGGCCAGGACGCCTGTTCATGCCCATCGAAGCGGATCGGCTGCGTTTCCAATGCTCCCACAGCCCGACGACACCGTCCGACGACCAGAACACGACGGCGAGGAAGCCAAGTCCGATCAGGAGGCGGAAGCGGTTGCCGTCGAGCCCGACCTTGACCAGGAAGTCGAGGGCGAAGGTGCGGAGCATGACGAAAATGAAGGCGCCGATGAACGGCCCGACCGGCCGCGTGATGCCACCGACGACAGCGATGATCAGGATGTCGATGGCGGCGGAGACGCTGACCGAGCCCGGAGCGATCTGCCTGTAGTTCCAGACCTGCAAGATACCGCCGAGCGCCGCGACGAAGGAGGCAACGGCGTAGGCCGCGACCCGATGCGCATTCACGTTGAAGCCGAGCGCGGCCATGCGGCGTGGATTGTCGCGCACGCCCTGCAGTGTCAGCCCGAACGGAGCACGCGACAGATATTCCACCGCAAAGTAGCAGAGCGCCGCGACCGCGAGGACCACATAGTAAAACGGAATATCGGCGCGCCAGTCGATGCCCCAGAAATGCGGGGTCGCGATCGTATTGAGGCCGGTGTGGCCATTGAACAGCGGCCAGTTCTGATTGGTGAAATAGAAGAACGCTGCGGCAATCGCCAGCGTGATCATGATGGTGTAGATGCCGGCCGTGCGTACCGCCAGCGCGCCGCCAAGCGTGCCAAAGATGGTCGCAAGCGCCAGCGCCATCGGCGTCGCCAGCCACCAGGGCCAGCCCAGGCTGATGTTCGCGCTCGCGCTCATGCCGAAGATGGCATACATGTAGCCGGCAAAGCCTGCGATGGTGAGCTGCATCAGGCTCACCATGCCGCCATAGCCCGCAAGAAACATCAGGCTGAGCGCCACGGTCCCGAGAATCAACGTGGTGCCGAAGATCTCGATCAGAAAGAAGCCATTTGCGATCAGCGGCATGATCAGCAGGATGATCGCCACGATCCATGCGGCCGGATTGTTGATCTCAGGCCAGCCGCGGAGCGATGGACGCGCGGCAACGGTCGGTGGAGTTGCATGAGCGTGGGCGCCGTGGCTGAGCGACATGTCACCGCCTCGCCAGCAGGCCTTGGGGCCGCAGCGCCAGCACCAGGACCATGATCAGGAAAGTCACGACGATCGCATAGGTCGGGATGTAGACCGAACCGAGCTGCTCGGCGAGCCCGATGATCACTGCGCCAAGGGCCGCGCCGGGTATCGAACCCATGCCGCCGACGATCACGACCACCAGTGAGGCCAGCAGAAACCGCGTATCCTCGCCGGGCGAGAGCGATGAAAACGTGCCGCCGACCACGCCAGCGATTCCCGCGAGCCCGGCTCCAAGGGCGAACACGAGGACGAAGACAAGCTGGATCCGCACCCCGGTCGCGGCGAGAATATCGCGGTCATCGACGCCTGCACGGATGATCATGCCGATCCGCGTGCGGTTGAGCGCAAGCCACATGCCGACCCCGATGACGACCGAGGCGAGGAAGATCACGATCCGCACCAGCGGATATTGCAGATAGATCGGCTCGCCCGAGGAACGCACCGCGGTGACAAGCGGGATCTCCACCGGTCCGATCAACCAGCTCGGCGTCTGGATCTGATAGAAGTCACCGCCGAAGGCCCACAGCATCAGGTCGGCAAACACGATCGAAAGCCCGATGGTCACCATGGTCTGCCGCAGGTCCTGGCCTTCCATGCGGCGGAACACGGCGAGTTGCAGCAGGATTCCAACCAGCGCGACGACAACGAAGGCGGCGATGAAGCTCAGGATCCAGGAGCCGGTCGAACTACTGACGATATAGCCGATGTAGCCGCCGAACAGGTAAAGCGAGCCGTGTGCCAGATTGACATTGCGCATCAACCCGAAAATAAGGGTGAAGCCGCTCGCGACCAGGAAGTAGAGGCCGCCAAGCGTGATGCCGTTGAAGACAGCGTTGAGAAAAACCTTCTTCCTGCCGATCGCCTCCTCAAGGCCCGGCGGCCAGACAGCGAAGATCAACCAGAGCAGGAGCGCGATCGCAAGGATCGCGATGAGCGCCCAGGCCGGATGGCGTTCGATCAACCTGGTCACGGCCGCCGTCCGATCACCAAAGCGGCGTCCGTGCGGGCCCTCCCGTCAAGCTCAGGCGCAAAGCAGTCGGCCGCTCGCCTCGCCATGGACGTACATCCTCACCGGGTAGCGACCTCTTTTCGGGCCGCGTTTCGTACATCCTAGCGTGATCGCAGGCGCAGTGTTTGATCCTCAGTATCTTTTCGAAGGGCGTGTCAAGCTCGCAAGACCTTGGCGGCACGGCGGTATTCGGTCGGCGCGAGCCCGACATTGGCGGCAAAGAAGCGGGTGAATGCGCTCTGTGAGGAAAACCCGAGATCGACGCTGATGTCGGCGATCGGCGTCTCTGTCGCAACCAGGGTATCCAGCGCGTGCTCCAGGATCAGCGTGTTCAGATAGAGATGGGGCGTGACCCCCGTTTGCGTTCGGAACAGCCGATAGAAATGTGGGCGCGAGAGGCCGGATTCGCGAGCGATGGTGTCGAGCTCGATCTCGGCTCCCGGGCTTTCAGACATCAGCTTGATGCATTTGCGCACGCGAAAATCCGTCACGGATGCTGCGGCCTTGCCGTCCCCTGCCGGCGCGGATTGCAGCCAGCTCTCGACATGGCAGATGTCGATCAGTTGGCGGAGTTCGCTGTCGAGGCTGGCCAGCGACGGCGCGCCGCAAACGAGCGCGGCCGTATGTCTGATCTGCTTCTTCAGGCTCGCTGTGCGCTGGAAACAGGTGCGGCCGAACCGTAGCCCGTTTGCGTTCGCCGCGCTTGGGGCTAACCATTCCCAATTGACATAGAGCACAAAGAAGATCGCGCCGTTATCCGTATCGGCGGGCAGGAAGTTATGCGGTTCCCAAGGATTGACGGCAACGACGGACTCATCGGCGAGGACATGCCGCTGGTCGCACACGTCGATTTGCGCCGGCGTGCCGCCGACGTGAAAGATCAGGTGCCCCTCGCGGTGTGCATGCACATTGAAGGGCCGGTTCAGTTGGTACACCGTCGCGCGGCCGAAGCGGCCGTGAAAGACGGCGAGCGCCCGGCTCATACCCTCCCTCCCGCTGGATGCCTTTGCTTTTTTTTACAGCGTTCAACATCCCGGGAGGGATTGCAAGTGCAGAGCGCGGACTTATCGCTCGTCTAACCTGCGTTGCCTCGCAAGTGCAAAATAGGTCAGTACTTCTTGCATTCCGGAACTGTGCGGCTTGGCAGGCCGATCTTGGCGAATGTGGCCGGGTCGTAGCCGAGCGTCTGGTTCACATTCGGGATGACCTTGACGACCTTGGAGAACAGCGCGCCTTTGCCGTCGTCCACGACTTCGGTGACGAAGTTGGTGCCGATTGCCTGACGGTTGGAGTCGAGCTTGATCTTGCCGTTGGGCGCATCAATCTCGAGCTTGGCGAGCGTCGCCTTCAGCTTGTCCTGGTTGTTGCTGAGGTCGCCATTCACCGCGCGCAGCGCCAGGATCAACGCCATCGTCGCGTCATAGTAATTGGTCGCGAGGAGGGACGGGCTCGGGAAGCGCTTCTCCGGCGGGAAGGAGTCTTGGTAGGCCTTGACGAACTTCTGCCAGCCCGGATCGTCCCAGGTGTCGGCCTGGCCGCTCGCCGCGATCGTGCCGATCAGCGCATTCTTGGCGCTGCCCTTGGCCGACAGGATGGTCTGATCGACCAGGATGGAGCCGCCCATCAGATGCGCCTTGCCGCCGGCCTGCTGATATTGATTGAGGAAATTGACCGCGTCCGCGCCGCCGAGCCCGAGATAAATCGCATCGACATCGTCAGGCAGTGAGGCGATGACGGAGGCAAAGTCCTTGGTGCCAAGCGGGACCCATTGCCGGCTCGAAACCTGGCCGCCGGCGCCACAGAAATCGAGCACCAGACCAAACACCTGCGTATAGACGAAGGAGTAGTCCTCGCCGACCGTTGCGATCTTGCGATAGCCCTTGTTTTCATAGGCATATTTGCCGAGCCCGACCTGCCACTGCGCGCCGTCCATGTTGAAGCGGAAGAAATTCGGCGCCGGGTCGACGTAAGTCGTCTCCTGCGCACCGGAGGCCGCGTTGACGAAGGTGAGCTCTGGATGGGTCTTGGCGAAGTTCTTCACCGCAATGCCTTCATCGCCCGACAATGGCGAAAGCAGGATCTGCACCTTGTCCTGCTCGATCAGCTTGCGGACGGCGCGGACTGCGGAATCGGGCGTCGCATCTGTCGAGGCCACGACATATTCGAGTTCCTTGTCGCCGATCTTCTTGCCGAAGGTGTTGAGCGCTGTCTGGAAGCCGCGCATGCCGTCCTCGCCCAGCACCGTATAGGTGCCCTCGAGCGTGGCAGTGACGCCGACCTTGATCTTTTCCTGAGCCATGGCTGCGCTTGACAGAAACAGGCTCGTCAACGCAATCAGTCCGATACTGCCTTTCAACATTGTCGTCCTCCCTCTGTCGCCAAAGCTCAAGTCGACGGGCTGCGTTGCCGCGTTTGCTCGCGGCTTGCCGCAACCGTCAGGTGATGGCGCAAGGCTAGCCGAGAACGAGACGCGAGTGCGCCTTGCCATCGCGCACGGCTTGACCGGCAGTCTCATTTCGTATGTTGCGTCGCCGAACGTTCCAGGTGGGCGACGAAGGCCCCGAGACAGCGATGTTGGTCCCGGTGAACTCTGCAATGCCACGGGCCCCAGAATGCTTACTCAGGTTCAGTCAGCCAGCGAGTCTCCGATCAGCACGACCACATCGCAGCGAAAATCATCTGTCGGCTTACCGGTCGCATCTTCGACCCGGTGGTAGCAGGCGTTGTTGCCGAATTGCCGATTTTCGAACTTGCCGTTGCGGTCTTGCACGACTTCCAGCTGGATTTTCCTGGCAAGAAGATTGAAGAGGACCTTGGCTTTGGCCTCCGAGCAGGAAAAGAACAGTGCATTTCCATTTTGCTCGACCGAGCTGTTTCCAATCGCTTCCCTGATGCAATCACTGATGCCGGACGAGGTGAGAGCTTGTGGACTGATCTGGGCATGAACCGGTGCCGAAACAACGGACAGAATGGCACCCGCAACGAGCCGTTTCATAATCGCCTCCAACAAACCCAAAAACCAAAGCTGACAAAGCAAGGCTACGCTGTGCCGTATTTCGTCTCCACCGCAATCCCCGCGCTCTTGAGAAAGGCGGTCGGCAGAATGCCGCCGACGCAGACGATGACCGCGTCGTTCCTGATCCTGATCTGCCGGCCGTCATGCTCGATCTCAACGTCCTGCCGGCCGATCCGCTTGATAGACGATTGCAAATACACAGTGATCCGGCCGGCTTTCGCTGCCGCAGCGACCCGGTCGCGATTTTTCAACTTCGCGCGGGAAAAGCCCTCGCTGCGGTGCGACAGTGTTACCGTGGTGTCTGGCTGCTCCGCGATGCTGGCTGCTGCCTCAAGCGCGCTGTCGCCGCCGCCGATCACCAGCACGTGTTGACCCTGGTATTGCTGCGGGTCGATCAAACGATAGACGACTTTGGGCAGGTCTTCGCCTTCCACCTCGAGCTTCCGCGGCGTGCCGCGGCGTCCGATGGCGAGCAACACGGCGGAGCTTCGGTACGACGCGCGGCTTGTTTGGACCTCAAATTCGGGCCCCGCGTTCTTGATCGTCTCGACCTGTTCGCCGTAGTTGATTTTCAGGCGGGTCTTCTGGGCGATGTCGTGCCAGACCTTGAGCAGGGCCTCCTTGCTGACTTCCCGGAAGTTCAGCTTTCCGACCAGGGGTAGCGTGGCAGGCTTGGTCATGACGAGCTTGCCGCGCGGGAAGTGGGCGACGGTGCCGCCGAAGCTGTCCTGTTCGATGGTCAGGAAGCGAAGTCGGTGCTGGACGGCCGCCAGGCTGGCCGCAAACCCTGCCGGGCCTGCGCCGACGATGATGACATCGTAGGCATCGGACGACCGCGGTCGCTGCCGCTTCCGCACGGACTCGATCGCCTGGCGTCCTTGTTCGATCGCGTTGCGAATAAGCCCCATGCCGCCGAGCTCGCCAGCAATGAAGATACCCGGCACGTTGGTCTGAAAATCGGCGGCCACATCGGGAATATCGACGCCGCGCTTCTCTGTGCCAAACACCAGCGTAATCGCATCGCGAGGACAGACCTCCTTGCAGGCGCCATGACCGATGCAATGGCTCGGCTCGATGAGCTCGGCTTTTGCGTTGATAAGTCCGAGAATGTCGCCCTCGGGACAGGCTCGGACGCAGGCGCCGCAGCCAATGCATTTGAGTGGATCGATTTTCGGATGTAACGAGGCCGGCTCGAGAAGACCCGCTTCCGCAGCCGCCTGCTTTGTCGCACGGCTGCGCGCCTCCGCGCGCAATCGCGAGCCCATATAGAAGGCCCAGATCACACCGATCGTGGCAGCATAGACGGCAAACTCAGGATAGAGGCTCATCAACAAGTGCTCCTGATATCGCTTGCACCTTGGCGCAACGAATTGCCGGCATCTCCAAAATCGCCGTGCGACAAAGGGAAATGCTGACAAAGGGCGTCGCTTTTTGTGTGGCGCGACGGGGCGAAATTCTTGACCATCGAACGGCGCCTGCTTTGACCATCGCGATTGGTGCGTCCGCATAGCGGACACGACTACAAGCCGAGCGCTGATTCTCTGTGCGATAGACGAGTCGAAACGAGTGCGTCGCAACCGTGCGGCGGTATCTCATGCGGGGCAGGTAGCTAGGGCCGGCTCGTCGGCTCGGGATTTTTGATCTGGATCAAAGATCGAATCCCGAGAAAGCGACGAATGTCGCTCATTCATCGTGGTGTTGAATTTGTGGCTTTCGGGCCACATTGAGTCGAGATTCGGGCCGCGGCCGTCAATCAAGTCCCGATGCCATTCGTTCTAGCTAATGGGATTATTCGCGTGGTGCGCTTATGCAAAGTCGACAGGTCGGGGGAATTGGCGACTTCGGGAAGTTCGCGTTGCTTCGTCATCTGATGCAGGGTCGTCGCCTCGCCGTATGCTTTTGCCTCAGCGGCGCCGACGGAGAAGGAACGGACAAGACCAGACACTTCGATTACCTGAGCCAGCCGGATAAATTTCGTCACCTGGCCCCGGAGTTGTTTGATCAGCTGGCAGAGTTCGCAATCAGCCGCACCAGCAGCCTCGATCCGCTGTTCGCCTTGCGGACGAGCGGGATATTGCGTGACGCTCTGTTTGTCCGGCACAGGGTGCCGCGGCAGGCGTCCCTGCGGCCGGCCTGGGCGGAGTTGCTCGTCAACTCGGTCGGTGACGCCGATCTCGTCTACCTTGATCCGGAGAGTGGGATACAGGGCAATCGACTGACAAACCGCCATGTCGCGCTCGACGAGATCGCGGCACTGCGAGCGAAAGACCGTGTCCTCATCATCGGCCACCACCAGTCGGGCCGCAAGGCCGAGGTCAAATATCTCGCGGATCGCATGAAGTCGCTCGGGTGCGAGTTGGTCGAGATCGTGCGCTTGCGCCTTGTCGCATCCCATTTATTTGTCATCCTGGACCAAGATGACACGATAAGCGAGGCGACTGCGATATTTGCAAGGAGATGGGGAGATTGGGCCAGATCGTATCGCTTCTGAATTGGTCGACCGAGCGACTATCGGTCGCCTCGATCGAAAATCAATGTCGGTGAGGCGCTACTTGAATAGGCTTTCCAGCGTGCCGTGTCCCGAGGCCGCGGCGATATCCATCGCGGTTTCGCGCTTCTTGTTCCTCAGATTGCGATCTGCACCGGCTTTCAGAAGCGTCGCGACGATATCGGCATGACCCTCCTGGCAGCCGATCATCAGTGCCGTGTAGCCAAACTTGTTCCGTAGATCGGTCCGAGCGCCGTTCTTCAGCAACAGCCGAACGATATCCGCCATGCCAGACCTTGTCGCAAGCATCAGCGGCGTATTTCCGACATTTGTGCTGCGGTCGGTGTGGGACGGGTCGCCCAACAGCAGTTGCGCGGCATCATGCTGGCCGTATTCAAGCGCTGCCAGCAGCGGCGTTCTGCCTTCGTTGTCAGCGATGTGCCGGTCGGCGTTGTGCTTCAACAAGGCCACCAAGCCCCCCGTGTTGCCGTGATTGGCAGAGATCCACAGCGCGGTCTGACCCAGATTGTTGCGCGCGTCGACGGGGGCTCCTTTTGAGATCAGAAATTCCAGAAGGTTAAGGGAGCATGCTGGAGCCGCAGCCATCAACGCGGTTGTACCCGTATCGGTCGCCCCTCGGACGTCCGCCCCGTGATCAACCAGCCGACGGATCATCTGTTCATGGCAATGATGAATTGCCAGACTCAGAGCCGTGTCGCCTCTTTTGTTCCTGGCCGCGATATCCGCTCCTCGCTCGATCAGGTTGACGGCGATATCGGCGTGACCGCCGCGAAGCGCGAGTATGAGGGAAGTGTCGCCTGCATGATTGCTGGCGTTGACGTCGACCTGGGTCGATAGCAACGCGCGAACGGTGTCGAGCCTGCCGGCCATTGCTGCCAATGAAAGCGCCGAATTGCCATCATCGTCCCGTGCCGCCACGCTCGCACCGGCCGCGATCAAACGGTTCAGTATCGTCGTCTGACCACGCCGTGCGGCATCCAATAAGTCGGCGGGATTGATCGGGGTTGCCCGGATTGCGACCTTTGCCTGCTCGACGTGCTTCTGTGCAGGCGCCGCAGCAGATCGGGCTGCAGGACCGACGGTCGGCTGGCCACGTGACGCGGCCGGGACGAGTGACGCAGCAACGAATGCCGCACTCATACCCAAGCAGAACTGCGCAATCTTCGATGATGCCATGAGCTGATATAGATCGAAGATCATTGACTGTCACGCGTCCGCATATCGGTTCGTGAGCGCTCGTCGTCGAGGTGAGTGTCGCAGACGGATTACGGCAGAATGGTAGCAACATTTCGGTGGCTCGGCGCTGTCGCGCGCCACAAAACCGTACGGCTTTATTCAAGCTCTCGCCTTCCTCAAGGGCCCGGATTTCTTCAAAATCGGATTTCTCAAAACCAGTCGCGGCGTAGTGCTGAGACTGGTCCGTAGTCATTTGGGGGATGCAATGACCGAGTCTGCGCTTGCGCAGTCACCCGTCGAATCTTGGAAGCGGCCACAGCACCCGCGCGCGGCGCCGGGAAATGAAGCGCTTGCGGTACCCCGGAAGTCTGCGGCGTCGCGGACACCTCTTGAGCAAGGTGGCTCGAGACGGTCGCGCGGCGTGATCCCGCTGGCGTTCGGCGTGGCTACGACCGCCGTCCTGTGTGTCGGCTGGCTCAAGCGTGAGGATAGCGGTCTCACGCCTGAAAGTGGCCTCGGCTATTGGCTCGGTATCGTCGGCAGCGCGCTGATGATCCTGCTCTTGCTCTACCCGTTGCGAAAACGTGTGCGCATGCCGCGCGTGCTTGGATCCGTGGCCTTCTGGTTTAGAGCCCACATGGTGCTCGGGGTCGCGGGCCCTGTCCTGATCGTGCTGCATTCAAATTTCCGGCTCGGCTCCATCAACAGCAATATGGCGCTCGCAGCCATGCTTATCGTCGCAATCAGCGGTGTCGTCGGACGCTACCTTTACGGCAAGATCCATGTCGGGCTGTATGGACGGAAGGCCGAGGTGCGCGAGATCCTGGCCGACGCCGATGCTCTGAAGAAGGTTGTTGGCACTGATCTCGCAGCCGGAAGCCGTGTCGTTGCGGAGCTGAACGCATTTGCGCAGCGCGGCATCGCCGCGCCAAGGGGGATCTTGAGCGGGCTCCTTTTGCTGCCCGCCGTCAGCTTGCACGCGCTCGTGTTGCGGATCAGGCTTATGCGCGAGGCGCGAGCCGTCATCGCGAGCGAGAGCCGGCGCCGCGGATGGTCGCGCAAAGTTCGTCGCCGGCAGCATCGTCTGGTGGATGACCATGTCATGCTTTTTGTGCGAACGGTGAAGAAGGCCGCGGCGCTCGCATTCTATGAGCGACTGTTCGGGCTCTGGCACGTCTTTCACCTGCCGTTGTTCATCCTGCTTGTGATCGCGGCCATCGTGCACGTGTTCGCTGCACATTTCTTCTGAGATTTGGAGGGTCGCGGGTGACGCGGCGGCTGTTAGGCATGGCGGCGATCGCAGGCGTTTTCGTAACTGTCTTGGCGTCGGGCTCGCGCTCGCAAAATCTGTTCGAAAAGCTCGTGCTTCCCGGGCCGGTCATCGAGGGGCACGCGAAGCTGGAGAATGATTGCGGCAAATGCCACGAGCCATTCTCGCGCAAATCGCAAGCAAAGCTGTGCCTGGCCTGCCACAAGGAGATCGCCGCGGACAGGTCGACCGGCGTGCGCTTTCACGGGCGACGGCCGGATGCCGCAAAGCAGGATTGCAACCATTGCCATGGCGATCACGAGGGGCGAGGCAGCGATATCGTTCAGTTCGATCGTGAGACGTTCGATCATGCCACCACGAACTTCCCGCTGCGAGATGCGCATGTTTCACTGTCGTGTGGGAGCTGTCATGCAAGAACAGTGAAGTTCCGCGACGCTCCCGGGCGATGCGTCGGCTGCCACAAGGAGATTGAACCGCACAAAGGCAATCTCGGAGAGAGTTGCGACAAGTGTCACAACGAGGCGGAATGGCACCGCGTCAAGCCGTTCGATCATGAGACGACCAAATTTCCGCTCCGGGATTCCCATCGTTCGGTGTCGTGTCTCGCCTGTCACGGCGGCGAGAAGTACAAGGGGATCGGGACGGAGTGCGTGAGCTGTCACGTGATCCAGGACGTCCATGTGGGACGCTACGGATCACGTTGCGCAGACTGCCACGCCGAAAACAAGTGGAAGGTGGTTCACTTCAACCACGACAAGGACACCAAATACGCTTTGAAAGGCGCCCATGCGAAGGTCAAGTGCGACGCCTGCCACAGCGGCGATCTCTATCGCGACAAGCTGGCGACCCCGTGTATGTCGTGCCACCGCAAGGACGATCGGCACAAAGGACAGCTCGGCGTCATATGCGAGGACTGTCACACCGAGATCTCTTGGCGTCAGACGATACCGATCGATCACGATATCACGCGATTTCCACTGATCGGTCGCCATGCGAACATTCGCTGCGAAGCGTGTCATCGTTCGCCGGAATTCAAGAAGACGCCGCTGGAATGTGTGGAATGTCACCGCGATAAGCATCACGAAGGGCGGCTCGGGCCGAATTGCGGCCTCTGCCACGATGCCTTTAATTGGAAGCAGTGGCGCTTTGAGCACGACACCAGGACAAAATACCCGCTGACCGGTGCGCACCGCGATCTCAACTGCCAGGCCTGCCACATCACGAAGAATATGACGAAGGTGGTGACGCCGACGGATTGCTTCTCTTGTCATCGGCAGGACGATACGCACCAGGGCGCATTCGGACGGGCCTGCGAGCGCTGTCACACCACAACATCATTCAAGCAAATGGGCAGGCGACCATGAAGGCCGAAAAATGCCCTGCGGAGGGGCGCCGGGCGGCGAGCAGGTCGCATCGGTACATCAAGACCATTCGACAGGCGCCTACCTACGGGGCAAGCTATTTGCCCGAGAGACGCGTGAGCGCGCCGATTGGCGAGATGCATCGTCGGATGGTAAACATCCTGCCAAGGCTCCGGCGTTTCATCTACGCGCTGACCCACGGAGCGGAATGTTCGGAGGATCTGGTCCAGGAAACATTTGTGCGTGCGCTCTCGCATCTGCACCAATGGCAACCGGGATCGAGGCTCGATAGCTGGATGTTTCGCATCGCGCGAAACTTGTGGATCGATCAGGTGCGGGCGGAAAAATTCCGCGGCGAGACTGTCGACATAGAGGCGGTCCATCATCTCTTGAGCTCGGACGGCCAGCTTCTTGCGGAGAATCGCATCGTGCTTCGAGAGCTGAGAAGGGACATCGCGGAATTGTCGGCGGAGCAGCGCAACGTGATCAAGTTCGTTTGGCTCGAGGGCCTGTCGTACAAGGAGACGGGCAGGATCCTCAACCTGCCCGCAGGCACTGTGATGAGCCGGATGGCACGCGTGCGGGGAGTGCTGCAGAAGTTCATTGCGGCGGACATGTAACGCTAAGCGCGTCGCGCGTTTGGTAAATCCGTGCTGCCCTTCGCGGCAAGATCGGCCGCTAGGGACAGCGGAGGGAGCGAAACTGGCTGTACCGGCCATCGCTGGTGACCGCGACGACGACGACTGTCTTGTCGTGCGAGCAGGCAAGCGTTCCCTGGAACGATGTGCTCGACCGGGCGGCGTCCGATAACCCCACAAGATGCGAAAGATACGTGCTTGCATCGCTCGTCGCGGTCAAGACGTAAGCTTGTTCGGCAAAGGCGACGACGGTCAGAGGGCTGCCGGATGATCTCACGTCGCTAGCCCAGCCACGGACCGTGACATGCGCGCCGTCCAGGCGATTGATCTCGTCAATTGCGCCCCTGATATCGGTGGTGCCGCGGAGACCCGCATTTTGCACGGCTGCCATAAGCGTTGTGGCGTCCGAAACTGTCGCTTTGGTCAAAGCGGCGATGTCCGCGGCGGGCGCACGCGGGCTCATCAGCCACAGCGCGGCGACAAATGCCAGCGGAGCAGCAGCGAGCGCCGCGACCCAGGCGATTGGACCGGCTGGTCGAACGGGGGCGTTGCTCGCATTGCCGGCGCGTAGCGAACTTGAGGAGGCGGCTTGCGCGCGGACCCCTGCCGGCGGCCTCATTGCGGCCTCAGGCGAGGGATCGGTGGTCGGTCGCGCGATCCTGTTTGACCGGGAATCCGACTGAAAATGCGGCTCGGTCCTTTGCATTCGATCACCCGCTGGCTCTGTTCGCGTTTCCTGCGTCGCTGGCAAACTCAGGGACAGAAAAGGCCGCATCATGACGCTGCGACGCGGCATGTGCTGACGACGAATGAGTACGCCCGGTCGCAGCAATTGCAGTTGCGAGGCGATAGCAAAGTAATTGGTGAGGCGGCATCGCAACACGCTGTGGCGTTGATGAATCACGTTCGGAAGAAATCGCCGCGTCGTTCGTTAGCGACAAGTCGGCTGAGGCACGCGCCACGAAATAGCCCGACCAGATGCCCGATCCGTGGCCGAATCCGGTGATGCCATAAGCGTCGACGCTCACGAGCGGCAAGCTCGGGGCGAGTGAGGCGTCTTTGGATTGCGCATCTCGAACGCATTTCGAATTCGCAAATCGGTTGAGCGTCGTTGCTTGATGGTTTGACGTTGAGCGTATCGAGAACGTGCGCAGGTAGTGGTGGATGAGTTCAGGTGTTTCAATTTGCCGCCGTTCGTGCGGCAAACAATCTCCACGACCCGACGTCACGGGCGCGCTCGAAGCGAGCGCGACGCTCAATGCTGCCTAGGGTGCTGAGGAGGAGCCCGATCAAACATCGCTTTTAGAGTTGGCTGCGCAGAGGGACGCGCGGCTCTTTTGGGGTCAATGGGGAACGCATGGCGCTGATCTCGTGGAGATCAATCGGGTTGGTGTTGTCGGTCATCGCGACGATGCTCGCTGTGACCGCGCTGCCTGGCTATGCCCAATCCGCAGCGACATCGTCGTTCAATCACTTCACGACGGGATTTCCGCTGACGGGCGCGCATTCCAGCGTCGACTGCGGCTCATGCCATGCCAACGGCCGCTTCAAGGGCACGCCGCGTGGGTGCTTTGCCTGTCACAATGGCGCAAATGCGCAGGGAAGATCGCAGACACATCCAAAGACGACGAATTTCTGCGAGGGCTGTCACCAGACGTTGGACTGGCGCAACCTGCCTTTCATCGACCACATGCAGGCGACTGCGGCATGTGGCGACTGCCACAACGGCACGATTGCGCTTGGGAAGCCGGCCAATCATGTGGTCACGGCCGCGCCGTGCGACGGTTGTCACAAGAGCACCGCCAGCTTTGCCGGTGCGACCACCTTCAATCACGCCGGCATCTCGTCCGGCTGTGCGAGTTGCCACAACGGCGCCATGGCCCTCGGTAAGCCCGCCAACCACGTCCAGACGATCGCGGCGTGTGAGACCTGCCACCACAGCACGACGACATGGCTGGGCGCCGTGTTCGCGCATGCGGCGAGCGACACCAATTGCTCCAGCTGCCACAATGGGAGCGGCGCGACCGGGCTGACCACGCCGCCGCACATTCCGGTGAGCGGGGTGCAGTGCGGCAGCTGCCACACCAACACGGCGCCAAGCTTCGCGACCTATACGATGAATCACGCGGCGGTCAGCGCCAGCCGTTGTGACTCCTGTCACAACGGGTCGTACGCGAGCCAGGGCGGCAGGGGCGCGCTGGGGACCGCCGCATTTGCCGGTCATGTGCCGACCAATGGCGCCGATTGCGTCACCTGTCATGCCGGCGCGGCTGCGAGTTTCGCGAGCTGGGCCGGTGGCGCGTTCAAGCACGCGGCGACCGACACCAATTGCTCCAGCTGCCACAACGGCAGCGCGGCAACCGGTCTGACCACGCCGCCGCATGTTCCGGTCACGGGCGTTCAGTGCAGCAACTGCCATACCAATACGGCGGCAAGCTTCACGACCTACACCATGAGCCATGCGGCGGTAAGCGCCAGCCGTTGCGACTCCTGCCACAACGGCTCCTATACCAGCCAGGGCACCAAAGGCGCGTTGAGCACCGCATCATTCCCAAGCCATGTCGCAACCAATGGTCGGGATTGCATCAACTGCCATGCCAGCGCAGCCACCAGCTTCACGAGCTGGGCCGGCGGCGCTTTCACTCATGCAGCCACCGATACGAATTGCTCGAGCTGCCACAACGGCAGCACGGCGACCGGTCTGACCACGCCGCCGCATGTTCCGGTCACGGGCGTTCAGTGCAGCAGCTGCCATACCAATACGGCGCCAAGCTTCACGACCTACACGATGACTCACGCGGCGGTGAGCGCCAGCCGCTGCGACTCCTGCCATAACGGCTCCTACACCAGCCAGGGCACCAAAGGCGCATTTGGCACCGCGTCGTTCCCGGGTCATGTCGCCACCAACGGCCGGGATTGCATCACCTGCCACGCCAGCGCAGCTACCAGCTTCACCAGCTGGTCCGGGGGCGCGTTCACCCATGCCGCAACCGACACAAATTGCTCGAGCTGCCACAACGGCACCACCGCAACCGGCATGGTCACGCCGCCGCACATCCCGGTGACGGGCATCCAGTGCAGTAGCTGCCACACCAATACGGCGGCGAGCTTCACGACCTACACGATGACTCACTCGGCAGTGAGCGCGAGCCGCTGCGACTCCTGCCATAATGGGTCCTACACCAGCCAGGGCACCAAAGGCGCATTTGGCACCGCGTCGTTCCCGGGCCATGTCGCCACCAATGGCCAGGACTGCATCACTTGCCATGCCAGCGCGGCCACCAGCTTCACCAGCTGGTCTGGAGGCGCGTTCAAGCACGCGGCGACCGACACCAATTGCTCCAGCTGCCACAACGGCAGCACGGCGACCGGTCTGACCACGCCACCGCACATCCCGGTGACGGGCATCCAGTGCAGCAGCTGCCACACCAATACGGCGGCGAGCTTCACGACCTACACCATGACTCACTCGGCGGTAAGCGCCAGCCGCTGCGACTCCTGCCATAATGGCTCCTACACCAGCCAGGGCACCAAAGGCGCGTTGGGCACCGCGTCGTTCCCGGGCCATGTCGCCACCAACGGCCGGGATTGCATCATCTGCCATGCCGGCGCGGCCACCAGCTTCACCAGCTGGTCGGGCGGCGCATTCACCCATGCCGCAACCGACACCAATTGCTCGAGCTGCCACAACGGCACCACGGCGACCGGTCTGACCACGCCACCGCACATTCCGGTCACGGGTATCCAGTGCAGCAGCTGCCATACCAATACGGCGGCGAGCTTCACGACCTACACCATGACTCACTCGGCGGTGAGCGCGAGCCGCTGCGACTCCTGCCACAACGGCTCCTACACCAGTCAGGGCACCAAAGGCGCGCTGGGCACAGCGTCGTTCCCGAGCCATGTCGCCACCAATGGCCAGGACTGCATCACTTGCCATGCCAGCGCAGCCACCAGCTTCACCAGCTGGTCCGGCGGCGGATTCACCCATACCGCAACCGACACCAATTGCTCCAGCTGCCACAACGGCACCACCGCAACCGGCATGGTCACACCGCCGCATATCCCCGTGACCGGAATCCAGTGCAGCAACTGCCACTCCAATACGGCAACGAGCTTCACGACATACACGATGAGTCATACTGCCGTGGCAGGGAGCCGATGCGACTCCTGCCACAATGGTTCCTACACCGGCCAAGGCACCATCGGCGCCGAAGCCAAGCCGAGCGGACATATCCCGACAGCTCCGGCCGATTGCACCACTTGTCACGCAAGCACGACGAGCTTCGACAGTGGCGGCTCATCCGCGACATGTAAGATGGTCCATGCGGCGGTAACTGGAGTGACGTGCGCCACCTGCCACAACGGCGTCAACGCCAAGGGCAATCACGGACAAGGTACCAATTGCGGCCAATGCCACCAGGCAAAGGATACCGCCTGCGGCAACTACTCTGCGGGTGCGACCACAACGCCCACGCCCACGCCCACGCCGAAGCCCACTGGGACACCAACGCCGACGCCCACCCCCAAGCCGACAGGGAGTTCGACGCCAACTCCGTCGCCGATGCCAACACCAAGCCCGACGAGGGGAGACAGAGCGCAATCGACCGGCACACAGACCGCGAACAGGGCGACGCCGACGCCGACCGCAACGTCCACCGCTGCGACGACGACGCTGAAGTCGGCCGCTGTTGTGACGCCGACGTCGACACCTGCTCCGTCGCCGTCGCCGACATCAGCCGTGGCGAAACAAGCCGCTACGCTCGTGACGGCCGCGCAGCCGACGGCGGCCACGGCAGCGCCCACCGCCGCAGCAACCGCGTCCCAGCCGGCCGCTGCCGCTACGGTAACGGCCACGCCGACGCCTGCTCCGTCGCCATCGCCGACCTCAGCCGTGGCGAAACAAGCTGCCGCGCTCACGACGGCCGCGCAGCCGACGGCGACGGCAGTACCCAATGCCGCAGCAACCGCGTCCCGGCCGGCCGCTGCCGCTACGGCAACGGCAACGCCGACGCCTGCTCCGTCGCCATCGCCGACTTCAGCCGTGGCGAAACAAGCCGCTGCGCTCGCGACCGCCGCGCCGCCGGCCGCGACCACGCCCAGCACCGCCGCCACCGCATCTCGGCTCGTCGCTGCGCCCCCCGTGACCGCAACGCCAAACATTGCGACCGCCAACGTGGCGGCGCCTGCCGTCACGCCAGCCGCTCCGGCAACGAACGCGCCATTGATTGCGGCTGCTCCTGCGACGCCATTTGTCGCGCCTCTGGCGACAGTTCCGGGCGCGTTGACACCTGGAGCAGCGATGCTCGGTGCCGCTCCCGCGCCTGCGGCACCGCCCGGCTTCACTGGCCCCGGTTCCGCAGCCGCACCTTCAGCGATGCCCAACATCGCGGGCTCCGCGCTGCCGACCAAAATGAATCACCCTGCGGTCACCGGCGGCTGCGCGACATGCCACAACGGCGTCACTGCGCTCGGGAAGCCGAGCGGTCATATCGCCACCAGTGCGCCTTGCGAGACCTGTCACAAGAGCACGATGACCTTTGCCGGCGCCAGGATGAATCACACCGGAATTACCGGCGGTTGCGCCGCGTGTCACAACGGCGTCACCGCGCTCGGCAAGCCGGCCGGTCATATCGCCACCAGCGCACCCTGCGAGCTCTGTCACAAGAGCACGATGACGTTCGCCGGCGCCAGGATGAATCATGCCGGAATCACAAGCGGCTGCGTGACCTGCCACAACGGCATCACCGCGCTCGGAAAGCCCACCGGTCACGTCATCACCAATGCGCCTTGCGACACCTGTCACAAGAGCACGGTGACCTTTGCCGGCGCGCAGATGAATCACACCGGCATCACCGGCAATTGCGCGAGCTGCCACAACGGCGTGATCGCGCTCGGCAAGCCGACGAGCCACATCCCGACCACTGCCCCGTGCGAGACCTGTCACCGGAGCACCGTGACCTTTGCAGGCGCGCGGCTCGATCACAGCCGGGTCAGTGCGCCGTGTGCGAGCTGCCACAACGGCGCGACAGCCGAGGGCAAGCCGACCCGGCACTTCGTCACCAACTTGCCGTGCGAGTTGTGCCATCGAACCGTGACCTGGACCCCGGTGACGTACCGGCACACCTCGCCGGCCTTTGTCGATCATGGACCGGCGCTGGCTTGCAACAGCTGCCACGTATCGAACGCGCAGGTGGTGCCCTGGAAATTCCCGGCAATGAAACCGGACTGCGCGGGCTGTCATGCGGACAAGTATCGCCCGCCGGCGCATGTGAAGTTCGAGCATCCAGTCCAGGTCTACTACACCGCCATGGAACTGAAGGATTGTGCGGGGGCCTGTCACATCTACACGGACAACACGCAACGAACGATCCAGACGCGGCGGACCGGTATGCACCGGGCCATCGGAGGCGGTTGGTAATGAAACGAACCGCTTGTCGCCAAACGCTGGCGCTTATTGCTGCCACCGCGGTGATGTTGGCCGTGCGCGGCGCTTCGGCCGAGCCCGTCGTGGATCAGGCGCTGGCGGACGCGCAAATGGTGGTTCAGAAGGGGTGCGCGATCCTCAAGGTCAACTTCAATATTCGCATTCGCTACGCGAGTCATTTTCCGCTCGAACGTGGCGATGAATTGCGGATCACGGTCAATCCGGTGGATCGCAAGGAAGCAACAGCACTTCTGGGCTTGAAACGCGAGGCTGCCACCGTTCCCGCCGACAAGCGAGCGGGTGTCAACTCCATCGTGCTCGAGACCGCAAATCCGACCGGGCCCGTGCTGCGGATCAATTTCGACCATCCCGTTGCCTATCGGGTCGCCGCAGACTCCGATACCCAGAGCATTGTCGTCGCGATTGCCGGGGCTAAGCCATCGCCGGCCTGCAAACCGGTCTTCCCTGAATCGGCCGCCGTCGGATCTCCTGGCAATCGTCCCCCTGGCAGGATTTCCCAGCAGGATCTCAGGTCCGTTGCCGCCTGGATGGACGAGGGAAGGGCGGCGCTGCACAAGAATAATCCCCGCGGAGCAATCCAGCTCTTCAGCCGCATTCTCGGATATCCGGAAAATCAATACAGCCCGGAAGCGCAGGAATTTCTCGCTCTCGCTTATCAGAAGAACGGCCAGACGGCAGAGGCGCGGGCGCAATACGAGGACTATCTCCGCCGCTATCCGATCGGTGAGGCGAGTGATCGTGTTAGGCAGCGGCTGACTGCAATTGCGCCGAATGGCGAGGCGAGCGGCCCGCTGCGTACCCCGCCCGCGATGCTTCCCGCTGGAAAATTCACGCGGAGCGGCGAAACCAACTGGACGCTCGTCGGCAGCGCATCCGCGTTCTATATCCGGAACGACAGTTTTACCGCGGCGCGCGATCCGACGCTGGCGCCCAATCCCAATGTGGATCCTGATACGCACCGCGTGCACCAGAACGAAATACTCTCGAGCCTCGATGCGACTGCGACCTGGAACAACGACCAGACCAAGGGCAAGATCCGGTTTTCGGGCAGCGAAGAACATATGTTCAGCCCTGCCTCGCAGGATCTCGTCGGTATCGCCGCGTTTTCGGTCGACACATTGGTGAAAGACTGGAACGTCCGCTCGGTATTCGGTCGTCAGACCCTCAATACCGACGGCGTGCTTGGTCGCTTTGACGGTGCATTGCTGAGCTGGCAGCCGCTGACCATGTTGAGACTTGACGTCGTTGCCGGCTCGCCGGCGCTCAGTCGTTTCGATTTGCCGTTCAAGGACAACAAGTATTTCTATAGCGCGGGCGTGGGCCTCGGGCCGTTCTTTGGCGGCTTTGAAACGACGCTGTACGTGACGGAGCAACGGGATCGCTCGCTGCTGGATCGCCGGGCTGTCGGGATTGATGCCCGCTACTACGACGCGAACAAGTTCATGTTCGGTAACGTCGACTACGACGTCTATTTCAACCGGTTGAACGCGGCCATTTTCTCGGGATCATGGATTCTGCCCGACAAGTCGACGATCTACGGAGGCGCGGACTATCGCAGGACTCCCTATCTCTCGACCTGGAACGCTCTGCTCAACCAGCCGTTCGCAACGCTCTACGACCTGCTCAAGGCCAATGCCAACGCGCCGCTGCAGCAGCTTGCGCTCGAGCAGACCCCAATCTACAAGTCGGCCATGATCGGCTTCTCGCATCCGCTGAATGACAAGCTTCAGGTGAGCGCGGATGCCACCGTCGTCAACCTGACCCAGCCGCTTGCGCCGGTGGTCGGCCTCGACCCGGCGCTGGCCGCGCTGCCGGCGGGCAACGAATACTATTATTCAACCCAGCTTATCGCCAACAACATCATGAGGGACGGCGACATGTATATCGCAGCGCTGCGCTACTCGCAGATGACAACGTCGAATATGTATGTCCTCGACTTCAACAGCAGGTTTCCGGTGACGCCCGACCTACGCATCAGTCCGCGCTTGAGGCTCGGCTACACCATGGGCCGTGGGGGCACGGCCTTGACGGAATATACAGTCCTTCCATCGGTCCTGGTCGATTACCAGTGGACCAAGAATCTCAGCCTCGAGCTCGAGGTGGGCGCGCAATGGACGAACACCGTTCAAAGCGGCATCAAGAGCCAGACCACCGACCTGTTGGCCACGATGGGCATTCGCTACGATTTCTACACCGACGGCAACAGCAAGCCGAGCGACGAGAAGAGCAAGTTCGGGGCGCCCGCGGCGTCCGCCTTGTGCAGATATAGCGCCCGCCCCGATGGTAATTGCTCTCAGTCCGCTGCAGCCGGAAGATAATGGGGCTTTGGGGGAGAACGGCGGATCGATTGAGCCGCAATTTCGAGGCATTGCCGAGCGTGAGGAGTAGCTGATGACATTATGGCTCGTTCAGACAATTGCGACATCCATGATCGCGGTGTTGCTATCCCTTGTTTTTGTGCGACGGTTTGGGCTGCCGCGGGCGGACGGAGCCGTCGATGTCGAAGCCTGTCTGGATCGATTGGAAGAAATCGAGAGCGGGCTCCGACAAGGATCGATCCAGAAAGCCGAGGCGGACACCGCCCGGCGTGAGGTCGTGGAGCGTGCGCTGGCTCGCCGATCATCGCCGCTCGTCTCCATGCGTTCCAGGGGCGTCCCGGAGTTTGCATTGGCGTGTGTCGCTGGAATTCTGATAGCGGGCGCGGTCGGATTTTACACGACGAGCAGAGAGTTCGATGCGACCAAGGTGGCAGATCCCGTATCCGCACAGCAAATGCCCGCGCCGCCTGCGGAGGATGCGCCAGCCGTGAAGCGCCTTGCAGCCTTGGCACAGAGCTCGGCACCCGAGAGCTGGGCGCAGCCGCAGAAGCGATCCGGTCTGCCGTCAGTCGACGAGATGATCCAACGCCTGCTCGTTCGGCTTGAGAAGAACCCGGCCGATAGCGAAGGTTGGCGCACGCTTGGCTGGTCCTATTTCAACACCGGGCAGTTTGCCGAGGCCAGCGATGCCTACGCGAAAGCGATCGACGCCAGTCCCGGCAACGTGGAATTGAAAACAGCGCGCATCGACGCAATGGTCCGTGCCGCGGGCGGCAAGATCACGCCCGACATCAGTCATGTCATTGATGACGTGCTCACAAGCGATTCACGAAATGCGCGTGCGCGGTTCTTCAAGGCTCTGGCAAAAGAGCAGCAGGGCGACAAGACCTCCGCCCTGACCGACTGCGTCGGTCTGTTGAAGGAGATCAAGCCCGACGAGCCGTGGCTGCCGGAACTCAAGAGTACGATAGCGGCAATCGAGCGCGATCTCGGGATCGAGACAGCGACGCCTGCTGCAGGGCCGAACTCGGCGATCTCCAGCGAAGTGGTCGAGGGCTTGAAACGGGACGTGGAGACGCCGCGCTTGGCCGAGAACGGGCCGAATGCACAGGATGTCGCGGCTGCTGAGGCAATGTCCCCGACGGATCGGTCGGCCATGATCAGTGGTATGGTTGAGCGCCTGGCAAAACGACTTGAGCAATCGCCACGGGACGCGGACGGATGGATCAAGTTGATCCGCTCGCGCATGGTGCTGGGCGAGATCGACCAGGCGCGGCAGGCGCTATCGCGCGG
Source organism: Bradyrhizobium sp. (assembly GCF_035652035.1). Lineage (GTDB taxonomy): Bacteria > Pseudomonadota > Alphaproteobacteria > Rhizobiales > Xanthobacteraceae > Bradyrhizobium. Next base: position 49,369 of record NZ_DASREO010000001.1, read on the forward strand.
CCTCGAGGTCTTTGCCGACGATGTCCAAGAGCGCGACCGGATCGTGGCCAGCGCGCGTGAACTCGGGCTGAATTGAACGCGACCCGCAAGCAAAGCGACGGCTTAGGGCGGTGAGTTTGACTTCCGGAGATCCACCCGGCCACCGCCGCGCTGCATTGGCGCCGCCGTCGACTTCCAGGATATCTCCTGTGACAAAGGTCGCATTGTCAAGATAGAGAACGACGTCGACGACGTCCTCTATCTCCCCAAAGAGGCCAATTGGCTGCATGGCCGCGAGAAAGCGTGCCTATCGCTCGGGTCCAGAACCGGGCGTCTCCGCCGGCCGTCGACAAGCGTCTTGACAAGCGGCACTCCGGCGAAATATTTTATACTTAAAATAATTCGATGGCGGCAGTTCAGCAAGCGGCGCGGCGCGCGAAAGCGAGGGATGATGCGCATAGTCTGTATCGGCGGCGGCCCGGCCGGGCTCTATCTTGGTCTCCTGATGAAACGCCGGCATCCGGAACATCTCGTCACCGTCGTCGAGCGCAACAAGCCCTACGATACGTTCGGCTGGGGCGTGGTGTTCTCGGACGCCATGATGCAGGCGATGCGGATCGCCGATCCCGAAAGCGCCGCCGAGATCGAAGATGCCTTCAATCATTGGGACGATATCGAGCTCGTTTTCAAGGGGACACGGCAGCGTACCTCCGGCCACGGCTTCATTGGCATCGGACGCAAGCATCTGCTCAATATTCTGCAGAAGCGCTGCGAGGCGCTGGGTGTCGAACTCGTCTTCGAGCGCGAGGTCGAGTCCGATCTCGAGTTTCCGGATGCCGACCTGATCGTTGCCTCCGACGGCGTCAATTCCAGGATCCGCGCCCGCTACGCCGGGCAATTCCAGCCCGACATGGTGATCCGGCCGAACCGCTACATCTGGCTCGGCACCAACAAGCTGTTCGATGCCTTCACCTTCGACTTCCGCAAGACCCAGCATGGCTGGTTCCAGGCGCACATCTACAAATTCGACGGCCAGACCTCGACCTTCATCGTCGAGACCACAGAGGAAGCCTACAATGCCCATGGTCTCGGCGATCTCGATCAGCAGGGCTCGATTGCATTCTGCGAACGGCTCTTTGCCGAGACGCTCGGTGGCGCGAAGCTCCTGACCAACGCACGCCATCTGCGCGGCTCGGCCTGGCTCAATTTCAGCCGTCTGATCTGCGGCAAATGGAGCGTGTTCAACGGCCGCTCGCATGTCGTGCTGATGGGAGATGCCGCGCACACGGCACATTTCGCGATCGGGTCGGGCACCAAGCTGGCGCTCGATGACGCGATCGAACTGGCCAATCAGTTCGACCGTCATGGTCACGATCGCGACAAGATAGGAGCCGTGCTGGAGGCCTACGAGGAGGTACGGCGGATCGACGTTGCGCGGATTCAGAACGCGGCCCGAAATGCAATGGAATGGTTCGAGGTGGTGGGCCGGCGCTATGCCGATACGCTCGAGCCGCCGCAATTCTTCTACTCGATGCTGACGCGGTCGCAGCGTATCAGCCATGAAAATCTTCGGGTCCGCGATCGCAGCTGGCTGGAGGGGTTCGAGCGCTGGTTCGCGGCGCGCTCCGGCGTTGCGGTGAAGGACGAGCAGCGTGCGCCGCCGCCAATGCTGACACCGCACCGCGTGCGCGGCCTGACGCTTGCGAACCGGATCATGGTCTCGCCGATGGCGATGTATTCGGCGCAAGATGGGCTGATTAACGACTTCCATATCGCTCATCTCGGCGCGCGCGCCATGGGCGGAGCCGGGTTGATCTTCGCCGAGATGACCTGCGTCTCGCCGGATGCGCGGATCACGCCCGGGTGCCTCGGGCTTTGGAACGACGCTCAGGCCGCGCAATGGCGCCGCCTGGTCGATCTGGTCCACAGCCTCGGCCACGCCAAGATGGGCATTCAGCTTGGCCATGCCGGACGAAAGGGGTCGACCAGGCTGGCGTGGGAAGGGATCGACCAGCCGCTGCTGTCTGACAACTGGCCGCTGATCTCTGCCTCTGCGCTGCCCTATCTGCCCCACAGTCAGGTACCGCGGGCGATGGACCGCAGTGACATGGATCGCGTGCGTGACGATTTTGTCGCGGCAACGCATCGCGCCGCGGCGGCCGGCGTGGAGTGGCTCGAGCTGCATTGCGCCCACGGCTACCTGCTGTCGAGCTTCCTGTCGCCGCTGACCAACCGTCGCACCGACGAATATGGTGGCAGCCACGACAATCGGGCGCGTTTTCCGTTGGAAGTGTTCAAGGCAATGCGCGCGGCCTGGCCATCGGATCGCCCGATGTCGGTGCGCCTGTCCTGCCACGACTGGACCGAAGGCGGCAACACACCGGCCGATGCCGCGATCTTCGCAGCGATGTTCAAGCAGGCGGGTGCAGATGTGATCGACTGCTCCTCCGGGCAGGTCTGGAAGGAGGAACGGCCGATCTATGGACGCCTGTTCCAGACCCCGTTTGCGGACTTGATCCGCAACGAGGTCGGCGTCGAAACCATCGCGGTTGGCGCTATCTCCGAGGCCGATCATGCCAACTCGATCCTCGCAGCGGGTCGCGCCGATCTCTGCGCCATTGCAAGGCCGCATCTGGCTGATCCGGCGTGGACGCTGCATGAAGCTGCGCGCATCGGGATCACCGCGGTCAGTTGGCCGAAGCAATATCTGTCCGCCAAGGGGCAATACGAGACCAATCTGGCGCGCGCTGCCGCAGCGGCGGCGGCACAGGTGAGCTGAGGAGCAACAGATGGGCTCCGTTGCCAAGGCGATCAGGCGCGAGTGGCTCGACTGGCCGTTCTTCGAGCCGCGCCATCATTCGCTGGCCGGGGCGCTTGACCGCTTCGTGCGGTCGGGGAGCCTGGACGAGATCGACCACGACAATGTCGACAGCGCCTGCCGCAGGCTCGTGCGTGCGATGGGCGAGGCGGGGCTGCTCGATTGCGCCGTCGCGGCAGCCGATGGTGATGCCACCACGATCGATTCCCGCTCGATCTGCCTGTCGCGCGAGTCGCTCGCCTATGCCGATGGTCTCGCTGACTTCGCCTTCGCCATGCAGGGGCTTGGCTCGGGTGCTATCGCGCTGGCGGGCTCTGCGGAGCTGCGCAGGGCCGTGCTGCCCAAGGTCCGCTCGGGCGAATGGCTGGCAGCCTTTGCACTCTCGGAGAAGGACGCAGGCTCGGATGTCGCGGCCATGTCTTGCGCGGCACGTCTTGATGGCAATGACTACGTCATCGACGGGGAGAAGACGTGGATCTCCAATGGCGGCATCGCCGACGTCTATACGCTGTTCGCGCGAACCGGGGAGGCGCCGGGCGCCCGGGGCATTTCGGCCTTTGTCGTCTTCCCGGATGATCCCGGATTCGCTGTTGCAGATCGCATCGAGGTCATTGCGCCGCATCCGCTGGCGACGTTGCGGTTTACGAACTGCCGTATCCCGGCCAGCCGTCGGCTTGGCGCGCCGGGCGGCGGCTTCAAGCTCGCGATGCAAACGCTCGATATCTTCCGCGCCTCGGTCGCCGCGGCGGCGCTCGGCTTTGCGCGTCGCGCGCTCGATGAGGCACTGTCGCATGCGAGGAGCCGGCACATGTTCGGCGCGACGCTCGGCGACCTCCAGTTGACCCAGGCCGCCCTCGGCGACATGGCGACCGACACCGACGCCGCGGCGCTCCTGACATATCGCGCGGCCTGGCGCCGTGACGTTCAGCGGCTTCCGACCACGCGCGAGGCGGCCATGGCGAAGCTCACGGCCACCGAGACCGCGCAACGCGTCATCGATCGTGCCGTGCAGATGTTCGGAGGGCGCGGCGTGCGCAAGGGCGAGGTCGTCGAAAGCCTGTATCGCGAAATCCGCGCGCTTCGCATCTACGAGGGCGCGACCGAAGTCCAAAAGCTGATTGTCGCGCGCGAGCTGCTGGAACCTCGGTGAGCGCTATTGACTAGCTAGCACTACTTTGGCAGAATGTCGGTTCTGCGTGCTTTATAGGATTCCCGAATCAATTTTTCAATGATTCATGGGTGGTCGGCTCTTGGAGGGCTGACCATGGCGGGATGGGAAGACGAGCTCGAACGCTGGCTGATGCC
>NZ_DASREO010000002.1:0-137858 GCF_035652035.1 Bradyrhizobium sp.
GCACGCAATAGGCTTGCGAGCCGCCGTAGATGCGTGGGCGCGGCTGCCCGTCCGGGGGGAAGGCTGCGTTGTCCTCTCCGGCGTAAGGCATCCGCGTCATGGGCCGGTGGACGCCGAACGCGCCGAACAAGGCCGAGAAGAAGTCCTCCGCCAGCGCCTCCGTCGCGATCATGATGGCGATCAGGGTGATGACGCCGCCCAGTGCTATCCTGTTACGCTTGCTCATGCCCATGGCTTGCCCCCGGGGACGTGGCGCACTGCGCGATCATCCGCTGCTACAAACGCAGCACTGCCGCACCCGGTTCCCGCCTTGCGCATGGCCAGATTGTCGCTGTCAAGAATGACGCAAGACACATCTGCGCGATGGAACTTTTGCGGGCGCTCGCGGCTTATTTGCGCAAACTTGACGTGCGGAGACATCGTGCGACGGATTTTTGAATCGGAGCTCTAGTTGCGCGTGCTACCCAACGATCGTGCGCCGGCCAACGGCGACGCACGCGCGGCGCTGGCGGATCACGACACCAGGCCGTCGCCGATCATTCGGCGCACCGATCTCATCGCATATGTCCTGACCTCGCTGCTCGCCATCAGCGTCGTGGCCGTGCTTTACGTGGCCAAGGCGTTCTTCCTGCCCGTGGTCGCAGCGTTCGTGATCGGCACGATGTTGTCGCCGGCGGCGAACTTTCTCGAACGCCATCGCATTCCCCGCGCGTTATCGGCCGTTCTGATCGTGAGCTCGCTCGGCGCCGGCGTCACCTTCATTGTCGGGCTGATTTCCGCACCGGTCATGCAATGGACCGGGCGGTTGCCCGAACTCGCCGGTCTCCTCAAGGACAAGCTGCACATCTTCGATCGTCCGCTGGCGCTCTGGCACGAACTTCAAAGCATGCTCGGCGTCTCGAATGCCTTCTCGGCGGCGCCGTTCCAGATGCCGAAGCTCGACTGGGTGCAGCCGGCTTTGGAATTCCTGCCGCCGACCTTCACCGAATTCCTGGTGTTCCTGGCGACGCTGATTCTGTTCATCGCAAGCTGGCGCGACCTGCGGCGCGCGCTGGTGATGACCTTCACGAGTCACAACTCGCGCCTGCGCGCGCTTCGCGTCCTCAATGCCATCGAAGACCATCTCGGCGCCTACCTGATCACGGTGACGCTGATCAATATGGGCGTGGGCGCCGCGACCGGCCTGGTTTGCTGGGTCACCGGCATGCCCAATCCCGCGGGACTAGGCGCGCTGGCAGCAACGCTGAACTACCTGCCCATCATCGGGCCGGTCGCTATGTTTGCCGTGCTGGCCCTGGTCGGCGTGATGGCCATGCCGACGATTGGCAGCGGCGTGATCGCCCCCCTTGCCTTTGTCGGGATTGCGTTTCTCGAGGGCCATTTCGTTACGCCGACCATCATCGGGCGCCGGCTCGAATTGAATGCGCTCGCTGTTTTCCTATCGCTGGCCTTCTGGACCTGGCTCTGGGGACCAATGGGCGCGTTCCTCTCGTCCCCGCTTTTGATCGTGGCGCTGATCCTGCGCGATGATTTGTCCACATCGAGCTCGCCGCAACTGCCCTAAACCATCGCAAATGCATGCAAGTTTCGCTTCGGGAACTTCGACAATCGGCAAGCGTTTTTGTCTGAAGAGAAGATCATTCCGAAGGTGACGCATCGACGGAGAAATGGGAATGCAGGACATGATGGATAAGGCAAGCTACGAGCGCCTGGAGAAAGATATGGCGAAGGTCAAGGACGACATCAGCGACCTCGCCGAGCAAATCACCGACGCGCTCAACACCATTGCAGGCTCTGCGCGCAAGCAGGCGCGCAGCGGCTACAATCAGGCACGAGCCAACGTCGACCAGGTCGTCGGCGATATTTCCGAGCGCGGCAATGCAATGCTGAATGCCGCGCAGGATGCAGCCTCATCGGTCGAGGAAACACTGGAAGACGTCATCGCCGAGCGGCCGCTCGCCACGGTGGGCCTTGCGCTCGGGCTTGGCTTCCTGATCGGCGTGACGTGGCGCCGCTAGATGCGGTGAACCAAAGAAGCAGAAGCGGTGAGACACGCGATGCGGATGATCGAGGAACTGAAGGAATCCACCGGCGTCGCCATTAGAATGACGTCGCTCGCCGCGGCCATTGCGTTTGCCTTGTTCGTGACGATCTCGTTCTTATGCGCCGCCGCTTTCATCTACGTCTTGCAGACCAACGGCCTGGTTGAAGCCTGCCTGACGGGCGCCGCCATTTTCTTCATTGTCGCACTGGTCGGCATCATCGTTTATGCGATTCGAAAAAGTCAGAACCGGCATCACGCCGAGGAGACGGCGAAGTCTGCATTGCAAACGGCCCTCGCCGATCCCGTCGTCATCGCGGCCAGCATCCAGGCTGTGCGCGCGATCGGAGTCAAACGGCTGATCCCGCTTCTCGCCGTCGGTGGGGTGGCTCTGGGCTTGCTGGCTAACCGGCAGTCATCGCATCAGGCGCCGGCCGAATAGCGTTGAGATCTCAGGCGACGCAACGGCCTGGCTGCAGCCGTTTCGCGACTTCGGTCAGGACACTCACGACCGGCTCACACGCCACCATCAGCCTGCGCACGGCGGCGGGCCTTGCAGGCGCGTTAGAATTGGCGGCGGGAATGCGAACGAGGAAGGTCGTATCGGAAAAGGCTTCCAGCTGCAGTGAAATGGTTCGCGATGAGGCCGGGGAGCCGACCACGGCGGCGGTCCGGTCTGCCTTCGACCCGCGATTGACCGAAGGCGCACCTTCAGCCGACGCGGACAGGGATAATCCTTGAGTGGTTGGTGTGGAACTACCCGCGATTGGAGACTGGTCACGACCCCGGGCAAATCCGGCGGCGCCCGAAATGGCCGCGCCTGAAACCAGCGAGAGCGCGAGCGCGCCCGATATCCCCATGATCAGCCGTGACATTTTCCTGTCCCGCGCGGTCGGATTGACCTGTTGGCCCCTATTAACGCCGAGTTAACGCCAAAGGTTTCGTGGCGCCGCCGTCACGCCCGGAAAAAATCCGAAAAAAAGCCGGACCCGCTTGGAACGATCCATTGGGCCGAGAGTCATCCCGGCAGCCGGTTATCCCCCCTGCCCCATTGACCGGCGATGCGGGGCGCGGCTGTGGTGATGCCAGCCGCGCCCCCAATTTTTGGTCGCTTCCCGCCGATCGAAACCGGCGCCTCCGTCCGTTAGGAACGGAGAGGAATCGCTCACGTTCGAATCCTCGAACGTGCGCGCGAAGCTCGTGATCGGATCGACCGAACGCAGAAGGGCTCGCGCCGGCGCATTTATTCGGTGTGCGCCCATTGTCTCGACCTGTGCGAAAGGGCAAGCCACCCCGCAATGCTCGACCTCAATGAAACGGCGCATGCCGCCAGAGAGATTTGCGTAACGCTCGTGAGCTTTCGGTGCCCGATCTTGCAGACTGAAGGATAAGAGGCAGCGAGATGGATTCCCGCGCCAGGTTCGGCCTCTGGTACGTCATCGCCACGTTCATCGTGATCGCGCTTCTGCAAGGCTTCTACCAGGCCAACAAGCAAAGCTCGGCAATTCCCTACAGCGAGTTTCGGGCACTGCTCGATGCGAACAAGATCGACAAGGTCTGGGTCGCGCAAAACGACATTGAGGGCGTGCTCAAGCAGCCCGACAAGAACGGAACCAGGCGATTCAGCACGACACGGGTCGACCCGGCGCTGGCGGCCGAACTCGACAAGCACAAGGTCACCTATTTCGGCGAGGCACCGAACACCTGGCTACCGGACATTCTGTCCTGGATCCTCCCGACGCTGCTGTTCTTCGGCGTCTGGATGCTCGTCATCCGGCGTTTCTCCCAGCAGGGCGGCGGGCTGATGTCGATCGGAAAGAGCCGCGCCAAGATCTATGTCGAGAAAGATACCAAGGTCGCCTTCGCCGACGTGGCGGGCGTGGACGAGGCCAAGGAAGAGCTGAAGGAAGTCGTCGACTTCCTGCGCGATTCCAAGGCGTATGGCAGACTGGGAGCGCGCGCGCCGAAAGGCGTGCTGCTGGTCGGCCCGCCCGGTACGGGCAAGACCTTGCTCGCGCGCGCCGTCGCAGGAGAGGCAGGGGTCAAGTTCTTCTCGATCTCCGGGTCCGAATTCGTCGAGATGTTCGTTGGCGTCGGCGCAGCCAGAGTGCGAGATCTTTTCGAGCAGGCCCGCAAGGAAGCGCCGGCAATCATCTTCATCGACGAGCTCGATGCGCTTGGCGGGGTCCGCGGGGCCTATGCGTTTGGCGGTCACGCCGAAAAGGAGCAGACGCTCAATCAGCTCCTGGTGGAACTGGACGGCTTCGATCCGTCGATCGGCGTGATCCTGATTGGCGCAACCAACAGACCGGAGATTCTTGATCCCGCTCTGCTCCGGGCCGGGCGCTTCGATCGCCAGGTGCTGGTCGACCGTCCGGACAAGAAGGGCCGCATCGCGATTCTGCAGGTCCATATGAAGAAGGCCGTGCTGGCAACCAATGTCGATCCTGAAAGGATCGCGGAACTGACGCCCGGTTTCACCGGCGCCGATCTTGCCAATCTCGTCAACGAGGCGGCGCTGCTCGCAACGCGGCGTCGCGCCGACAGTGTCGAGCTGCGCGACTTCACCGCGGCTGTCGAGCGCATCATCGCCGGCCTCGAAAAGAGAAACCGGATCCTCATTCCGAAAGAGCGGCAGATCGTTGCCTATCACGAACTCGGCCACGCCATCATGGCGATGAGCCTGCCCGGCCAGGATCCGGTTCACAAGATATCGATTATCCCGCGCGGGATCGGCGCGCTCGGCTACACGATCCAGCGCCCCACCGAGGATCGCTTCCTGATGACGCAGGAAGAACTCGACAACCGGATGGCGGTCCTGCTTGGCGGTCGTGCGGCCGAACTGGTGTTCTTCCAGCATCTTTCGACCGGCGCGGCCGACGACCTCGTCAAGGCGACGGACATCGCGCGCAGCATGGTGCTGCGCTTTGGAATGGACCAGAAGCTCGGCCATGTCGCTTACGAGCGCGAGCGACCGCCCTTATTCACAAGCCAGGATCCCCGCAGCGGGCAGCCGCGCGAGTTCAGCGACGAGACGGATCGGCTGATCGACCACGCCGTTCGCGATCTGGTTGGGCACGCGCTGGAGCGAGCGGTCGCGATCGTGACCGCGAACCGCGCGGTTCACGAAAAAACGGCGGAGCTGTTGTTGCAGAAGGAAACGCTCGAGGAAGAGGACATCGAGGCGCTGCGTTCGCAAGTCGCTTCCGTCGATGCAGCAACCAATGCCGACCCTGACGACAAGACGAAACGCCGCTTTGCCTCAACGCGGCCGCAAGCTTAGAAGCCGGCGCCGGGCAATTGATCCGAGGGCAGCGACATCGTCGCGCGGCCGGAGGCGATCAGGCGCTGAGCTGCTCGACTTCCGCTTCGTCAGGACGGCCGACGAGCTCGGAATACTCCAGGATCGGATGCGGCCGCCCCATCAGATAGCCCTGAACTTCGTTGCAGGATTCGGCTGCGAGAAATTCGAGCTGATCCCTGGTCTCGACGCCTTCCGCCAGCACCGGCAGATTGAGGCCGTGCGCCAGGCCAATGACGGCGCGCACGATCGCCGCCGACTGCGGATTGCTTTTGATGTTGGAGATGAACGACTGGTCGATCTTGATCTTGTCAAACGGAAACGCCTGCAGATAAGACAACGACGAATAGCCGGTGCCGAAGTCATCCATGGCGATGCGGACGCCAAGCGCTTTCAGGCGGCGCAGGATCGAAAGGCTTCGGCCGAAGTCCTCCAGCATTACACCCTCGGTTATTTCCAGCTCCAGCCGGCCCGGCGCAAGGCCGGTCTCCAGCAGCACCGTGTGGACCAGCCCCGGAAGATCGCCGTGGCGAAATTGGATCGGTGACAAGTTGACCGCGATGTGGAGCGGATGGGCCCACCCCGCCGCCTCACGGCAGGCTTCGCGAAGCACCCATTCGCCAATTCTCATGATGAGGCCGCTCTCTTCGGCGACCGGAATAAAGGTCCCGGGCGAAACCATGCCGCGCATCGGATGGTGCCAGCGGATCAGCGCCTCGAAGCCGACGACCTCGCCATCGATCCTGGCGAGCGGCTGATAGTGCAGACGCAGATGGTTGTCTTCGATCGCGGATGCAAGATCGCGCTGGATCGCGCGCCGCTCGCGGATCTTGTTGTCCATGCCGATTTCGAAGAAGCGAGTCTTGCCGCGGCCGGCGGCCTTGGCGCGATAGAGCGCGGCATCCGCGTTGTTGAGGAGCGTCGTGGCGTCGACGCCGTCGGCCGGAAAGATCGCAATTCCGACGCTGATGCCGACGCGCAGATGCTGACCGTTCAGCTCGCGATCCGTTGCGACCGCCGCGTGAATACGCTCGGCGAGACTTTCGGCAAGCGCCGGCTGGTCGCCGTTCGGCGTGATGATGCAGAACTCGTCGCCGCCAAGCCGCGCCAGGTAGGCATCGCCGGCCAACCCGCTGAGCTGCGACGTCAGCTCACGCAGCAAATCGTCGCCGACCGCGTGACCGAACGTATCGTTGATCTCCTTGAAGCGGTCGAGATCGATGCTCAGCACCGCAAACGATTCCTTGCCCGCGACGGCAGCCTCGATGGCGGCGGCGAGGCGCTCGGTGAAGGCGGCGCGATTGGGCAAATCCGTCAAGGCATCGTGATGCGCCATGTGCTCGATGCGGGCCTGCGCTTCCTTGCGCTCGGTGATGTCTTCCGCAAGGCTCAGCAGATAACGCTGCTCGCCGGTCTCGTCGGGAATTGACAGATTCCTCGTGGTCAGGATGCGGGCGCCGTTGTGCCGTGTGCGCACCGTTTGCTCGGCGATGGTTTGCAGGCTTTGTGTGTGCAAGGCCTCGTCCGCAAGTGGAAACAGGGCCTCCGCTATTACCTTGTCTTCGTGCGTATTCCTGCCGATCAACTCGCCGCGCGCGATCCCGAAAATGACTTCCGCAGTCCGGTTGATGAGCACATAGCACCGATCCCGCGCGTCCTTGACCGCAACCGAGACCGGCATGTTCTCGATGATATTGTCGAGAAATTTTTGCGTGCGGCCGAGTTTGGCGTTTGACGCATCCAGCGCCTCAAGCTGGTGGAAATGCATTAGCGAGATCGTCAGACCCGCCAAAGCCAGCGCCAGGAAAAGCCCGAACCCGATGCCGAGGCTCTGCCACAAAATGGTGTGGAGGAAACCAGCCGCCGGAATGTCGATGACGAAGGCGCCCATCAGATCGTGGAGATGCCACTGCGCCTCGCCCTGGAGCGCATTGTGGCAACTGACGCAACTCTGCTCGTTGGCGAAAGTCGGATAGATGGTGCGAAACACCCGGTCGCCGTTGACGTCGAGCATTTCCGAAACGGGTTTTGGATTGGCGCTTTGCGCAAACGCCTCGATGGCCTGAGCCATCCGGGTGTCGCTCGGGGCCGTTGCAATCTCGCGGCCGGGCCGGCCGACCGAGGCCAGACGAAATTCGGAATTGTCGCGGTTCTGCTTGTTGAAGGCTTCGATCGCATGCGCCCGGAATGTCGCAGGGACGGGTGCGGTCTCCCCAAATTGCGAACGGAGCGCCGAGTAGTTGGTGACGAAGGCGTCGACCAGCTGGAGCGCCGTGATCTTTTCGCTGCTCTTGTGCTGAATGAACCAGTTCAGGCTGAGATAGTAGTATCCGCAGCTCACTCCGACCGACAGCACGGCGCAGATGGCCAGATGCACGAGAAAGCCGCGGCCGGATCGCGACCCCATGAATCGCCAGAATTGCGATAATTCGTTCATCCGCCATGCTCTCTTTTGTGGGCGGCGGATGATCCATCAAAGGGCTTAAAGAGACCTTTAGCCCACGGTTGCATGGTGAACGCAATGCCACCGTCAGGCACCGAAACGCTACAATTTCAGACAAATATGCGCGCTATACCCCTGGTGTCGCGATATGACACGGGACATTTACCTCGCGGCCGACCACCTGCCGCTCTTTTTCGGCACTCGCGGCAATTCCCGGACCAATTGAGGGGATTTTAAACCGGGCTTGTTTCAGCCGGTACCGGAACTGAATCGCCCGCCAGCAGGTTCTCATCTTCGTTCTTCGTCGTATCGGAGGTCGAGATGAAAAAGGCCGCGGCGCTTTTCGCTTTCGCCGTCTTGCTCAATCTCGGTGCTCCGCCTTCTTTCGGTCGGGAGCCGAAGTTGAACATCGAGGCGATCTGCAAGTCGCGAGAAGCCGACGCCAGGATGTTGCGATCGACTCCGGCGCAAAGCCGGGACGACTGTATGCATGACGAGGAAGCGGCGAAACAGCAGCTTGGCAGCCTCTGGACATCGACCTCAGCCTTCGTGCGGAACCGATGCGAATCCGATGCTCGTTCATTGGGCACGACGAGCTATCTCGATCTCCTCATCTGCGTTCAGATGGAGCAGGAGATGAAATCCGGCTACAAAAAGCGGTGAGGACGTTTTCCACTGCTTTCTGCCGCTAAGTTACGCGCAGAAACCGCGCAAATGCGGCGGTTGGCAAAAATGAATTCGCAACTGTTGCGCTGCGTTCCTAGACGGCGCGTCGCTCCTTATCATAGGTGATCGGTGCAGTGGCACGGCTTTGAGTCGCGCCGCTTGCGCGTATCCATTGCAACCGACAGGAGCGGTTCCATGGCCTCCAGTTCCGTGGCGGATGACACGGCTGCCTCCGTTATTCCCCTTATCCCGCTGAAAAAGAGGGAGAAGCGGACAACCCGGCGCGCCAAGACCACCCGCCAACGCAAAAGAAAAGCGAAAGTCGACGTCCCTGCCGATGCGGAGGACGAATATCCCGGGTCTGCGACAGCGCTTCCGTCAGAGTTCCTGATTCCGCCGGAGTTCTTGTCGGCCGAGCATGCCGTTTCGGAGCCTCCGCTTCCGGAATCGCTGGTGACGCCGTCACCGTCGGCTGAGACAAACGATGCGAGCGAGACTGCGAAAGAGACGATCAAACCGACCACGCCCTCGCGGAGGTCGCTCGCCGCTATTCTTCTGTCGATGTCAGCTGTTGCCCTTGCGGCTGTCGGCATCACCATCAACGGCTGGTTTGCGCGATCGTTGGGATCGAGCGACGTCGCAGGATGGCTGTTTCTTGCCGTTGGCGTCGCCGCCGATCTGGTCGCGCTCGTGATGCCGTCCTGCGCCGCGGCGCTGTGGCAGACAAGCCAGCGCGCCACCGCGCTTGTTGGTTGGAGCATCTGGCTCATGACATTCGTGTTCGCGGTCACCGCGGGTATCGGATTCGCTTCCACCAATATCAGCGACGTGACGACGGCACGGGCCTCGCGCGTCACGCCGGCGATCACGAACGCGCAAGGCGCGCTGACGGATGCAATGGCTGCGCGCGACCGCGAGTGCAAGAGCGGGGTCGGGAAATTCTGCCGGGAGCGCGAAGCCGTCGTCGCAGAACGCCGCCAGGTCCTCGATCAGGCCCAGGCCTCCGTCGGACAAACCGCGGACCCGCAGAGCGCGGCGGCCATCAAGCTCGTGATATGGGCGTCCGGCGGCATGCTGCGGCCGACGGCGGACGACTTCGCGATGCTGCGCCTCGTCCTGCTGGCGCTGTTGCCGCAGATCGGCGGCATACTGCTTCTGGTCGGGCGCCATTCCGCGCGCAAGTAAGCGAACCGGGCACACAATAAAAAAACGGACGCGCTTTTGGCGCGTCCGTTCGCTCTCCCTGGGAGTTGATTTTTGTCAGGCCATTTCTTGTCGGGCCCCTTTTTTATCAGGCTACTTTCGGCGAGCGGTTGCGCGAGTTGCGCTGGAAGAACAACGCCTGGCTCGCCACCGCCGACACCATTGCGGGCTGGAACGGCTTTGAGATCAGGAACGCCGGCTCCGGCCGCTCGCCGGTGAGGAAGCGTTCAGGATAGGCCGTGATGAACACCACAGGCACCTCGAACGTCCGCAGCAACTCGTTGACGGCATCCAGTCCCGAACTGCCGTCGGCAAGCTGAATGTCGGCAAGGATCAGGCCGGGCCGCTTGTTCTTGGCCAGCGCCACCGCATCGGTGTGGGTGCGCGCAACGCCGATCACGTGATGGCCGAGGTTTTTCACCAGGCTCTCGAGATCCATCGCGATGAAGGTCTCGTCCTCGATGATCAGCACATCGGTCGCGATTTCCGCGGCCATTTCGCGCCCTGCCGTGTCGGCGAGCTTGCGAGCCTCGGCCACATCGACATCGAGAATGAACGCAACCTCTTCCTCCGAAAAACCTTCGAGCGACAATAGCAGAAAGGCCTGACGCGGCAACGGTGTGATATTCGACAGCCGCCGCTCCGGCGGCATCGGCAACGTTGTGACGTCGGGGTCTTCGTTGATCGCGACCGAATTCCAGATTTGCGTGAAGAGGCGGAAAAGTCCGGCGCGCGGGCCGTGACTTTCGTCAAGCAAAGACTGGTCCTGAAGCAGGGCCTCGAGCATGGCGCCGACATAAGCGTCGCCCGAAGCCTGATTTCCGGTCAGCGCGCGCGCATAGCGGCGCAGCAACGGTAGGTGTTCGGCAACAAGCTGTGAACGGGACATCCCCACTCCATCTTTCCTGGGTCGAACCTTCGAGACGGGGGCCGACCGACACTCCCCTAGCCCATGACCTACGCATGGACTTACGAAAAGTTCCCAACCTTTAAGGAACTTTTATGCTGAGTTCGAATTAGGCCTTCACACGGGAAAAACCGCCGCATGGGCCATTTCGAGGATTAGCCGTGAAAATACAAAAGCTTAACACTCGGGGGAGCGCGGGTCAGGACATGAAAGAAGCAAAAAAGCAGGGCGGGCTGAATGCCGAGATTCAGTCCAGAATCGGCCACCAGCTGCGCGCCATGTATGACGATGTCGTCCGCCAAGGAGTCCCAGACCGCTTTGTGGATTTGATCCGCAGGCTTGATGTCCCCGAGGGTGGTCCCCACTTGGGGGATGCGGGCGAAAAAAATCACGGAGGGGAATAATGCCTCTCACCGATCAACTCCGCGACGACATCCTGGCGTCGGTCCCAAGTCTGCGCGCCTTTGCCATCTCGCTCTCCGGTAACGGCGATCGCGCCGATGATCTCGTGCAGGAAACATTGCTGCGCGCGCTTGCCAACATCGACTCCTTCCAGCCGGGCTCGAACCTGCCAGCGTGGCTGTTCACGATCCTGCGCAACCTGTTCCGCTCCGACTATCGAAAGCGGCGACGCGAGGTCGAGGACGCCGAGGGCAGTTATGCGAAGACCCTGAAGACCCAGCCGGCGCAAAGCGCTCATCTGGAATTCGAGGAATTCCGCAACGCGCTCGACAAGCTGCCGCAGGATCAGCGCGAGGCCTTGATACTGGTGGGCGCATCGGGCTTCTCCTACGAAGACGCCGCTGCGATTTGTGGTTGCGCGGTCGGCACCATCAAGAGCCGTGTCAACCGGGCACGCTCAAAACTCTCTGCGCTGCTCTATGTCGAAGGCGCTGAGGACTTCGGCCCCGATGAAACCGTGCGCGCCGTGATCGGCGGCAGCGGCTAGATCGGATCAGCGGACCGGCTTGAGCGGTGCGGAAAACTGCTCGGTCCGGTCCCTTTCCGACATGTCGACGACGGTCTCCATCGGGGCCGTCAATTCGTAGACATAGCTCACATCCGTAAAATATCGCTTCGACGTTCCGCCGAGGGCTTCCGGCGCGACGCGATCGAGCAGAATGAGGCCGAAATCGCTGTCGGCGCGACGGGTCGCCTCGCTGGTGTTGAATTCCTCCCAGCGGAAGTGAAACACGGTCTCCGGTTCTTCGCCGGTGACTTCCCAATGCGCGACGATGTGCGGGTGTTTGCCCACCAACGAAAGACCTTCGTCGGAATGAGAGGCCAGTTCGAAGAACAACAGCGACAGCGACTGCGCGGCGCGGGCGCTGACGACGATATCCGGACCGCTGATAGCGATCCGTTCGGCATGCGGTATCGCGCGAGCCTCGAACAATCCCTTGAGGTAGACGCCCTGCCACTGGCTTTCGCTGAGCAGCGAAACCACGTTCGACATCGCGTGAATGCGGCCGATCAGGAGTTCGCGCGCGCTGTCGATATCCGAACCATGACGCAGCGTTCGCGTCACGATCGACTGGATCACCGCGAGGATGTTCTTGACGCGATGGTTGAGCTCATCGATGACTGCGGTCAGACGCCGCTCAAAGCCGATGCGCACCTGGATTTCGCGGCTTAGCCGCAGGTTGTTGTAGGCGACATATCCAAACAGACCGCAGACGATTGCGGTGAGCGCGAGCCCGATGGCCGCCACGATCGCCGCCGTCTGCCGCGCGCGGTTCATCGCATTGGTTTTAGCGTAATAGGTCAGCGTCCAGTCGCGCCCGCCGAAAAACACTTTCCGGATCAAGACTGAACCTTGCGAACTGGCCGATCGCGAGACGACGCTGCCGCGCTCGGTTGCGATCAGCTCGTTATCGTCATTACGCGGATCCTTCAGAGCCACCGAGAACAGCGAGAGGTCGTCGTTGGTCAGCATCAGAGGGCCGAGTTCGTAAGAGAAGATTACGAAGCCGACGGGCTGCGTGCCGTTGTCCTGAAGCACCGGCGCGGCAAGGACAAGGCCCATCGGACCGTCCTTGCGCAACAGCGGCAGCGGATCAGACGCCACCGGCGTCAATTCCGACATCGCACTCGCCAGCATCGGACCGAGAATGGGATGCCGGTCCAGACTGCGACCGGCAAAGCTCATCGTTTCCGCATTGCGCGGCTCGACGTCCATCACCACGTCGACCGGTCCGGACACGGTAGAAGCCTGCAGCGGGTTATCGTCGAAACTGCGGATGGTCGAATTCGGAAATCCGGCATTGGCAAGTTCGGTATGTGCGGCCGAAAGCTCTTCCGGCTTGAGCCGCGCGACCCAACCTGCCACCACGAAATCGGTCTTGAACGCATAAATCGATGAGCGCAACGGCTGCAGCATGTTTGCCTTGATCACCGAAGGCGAACGGAAGAGGCCCGCCGACACGCGCGCCAGCAACTCGCGCTCGGTCAGGCGATCCTGGACCAGGCTCGCATGAACGTCGATCGCCCGCGCCAGTGCGATGCCGTCAACCGTCAATTCCTGTTCATGAACGCGATAGGCCGCAAGACCGGAGAGCAGGACCCCGATCAGTGCAATAAAACCGGTGATGAAGCCCAGCCGAACCACTCGTTCACTCAAAAAGAAGGCGTTGGCAAACCAACTGAAGAACCATCTGAGGGTGGCCCGGATGGCCAGAGATCGCAATGCAAGGACAGCGGACCAGTCTGCGGGAAAAAGTGGTATTCATTGATCGCAGGAACGGTTGCAGCTCTTGGGTTTAACACGGCGGGCAAAGTGGCCACCACGCAAAAGAGGTTAACGGCGTCGGAGAAAGTTAACCGCCGCAACCCCGATTTTGTTCCGTGAGCTGCCGCTGGCGGCAGCGCTTTGGTTAAGCCCGCGGCTTGAGCCCGCCCTTTGCTTCGATGAAGCCGATGATGCGATCGAGACCGTCGCTCTTCTTCAGATTGGTCATGACGAAAGGCCGCTCGCCCCGCATGCGCCTTGCATCGGTATCCATCTTGTCCAGCGATGCGCCGACATAGGGAGCGAGGTCGATCTTGTTGATGACGAGCAGATCGGAGCGGGTGATGCCCGGGCCGCCCTTGGACGGGATCTTGTCGCCCGCGGCAACGTCGATGACATAGATGGTCAGGTCGGCGAGCTCCGGCGAGAAGGTTGCAGCGAGATTGTCGCCGCCGGACTCGATCAACACGACGTCGAGGCCGGGAAATTTCGCGCGCATGTCGGCGACGGCTGCCAGATTCATCGAGGCATCCTCGCGGATCGCGGTGTGCGGACAGCCGCCGGTCTCGACGCCGGCGATACGATCCGGCGTCAGCGATCCCGATCGAACCAGGAATTCGGCGTCCCATTTTGTGTAGATGTCGTTCGTGATGGCCGCGATGTCGTAGCGCTCGCGCATCGACTTGCACAGCAAATCCATCAGCGCGGTTTTGCCTGACCCTACGGGGCCTCCGATGCCGACGCGAAGCGGGCCATGTGACTTGGACATTTGCGAATGCCTCTCCATCGTCGTCCCCGCGAAGGCGGGGACCCATATCCACCGTATTCAGTCGTACAAGCACGCTCGGGCCCCAGCCGACATAACCACACCGATTTGTGGTTATGGGTCCCGGCTCGCGCTCGCTTCACTCGCTTGGCCGGGACGACAGCAGAATAACACCATCATGACCGGAACAACCGCGTGTACTGCGCCTCATGCCGCATGCTGGCGAGGTCGGCGCGAAAGGTCGCGCTGCCGAGATCGTCGAGTGAGGCTTTGAGCGCGCGCGTTGCGGTCGCCGATACGACCGGCTCGAGCTCCACAAGCAGGCGCTGGCTATCGGTCTGCCCTAACGGCACGAGGCGTGCGCCGGCAGATATCCAGTTCGACACCACGGCATGGAGAAAAGCATGAACGGTCGGCGCAAGCGGAGTAGCGTGCGCGGCGCTGACAAGGCCAACCGCGACCGGATAGACGATCGCGACCTCGCAAACAGCAATCAGCCGGTCGAGCGGCGGCGAGTTCCATGCGGCGCGCGCAATCTCGATGAACGCCCTGCCCTGCGCCGTGGTTTCGAGATGACGTTCGCGCGACGTAGCGAAGGCGGATGCAAGCTCGGCGACCTCCGCGAGCAAGACGTCATCGCCGGACGAGGCGGCACGATGGGTCTGCGCTAGAAAGATGCCGTCACATAAACCAGCGCCGTCCGCGAGCATCGAGGCGAGCCAGTGACGCAGGGATGTAGCGTCGACGATATCGCCGGCTTCGACCGCCCATTCGATGCCGCTGGAATAGGAGAACGCTCCGACCGGAAACGAAGGCGAAAGCCATGTCATCAGCCGGTAGAGGCTGGCGGCTTCGCTGTCCGACAGGCCCGTCTGGCCGCTGCCCACCGGCTCATTTGCCTTCATGAGCATGGGAATGGCCGCAGCTGTGGTCGTGACCACAATGCTCGTCGTGATGATGATGGTGGTCGTGTTCGTGCGCATGGTCATGACCATGGCCGTGATCATGATCATGATCATGCGACGAATGACCGTGATCGTGATCATGCGCTTCGTGCGCCGCGTGCGCGTGACCCTCGGCATAAGCGCCGCCCTCGGGATCGAACGGCGCTTCGATCTCGATCACTCGCGCGCCCAATCCTTTGACCATCGCTTCGATGACGTGGTCGCGCCGGATTCGCAGTGCCTTTCCCATGATCTGCGTCGGCAGGTGACGATTGCCGAGATGCCAGCCGAGCCGCACCAGATGCTGCGGATCGTGACCGCGGATCTCCAGAAGCGGCTCCGCCGCGGCCACGACCTCGACCAGCCGGCCATCGTCGAGCACCAGCGCATCGCCGCCGCGCAATGCGACCGCATTCTCGAGATCGAGCAGGAATTCCAGCCCACGCGTGCCCGTCATCGCCATCCGCCGCCGGTGGCGGTCGTCGAAATCGAGCACGACTGTATCGGCTGCCGGCTCGCTCCAGCGATGGTGAGGCTTGACCTGCGTTGCGCGGATCATCTTCGGGTCCTCTAGAACTTCTCGACCTTGCCGTCGCTGATGATCTCGATCACGGTCGAGACCTTCAGCGGCGTCGAAATCTCGCGCCACTTCTTCATATGCGGCGCGCGGGCATGCGAATTAAGATCGTCACGGGCTTCCCAGCGCTCCACCACGACATAGACGTTCGGGTCGTGGATGCTGATGTGCCCCTCATAGGACAGGCAGCCTTTTTCCTTCAGCGTCTCGGCGATGCATTCCTTGTGGCCCGCAAGGAAGGCCTCACGGCCCTCAGGCTTCATATGCGTGGTGGCAATCACGTAGATCACGAAACGTCCTCCCGGCTTTTGTTCAGATCGCTTTTGAGGGCGCGACCTTAGTACATGAAGTAGCGCTGCGCCATCGGCAGCACTTCGGCCGGCGCGCAAGTGAGAAGCTCCCCGTCGGCACGCACTTCATAGGTCTCCGGATCGACCTCGATATCAGGCGTCGCGCCGTTATGGATCATGCTCTTCTTGGAAATCTTGCCACGGGTGTTTTGCACCGCATAGAGCTTCTTGGTGATCCCGAGCTTGCGCGCAAGGCCGCCAGTGACCGCGGCCTTCGACGTGAAGACCACCGAGGACGCGGTCAACGACTTGCCGAAGGCGGCGAACATCGGCTGGTAATGCACGGGCTGCGGCGTCGGGATCGAGGCATTCGGATCGCCCATTGGGGCTGCTACGATCGAGCCGCCTTTGATGATGCATTCGGGCTTCACACCGAAAAACGCCGGCGACCACAATACGAGATCGGCAAGCTTGCCTTTCTCAACAGAGCCGATCAGCTTCGAGACGCCATGCGCGATCGCGGGGTTGATGGTGTATTTGGCGATGTAGCGTTTGACGCGGAAATTGTCGTTGTCCTTGCCTTTGTCCTCTGGCAAGGCGCCGCGCTGCTTCTTCATCTTGTCCGCGGTCTGCCAGGTGCGGATGATGACTTCGCCGAGCCGGCCCATGGCCTGCGAATCCGACGACATCATCGAGAGCGCGCCGAGGTCGTGCAGGATGTCCTCGGCCGCAATCGTCTCCTTGCGAATGCGGCTTTCGGCAAACGCGAGATCTTCAGCAATCGAGGGATCGAGGTGGTGACACACCATCAGCATGTCGAGATGCTCGTCGATGGTGTTGCGGGTGAACGGCCGCGTTGGGTTGGTCGACGACGGTAGCACGTTCTTCAAGCCGGCAATCTTGATGATGTCAGGCGCGTGGCCGCCGCCGGCGCCCTCGGTGTGGAAGGCGTGGATGGTGCGGCCCTTGAACGCTTTCACCGTATCTTCGACGAAACCGGATTCATTCAGCGTGTCCGAATGCAGCATCACCTGGACGTCGTAATCGTCGGCGACCGAGAGACAGTTATCGATCGCGGCCGGCGTGGTGCCCCAGTCTTCGTGCAGCTTGAGCGCGCAAGCGCCGGCCTTGATCATCTCGACCAGTGCGGCGGGGCGCGACGCGTTGCCCTTGCCGGAAATACCGAGATTGACCGGAAAGGCGTCGAACGACTGGATCATGCGCCCCATGTGCCAGGGACCGGGCGTGCAGGTCGTGGCGTAGGTGCCGTGCGACGGTCCGGTCCCGCCACCCAGCATCGAGGTGACGCCGGACATCAGCGCGTGCTCGATCTGCTGTGGGCAGATGAAATGAATGTGGCTGTCAAAGCCGCCAGCGGTGAGAAGCTTGCCTTCACCGGCGATCACGTCAGTGCCCGGCCCAATCACGATGGTGATGCCGGGCTGAATGTCGGGATTGCCCGCCTTGCCAATCGCGGCAATCATGCCTTCCTTGATCGCGACGTCGGCTTTGACGATGCCCCAGTGATCGACAATCAGCGCGTTGGTGATGACGGTATCGGCGGCGCCTTGCTTGTTGGTGACCTGCGACTGGCCCATGCCGTCGCGGATAACCTTGCCGCCGCCGAATTTTACTTCCTCGCCATAGGTCGTGAGATCCTTCTCGACCTCGATGATGAGATCGGTGTCGGCAAGCCGCACTCTGTCGCCAGTGGTCGGGCCGAACATGTCGGCATAGACGGAACGTTTGATTTTCACGGACATGTCGTGCCCCAACCTTTACGTCTCGGAGAGCCTGTTATTGTCTACGTTCGCTTCGATGGCGCTTGCAGAGTTCAAGAAATTTGCTCGCGCTCTCAATGCCCGGTTTGAATTCCTCGTGAACCGCCGCGCGCGCCAGCTTGAACTCGATCACGCCTTCGCGCCCAAAGCGCTCGAATGCCTTGCGGTCTTCCTGTGCCTTGTGGTCTTCCTGAAGATTGAACTTGTATCGCCATCCATCGACGAACGAGTAGAACAGATCGATGGATGCCGTTTCCGGCTTCGCATCCGGCGCGACCTGGATCCAGGGAGTTTTGTCAGCTCGGATCGCGTCGGCCATCGCAATGCGAAGACTTTCCTTGGCTTCGCCTTCGATGCTCACGGCGCCTACCCCCTTCTTGCAGGAGAGCGAAGGAAGCCCGAAATCGTCTGATGGCTCGTCTGTACCGGAGATAAGCAGCAGCACTTCGTCACCCCGATCGAAAACCCGCCAGCGGACGTTCTCGTCTGCGGAAGATCCCGGATTTGAGCTCAGTACGACCGACGCGGCGACGATCCAGGCAACAGCAATGCGGGTTTCGCTTAAGCGAAAAGGCGTTCCTCTCGTCACTGGAGAAATCACAGCTTGCCCATCACATCGCCGCGGAAGCCGTAGATGGTCTTCTTGCCCGCGAGCGCGACGAGGTGCACCTCGCGGGTCTGGCCCGGCTCGAACCGCACGGCGGTGCCGGCCGCAATATCGAGCCGCATGCCGCGCGCCTTTTTGCGATCGAACTTCAGCGCAGGATTGGTTTCGAAGAAATGGTAATGCGAGCCGACTTGAATGGGCCGGTCTCCGGTGTTGGCGACCGAGAGCGTGACCGTCTTGCGGCCGGCATTGAGCTCGATCTCGCCGTCCTTGATGAAGAGTTCACCGGGAATCATTGACACGCTCCTACCTGATCGGCTCGTGGACGGTGACGAGCTTGGTGCCGTCCGGGAACGTCGCTTCCACCTGAATGTCGTGAATCATCTCCGGGATGCCGTCCATCACCTGCGCGCGGGTCAGCACCTGCGCGCCGGCTTGCATCAATTCGGCCACCGTGCGCCCGTCGCGCGCACCCTCGACAATGAAGTCGGAGATGATGGCGACCGCCTCGGGATGGTTGAGCTTGACGCCGCGTTCGAGGCGCCGTCGCGCCACCATCGCCGCCATTGAGATCAGGAGCTTGTCCTTTTCGCGGGGAGAGAGATTCATGCGAGCACTCTGATTGATCCTAAAACTAATTGAGCCAAAGCCGCGGCAACGCTGAACCGCTGACACAACCCAGCACCGCCATCATATCGGCGCGCAACTGGCCCGCATCTTGGGCACAGAAGCGGGCCATTGCAAACCCATTCCACGCGGAGACGCCGACCTCGCCACTGAACGTCTGTGAAATTTCACGAATACGCTCGACCAGAGCCTCATCGCCGGGCACGATCAGCGCGGTACCGATCGCGACGCCGCCCTTGGCGACCGCGGGCCTGCCGAGCTTTTCGCCGATATCGCCGTCGAGGTGGATGTTCTCGGCAAAAACCAGCCGGCCGCCACGAGAGAGCCGCCAGCGGTCGGCAAATTTGCCGGCCCGAATTCGCTCGCCCATGGCGGCGCGGCCAAACACCACGATTTCGCAGAGCAGAAGCGAGGCCTGCTCCGACAAATCGATCTCGAAGCGCCGGCGGATTCGCGCGCGATCGAACAGGATCGTCTCCTGCGGTAGCCATGACAAATGCGAGCGGCCTTCGGCTGCGAGCTTGACATTCAATTCAGCCGCAGCGCCCTCGGCGCGATAGATCTTCTCCGCCGCCGCCGTCGTAACGGTCAGCCTTGCATCGCTCCTGCAGGCGATATCGACGTCGAAGCGATCGCCGCCGGCGATGCCCCCCGCGGTATTGACCAGCACCGCCGAAAGCCCCTGATCTTCCGGCGAGGGAAAACGCACCCGCAACGATCCCGCCTCGAACTGATCGCGACGGCGCGTTACGCCTTCGTTGGCGGCCACATCAAATCGCACGATGCCGCTGGCCCGGTTGGCCGCGAAAATCGCCAGCCTCTCGCCTGTCGTATCGGTCTTCATCCGCCCAACCTAACCCAACGGCGGCGCCTTGTTACAATGCCATCTGACGGCTGATTTCGCCCGGGTCGAGGTGAGTTCGATCGCAGGCATATTTCACGGCGCCACGGTCCATCACCGCGAAATTGTCGCCGAGCTCGCAGGCAAAGTCGAGGTACTGCTCGACCAGCACGATCGCGATGTTGCCGAGGCTGCGCAGATAGGTGATCGCGCGGCCGATATCCTTGATGATCGATGGTTGAATACCTTCGGTCGGCTCGTCGAGCAGCAAGAGTTTCGGCCGCATTACCAGTGCGCGCCCGATCGCCAGCTGCTGCTGCTGGCCGCCCGAGAGGTCGCCGCCGCGGCGTCCCAACATCGATTGCAGTACCGGAAACAGCGAGAACACGTCATCGGGGATGTTGCGGTCCTCGCGCTTCAACGGACCGAAACCGGTCCTCAAATTTTCCTCCACCGTCAGCAGCGGAAAAATCTCTCTGCCCTGCGGCACGAAGCCGATGCCCTTGCGCGCACGCTCGTACGGCCTGAGGGCGGTGATGTCGGCGCCGTCGAAGGTGATCGATCCGGAGGAAATCGGATATTGCCCGACCATCGCGCGGAGCAGCGAGGTCTTGCCGACGCCGTTGCGCCCGAGCACGCAGGTCACCTTGCCGGGCTCAGCCGAGATCGAGACGCCGCGCAGCGCCTGCGCCGCGCCGTAATAGAGGTTGATGTTGTCGACCTTCAGCATGAACGCGAGCTCCATTTCCCGTGTCCCGCGCGCGGTGCAATACGGAGTAGTGCACCGCAGATGCGGGACCCACCATTGGTCCCGGTTCTACGGCGCACCATTTCGCTGCGCTCGTGCTGCGCCGTGCCCGGGACACGAAACTGAAATTGCGCTTCCATCCCTATCGTCCCAGATAAACTTCAACCACGCGCTCATTCGCCGAGACCTGATCGATGGTGCCTTCGGCCAGCACCGTGCCTTCGTGCAGGCAGGTCACCTTGACGCCGAGCTCGCGCACAAACGTCATGTCATGCTCGACGACCATCACGGTCTTGTGCTTGTTGATTTCCTTCAAAAGCTCGGCTGTCTGATGCGTTTCGACATCGGTCATGCCGGCGACCGGCTCGTCGACCAAGAGCAGCTTCGGATCCTGCGCCAGCAGCATGCCGATCTCGAGCCATTGCTTCTGGCCATGCGACAAGCTTCCCGCCAGCCGCCCCCGTGCGTCCTTCAAGCGGATGGTCTCCAGCACACGGTCGATCCGTTCGGCTTCGGCCCTGCTGCCGCGCCAGAACAGCGTGCCCTTGACGCTGTGATCGACATTGAGTGCAAGCAGCAGGTTGTCCTCGACAGATTGGCTTTCGAACACCGTCGGCTTCTGGAATTTGCGGCCGATCCCGAGTTCGGCAATTCGCGTCTCGTCGAGCCGCGTCAAGTCCGTGACGCCGTCGAACAGGACAACGCCTTCATCCGGCTTGGTCTTGCCGGTGATGATATCCATCATGGTCGTCTTGCCGGCGCCGTTCGGCCCAATCACGGCGCGCATTTCGCCGGGCTCGAGCGTCAGCGACAGGTTGTTGATGGCGTGAAAGCCGTCGAACGAGACGTGCACGCCGTCGAGATAAAGCAATGCCGAAGTGGCCCTGACATCCATCGCTCTCACTCCGCCATATGGGGTTCGCTGACACCGTCCTCGGCCGCCGCGCTCCCGGCGTTGTCAGTCATACGGTCGGCCTTCCGCGGCCCCCACCACGAATTGAAGGTGCCGACGATGCCCTTGGGCAATAGCAGCGTCACCAGGATGAAAAGCGCGCCGAGCATGAATAGCCAATAGGGCGCGAGCGGCCCCGAGGTGAAGTAGGTCTTGGCGTAATTGACCACGACCGCGCCAAGTGCAGCGCCGATCAGCGTGCCGCGGCCGCCGACGGCGACCCAGATCACGGCCTCGATCGAATTTCCGGGTGCAAATTCGGACGGATTGATGATGCCCACCTGCGGCACATAGAGCGCGCCAGCGACGCCGGCCATGCAGGCCGACAGCGTGAACACGAACAGCTTGTAGGACTCGACGCGGTAGCCGAGAAAGCGCGTGCGGGACTCGGCATCGCGCACCGCGATCAGCACCTTGCCGAGCTTGGAGGTGACGACCGCGCGGCAGATCAGGAACGCGACGATGATGGCGAGGCAACTCAGCGCGAAAAGTGCGGCGCGGGTGCCCTCGGCCTGCACGTTGAAGCCGAGAATGTCCTTGAAGTCGGTCAGGCCGTTATTGCCGCCGAACCCGAAATCGTTGCGGAAGAAGGCGAGCAGCAGGGCGTATGTCATCGCCTGCGTGATGATCGAGAGATAGACGCCGGTCACGCGGGAGCGGAATGCCAGCCATCCGAAACAAAAGGCGAGCAGGCCCGGCACCAGGACGACCATCAGCGCCGCGAACCAAAACATGTCGAAGCCGTGCCAGTACCACGGCAGCTTCGGGTAGTTCAGGAACACCATGAAGTCGGGCAGGATCGGGTTGCCGTAGACGCCGCGGCTGCCGATCTGGCGCATCAGATACATGCCCATGGCGTAGCCGCCGAGCGCGAAGAAGGCGCCATGGCCGAGCGAGAGAATGCCGCAATAGCCCCAGATCAGATCGATCGAGAGTGCGAGCACCGCGTAGCAGGCGTACTTGCCAAACAGCGCCACCAGATAGGTAGGCACCTGAAACACCGAGCCCGGTGGCAACAACAGGTTCGACAGCGGAATCAGAATGCCGCAGCCGGCAACCACCAGCACGAAAAGCGTCGCGCCGCGATCAAGCGAGCGCGTGAGGACGTGAGGCATCATGCTTCCACCGCCCGCCCCTTGAGCGCGAACAGGCCGCGCGGCCGCTTCTGGATGAACAGGATGATCAGGACCAGAATGGCGATCTTGCCGAGCACGGCGCCTGCGACCGGTTCGAGGAACTTGTTGGCGATGCCGAGCGTGAAGGCGCCGACCAGCGTGCCCCACAAATTGCCGACACCGCCGAACACCACGACCATGAAGGAATCGATGATGTAGCTCTGGCCGAGATTGGGACTGACATTGTCGATCTGCGACAGCGCGACGCCAGCAATCCCCGCAATGCCCGAGCCGAGCCCGAAGGTCAGCGCATCGACCCGCGAGGTCGCGATCCCCATGGAGGCCGCCATGCGCCGGTTTTGCGTCACCGCCCGCATCTCAAGCCCGAGCGCGGTATAGCGCAGCATCGCCAGCAGGATCGCGAACACCGCGAGCGTGAAGCAAAGGATCCACAGGCGATTATAGGTGATGGTGATCTGGCCGAGTTCGAAGGCGCCGCTCATCCAGGAGGGATTGCCGACTTCGCGGTTGGTGGGTCCGAACGCGGTGCGCACCGCCTGTTGCAGCACCAGCGAAATTCCCCATGTCGCGAGCAAGGTTTCCAGCGGGCGGCCGTAGAGGAAACGAATGATGGCGCGCTCGATCAGCACACCGATCGCGCCCGCGACAATGAAGGCGAGCGGAACGGCGATGAACAGCGAATAGTCGAACAGGCCGGGATAGCTGGTGCGAATGATCTCCTGCACGACGAAGGTGGTGTAGGCCCCGAGCATCACCATCTCGCCATGGGCCATGTTGATGACCCCCATGACCCCGAAAGTGATGGCGAGCCCGATCGCGGCCAGCAGCAGAACCGAACCGAGTGAAAGGCCATACCAGGCGTTCTGCACCGCCGACCAGACGGCGAGCCTGCTTTGGATCGAGGCGATCGCGCTCGCGATCGCGGTTGCCACCAAAGGCGGCTGGTCGCCGAGACCGGTCAGGAGCGCGAGCGCTTCCTGGTCGCCCCTCGCCTTGATCGTGGCGACGGCTTCCAGCCTGTCAGTATCGCTGGTGTCGGATTTATTGAGCAGGATCGCCGCGCGCGCCTCGGCGAACGCAGCCCTCACCGATTTGTTGGTCTCCTTCGCGAGCGCGCCTTCGATAACCGGCAGCGCGCTTTCCTCATGCGACTTGAAAACCGATTGCGCCGCCGCAATGCGCTTCGCCGGGTCCGGCGACAAAAGGGTCAGGCCGCCAAGCGCCGCCTCGACGCTGCGGCGCAAGCGGTTGTTCAATCGAACCTCGGCGGCGTTGTCCGGCAGCTTCTCGACTGCGGCCCCTGTCGCCGCATCGATGACCTTGCCGTCATCCTGGGTGATGTAGACCTTCTTGGTGTCGGGATCGGCTGACAAGCGGCCAGTCTGAAGCGCGCTGATGATGGGGAAGGCGAGCGGATTGCCCGACGTCGCAATCTCGCCGATCGCCTCGTCGGTATCGGAGAAGTCATCGTTGGCGAATTTGGCGACCGCATCCTCGAACGCGGCGGCAAACGCCGGCACGGCCATAACGACGATCAAGAGAACGGCAAGAGCGACCGAACGAAGACGGTCAAAGGCGTCAGCGACCACTGGAGCTCCGATTCCGAAGTTCGCAAGCTTTCGCGGCGCCTCTGATGCGAACTTCGGAATCAAGGGAGCTCCAGCAACTTATCGATTCAGTGCGGCTTTGAATTTGAAGTTCCTATGACGAACTTGCCGCGACATCGATAGGAACTTCAAATTCGCCGCACTGGATAACCCCAGCAGAGATAAATGGAAAGGCGGCGACTTGGCCGCCTTCCCGTCTTGCAGGCAGGTTCTAGCATGACCCGCCGGACAAACCGCGCCTTCTTGGAAAGGGCCGTTTGCCCGGGTCAGGTCGACCCTCGGAGATCAGGAGGACGAACCGAGGCACTTGTTGGTCTTGACGTTGAAGTTGCCGCACTTCTTGCCAACCCAGTCGCCGATCAGGTCCTTGGAGCCCTCGAGCTCCTTCGACCAGGCATCGCCGGGCACCAGGTCCTTGGTCTTGTACACGACGTTGAACTGACCATCGGCCTTGATCTCGCCGATAAACACCGGCTTGGTGATGTGGTGGTTGGGCAGCATCTTGGAGACGCCGCCGGTCAAGTTCGGCGCCTCGATGCCGGGAAGCGCGTCGATCACCTTGTCGGCGTCGGTCGATTTCACCTTCTCGACCGCCTTCACCCACATGTTGAAACCGATCACGTGAGCTTCCATCGGGTCGTTGGTCGTGCGCTTCGGGTTCTTGGTGTAGGCCTGCCATTCCTTGATGAACTTCTCGTTCGCCGGCGTCTTGATCGACTCGAAATAATTCCAGGCGGCGAGGTGACCGACCAGCGGCTTGGTGTCGAGGCCGGCGAGTTCTTCTTCACCGACCGAGAACGCGACAACCGGAATATCGGTCGCCTTGATGCCCTGGTTGCCGAGCTCCTTGTAGAAGGGAACGTTGGCGTCGCCGTTGATGGTGGAGACCACGGCGGTCTTCTTGCCGGCCGAGCCGAATTTCTTGATGTCGGCCACGATCGTCTGCCAGTCCGAGTGACCGAACGGCGTGTAGTTGATCATGATGTCTTCCTGGGCGACGCCCTTCGACTTCAGGTAGGCCTCAAGGATCTTGTTGGTGGTGCGCGGATAGACGTAGTCGGTGCCGGCCAGCACCCAGCGTTTCACCTTTTCTTCCTTCATCAGGTAGTCGACGGCAGGGATCGCCTGCTGGTTCGGCGCGGCACCCGTATAGAACACGTTGCGCTCGCTCTCCTCGCCCTCATACTGCACCGGATAGAACAGGATGCTGTTCAGCTCCTTGAACACCGGGAGCACGGACTTGCGCGACACCGAAGTCCAGCAGCCGAATACGACCGCGACCTTGTCCTTGGTGATCAGCTCGCGGGCCTTTTCGGCAAACAGCGGCCAGTTGGAAGCGGGATCGACGACCACGGCCTCAAGCTTCTTGCCGAGCACGCCGCCCTTCTTGTTCTGCTCGTCGATCAAGAACAGCACGGTGTCCTTCAGCGTGGTTTCGCTGATGGCCATGGTGCCGGAGAGCGAATGGAGAATGCCGACCTTGATTGTGTCGTCGGCGGCCTTCGCGTTCGAGAAGCCGGCGAGGCCAAAAACCAGTCCCGCAGCGGCCGCGAGCCACTGGCGACGGCTCAGTGCCGCGATGTTGTGCGTAATTTGTGTAGGCATGAAATGTCATCTCCCTGACGCAGGCGTTGACGCTTGCGAAACGGCCCCACGGCCGCCTCCGTTAACGGAATCGCAAGAACCATGCCACGCCCTTTCCTCGCAGTAAGCCAATGGCTTCATTAGAGAATTTGACCTTGCGGCTTGCGGAAGATGCACCGCCGACTATTTTTTATGCAGAAAAAATGTATGCGGTTTCTACAAACTGACCATTTTGTAGTCATTTTTGACGGCAACTGCGATTCTCGGCACAAAATTTTGGCAGCCGACGGGTTTTGTAGACCGGCCGGCAGCAAGTTCCTTGAGAGTTTTTCTTGCAGCGCCGAAGAAGATGCGCCGGCCGACCTTGAAAGTGCCGCCTTCCTGTTCCATATGCTTGTGGGAGACCCCGAATCATCGGGTCCGCGCGAGCTGCGTGTTCTTGGCCCTTGCGATACTGCAACGGCTTTTGGCTTGCCCCTTCAGCTAACAAGCACCGATGCCCCTATACACGCGGGTGTCTTTTGACCTCGCGCGCCGCCGGCCTCGACAGGCCGGGCGGCTGACGCCTTACAATGGAAAGTACCTATTTTGACCTCCTTTCAGGATTTCGGCCTTGCCGATCCCATTTCGCGTGCGCTTCGTGAAGAAAACTATCTGACGCCCACGCCCATCCAGGCCCAAACCATTCCCCTCGCACTCTCCGGCCGTGACGTGGTCGGCATCGCCCAGACCGGCACCGGCAAGACGGCAGCCTTCGCGCTGCCGATCCTCCACCGCATCCTGGCGAGCCGGACCCGCCCGCAGCCGAAGAGCTGCCGCGT
Source organism: Bradyrhizobium sp. (assembly GCF_035652035.1). Taxonomy (GTDB): domain Bacteria; phylum Pseudomonadota; class Alphaproteobacteria; order Rhizobiales; family Xanthobacteraceae; genus Bradyrhizobium. The sequence continues at coordinate 26,571 of NZ_DASREO010000002.1, forward strand.
GCTGGTGCTGAGTCCCACGCGAGAGTTGTCCGGACAGATCCTCGACAGCTTCAATGCTTACGGCCGGCACATGCGCCTGACCTCGGCGCTCGCCATCGGCGGCGTTCCGATGGGACGCCAGGTCCGCAGCCTGATGCAGGGCGTCGAGATCCTGGTGGCAACGCCAGGCCGCCTGCTCGATCTCGTGCAAAGCAACGGGCTGAAGCTTAACCAGGTCGAGTTCCTCGTGCTCGACGAGGCCGACCGCATGCTCGACATGGGCTTCATCAACGACATCCGGAAGATCGTCGCCAAGCTGCCGATGAAGCGGCAAACCTTGTTCTTCTCGGCGACGATGCCCAAGGACATTGCCGAACTCGCCGACGCGATGCTGCGGGACCCCGCGCGTGTCGCGGTGACTCCGGTCGCCTCGACGGCCGAACGCATCACCCAGCGGGTGATCCAGGTCGACCATTCGGCCAAGAGCGCGTTTCTCGCCGAGCTCCTGAAGCAGGAAGCGGTCGAGCGTGCGCTGGTCTTCACCCGCACCAAACACGGCGCTGACAAGGTGGTGAAGGGCCTCGCGCGAGCCGGCATTACCGCGGACGCCATCCACGGCAACAAGTCGCAAAATCACCGCGAAAGGGTTTTGGCGGCGTTCCGCACCGGCGCCATCCGCACGCTGGTCGCGACCGATATCGCGGCCCGCGGCATCGACGTCGACGGCGTCAGCCATGTGGTGAATTTCGACCTTCCCAATGTGCCCGAGACCTATGTCCATCGCATCGGCCGCACCGCGCGCGCGGGCGCCGAAGGCATCGCCATCTCGCTGGTCGCAGGCGGTGAGGAACTCGCGTATTTGCGCGACATCGAGAAGCTGATCCGCATGGCCTTGCCGAAAGAGGACCGCCGCACGCCCGGCCAGCGCGATGCGGCGCCGGCCCAGGCACACCATCGCGGCGGACGGCCTGCGCCCCGCGCGCATGCTACTCGCGCAAATGATGCGGGAGGAGGATCGAAAGGCCCTCGCCGACACCACCGCGGCGGTGATAATAATGGCGCTTCAAAAACCAACCGGAACGAGGTCAATCGGCAACAGCCGAACCGCCCCGCACATAGCGGGGGCAAGGCCGAAGGATTGCAGGGGGTCGCCTTCCTCTACCGCGAAAGCCGCCCGAAGAGCCAACCCAACCGCAACCAACGGTCGCGCTAATCGCCGATCGACCTGGAGAATACGATGGCTAAAGAAGAGCTGATCCAGTTCGAAGGACTGGTCACCGAAATCCTTCCCGATGCCCGCTACCGAGTTCAGCTCGACGCGGGACATGAGATCGTCGCCTATACCGCCGGCAAGATGAAGAAAAACCGGATCAAGACCCTGGCGGGCGACCGGGTGACGATCGAAATGTCGCCCTACGACCTCGAAAAGGGCCGGCTGATCTTCCGCCACAAGGACGAGCGTCCGGGCGGCGCAGGCGGCCCGCCCGGCGCCCAACGCGGCGCACCGCAGCGTGGCCAGTTCCGACGTCGATAAATATTGCCGCAATTTTGACGCATGAGAGGATGGTGTCGGCGCGCGCCACGCGTGGCACGCGCCCCTTCGGCACGACCAAAAATCGCGTGCGTTGAGGATTGTTTGAGGCGCTACTTTGGAATAATATGAGCTTATCGATTTTCGGCCGGACGACATTAGCTATCCACCGGTACAGCCGGTTTAGACGCTGACGACCCTTCCAAAAATTCGATCTCACCAGCCCGCGTTAGTGGGCTTCGTTATGTCTATCTTGAGAAGGGACTATCCCGTGAGCATGGGAACAGTGAAGTGGTTTAACGCAACCAAGGGCTACGGCTTTATCCAACCGGACGACGGCGGCAACGACGTGTTCGTGCACATCAGCGCTGTTGAACGCGCCGGCCTTGGAACACTGCGTGAAGGCCAGAAGATCAGCTACGAAATCGTCGCCGATCGCCGTTCCGGCAAGTCTTCCGCCGACAACCTGCGCGCAGCCGGTTAAATCCGCCGGCTCGCACCGAAGATCGCGCCGGCCGCGCCGCCAGCGCGATTTCGATTTGTGTGTAGGCAGATCTTGTACAAACAAGAAAGGCCGCGCTTGATGCGCGGCCTTTTTGTTTTGGAGAATGCTGAAGGGGCGGCGCCTGGACGCGCGCCAGCCTCATTCACCTATTTGTTGGTTCCGGCGCTGCTTGCGGCCTGGCTGCTCAAGCTTCCGGCCTGATCCATCGCGCCCTTGAAGTAGCTGTCGCCGTCGCCGAGCGTGACGCGGCGCTGACAGATCGGCATGCAGCTGTAGGATTCGCGATCGACCCCGCGATAGACAGTGATGAGTTGATCGGTCGGACCCTCGACCTGGATCTGGCGGTCGACGAGCACCTCGCCGGCGCGATCCATCGCAATGAAATTGGTGGCGCCGTAACCCTTGCCGGTCACGACCAGCACGCCGCCGGCTTGCAGCGCGACGTCCGCAATCAGCGGATTGCCGACGACGATAGTGGCGACACGGGCCGGCAGCTTCACGAGCCGGGCCTGATCGACATTCACCGAAATGGTATTGACTGAGGGTTCCGCCATGACCGCGAGCGGCCACATCAGCATTCCCGCCACAAGGGCGCGGAATGCGGAACGAACGGAAAAACGCAAGGACTGAGACGACATACGATACCCCGGGACGTGAACAAGCCGGCTTAAGCGATACGCAGCGGAACCGGCGCCCGACGGGGCAAATCTGACCTTAATTAGTGAATGAACTGCAAATGGAGGCAGGATTCGGACGGCCCCGCACGCCTACTGGCGAAAAGGGTAAGCGAGTTGCCCAACAATTTCGTTAGGAATGCGCGGATCGTCCGCACCGTAGTCCTGCGGCAGCCGACCTTCCGGCATCCGGAACGTGCCAAACATAATATCCCAGATCGGGAAGGTGCCGGCGAAGTTGGTATCGCCGCCTTCTTCCAGCGACGTGTGATGCCAGCGATGAAACACCGGCGTCGCCAGCACATATTTGAACGGCCCGAGCGTCCAGTTCAGGTTGGCGTGGACGAAGGCGGAATGGAAGGTGGTGAACGGGCCGACCCACAGCATGATATTCGGCGAGATGCCGGCCATCAGCAGGATGACATCCACCGCAATCGTTCCCAGGAACAGATTGACCGGATGGAAGCGTGCCGCCGAAATCCAGTCCAGTTCTTCCGACGAATGATGGATCGCGTGATACTTCCAGAACGCGCCGCCATGAAACAGCCGGTGCAGCCAGTAAAGCATGAAGTCCGATGCCGCGAGAAACAGCAGACCCTGGATCCAGAGCGGCAGATGCGACAGCGGACCATGCCCGTTGTCGTAGAACGCGATCAGATCGTCGGCGTCGTGGATGTTGAAGACGAAGCCCGCCCCGACCACCAGCAGGCCGATCCGCAACACCCGGGCAAACATCGGCACGAAGAACCAGTAGCAAACGTCGGTGACAATCTCCCGCTTGCGCCACCACGGCGTTCCGGGATTGCAGGCCCAGAAATGCGTCAGCACCGAAAACACGAGAGCCAGAACGATGGTGATCGGCACGACCTTGGCAATCGTGTCGCCAAGCATTTTGACCACTTCCATCGTTGGATTGAACATGACGGCCTCATTTCATCGATGGACCAAGGCGTACGCCTCGCCGCTTAAAGAGCCGTAAAATAAAGCGTCTCGCGCGCTCAACTCTCTCTAATGCGACGCGGCGGTGCACGCCGAATTGTTCGAAACCTCCGAGATCGGTTAATGCCAAATTTACTGTGCTCAAGAACAGCGCCGTTTGCAGCTTTTTGCGTACGCGAATTAACCGTGCCGAAATCGGTTCCCCCGTAGCGTGCGCCATGGTCACGGTGCTGAGAACGCCGGCGAGACCACAGTTAGTTCGACCAGCCACGTGTCACATGGAGTTACCTATGAAGAATCTGATTGCGCGTTTTGTGAAGGACCAGTCCGGCGCGACTGCCATTGAATATGGCCTGATCGCCGCTGGCATTTCGCTTGCCATTATCGCCGTCGTTAACGGCCTCGGCAGCAACCTGAACACCAAGTTCAGCACGATCAACTCCTCGCTGAAGTAAGCGTCGGTTGACTTTGGAAATTCAGGCCCCGGTTGATCCGGGGCCTTTTTTTCATCCATTCGCGAGTTGCGTAACATCATGCGTATCGTTCCGGCCGCGCCGGCTCCGGCAAGGCCGCCGTCAGTTCCGCCCGCTCGCGATCACGCCTCGTCGGCGACGATCGTCTGTGCCGCGCTGATGCTGGCGCTTGCCTTTCTCGCCTTCCGGATCGCCGGCCACTTCGGCCCGAAACCGTTTCCCGATTGTTCATTTATCGGCGATAGCGTCGAGGCCAGCTGTCCGACCCCATAAATCCGCGCGGGCTTACTCCTCCATGATCCTCGATCTCGCTCGCCTGATGTTCTTCCCGGCCCTGATGGCGTTCGCAGCCGCGAGCGACCTCTTCACGATGACGATCTCAAATCGAGTATCGCTGGCGCTGGCGGCGGGATTTTTCGTGCTGGCCTTCGCGAGCGGCATGGCTCCCTCGGTCATTCTGATGCACGTCGCGGCGGGCAGCATCGTGCTGGTGGCGGCTTTTGCCTGTTTTGCTTTCGGATGGGTCGGCGGCGGCGATGCCAAGGTGGCAGCCAGCGCCGCGCTCTGGTTCGGCTTTGCCCATCTCTTGAACTACCTGGTCTATGCCTCACTGTTCGGCGGGGCGTTGACGCTGCTATTGCTCCAGTTCCGGCAGTGGCCGCTTCCTTACGCTCTCGCAGGTCAAGCCTGGCTGCTCAAGCTGCACGCCAAGGAAAGCGGAATCCCCTACGGCATCGCACTCGCTGTCGGTGCCCTCGTGGTCTATCCGGAAACGGAGTGGATCAAGGCCGTCGACCTGACGCACCTCATGATCGGCTGATCGACCTGGTGCCCACCAGGCGGCGCTGGAGAGGTAAACTCTCATTAACGCGATTTAGATACGCCTCATTAACCATGCTTTGACGAATAACTGGTCAACTCCCGTTACGGCGGCGGAAGCGCCGCGGCGTAATTGTGGAAAGTGAAGCGTATGAATAGGGCACGCATTATTGTCCTGACCATCGCAATTGGCGCTGGCGGTGTCGCGGCCTATCTCGCAAGCGGATCGGATAGCAAACCGCCGCCTCAAGAGCCTGTCGCGCAGTTGCCGACCGTCGATGTTCTCGTGGCCAAAGCCGATATCAACCTCGGCCAGACAGTCACGCCCAACGAGATGCAGTGGCAGACTTGGCCGGCAGCCACGGCCAGCAGTGCCTTCATCCGCCAAAAGGACCGCCCCGACGCGATGAAGGAGATCACCGGCTCGATCGCGCGCTCGCCCTTTATCGCAGGCGAACCGATCCGCGAGCCGAAGCTGATCAAGGCCGAAGGGTCGGGCTTCATGGCCGCGATCCTGCCGCAGGGAATGCGGGCGATCTCGACGGAAATTTCCGCCGAAACCGGCGCCGGCGGCTTCATCCTGCCGAATGACCGCGTCGACGTGATCCTGACCCGGCGCGAGAAGAATCCGGACCCGAAAGCCTCCGGCGATCTCGTCGTTCCCGAGGTTATTTTTACCAATATCCGCGTGCTGGCGATCGACCAGGCGCCGAAGGAAAAGGACGGCCAGAACTCCGTCCTCGGCAAGACCGCTACGCTCGAGCTGAAGCCTGAACAGGTGCCGCTGCTGGCGGCCGCGCGCCAGGCCGGCGTGTTGTCGCTGGCCCTGCGCAGCATCGCCGACGTCAACCAGGTGGAAGTTGCGGTCGACGACCGTTCCCGCCAGCGCAGCAACATCAATGTGGTTCGCTACGGCGTCACCAGCTCTACGCAGGTTCAAAAGTGACCAAGGGACCAGACCTTATGAAGTGCGGGGAAAAGCAGCTTCCGATGCGAGCCCTTTGGGTCCGCGCCCTGTCGTGTTCCGCCGCGGCCGCGATGGTGCTCAATCCCGCTCTGATGCCGGCGATCGCTGCCGACTACCGCCCGGCTCCGCAGGTTGCTGCCGACGGCCAGATGAACGCACATTTCCTCTCGCTCGGCATCGGCAAGTCGATCGTGATCGACCTGCCGCGCGACATCAAGGACGTGCTCGTCGCCGATCCGAAGATCGCCAACGCGGTCGTGCGTTCGGCGCAGCGCGCCTACATCATTGGCGCGACCGTCGGCCAGACCAACATCGTGTTTTTCGATTCGGCGGGCCAGCAGATCGCGGCCTATGACATCGCCGTCAAACGCGATCTCAACGGCGCCCGCGCCGCGCTCAAGCAGATCATGCCGAATTCCGACATCCAGATCGACGGCCTCGGCGACAGCGTGGTCCTGACCGGGTCGGTGGCGACCTCGATCGAGGCACAGCAGGCGGGCGATCTCGCCGCGCGGCTGGCGGGCGGCACCGACAAGGTCGTCAACTCGATCGTCGTTCGCGGCCGCGATCAGGTGATGCTGAAGGTCACGGTTGCCGAAGTCGCGCGCTCGGTCATCAAGCAGCTCGGCATCGACCTCTCCGGCCAGTTCAACTACGGCACCGCCGTCGTGAACTTCAACAACGCGAATCCGTTCACGGCGAACGGCCAGCCGATCACCAGCAACTCGATCGTGTCCCAGTTCGGCAGCACCCCGTCGGTCAAAGCGACCTTGCGCGCGATGGAGAGCGCCGGCGTGACCCGAACGCTGGCCGAGCCGAATTTGACGGCGATCTCCGGTGAATCCGCAACCTTCATCGCCGGCGGCGAATTCCCGATTCCGACCGGCGTGACCTGTCAAACGACGGCCGCTGGCTCAGTCGGACAATGCGCGCCGTCGATCGCTTACAAGAAATTCGGCATCTCGCTCAACTTCACGCCGGTGGTGCTGACCGAAGGCCGCATCAGCCTGCACGTCATGACGGAAGTGTCGGAAGTCTCCCTTGACAACTCCATCAACATCACCGGGATCAACGTTCCTTCGATCAAGACCCGCCGTGCAGAGACGTCCCTCGAAATTCCGTCCGGAGGCTCGATGGCCATGGCCGGCCTGATCCAGGATCAGACCAAGCAGGCGATCAACGGTCTTCCCGGGCTTTCGCAGTTGCCGGTGCTCGGCACCCTGTTTCGCAGCCGCGACTTCCTGGACAGCAAGACCGAGCTGATGGTGATCGTGACGCCCTATGTCGTGCGCGCGGTCGCGCAAAAGGATCTGTCGCGTCCGGATGACGGCTTCGTCTCGGCATCCGATCCGCAGGCCGACCTGCTCGGCAACATCAATCGCATCTACGGCGTTCCCGGCCGCAACGAACCGGGCCAGAGCTATCGCGGCACCTACGGCTTTATCACGGACTAAGGCGGGACGAGGACGAGAGAATGATATCGAGGACACCCGTCGAATACCGGCGCGCTCTCCGCTTCGCGGGGGCGCTTCTGGGTCTCGCAACCGCGCTTGGCGCCTGCACGCATACCGATGAGGTCGTGACGACGACGGCGAGCATCCCCGATGACTATCGCCTCCGGCACCCGATCGCAATCCAGGAAGCCAATCGTTCGGTCGTGATCTTCGTTGGCCAGGCCCGTGGCGGCCTGTCGGCGGAGCAACGCGCCGACGTGATGGGACTGGCCCAGGTCTGGCTGCACGAAGGGACCGGCGCGATCGTGGCCGACGTTCCGGTCGGCACGCCCAATGCGAGGGCTGCCGCCGACGCTTTCCACGAAGCGCAGTCACTGCTTTCGGCGGCAGGCGTGCCGCCGCGCGGCGTCACCATGCATCAGTATCATCCTAGCGATCCGCGCCAGCTCGCGACGCTGCGGCTCAGCTATCCGAAAATCACCGCGGTGGCGGGCCCATGCGGATTGTGGCCCGAAGACCTCGGTCCCTCGATCAAGAACAAGGGCTATCTCGACAACAAGCCCTACTACAATTTCGGCTGCGCCTATCAGCGCAACATGGCTGCGATGGTCGATAACCCTGCGGACCTCGTGCAGCCGCGGCCGGAGTCGCCTGCCTATACCGTGCGGCGGACCGAGGGCTTCGATAAATATCGCAAGGGCACGAACACCGCGACCACCTACTCCGAGGCGGATAAGGCCAAACTCAGCGACACGGGCAAATGATCAGTTACGCGCGTCAGAACGAAGAAGCACAGTCGGAGACTGCTCCGCCACCGGCGGAAGACCACATCGCGCCCGCGCCACGGGTGTCGGTGCAGGCCTTCTGCGAAACGGTCGAAACCGCCGCTGCCGTGCAGTCGGCGGGCGAAGACCGCCGGCTCGGCAAGGCACATCTGAAGATTCAGATGGGCGGCATGGCTGCGGCGATCGAAGCCTATCGCACCGCGCCGACGCCGAACGTGATCATCCTGGAAACCGAGGGCCGCAACGATATCCTGAGCGGCCTCGACCAGCTCGCCACCGTGTGCGACGCGGGTTCGCGGGTGATCGTCATCGGCCGGATCAACGATGTCACGCTGTATCGCGAGCTGGTGCGCCGGGGCGTCAGCGACTACGTGATCGCGCCGATCAATCCGCTGGATGTGGTGCGCGCCGTCTGCGGGTTGTTCTCCTTGCCGGACGCCAAGGCGGTGGGCCGCATCATCGCCATCGTCGGCGCCAAGGGCGGTGTTGGCGCATCGACGGTCGCCCACAATGTGGCCTGGGCGATCGCGCGGGACCTGGCGCTGGATTCGGTGGTCGCCGACCTCGACCTCGCCTTCGGCACCGCAGGCCTCGATTACAACCAGGACCCGCCACAAGGCATCGCGGATGCGGTGTTCTCACCCGACCGGGTCGATACCGCCTTCCTCGATCGCCTGCTGTCGAAATGCACCGATCACCTCAGCCTGCTGGCGGCGCCGGCGACACTCGACCGCGTCTACGATTTCGGCGTCGAGGCCTTCGATGCGATCTTCGACACGCTTCGCACCACGATGCCGTGCATCGTTCTCGACGTCCCGCATCAATGGGCCGGCTGGACCAAGCGCGCACTGATCGCCGCCGACGACATCCTGATCGTCGCCGCGCCCGATCTCGCCAACTTACGCAACACCAAGAACATTTTCGATCTGCTCAAGTCCGCCAGACCCAACGATCGCGCGCCGCTTTACTGCCTCAACCAGGTCGGCATTCCCAAGCGGCCGGAGATCAATGCGGGTGAATTCGCCAAGGCGATCGAAAGCGATCCGATCGTGTCGATCCCGTTCGATCCCCAGATGTTCGGCGCGGCCGCCAACAACGGCCAGATGATCGCGGAGATTTCCGAAAACCATCGCAGTACCGAGATGTTCCGGCAGATCGCGCAACGGCTGACCGGCCGCGGCGAGACCAAAAAGCCGCGCGCTTCGTTCCTGTCACCTCTGATCGATAAACTGCGGGCAAAGTAATCTGACCCGTCTGGAGTAAAAGTCGTGTTTGGTAAGCGTAGCGGAGCTGATGATCCGAGGACCATGCGGCCGCCGGCGGCCGCGCCGGAGCCGTCCGCCGTTGCGACGGTCGCCCCGCGCGCACCGACTGCGCCGACCGTCGCTTCGCCGCCATTGGCGCCCGCCAAGCCGCAAGCGCCCCCGCCGCCGGCGGAGACGCGGAAATCCGACAACTATTACCAGGTCAAGGCGACGATCTTCGGCGCGCTGATCGAAGCCATCGACCTTGCCCAGCTTGCCAAGCTCGACGGCGAATCGGCCCGCGAGGAAATCCGCGATATCGTCAACGAGATCATCGCGATCAAGAACATCGTGATGTCGATTGCCGAGCAGGAAGAGCTGCTCGACGACATCTGCAATGACGTTCTCGGCTACGGCCCGCTCGAGCCGCTTCTGGCGCGCGACGATATCGCCGACATCATGGTCAACGGCGCCGGCACGGTTTACATCGAAGTCGCCGGCAAGATCCAGCGCACCGGCATCCGCTTCCGCGACAACCAGCAACTGCTCAACATCTGCCAGCGCATCGTCAGCCAAGTCGGCCGGCGCGTCGATGAATCCTCGCCGATCTGCGACGCCCGTCTCGCCGACGGTTCGCGCGTCAACGCCATCGTCCCGCCGCTGGCGCTCGATGGCCCCGCACTGACGATCCGCAAATTCAAAAAGGACAAGCTGACCCTCGACCAGCTCGTCAAGTTCGGCGCGATCTCGCCCGAGGGCGCGGAAATCCTGCAGATCATCGGCCGCGTCCGCTGCAACGTGCTGATCTCCGGCGGTACCGGTTCGGGCAAGACGACGCTGCTCAACTGCATGACCAACTATATCGACGATGAAGAGCGCGTCATCACCTGCGAAGACGCCGCCGAACTTCAGTTGCAGCAGCCGCATGTGGTGCGGCTGGAAACCCGCCCGCCCAATATCGAAGGCGAAGGACAGATCACCATGCGTGAGCTCGTCCGCAACTGCCTGCGTATGCGGCCCGAACGTATCATCGTCGGCGAAGTCCGCGGACCGGAGGCGTTCGACCTGCTGCAAGCCATGAACACCGGCCACGACGGATCGATGGGCACGCTGCACGCCAACAATCCTCGCGAAGCGCTTTCGCGCTGCGAATCCATGATCACCATGGGCGGCTTTTCGCTGCCCTCGCGCACCATCCGCGAGATGATCTGCGCTTCGATCGACGTGATCATCCAGGCCGCGCGCCTGCGCGACGGCTCGCGGCGTATCACGCACATCACCGAGGTGATGGGCATGGAAGGCGAAACCATCATCACCCAGGACCTCTTTCTGTTCGACATGGTCGGCGAGGACGCGAACGGCAAGATCATCGGCCGTCACCGCTCGACCGGTATCGGCCGGCCGCGTTTCTGGGAACGCGCGCGCTATTACGGCGAAGAGAAGCGGCTCGCAGCCGCCATCGACGCCGCCGAAGCCGCCCCGCCGAACTAACGGAGAGCGCCATGAAGATGCAAGTTCTAGCTATGGCCTTTCTCGCCACCGCCGCGATCGGCGGTCTCGCGTGGGTTTTTCTCTATCCGCTTCTGTCAGGAGAAAAAAAGGCGCAAAGCCGGCGCGCTTCCGTCGCCAAGGCCGAGCCCGTTGCCGCGCGGCAGTCGCAAAAGGAACAGCGCTCCCGCCGTGAACAGGTCGAAGGAACGCTCAAGGAGGCCGAAGCCAGGCGCGCCAAGGACTCCAAGGTCACGATGGCGACCCGTCTGACCCAGGCCGGGCTCGAGTGGACGCCACAAAAATTCATGATTATTTCCGGCGTTCTCGGCGTCGCGGCCTTCGCGCTCGTCATGCTGGTGGGCGGTGGCCTGTTAGGGGCCGCTGGCATGGCTTTCGCCGCCGGCTTCGGCCTGCCCCGCTGGTTGCTGAGCTTTCTGAAGAAGCGGCGCGAGAAGGCCTTCCTGCGCGCGCTGCCCGATGCCGTCGACGTCATCGTTCGCGGCATCAAGGCCGGCCTGCCGCTGTTTGAATCGCTCAAGGTCGTTGCGGCCGATTCGCCGGAACCGCTAAGGACCGAATTCAACGCCATCATCGAGACCCAGGCCATCGGCATGCCGCTCGGCGAAGCCTGCGGCCGCCTGTTCGAGCGGATGCCGGTGCCGGAAGCGAATTTCTTCGGCATTGTGATCGCGATCCAGCAGAAGTCCGGCGGCAACCTCTCCGAAGCGCTCGGCAATCTCTCCAAGGTGCTGCGCGACCGCAAGAAGATGGCCGAGAAGATTCAGGCGATGTCGATGGAAGCCAAAGCTTCCGCGGGCATCATCGGCTCGCTGCCCCCGATCGTCATGCTGCTCGTGTACCTGTCGACGCCCCAATACATCTCGCTGCTATGGACGCATCCGACCGGCCAACTGATGCTGGTCGGCTGCGCGATCTGGATGTCGATCGGCATCCTCGTAATGAAGAAAATGATCAACTTCGACTTCTGATGGTGCCGTATGATTAGCTTCCTGGTCGACAAGCTTCACGATGCCCATTTCATGACGATGCTGCTTGCCGCGATCGCGGCAGGCGCCACCGCCTACACGCTGATCATGCCGCTGTTCGCGGGCGAGGGGCTCGCCAAACGCATGAAGGCGGTCGCCAGCGAGCGCGAGCGGATCCGGGCGCGAGAACGCGACCGGCTCAACAAGAGCGAGAAGGTGTCGCTGCGGCAAACGCCGAAGCAACTCGTCTCCAGGGTTGTCGAAGACTTCAATCTCACCAAATACCTGGCGCAGGAGGCTGCGCGCGACAAGCTCACGCAAGCCGGCTACCGCGGTCAGGCGCCCTATATCACGTTCCTGTTCTTCCGCGCGATCGCGCCGATCGTGCTGTTCGTCGCCGCCATCCTCTATGTTTTCGTGATCTCGCATATGGAAAAATCGCTTCCGGTCAAGATCGGCATGTGCGTCGGTGCAGCCTGGCTTGGCCTGCAAGCTCCGATGCTGTTCCTGAAGAACGCGATTTCGAAGCGTCAGCTGTCGATCAAGCGCGCCTTTCCGGACGCACTCGACCTGCTTCTGATCTGTATCGAGTCGGGCATGTCGATCGAGGCTGCGTTCCGCAGGGTCAGCGTCGAGATCGTGACACAGTCGGTCGCGCTGGCGGAAGAATTCACGTTGACCACAGCGGAACTGTCCTACTTGCAGGACCGCAAGGTCGCGTACGAAAACCTTGCCAAGCGGACCGGCACCGAAGGCGTCAAATCGGTCTGTCTCGCGCTGCAGCAGTCGGAACGCTACGGCACACCGCTCGGCCAGAGCCTGCGCGTCATGGCGCAGGAAAATCGCGACATGCGCATGACCGAGGCCGAGAAAAAGGCTGCCGCCTTGCCGCCGAAACTGACGGTGCCGATGATTCTGTTCTTCCTGCCGGTGCTGTTCGTCGTCATTCTCGGGCCGACGGGCATCAAGATCGCCGCCATGCAGTAAGGTGATCGGGGCGCAACGCGCTCCGCAATCACAACCATCATTGCGGCATGCTCCCAACGGGTCGCGCGTACGCGCGCCCGATGGCAGGCTCCGGACCAGACCCTGAATTTTGAGATTCTCAGGTGCGCAACTGCGCACCATAGTTCGATGCGGAGTTTATCATCGGACCGGCCAATTGGGCCGGACCCGATGGCTCGCCCCGGAATGACCGCAAACGGCTACTCCGGACGGGTGAGCGAGGCCACAGGCAGTTTGCCCGCTCTGGCGGTGCGCGGATCGTCCTTGCGGCTCAGCATCTGCTTGAGATAGGCGACGTTGGCCGCGGCTTCCTCGGGAGGAAGATCGGCACGGACGATCTGTTCGGCTTCGGCGAAGCGGCCCTGGAGGCCGATCACCAGCGCCAGATTCTGCCGCACCCGCGCATCTGCCTTGCCGCTCGCATAGGCCTGGCGGAGCACTTCCTCGGCCTTGGGCAGGTCTTTTGACAGCATGTAGGACAGGCCGAGATTCGACAGCACCGAAGGCTCACCCGGCGCGATTTTCAGGGCGCTCGCGTAATAGCGGCGGGCTTCGTCATGACGGCCAAGCTGATCGAACGCGGTCCCCTCGACCGAGAGAATCCGCCAATCGGGATTCTCGGGCGAATGGGCGCGGCCGAGCACATCAAGGGCCTGCTGGAAGTTGCCGTTGTCGACCAGCGCCCGGCCATAGGCGGCAAGCAGCGCCTTGTCGCCGGGATGGGCGATGGTGGCCTGCTCCAGCATCGCGGCCGCCTGGCTGCGCTGTCCCGAGGCGCGCAGCGCCTGGCCATAGGCCAGCGCCGCTTCCGCACTTTTGGGATCGGCGCGATAGCGTTCGCCGGCGACTTCCGCCGCCTGATGCGGATCGGCTTCGGCGCTGGCGGTGGTCTTCGACGCGATTGATCCCGTGACGTCGGACATGGTCTGGCAGCCGCCCAGCCCGGCGGCGAAAATCGCCGTCACGGCCACGGATGCAAGAAGCCGGGCACGACTAGATCGCTGACGCATGGGGACAGGACTCACGGGTAGGCGGCGCATGACGCCGGATTTGACCCAGCAATAGTCTGTTAACCCTAATGCCGGGTTAATGCGGCCGCTTCTGCGACCGAAAGCAGGCAATCATGGCGCGCCCAAAAGCTGTTATTGGCCCGCCTCATTCCGGCTGGTTCAGCCGCCTATCTCATTGTAGAACTTCAACAAGCGCCAACGGCCGCTTGACCAACATTTCAACCCAAGAGCGCCAATGACCTCCGCGTTCGAGACCCGACCGGCAACACCGGCTGTTCCCATCACGTTCGTGACGAAGGCAACATGGGATGCGATCTCCGCCGATCTTGCCGAACCGGCGCGGCAATTCGCCCGCTCATCCGGATTTGTCGCCAAAGTGGGAGGGTATCTCGCATTGCCCGATGCCCGCGGCGAGATTTCGCACGTGGTCTTTGGGTTGGAAGACGACACCGCCAAATTCCGCGATCCCTTCAGGGCCGGCCAGTTGCCGGGCCTGCTGCCGCCTGGCGTCTATCGCTTTGCCAATGTCGCGCCCGACCATGCCCATCTCGCGACGCTCGCCTTCGCGCTCGGCGCTTACCGTTTTGGCCGATACCGGAAATCGGAAGCGCCTGAGGCCAAGCTGGTGCCGCCGGATGGCGTCGATATCGCCGACATCACGCGGATGGCGGAGGCTGCGGTACTTGCCCGCGATCTCATCAACACGCCGTCCAACGACATGGGGCCGGAAGAACTGGCGCTCGCGGCGCAACACCTCGCGCAGCGCTTCGATGCCAAATTCAGCTGCATCGTCGGCGAAGAGTTGACGCGGCAAAACTTCCCCTTGATCCACGCGGTCGGCATGGCCTCGCCCCGCGCGCCGCGCCTGATCGACTTCTCCTGGGGCGATCCGTCCCATCCCAAGGTGACTTTGGTCGGCAAGGGCGTGTGCTTCGACACCGGCGGGCTCGACCTGAAACCTTCCTCGAGCATGCTCTTGATGAAGAAGGACATGGGCGGCGCGGCCAACGTGCTCGCTCTGGCGCAGATGGTAATGGCGGCCAGCCTCAAGGTGCGGCTGCGGGTTCTCATTCCGGCGGTGGAGAATGCCGTCGCCGGCAACGCCTTCCGCCCGCTCGATATCTTCACCTCGCGCAAGGGCCTCACGGTTGAGATCGGCAATACCGACGCCGAAGGTCGACTGGTGCTGGCCGATGCGCTCGCGCTCGCTGACGAAGAGAAGCCTGACCTCTTGATTGATCTCGGCACGCTGACGGGCGCAGCGCGTGTCGCACTCGGTCCGGATTTGCCGCCGTTTTACACCAATGACGACCCGCTGGCCGAGGCGCTTTCGGCTTGCGCGAGACGAGAGAACGATCCGCTGTGGCGCCTGCCATTATGGCCGCCTTACGATAGCTGGCTCGATTCAAAAGTTGCTCATCTCAACAACGCACCATCGGGCGGCTTTGCCGGCTCGATCACCTGCGCGCTCTTCCTTCAACGCTTTGTCGAAGCGGCGAAGAGCTGGCTGCACGTCGATATCTTCGGATGGACGCCGAGCGCCAAACCGGCTCGCCCCGAGGGCGGCGAATGCCAGGCCGCGCGCGCCATCTATTGCCTGTTGAGCGATCGCTATGGACGCTGATCCGCGCGTTACGCCGGCAAGAGGCGACATTGCCGCAAAATATCTCGAAGGCAAGGTCAAGGCGGCGCGCTTTGTCGCCGGCGAGGAATTCGAAATCACGGCACCGCTCGCGCCCCTCCGTCGCGCGCCTTCCTCAGACGCAGAGGTGATGACGCAGGCTCTGAAGGGTGAACGCGTCACGATCTATGACCGCAACGATGAAGGCTGGGCCTGGGGTCAGCTCATCAGCGACGGCTATGTCGGCTGGCTCGCGGATCAGGCGCTAACAAGACCCACCGCGCCGGCGACCCACAAGGTCACAGCCTTGCTGACCTTTGCCTTTCCGGGACCGTCGATCAAGCTGCCGCCGGTGGAAACGTTGGCGATGGGAACGCAGCTCGCGGTCGCGCGCGATCAGGAGTCCTTCGCCGTGACGCGCGAAGGCTGGTATCTGCCGCGGCAGCATCTTGGCGCGTTCGATAGCCGGGCGCCGGATTTCGTCGCGGTCGCCGAGCAGTTCGTCGGCACGCCCTATCTGTGGGGCGGCAAAAGCGCCATTGGAATCGATTGCTCGGGGCTGGTTCAGGTCTCGCTGACCGCGGCGGGGACAGGTTGTCCGCGCGACAGCGACATGCAGCAGGACGGGCTCGGCCGCGAACTCGACCCGAAGGACATCAAAAATCTCAAGCGCGGCGATCTGATTTTCTGGAAGGGGCATGTCGCAATCGCGCGCGATTCCGACACCATCGTTCACGCCAATGCGCATCACATGATGACGGCGATCGAGCGCACGCAAGAGGTGGTCGCCCGCATCAAGGCCTCGGGCAGCGCGATATCAGCGATCAAGCGGCTGGATTGAGGTCGTCGCCGCCGGCGACCACGCATCACTGAAATAATCGACCATCATCCATGCCATTTACGAAATGGTACGATGCGCCGATGCGCGCTATTTGAAGTGTCGAAACGGAACGATTCCAAAATGCCTCACCTCACCGCTTTGCTCGGCTTTGCCCTTGTCGCCCTCGGCATGGTGCTGACGCCCGGGCCGAACATGATCTACCTGATCTCCCGCTCGCTCACGCAGGGACCTGCCGCCGGCATCGTCTCGCTCGGCGGCGTCGCGCTCGGCTTTGTGTTCTACATGCTGTGCGCGGCCTTCGGCATTACCGCGCTGCTGTTCGCCGTGCCCTACGCCTATGACGCGCTCCGCCTGTCCGGCGCGGCCTATCTGCTGTGGCTCGCCTGGCAGGCGCTCAAACCCGGCGGCCGTTCGCCGTTTCAGGTCAAGCCGCTGAAGGTCGACGGTCCGCGCAAACTGTTCGCGATGGGCTTCGTTACCAATCTCCTCAATCCCAAGATCGCGATGCTTTATCTGGCGCTGCTGCCGCAATTCATCGATCCCGCGCAGGGCAGCATCCTTGTGCAGTCGCTGGTGCTTGGCTCGATCCAGATCGTGATCAGCGTCAGCGTCAACGCCACGATTGCGCTCGCCGCCGGATCGATCGCGCGCTTCCTCGGCGCACGGCCGACCTGGCTATTGGTGCAGCGATGGTTGATGGGCACCGTGCTTGCCGGCCTTGCCGTGCGGATGGCGCTGGAAACGCGACGGGCGTGAGGCCCGCCTCCTCTTCCCGCTTGTGGCAGAGCTATCCGTTTACGCGGGGTACTTCTTATCTCTTCCCCTTGCCGGGAGAGATAGGAAGCACAGCCCACATCGGTAACAGCGCGAGACCCAGCAGCCCGCGTTGCAGTTTCCGGTTCACGTTTCAAACAGCGCCGTCATTGCGAGCGCAAGCCAACGGGTCGCGCGAATGCGCGCCCGATGACAGGCTCCGCAATCCAGTCTTCGGTTTTATTTTGCTGGATTGCTTCGTCGCTCCAGCGCAAAATTGCTGCGCAATTTTGTCGCGGGCTCCTCGCAATGACGAGTCCCTCTCAGGACATGCCTCCGCAGGCTCGCGGCATGGTTTGCCCGAGTTGCGAGAAAATCTTGTCCCTCGAAAGAACAGAGGGCGCAGGGAATGCCAGGTGATCAGGCTCACCCGCAGCCTCGTATGCGAAAGTAGAAAGCATACGAGTTAGTCACCACAGGTTCGCCGAACATCCCGGCATTCCCTGCGCAATGGTTTTAACGGCTTCCTTCGTGCTCTCTCTGGTGATCGGGCTTTCTTGTCACCATCCGCCGCGTGATGCGAAGCATCATCGCGACGTTGATGCCGGCGTCGAGGCATCAAGACCACACGACTTCGCCGTCCGCGACTTTCACCGCTCGTCTGGCGGCACCAGCGCGTCCATCGCATCCCGCCCTCAACGTTCGTGACGATCGCGAAACGCCCCTCTGACGAGGTGCGGGATGGCGCGGGCTTGTAGAGATGATTTGCCCGACGGGGTGAGCGAAATATTTTTCGCTAATGGCCTTGCGCCTCCGCGCAAATCAGCCGCGGCAAATTCACAATCAGAGGCCAACCCAGTTCGGTTCGAAGGTCGCAGCGGTTCGTGCCTTGTCAGCACAGTCACATCGCATTTTGACCCGATGCGGACTTTGACTTCTGGCAATTTTAACTTTTATCGGCCATCTATGTAGCCTAGCAGTTGAAACTGTCGCGCGCCTATGCTGCCGCGCTCGAGAATCTTTGTTGGGAGACCGTTGATGGCTCAAGAAAGTTCGAGGCCGCGTATCGGCGAGGGGCGCATCGGCAGTTCTCTCTGCGCCGCGATCGGTGTGCTCAGCGTCGCTGCGGTGATATGCCTGCGCTACCCCGCCTTTCTCACGACGCCTGAGCTGCGCGTCCATTACGACGTCGAGCTGCTCCGCCTCACGCTCGCGATCGCCATGGTCGTCGGCGCCTGGCTCGGCGTCATCGGGATCGTGCTTGGCGGCCCGCGGTTGAGCGCTGCGATCGGCCTCAGCGCGCTTTTTCTCGCCACGCTGCTCGGTGGGCCCTACGTGCCGACACCGGATTTTCTCCAGCCGCGCTTCTATTTCGGCCTCGACTGGCTGGTGCTCGATCTCTTCTTCACCGGCGCAGCATTCGTGCTGCTCGAGTGGACCTTCCCACGGGTGCGGCCGGAGCAGGGGCCGCTCAGCCCCGGCTGGAAGCTCGATCTCGCCTATTTCGGCGTCAACCACCTGCTGATCGGCGTCTTCCTGGTGGTCTCGACACATTTTGCCCATGACTATTTCGCCTGGGCGATCAGCCCGTCGCTGCAGGCGCATGTCGTGGCCCTGCCGGCGATCGTCCGCTTCGTGCTGGTGATTCTGGCAGCCGATGCAGTCGAATACGTCTCCCACCGCGCCTATCACGAGGTGCCGTGGTTGTGGCGAATCCATGCAGTCCATCATTCGCCGGAACACATGGACTGGCTCTCGGGATCGCGCCTCCATTTCTTCGAGCCATTGGCAACGCGCTCACTGGTGCTGGTGCCGATCGTCTTGCTCGGCTTCCCCCAAGACACGATCTTCGCCTATCTCATTTTCATCTCTGTGCAATCGGTGCTGATCCATTCGAACATCAAGATGGATATCGGCTGGCTGCGATACGTAATCGTCACGCCGCAATTCCATCATTGGCACCACGCGTCGGACGCCGAGGCCATCGACAAGAACTACGCGGCACACACACCGCTGTTCGATATGCTGGGCGGTACTTGGCACCTGCCCAAAGACCGCTGGCCGGTCAACTACGGCACGGTGAAGCCGATCCCCGGCGGCATGCTCGGCCAGTTCCTGCACCCCTTCGTCGGGCCGGTGAAGGAATTCCTCGAACATCGGAATCCATGAAGCGGCGTGTTCCGCTGTTGACAGCATGAGAGTCACAGCGTGTTCGCTCACTGAAGAAAATCGGGTGAGGTGCGGCTGAGGTCTGCTTGGCCCACAAGCGAAGTCAAGTTCGGCTCCGAAATGGTCTGCTTATCGGGGCCGAGCTGACGCTAATGACCTGACGCCCTGACGCTCTAAACGTCGTTCATGACCCGAAGCGGGCGTCTATCAATTCCTAAAGTTGTCGCGGGCAAAAGTCCTCAATCCAGCTTGGCGTCCATACCGCGCTTGACGCCCGGCCGCGCCATCAGCGTCTCGTACCAGCGCTTGACGTTGGGAAAATCGGCAAGATCCACCTTGTGGCGTGGATGGCGCCAGGCCCAGCCAAGAATCGCAAAATCCGCAACCGAGAGGGCGCCAGCGACAAATTCATGATTGGCCAGACGCCGGTCCAGCACGCCATAAAGCCTGATCGTCTCGGTCATATAGCGCTTGAGGCCATAGGCCCGATCGTGCTCGTTCTCCAGCGCAATGAAGTGGTGCACCTGCCCCGGAAACGGCCCGAAGCCGCCCATCTGCCACATCAGCCATTCATAGACCGGAATGCGCTCGGCGAGCGGCACGGGCAAGAACTTGCCGGTCTTTTCGCCGAGATAGAGCAGGATCGCGCCGGATTCGAACACGCTGACGCGCTTGCCGCCGGGCCCATCGGGATCGACGATGGCTGGAATCTTGTTGTTGGGGCTGATCGCCAGAAACGCCGCCGCCATCTGCTCGCCCTTGGAGATATTGACGGGAAAGACCTTGTAGGGCAGCCCCATTTCCTCCAGCGCAACGCTGATCTTGCGGCCATTCGGCGTATTCCAGGTGTGCAGTTCGATGGTCATTGCGGATTCCTTGGGCATTGGCGCGAAAGGCCGTCTGTAGCATCACCGGATAGGCCCGGAAACGGCCTCTCGTGCGGCATGCCCTGTTGACGGTGGGGGTTCCGCACCAGTGCGGTGGATTTGACATTCGCTCCAACATCGCCGCGAGCCCTCAGAGCGAATGCCAAATCCAAAACCGCACTGGAATCTTATATTTGCCAGGGCCCCTGTGGCTCTGACATTCGCAAACGAATCCGCTGTGAACTGGTGCGAATGTCAGAGCCGGGGCACTGGAATTGGGGGCCGTCCACGCATAGATTGCGCCACCCGAACTGGAGATCCCTGTTGTCCAAATCCGCTTCCCGCGCCCGCCTCGTCGAGATCATTCGCAAGCGCTCCTTCGGACGCGGCGAGATCACATTGGCCTCCGGGCGCAAAAGCGATTTCTACTTCAACCTCAAGCCGACGATGCTGGACCCCGAGGGCGCCGCGTTGCTGGCCGAATTGACCTATGAGGCGCTCAAGGACGACGGTCTCGACTATATCGGCGGGCTGGAGATGGGCGCGGTCCCGCTGGCCGGGGCGGTCGCCCAGATCTCCTGGCTCAAGGGCCATCCGATCGCGGCCTTCTTTGTCCGCAAGAAGCCGAAGGAACACGGCGCGCGGCTTGCGGTCGAAGGCCTCGCCAGGAACGAGAGCCTGCAAGGCAAGCGCGTTGTGATCGTCGAGGACGTCACCACGACCGGCGATTCAGCGCTGAAGGCGGTCGACGCCGTGCGCCACGCCGGCGGCGAAGTCGTTCTGGTGCTGACCATGGTGGACCGCCAGGAAGGCGCCGTCGAAAATTTTGCGCAGGCCGGCCTGCCCTTCCGCTGGCTGTTCCAGGCGAGCGAGTATCTGAAAGACTGAAGCTCGCCGACCACGAGGCTGCACTTTCTTTTGCCTCATTGCTGCCTCGCTCAATCCCTCGTTTACCAACACACACTAATGTCGACAGCGCCGGGCAATAATCTGTTCTGGCGTTAAGATTTGCTATCCGGTGGAGTAAGCGTTGCGTAACGAGTTGACCGATCAGCGCCGTCGGCGCCGCAAAACTTCCGTTGCCGCTTTTGTCCTTGCCGGCATTCTCGCCCTTGTGTCGCGCGAAGCATCCGCCGAAGGGCTGTTTGACCTGTTTTTCGGCGGCCTTCAGAAGCAGCATCAGAGCTCACAGGCGAACTTTTTCGCCGATCCAAATCAGCAAGCGGCGCCGCCGCGGCCGGTCGCCTCAAGCAGCGGTCCCGCCTTTTGCGTGCGAAGCTGCGACGGCAAGTATTTTCCGCTGACACGAAGCAACGCCTCGCCGGTTCAGATGTGTCAGGCGTTTTGCCCGGCAAGCCCGACCAAGGTTTTCTACGGCAGCAACATCGACAGCGCCACCAGCGCGACCGGCGAGCGCTATGCCGATAGCGAAAACGCGTTTGCCTATCGCAAGGCGTTGCGCGCCGATTGCACCTGCAATGGCCGCGATGCCGCCGGTCTCGCGCCGGTCGATCTGACGCTGGATGCCTCGCTGCGCGCCGGCGACGTGGTCGCAACCACCGACGGGCTCGTCGCCTATTCCGGCATCAAGATCGGCAACAACGTCAGTCCGGAATTCATTCCGGTCGCTTCCTATCCCGGCCTTACGGCGGAGGTGCGCGCACGCCTCGGCGAGATGAAAGTGGCGCCGGTTGCCGCCGATGCGCTCAGCGGCGAAACCCTGACCGCAAGCGATGTCACCGCCTCAATCACGCCGGCGCCGAAGCCAGTGCGGCGCGACAAGCACGCCGCATCGAATTGACGGATTGTATTCAAGCCGTCATTCCGGGGCGCACGCAGTGCGAACCCGGAATCTCGAGATTCCGGGTCTGGTGCTACCGCACCATCCCGGAATGACAGCATCTATAACTCACCGCCCGACAATCACGCCGATGACGTTCGGCGCGGCGCGATATTTTTCCTCGATTTGCGCCCGCGCCGCTGTGCGGTTTTCCGGCGTGAGCAGGCCGCGCTTCTCGGCCAAGATCATCCAGCAGTAGCCCCACCAGTCGGTCAGCATGCCGTCATCGTCGACGAGGTCGTAGCCTTGTTCGGCCGCGAAGATGCGCGCATGCGCCTCATCGAGCGAATCCAGGAAGACGTGGTCCTCGTCGGAGAACAGATCGTCGCTGATGTCGTCGGTGGTGTAACCCCAGACCGAGTGGCAGACGGCGTTGAATTCCCGGTCGATGGCGTCGTCATCGACGAGCTGACGGCGGGAGGTTTTATGCAGGCGCGACAGCGATCGTGCGAAGTCGGCGATGCGTGTCAGGGCGAATTGATCGAAGGCGATGGTGGACATGTAGTCCTCGGCAAGCTCGATAGACCATAGATGTTGTGTCGGCGATGTCTCGAATCACTATGATATATCAAACACTTGCTAAAGTGTTCTTAATTCGTTCCATGGCGCCAAAGCGACCCGCTCCACGCTGCCCTTAAGTAGTGGCACTTGAAACGGAGCACCAAATGCGACGAAACGAGATCATCCGGAAAGCCATCGAACTTGGGCGCATGCGTGGCTTTGTCACCTTCGACGAGCTCAATGAGCTATGCCCATCGGACACGATGGCGCCAGAAGACATCGAAGGCATCTTGGAGGCGCTCAGCGACGAAGGCATAAACGTCGTGGAGGGCAACTAGGCCCCGCAACGAGCGTGTGGCCTTCGCCGGGACGACGACTGATGGGCCTTTTGGGCATCAAGTAGACGAACGAATAAACATACTCGAGGATGACTAGGCAGGGCCGCGGTGGGCGGCTTAAGTGGAACCCGGCCCGGTCCTTGCATGAAAACTGTGCATACCTAGTTGCCGCGAGCCCCCGGTTTCGATCCCGGTGCAAGGTGCGGTATCCTAGGGTTTGGTTGCGGGATTCTGAATTTGGCTGAGCCGTCACATCCAGTGCATCCGCCGGCGCCGGCTCAGCCCATCGATGAGCTGGCGCTGTCGGAAATCAAGAGCGCGATCCTTGCCAAGCTTCGCCTTGCCATCGGCAAGGACGCCGGCATGGCCACCAGGCGCGACTGGTACAAGGCGGCGGCGCTGGCGCTGCGCGACCGCATCGTGCATCGCTGGCTCGCCGCCGACAAGCAGAGCTACGACGCCGGGCGCAAGCGCGTCTATTATCTCTCGCTCGAATTCCTGATCGGCCGTCTCTTCACCGACGCCTTGAACAATATGGGGCTATTGACGGTGTTCGAGGCGGCGCTTGGCGACCTCGGCGTCGATCTGTCGGACTTGCGCAAATGCGAGCCGGATGCGGCGCTCGGCAATGGCGGCCTGGGACGGCTTGCCGCGTGCTTCATGGAAAGCATGGCGACGCTTGGCATTCCTGCGATCGGCTACGGCATCCGCTACGACTTCGGCCTGTTCCGCCAGATCATCAACAATGGCTGGCAGCAGGAATATCCGGACGAGTGGCTGAGCTTCGGCAACCCCTGGGAATTTCAGCGGCCGGAAGTCGTCTATCACATCCATTTCGGCGGCGGCGTCGAACACGTCGACGACAAGGGCCGCGACCGCGCCATCTGGCATCCGGCGGAGACCGTGCAGGCCGTGGCCTACGATACGCCGATCGTCGGCTGGCGCGGGCAGAACGTCAACGCGCTCCGCCTGTGGTCGGCACGCTCGCCCGACCCGCTCCGCCTCGACGTTTTCAACACCGGCGACTACATCGGCGCGGTCGCTGAGGAAGCGCGCGCCGAATCGATCTGCAAGTTTCTCT
Organism: Bradyrhizobium sp.; assembly: GCF_035652035.1. Classification (GTDB taxonomy): domain Bacteria; phylum Pseudomonadota; class Alphaproteobacteria; order Rhizobiales; family Xanthobacteraceae; genus Bradyrhizobium. The sequence goes on from NZ_DASREO010000002.1 coordinate 50,443, forward strand.
ATCCGAACGACGAAAGCCCGGCGGGCCGCGAACTTCGTCTGCGACAGGAATATTTCTTCGTGTCGGCGTCGTTGCAGGACCTCGTCAAACGACACATGGAAGCCGACGGCCAGTTGCGCAGCCTGTCGCAAAAGGTCGCGGTGCAGCTCAACGATACCCATCCGAGCCTCGCCGTCACCGAGCTGATGCGCATTCTCGTCGATCTGCACAATTTCCGCTGGGACGAGGCGTGGAAGATCACGGTCGCGACGTTCTCCTACACCAATCATACGCTGCTGCCGGAAGCGCTCGAGACCTGGCCGGTCGAATTGTTCGAGCGGCTGTTGCCGCGGAATCTCGAGATCATCTACCGCATCAATGTCGGCCATCTCGCGCTCGCCGAGGAACGCTGCCCCGGCGACATCGATTTCCGCGCCTCGGTCTCGCTGATCGACGAGAAATCCGGACGGCGGGTGCGGATGGGCCAACTGGCTTTCGTTGGGTCGCACCGCATCAACGGCGTTTCGGCGATGCATTCCGACCTGATGAAGGAGACCGTGTTCCACGATCTCAACCACCTCTATCCCGGCCGCATCACCAACAAGACCAACGGCATCACCTTCCGCCGCTGGCTGATGCTGGCCAATCCAAAGCTGACGGGCCTGTTGCGCGAGGCCTGCGGCGAGGCCGTGCTCGACGATCCGAGCCGGCTGCAGTTGCTTGAGAAGAGCGCCGGGGACGCCGCATTTCAGGATCAATTTCGCAACGTCAAACATCACAACAAGATCGCGCTGGCGCGCCTGATCGGCGAGAAAATCAATATCAAGGTCGATCCGACGGCGCTGTTCGACGTCCAGATCAAGCGTATCCATGAATACAAGCGGCAACTGCTCAACATCGTCGAGGCGATCGCGCTCTATCACGCGATCAAGGACGATCCGCAGGGCAACTGGGTGCCGCGTGTCAAGATTTTCGCCGGCAAGGCCGCAGCGAGCTATCGCTACGCCAAGCTCATCATCAAGCTGATCAACGACGTCGCCGAGGTCGTCAACAACGATCCTGTTATTGCCGGCCGGCTAAAGATCGCGTTCCTGCCTGATTACAATGTCAGCCTTGCCGAAGTGATCATTCCGGCCGCCGATCTCTCCGAACAGATTTCGACCGCCGGCATGGAGGCCTCCGGCACCGGCAACATGAAGCTCGCGCTCAATGGCGCGATCACCATCGGCACGCTGGACGGCGCCAATATCGAAATCCGCGATCACGTCGGCGCGGAGAACATCGCGATCTTCGGTATGGAAGCGGGCGACGTGATGATACGGCGCAAGCAGGGGCTTGACGCTTCCGACGTGATCCGCGCCTCACCATCGCTCGCGCGCGCGATCAACGCCATCGGCGGCGGCGAATTCTCGCCCGATGATCTCCATCGCTTCGAATCGATCGCCCACGCGCTGCGTCACCTCGATCATTACATGGTGAGCGCGGACTTCGATTCCTATTATGCTGCGCAGCGCGGCATCGACGCCCGCTGGCAGGCGCAAGCCGCGTGGACGCGGGCGTCCATCCTCAACGTCGCGCGAATGGCCTGGTTCTCATCCGACCGCACCATCGCCGAATACGCCGAGGACATCTGGAACGTTCCGGTGAACGGGCGCGGGCAACTCGAAAAGCTCCGCGCCGAAGGCTGAAGCCGCCCGTCGCGCCGGTCTTATTCCCGGACGACGTCGCCGTCAGCCGCCTCCAGCTTGAACGCGGCGGCAAACAGTGCGCGGGTATAGTCGGTCTGCGGGTGCTTGAACAAATCAGCCGCCTGCCCCTCCTCCACCACCTTGCCGTTGCGCATCACGATCAGATGGCTTGCCAGCGAGGCCACCACGCGCAGGTCATGCGAGATGAACATGTAGGTCAGATCGCGCTTGCGCTGCAATTCGCGCAACAGATCGACCATCTGGGCCTGAAACAGCATGTCGAGCGCGCTGGTCGGCTCGTCCAGCACGATGAAGCTCGGCTCCAGCACCACGGCGCGCGCGATCGAGATGCGCTGGCGCTGGCCGCCGGAAAATTCGTGCGGATAGCGAAATCGCGTCGCCGGATCGAGGCCGACATCGCGCAGCGCGCGGATCACGCGCGCTTCGCGGTCGGCGTCCGAAAGCGATTTCTGGTGCACGGTCAGGCCTTCGGCGACGATATCGCCGATCGACATTCGCGGGCTGAGCGCTCCGAACGGATCCTGGAACACGATCTGCATGTCGCGCCGGAAAGGCCGCATCTGCTTGAAGCGCAGGCCCTGGATCTTGTTGCCCAGAAACACGATCGGACCATCTGACGAAATCAGCCGCAACAGCGCCAGGCCGAGCGTGGTCTTGCCGGAACCGGACTCGCCGACAACACCGAGCGTCTCTCCCTTGCGCACCTTCAGACTGACGCCATCGACGGCCTTGATATGCCCGACGGTCTTTCGCAGCAGGCCTCGCTTGATCGGAAACCAGACCTTCAGATTGTCCGCCGAGATCACGACCGGCGAAGCAGGCCGCGGCGGCGCCGGGTCGGGCTTGGGTTCGGCGGCAAGCAAAGCGCGGGTATAGGGGTGCTTGGGCTCGGTGAAAACCTGCTCGACGGGCCCCTGCTCGACGATCTTGCCGTTGTTCATGACACAGACGACGTCCGCAATACGCCGCACGATGCCGAGGTCATGGGTAATGAACAACAGGCTCATGCCGAGCCGTTTGCGGATGTCGGCGAGCAGCGCCAGGATTTGCGCCTGCACCGTGACGTCGAGCGCGGTGGTCGGCTCATCGGCAATCAGAAGATCGGGCTCGTTGGCAAGCGCCATCGCAATCATCACCCGCTGGCGCTGGCCGCCGGACAGTTGATGCGGATAACTTCCGAGCCGGGTTTCCGGATCGGGAATGCCGACCTGCGTCAACAGCTCGAGCGTGCGCTCCCGCACCATCCGTCCGCTGATATCGTTGTGAAGCCGCAGGTTCTCGCCGATCTGCGACTCGATCGTATGCAACGGGTTGAGCGAGGTCATCGGCTCCTGGAAGATGATCGAGATGTCGTTGCCGCGAATGCTTCGCATGTCGTGTTCCGGCAACTTCAGGAGATCGCGTCCGTTGAACAGGATGCTGCCGGAGGGATGCGACGCATTCGGATAGGGCAGAAGCTTCATGACCGACAACGCGCTGACGGATTTTCCCGAACCGGACTCGCCGACCAGCGCCACGCACTGGCCACGCCTGATCGAAAAGGAAATGCGGTCGACCGCGGTCGAAGCTCCGCCCTGATGGCGAAACGCCACCGACAGTTCGCGAACATCGAGCAAGGGCTGGTTGATGGCGTCCATGGCTTCGCTCACCTGAACGTCTTGCGCGGATCGAAGGCGTCGCGCACCGCCTCGCCGATGAATATCAGCAGCGACAGCATGATCGCCACCGCAAAGAACCCGGTGAAGCCGAGCCACGGCGCCTGGATGTTGGCCTTGCCCTGCGACAGCAATTCGCCGAGCGAGGGTGAACCGGGCGGCAGGCCAAAACCGAGGAAGTCGAGCGCGGTGAGCGTCATCACCGACGACGAGACGATGAACGGCAGGAAGGTCATGGTCGCGACCATGGCGTTCGGCAGCAAATGGCGGAACATGATCACGGCATTGGAAACGCCGAGCGCGCGCGCCGCCTGGATATATTCGAAATTGCGGCCACGCAGAAACTCCGCACGCACGAGGCCGACCAGCGAGACCCAGGAAAACAGCGCCAAAATGCCGAGCAGGACGAAAAAGCCGGGCGGCAGCACCGCGGATATGATGAGGAGGACGTAAAGCTCGGGAATCGAATTCCAGATTTCGATGAAGCGCTGGAAACCAAGATCGATCCAGCCGCCGAAATAGCCCTGCACGCCCCCGGCCGCGACCCCGATGACCGAGGAAATGATGGTCAGGCAGAGACCGAACAGCACGGAAATCCGAAACCCGTAGATCAGGCGCGCGACCACGTCGCGGCCCTGGTCGTCGGTGCCCAGCCAGTTGTATTCGAGATCGCGACAGCCATTGAGGTGCTTCTTCTCCACGACGTCCTTGCACTGCGCTTCCGTCAGCATCCAGGTCGGCGGCGACGGCGCCGGCGTCGGCAGATCGCGGTTGAGCGTATCGTAGGAATAGCGGACCAGCGGCCAGACGATGGTGCCACCCTTGTCCGCAATCAGCTTCTGCAGATAAGGATCGCGATAATCGGCTGCCGTCTCGAAGTCGCCGCCGAAGGTCGTCTCCGGATAGGAGACGAAAGCCGGCCAATAAAGATGGCCATCATACTTGATCAAAAACGGCCGGTCGTTGGCGATCAGCTCGGCGAACAGCGAGACCAGGAACAGCAGCATGAAGATCCAGAACGACCAGTAACCGCGCCTGTTCGACTTGAAATTCTCCCAGCGGCGGCGATTGAGCGACAATGGCCGCACGCCATCACCCGCAATCGGCTTAGCCGCGCCGAGCGAGCCTGGCGTCTTTGTTTCGGGCGGCGGCGTGGTGATCGTCATCAGACCTCCCGCGCCTCGAAATCGATCCGCGGATCGACCCACATATAGGTGAGATCGGAGACCAGATTCACCGCCAGGCCGACCAGCGAGAAGATGTAGAGCGTTCCGAACACCACAGGATAGTCGCGGTTGAGCACGCTCTCGAACGAAAGCAGGCCGAGCCCGTCGAGCGAGAAAATCGTCTCGATCAGGAGCGCGCTCGAGAAGAAGGCGCGAATGAACGCGCCGGGAAAGCCCGCGATCACGATCAGCATTGCGTTGCGGAAGATGTGGCCATAAAGCACCTGGTTCTCGCTGCAACCCTTGGCGCGCGCGGTCATGACATACTGCTTGCGAATTTCGTCAAGGAACGAATTCTTGGTCAGAAGCGTCATGGTCGCAAATGCGCTGAGCGACATCGAGATCAGCGGCAAAGTGAGGTGCCAGAAATAATCGATGATCTTCCAGTACCAGGGAAACTGCGACCAGCCATCCGATGTCAGGCCGCGCAGCGGAAACAGGTTGAGGAACGATCCGCCGGCAAACAGGATGATCAGAAGGATGGCAAACAGGAAGCCCGGAATCGCAAAGCCGATGATGATCACCGCCGAGGTCCAGGTGTCGAAGGGCGAGCCGTCCTTCACCGCCTTGCGAATGCCGAGCGGAATCGAGATCAGGTAGGTGATCAGCGTCATCCACAGGCCGAGCGAGATCGAAACCGGAAGCTTCTCCTTGATCAGCTGAATCACACTGATGTCGCGGAAATAGCTCTTGCCGAAATCGAAGCGGGAATAATTCAGGACCATCAGCGCAAAGCGTTCCGGCGCCGGCTTGTCGAAGCCAAACTGCTTTTCCAGGCTCTTGATGAAATCGGGATCAAGCCCCTGCGCGCCGCGATATTTCGAATTGACGGCTTCACCGGCAGCGCCGCCCGGACCGGTGGGACGGAAATCGCCACCGCCGCCGGAGATGCGCGACGTCGCGCCGGTGTCGGAGCCTGTGAGTTGCGCGATCACGCGCTCTACCGGTCCGCCCGGTGCGAATTGCACCACCACAAAGGCGACGAACATGATTCCGAGCAGGGTCGGAATCATCAGCAGGATACGGCGGGCGATATAGGCGCTCATGACTTATTTCGCCTGATCTGACTTCGCGGCCTTTGCGGCATCGTACCACCAGATTTCCGGAACGCCGGCGCGGGAGGCGTAACGCGGCAATTTTTCCGGATGGTCGAAAATGTCCCAATAGGCCAGCTTGTGCGTGTTGGCGTACCATTGCGGAATCCAGTAGCGCCCGGCACGGAAGACGCGGTCGATCGCGCGGCACGCCGCGGTGAGTTCGGCACGCGTTTGCGCGCCGATAGCTCTCTCGACCAAAGCATCAATCGCTGGATTGGCAACACCCGCCAGATTGTAGGACCCCTTGGTGGCGGCGGCCTGCGATGTGAAGTAGGGACGCAAGGAGTCGCCCGGCGTCGCCGAAATGCTGAGGCGCTCGACGGTAATGTCGAAATCGAAATCTTCCACGCGCGCGCGAAACTGCACGGCATCGATCAGGCGGATACTGGCGTCGATGCCAAGCACGCCGAGATTCTTGATGAAGGTTGCATGGTGTGGCTGGAACGACGGTTCGTCGAGCAGAAATTCGACCGTGAAGCGCTCGCCATTTGGAAGCAGCCGCTTGCCGTCCTTTACCGGCAGGCCGGCTTCCTGGAGCAGTTGCTGCGCCTTGCGCAACAACGCGCGGTCCTGCCCGGACCCATCCGAGACCGGCGGCACGAAAGGCTCCTTGAACACTTCCTCCGGCACCTGGCCGCGAAACGGCTCCAACAGTTTCAGTTCCTCCGACGACGGCAACCCGCTCGCCACCATGTCCGAATTCTGAAACGGCGAACTGGTGCGGGCGTAGGCGCCGTACATCACCGTCTTGTTGGTCCATTCGAAATCGAAGGCGCAAATCAGCGCTTCGCGAACGCGTGGGTCTTTGAACTTGTCGCGTCTTGTATTGATGAACCAGCCTTGGCCGCCGGACGGAGTTTCATCCGGCACCAGCTCGCGCTTGACGCGGCCATCCTTGATGGCCGGAAAATCATAGCGCGTCGCCCAGATCCGCGAGGTGAACTCCTCACGAAAGAGATAGTTCTTGCCGGTAAAGCCTTCGAAGGCGACGTCGCGGTCACGATAGAATTCAAAGCGAATGACATCGAAATTGTAACTGCCGCGATTGACCGGCAGATCGGCCGCCCACCAGTCCTTCACGCGCTCGAATTCGATGAAACGGTTGATCTCGAACTTCCCGACCTTGTATGGCCCCGAACCCAATGGCGTATCGACCGTGGACTCCTCAAACGGCCGTGACGCATAGTAGGTCTTGGAGAAGATCGGCAGGCCCGCAACATACAGCGGCACGTCGCGCGCGCGGTTGGGCGCGAAGGTGACGACGAGCGTGGCCTCGTCCGCCGCTTCGGCCTTCACCATGTCGCGCAACTGCACGATGACCAGGGGATGGCCCTTTTCCTTCAGCACCGTGAGCGAGAACGCCGCATCCTGCGCAGTCAGTTTCGATCCGTCGTGGAAGCGCGCCTCCGGTCGCACGGTGAAGCGATACGTCAGCCCGTCAGGCGAAATCTGAACGGACTTGGCCGCCAGACCGTACATCGCATCGGGCTCGTCGCTGGCGCGCGCCATCAGCGAGGCGAACGTCATGTCCATGCCCTGGGCGCCTTCGCCCTTGAGGACAAAAGCGTTGAGCGAATTGAAGGTGAAGAAGGATTGGTTGTAGGCCCGCGTCGGCGGGATCAGCGAAAACAGTCCGCCTTTTGGCGCAGCCGCATTGACGTAGTCAAAATGGGCAAAATCGGCGGGATATTTCAGATCGCCAAACGCCGATATGCCGTGAACAGCCTTGTCTGTCTCCGCTGCCCTGGCGCCAGCCAGCCACGGCGCGCTCATGGCGCCAAGGCTCAAGCCCAGCACATGCCGGCGGGAGAAAAGCGCCATGCGCGATAAATCCTTCAAGATTTCCTGGCCGTCCTGGCGGCCTTGTCGGCGTCGAACCACCACAGAGCTGGAAATGCTGCTGCCCCGTATTTCGGCATTTCAGCCGGCCGGCTAAAACGATCCCAGCGCGCGGTCCGTACCTTCGGGTAATTCCACTGCGGCACGACGTAATGATTCCACAACAAGACGCGGTCGAGCGCGTGCGTCGCCGCCACCAGCTCGGTGCGGTCCTTGGCGAAGATTACCTTGTCGATCAGAGCATCGACAGCGGGATTCTTGATGCCGATGTAATTACTCGACCCCGGAACGTCGGCGGTTTGCGAGCTCCAGTACTCCCGCTGCTCATTACCGGGCGAAAGAGACTCTGGCCATGAATGGATGATGATGTCGTAATCGAAGCTGCGCAGCCGGTTCTCGTATTGCGCGTTGTCAACAACACGGACCGACGTCGCGACCCCGATCCTTTCCAGTGACGGCTTGTAGAACAGAGCAACTCGTTCGAAGGCCGGATCCTGAACCAGGATTTCGACCGCAACCGGCTTTCCGGTTGTGTCGACCAGCTTGCGATCCTTGATCTCGTAGCCAGCTTCCTTCAACAACCGCATAGCTTCGCGCAAATTGCCGCGCACCGCTTCGGGATCGCCGCCGACCGGATTTTGATACGGTTTGGTGAAGACCTCGGGCGGCACCTTGTCGCGCACGGTTTCGAGGATCGCCAGTTCCTGTCCCTCTGGAAGGCCGGAGCTCGCAAGCTCCGTTCCGGCAAAATAACTATTGATGCGGATGTATTGTGCGTAGAACAGCTGCTTGTTCATCTCCTCGAAGTCGAAGGCCCAGTTGAACGCATTTCGCACCCGGGCATCCCTGAATTGATCCCGGCGATTATTGAGCACGAAGGCCTGCATGACACCGGAGCTGCGGTTCGGAAACTCTTCCTTCACCACGCGCTTTTCGGTGACGGCCGGAAAGTCGTAGGCCGTGGCCCAGTTCTTCGCGCTGTTTTCGAGGCGCCAGTCGACCTGATCGCCCTTGAACCCTTCAAGCGCAACGGTCGAGTCGCGGAAGAATTCGTAGCGCAGTTCGTCGAAATTATTCTGGCCGATCTGTACCGGAAGGTTGGCGCCCCAATAATCCTTCACCCGCTCCAGAGTCAAAGTGCGGCCGGCGGCGAAATCCTTGATGCGGTAGGGACCGGAGCCCAATGGCGGCTCCAGAGTGGTCTGCGAGATATCACGCTTTTTGCCTTGGCTGTCGGTGCCTTCCCAATAGTGCTTGGGCAGCACCGTCAACTCGCCGACGATCTGCGGCAATTCACGATTGCCGACAGAATCGAAGCTGAACTTGACCTCGCGCTCGCCGGTCTTTTCAGCCTTCGCGACGTGGCGATAGTATGCGGCATATAGCGGGTTGTATTTCTTCAGCACCTCAAGCGAATAGACGACGTCCTCCGGCGTCACCGGCTTGCCGTCGTGCCAGCGGGCTTCCTTGCGAAGACGGTAGATGACCCAGGAAAAATCGCCCGGATGTTGGGCCGCTTCGGCCAGCAGACCGTATCCGGTCGCAACCTCATCCAGAGCATTTTCCATCAGCCTTTCGTAGATCAGTCCGATCGGCGCAATCGACCCCTTCACACCCGAGACCGCGATGTTGAAATTGTCGAACGTGCCGACCGAAATCTGGCGTACCGCTCCGCCCTTGGGCGCGTCGGGATTGACATAATCGAAGCGTTTGAAATCGGCCGGATACTTGATGTCGCCGAACAGCGACAAGCCGTGCCGCCAGGCAGGCTCATTTGCGGACGTCTGTGCGCGCGCGGCGCTGACGAGAGGAAATCCGGATGTAGCGCGAAGGGCCGGCGCGATCGCAGCAACGGCGCCACCCTGCAAAAGACGTCTTCGGTTAAAGGCCAAATGAGAAATCCCGTGTTGATCCGCGTTACAGGGAACGGAGTATAAGGCAAGGTTTTGACCGATTAAGTTGCTTTTTGCTCATCATGGCCGCCATCGTGGGACCAAAGGCCGCGGCAACGAAAGTGAAACCGGCGCCACACGCGCAGATTTGAACCTCGGACCGGGAACCGACGGGGCGAATGCGAAAACGGCCGGGAAACCCCGGCCGTTCCAAAACCGAATGCCTCAATCAGCAGACGCTACTTCGCCGCGGTCGGCAAGGGCTGCGGATTGTCCGAAAGCGAGTTCAGGTAGGCGATCACGTCGGCGCGCTCGCTACCCTTCTGGATACCGGCAAAGCCCATCGCGGTGCCGGGAATAAAGCCCTTCGGGTTGTCGATGAACTTGTCGAGGTCGTCGATGGTCCAGGTGCCGCCCTTGGCCTTCATGGCCGCCGAGAAATTGAAGCCACGGCCTTCACCCTTCTTGTCACCGACGATGCCATAGAGATTCGGACCGACCTTGTTGGGCCCGCCCTTGGCGAAGTCGTGACAGGCGCCGCACTTCTTGGCGGCCGCCTCACCCTTCTGGACAGAGGCGGTCTGAAGCAGCTTCTCGATCGGCTCGGCCGGCGCCGCGGCGGCGGCCTTTTCGCCACCCGCAGCTTCTTCCTTCACGGCGATTTCGAAGCCGGGCTTTTCGGGCTTGTTGGGAGCGAAAATCGCGCTGGCGGTGAAGCTCGTCACCAGCAGAAGAATGCAGGTACCGAGAACGGCACCGAGAATTTTATTGAGTTCGAAGGAGTCCATTTTGGATCAGGCTCCAGGCCGGAAATGTCGAGTTGGCCGGAGAGAAACGGCCGCGAGAGCGCCGAGGAATCGGCCCTTTGCGCCGCCCCCCAAGGCTCGCATCAGATATCGGTTTGCCCGTGCTCTGGCAACCCGTATAAACGCTTTGGCTTTTGACCCGTCCCCCATTATTTCCGGCCACTTCTCCAAGGGGTATCCAACCTTATCCCGATGACCAACCCCCGCATTTTGGTCCTGATTCCGGCCCGCATGGCCGCGACGCGCCTGCCCGGCAAACCGCTGCTGGAGATGGCCGGCCTGCCGATGATCGTCCACGTGCTGCGGCGGGCCGAGGCAGCCGGAATCGGCCGCGTCGCGGTTGCAACCGACACGGCCGATATCGCATCCGCCGTGACCAGGCATGGCGGAGAGGCCGTCATGACCCGCGCCGACCACCCCTCCGGCTCGGACCGGATCTTCGAGGCGGCGTGCCTCCTCGATCCCAGCCGCGAGGCCGAGATCGTCGTCAATTTGCAGGGCGATTTTCCGACCGTCAGTGCCGACAATATCCGCGACGTGCTGATCCCGCTGGCCGACCCGGACGTCGATATCGCGACGCTCGCCGCGGAAATCCACACCGAGGAGGAGGCCACGGCGCCCAGTGTGGTGAAGGCGGTCGGCTCCATGATCGGCCCACGCCGCCTGCGCGCCCTCTATTTTACCCGTGCCACCGCGCCCCATGGCGATGGGCCGCGCTACCATCATATCGGGCTCTATGCCTATCGGCGTGCGGCTCTCGAACGCTTTGTCAGCCTGCCGCCCTCGCCGCTGGAGCAGCAGGAGAAGCTCGAGCAATTGCGGGCGCTGGAAGCGGGCATGCGGATCGACATCGGCATCGTCGACACGGTGCCACGCGGCGTCGACACCCCGGCCGACCTCGAGGCCACGCGCCAGATACTTGCACTGGCGAAATCCTGATACCCGCACTGGCGAAATCCTGACCGGCTGCTACAAGGCACGCCATGACCAAGAAGCTGAAAATCGCATTCCAGGGCGAGCCGGGCGCCAACTCCCACATCGCCATCACCGAAGCCTATCCGGACGCGCAGGCCCTGCCCTGCGCGACCTTTGAGGACGCGCTGGCCGCGATCTCTTCCGGAGAGGCCGATCTCGGCATGATCCCGATCGAGAATTCGGTCGCCGGACGCGTCGCCGACATCCATCATCTGTTGCCGCAGTCCGGCCTCTTCATCGTCGGCGAATGGTTCCTGCCGGTGCATCATCAGTTGATGGCCCCGCGCGGCGTCAAAATCGGCGACATCAAGACCGTCGAGAGCCACGTGCATGCGCTGGGGCAATGCCGGCGCATCATCCGCAAGCTCGGCATCAAGCCGATCGTCGGGGCCGACACCGCCGGCAGCGCGCGCATCGTAGCCGAGCGTGGCGACAAGAATTGCGCGGCGATTGCCTCGAAGCTCGCAGCCGAAATCTACGGCCTCGACATTCTGGCCGAGAACGTCGAGGACGAAGATCACAACACCACCCGCTTCGTGGTGCTGGCGCGGGAAGCCGACTGGGCAAAACAAGGCGCGGGACCGCTGGTCACCACTTTTGTTTTCCGTGTGCGCAACCTCCCCGCAGCGCTCTACAAGGCGCTCGGCGGTTTTGCCACCAACGGCGTCAACATGACCAAGCTCGAAAGCTACATGGTCGACGGCAATTTCTTCGCCACGCAATTCTATGCCGATGTCGACGGCCATCCCGACGACAAGGGTCTCGCCTTTGCGCTGGAGGAATTGAAGTTCTTCTCGCGCGAATTCCGCATCGTCGGCGTCTATCCGGCCCACCCGTTCCGCGAGACGTTTAGCGAGAAGCAGGACTAGCCGAGTCGCACGATCGTCTTCCGTCGCGCCTGTAGATTCCGTCATTGCGAGCAAAGCGAAGCAATCCAGAAGATGCACCGCATCAAGATTCTGGATTGCTTCGTCGCTTGCGCTCCTCGCAATGACGGCAACAACATCTGTCCGCGGTTATGGGTCCGGCTCGCGCTTGCGCTTGGCCGGGACGACGCGGATCAAGCCGCTTCCTTCTTGCCGAGCCCGAACGCATTCGCCAGTAGGCTGTACGACTGCTTGCGCGCTTCGTGATCGTAGATCGCGCTGACGATCATCAGTTCGTCGGCCTGGCAAGCCGCAATCATCGGTTCAAGCTTCTGCATGACGGTTGCCGGGCTGCCGACAAACAGCCGTGAGCGGTTGCGTGCGATCGCGGCGCGATCGGCGTCGGTGTAGGGGAAGGCCTGCGCCTCCTCCGGGCTCGGCAGCGGGATATATTGACCGCGGTCGCGCAGCAGCCGGTTGAGATCCATCGACGCCGCGAGCCGCTCGGCCTCGGCGTCGGTGTCGGCCGTAACGACTGCAACCGCCAGAATCGCATAAAGCGTCTCGCGCCAGCCGGTTTGCTTGAAATGCGCGCGATAGTTCGTCATCGCGGCCGTCGCATCGTACGACGCAAAGTGATGCGCGAACGCAAAGCCCATGCCGACCTGCGCCGCCAACTCCGAACTGTAGTCGCTCGAGCCAAGCAACCAGATCGGCGGCAGCGGCGTGTCGTCCGGCATCGCCACCACCTTGTTGAAGGGGTGATTGGGCGGGAAGTTGCGAGTCTCCCACAATGTCAGTTCGTGCAACCGTTCGAGAAAATCGTCGCCCTCGCGTTTGTCGAGCCTGGAGCGTAGTGCATAGGCCGTGGGGCCATCGGTGCCGGGCGCACGCCCCAAACCGAGATCGATCCGGCCAGGGAACAGCGCCTCCAGCATCTTGAAGCGTTCGGCCACCACCAGCGGCGCATGGTTCGGCAACATCACGCCACCGGAGCCGACGCGGATGTTTTTCGTCACCGCCGCGATCTGCCCAATCATCAGATCAGGCGCGGGGCTCGCCACCGACGCCAGATTATGATGCTCGGCGAGCCAGTAGCGGGTGAAGCCGAGCGCATCGACGTGGCGGGCGAGATCGATGCTGTTGCGCAGCGCCGCGGCCGGCCTGGTGGCGGACGTGACAACGGAGAGATCGAGGACGGAAAGCGGGATCATGGCCGTAAACCTAGTGCAGGGAACCGGCAGCACAACGGCGCGGCGCGCAGGTCAGGTCTTTGGGCCGACACGCGAAGCAAGGCGCCACTTGGCTCGGTGGGCAATGGATTTTGTCTTTCTTAATAATGTCAATTTGCCCACTCCCTTCTTCAAAATCGGATCGAAATAAATAATTTAAAACAATATATTATGCTGATTCAAGCTTCGCCCACCGGAGAAGAAACGGGTCTAGAATTCCATTTCTATTGGCGTAATTGGGCTACTTCCCACATATAGTGGGCTATTTCGCGAAAGCCTTTTCACCTATCTTGGTTCGATACCATCAACGCCCCTGCGCGGCTTTTCAGGTTTGTTGCGGAGATTACCAAAGTCATGAGTGAAACTACCCTGGCCACGTCGGCCGCATCCCGCGCGCCAAATCAGCCGGCGATCTCCTTCGAATTCTTCCCGCCGAAGACCGAGGAGATGGAAAAGAGCCTGTGGGAGACCATCAAGCGTCTCGCGCCGCTGACCCCCAGTTTCGTCTCGGTGACCTATGGCGCCGGCGGCTCCACCCGCGAGCGCACCCATTCCACCATCGCCCGGATTCTCGGCGAGACCGAACTTCTGCCGGCCGCGCATCTGACCTGCGTCGGCGCCGCGCGCAGCGAGATCGACGACATTGTCAGCCGCTATCACGCGACCGGCGTCCGCCACATCGTGGCGCTGCGCGGCGATCCGCCCGGCGGCATCGGCACCCCCTACTCCACCCATCCCGACGGCTATCAGACCTCTTCCGAACTTGTCGCCGGCATCAAGAAGCGATTTCCCGATATCGAGGTCTCGGTTTCGGCCTACCCGGAGAAGCATCCGGAGAGCCCGAGCTTCGATGCCGATATCGATACGCTGAAGGCGAAAGTCGACGCCGGCGCGACGCGCGCGATCACGCAGGTCTTCTTCGACAACGACCATTACCTTCGCTACCTCGACCGCGTGCGCGCTCGCGGCATCGATATTCCGATCGTGCCCGGCATCATGCCGATGCACAATTTCAAGCAGGCGCGAAATTTCGTCACCCGGGCCGGCACCACCGTGCCGGATTGGCTTGCGGCAAAATTCGACGGCCTCGACGACGACGCCGAGACCAGGAAGCTCGTCGCGGCGACTGTCGTTGCCGGGCAAGTGCAGAAGCTCAACAAGCACGGCGTCGACACCTTTCATTTCTACACCATGAACCGCGCCGACCTGGTTTTCGCGATCTGCCATCTGCTCGGCATCCGCCCTTCGGCTGCGCAGAAGGCGGCGTAAGTCGATGACCGTTCCCGTCTCTCCGAAACGCACTGCGTTCCTTGCTGCCGCCAAGGAGCGCATTCTCGTGCTCGATGGCGCCATGGGCACCATGATCCAGGCGCTGCAATACGACGAAGCTGCTTTTCGCGGCGCGCGCTTTGCGGATTTTCATCGCGACGTCAGGGGCAACAACGACCTGTTGATCCTGACCCAGCCGAAAGCGATCGAGGACATCCACGCCGCTTACCTGCGCGCGGGCGCCGACATCGTCGCCACCAACACTTTCTCGTCGACCGGAATCGCGCAAGCCGACTATGACATGTCGGACCTCGCCTACGAGCTCAACCTCGAGGGCGCGAAGCTCGCGCGCGCCGCCGCGGAGCGCGTGGCCGCCGAGGACGGCAAGCCGCGATTTGTCGCCGGCGCCATCGGCCCGACCAATCGCACCGCCTCGATCTCGCCCGACGTGTCGAATCCGGGCTACCGCGCCGTCACCTTCGACGATCTCCGCACGGCCTATGGCGAGCAGATCAAGGGCCTGCTCGACGGCGGCGCTGATTTGCTGCTGGTCGAAACCATTTTCGACACGCTCAACGCCAAGGCTGCGCTTTACGCGATCGCCGAGATCACCGAAGCGCGCGGCATCGACGTGCCCGTCATGGTGTCGGGCACGATCACCGACAAATCCGGCCGCTTGCTCTCGGGCCAGTTGCCCGAAGCGTTCTGGAATTCGGTCCGGCACGCCAAACCGATCACGATCGGCTTCAATTGCGCGCTCGGCGCCGAGGATCTGCGCGCGCATATCGCCGATATCGGCCGTGTCGCCGATGCGCTGGTCTGTGCCTATCCCAATGCCGGCCTGCCCAACGAGTTCGGCCAGTACGACGAGAGTCCGGAATATATGGCGCGGCTGATCGGCGAGTTTGCCGCGAGCGGCCTCGTCAATGTCGTCGGCGGCTGCTGCGGCACCACGCCCGAGCATATTTCCGCGATTGCGGCCGCAGTCAGCCCGCACAAGCCGCGCATCGTTCCCGTGATCGAACCGCGCCTGCGGCTTTCCGGCCTCGAACCTTTTGAGCTCACCCCGGCCATTCCCTTCGTCAATGTCGGCGAACGCACCAACGTCACGGGATCGGCGCGCTTCCGCAAGCTAATCACGGCCGGCGACTACACCGCGGCCCTGCAGGTCGCGCGCGACCAGGTCGAGAACGGCGCGGTCGTGATCGACGTCAACATGGACGAAGGCCTGCTCGACTCCGAAGCGGCGATGGTGACCTTCCTCAACCTCGTTGCCGCCGAGCCGGACATCGCCCGCGTTCCCGTGATGATCGATTCCTCGAAATTCCACGTGATCGAGGCCGGCTTGAAATGCGTGCAGGGCAAGCCGGTCGTGAACTCGATCTCCATGAAGGAGGGCGAGGAGAAATTCATCCACGAGGCCAATATCGCGAGGCGCCATGGCGCGGCTGTCGTTGTGATGGCCTTCGACGAAAAGGGCCAGGCCGATACGTTTGCGCGCAAGACCGAAATCTGCAAGCGCGCCTATGACATCCTGGTCAACCGCGTCGGCTTCCCGCCGGAAGACATCATTTTCGATCCGAATATTTTCGCGATCGCGACCGGTATCGAAGAGCACAACAATTACGGCGTCGATTTCATCGAGGCGACGCGCTGGATCCGGCAAAACCTGCCGCACGCGCATATCTCCGGCGGCGTTTCCAACCTGTCGTTCTCGTTCCGCGGCAACGAGCCGGTGCGCGAAGCCATGCACTCGGTGTTCCTGTATCACGCCATCAAGGCGGGCATGGACATGGGCATCGTCAATGCCGGACAGATGATCGTCTATGACGACATCGATCCCGAGCTGCGCCAGGTGTGCGAAGATGTCATCCTCAACCGCGACGCCGGCGCGTCCGAGCGGCTGCTCGGCTTGGCCGAAAAATTCCGCGGCAAGGAGAAGAAGACCGAGACGCAAGATCTCGCCTGGCGCGAATGGCCGGTCGACAAGCGCCTCTCGCACGCGCTGGTGCACGGCATCACCGAATATATCGACGCCGACACCGAGAAAGCGCGAAAGCTCTCGGCGCGCCCGCTCGATGTGATCGAAGGCCCGCTGATGGCCGGCATGAACGTCGTCGGCGATCTCTTCGGCGACGGCAAGATGTTCCTGCCGCAGGTCGTCAAATCCGCCCGCGTGATGAAGCAGGCGGTCGCCTACCTGATGCCGTTCATGGAAGAAGAGAAGGCGAGGAACCTTGCCAATGGCACGGTCGCCGACGACCGTCATGCCGCCGGAAAGATCGTGCTCGCGACCGTCAAGGGCGACGTCCACGACATCGGCAAGAATATCGTCGGCATCGTGCTGCAATGTAACAACTTCGAGGTGATCGACCTCGGCGTGATGGTGCCGGCGGCAAAGATCGTCGAGACCGTCAAGGCGCAGAAGGCAGATATTGTCGGCCTGTCCGGCCTCATCACCCCCTCGCTGGACGAGATGGCGTTCTTTGCGTCCGAGCTGCAGCGTGAGGGGTTGAAGGTTCCGCTCTTGATCGGCGGTGCCACCACCAGCCGCGTCCACACAGCCGTGAAGATCGATCCCAATTATCGCAGCGGACCGGTGGTGCATGTCAACGATGCGAGCCGCGCCGTCGGCGTCGCCTCTGCACTGCTGTCGCCGGAAAAGCGCGAGGCCTATGCCGCAGAAGTCCGCGCCGAATACGCCAAGATCTCCGCGGCACATTTCCGCGCACAGGCCGACAAGAAGCGGTTGAAGCTCTCCGATGCGCGCGCCAACGCCGTGCCGGTCGATTTTGCCAAGACGCCGCCGAAAAAGCCGTCGTTCCTCGGGCTGAAGACGTTCCGCAGTTACGATCTTGCGGAGCTCGCCGACTACATCGACTGGACGCCGTTCTTCCAGACCTGGGAGCTGAGCGGGCGCTTTCCCGCCATTCTCGACGATCCCAAGGTCGGCGAAGTGGCGCGCTCGCTCTATGACGATGCGCGCAAGATGCTCCATCGCATCATTGCCGAGAAATGGTTCACGGCGCAGGCGACGATCGGCTTCTGGCCGGCCAACACGGTCGGCGATGACATCCTCGTTTACGCGGACGAGACGCGGAGCAAGCCGATTGCAACGCTTCACACGCTGCGCCAGCAGCTTGAGAAGCGCGAAGGCCGCTTCAACGCTGCGCTGTCGGATTTCATCGCGCCTGTGGCTTCCGGCGTGAAGGACTATGTCGGCGGCTTCGTGGTCACGGCCGGCATCGGCGAGGACGCGGTCGCCGACCGTTTCAAGAAATCGAACGACGATTATTCGTCGATCCTGTGCAAGGCGCTGGCCGATCGCCTTGCCGAGGCCTTTGCCGAGCGCATGCATGCGCGCGTGCGCCGCGAATTCTGGGGCTATGCGCCGGACGAGGCTCTCTCGACTGACGATCTCATCCTCGAGAAATACGACGGCATCCGTCCCGCGCCCGGCTATCCGGCACAGCCCGACCACACCGAGAAGGCGACGCTGTTCAAACTGCTCGATGCCGAGAACACTGCGGGCGTGAAACTCACCGAGAGCTTTGCGATGTGGCCGGGCTCGTCGGTGTCGGGGCTTTATTTCAGCCATCCCGAAAGCTTCTATTTCGGTGTCGGCAAGATCGAGCGCGACCAGGTCGAAGACTATGCCGCTCGCAAGAGCATGACGGTCGCGGAAGTCGAACGCTGGCTGGCGCCGATCCTGAACTACATCCCGGCGCAGGACCAGTCGGCGCAGAGCCGTGGTGTGAGCGGGACGATTGCAACGCTGGCGCTGTCCTCCGCCGCGCCCGCCAACGACGCCGACGTGAAGGAGCTTTCCTCGCATCCGCCCGGCTGCAACTGCGCGATCCATCTCGCCTGGCGCAAGAAGAAGGTCGGCGCGGGGTAGGTTCTTTCCCCTCTCCCCTTGCGGGAGAGGGCGCCCGAGCGAAGCGAGCGCCGGGTATTTCTCCACGGACGCGCCGGCATCGGCCTTAGAAATCGAGCGGCGCGTTGTCGACCACTTCCTTCATGACAAAGAATGTGCGGGTCTGCCGGACGCCGGGCAGCGCCAGCAACTGTTCGCCGTGCAACGATCTGAAATCGGCGATGTCCTTGACGCGGATCTTGAGGAAGAAATCGAAGTCGCCGGCGACCAGATGGCAATCGAGCACAAACGGCAATTTCCGGATCGCCGCCTCAAAGGCCGAAAAACTCTCCTGCGTCGAGCGATCGAGCACCACGCCGACAATGACGAGCGCGCCGCGATCGACCTTGTCAGGCGAAATGTCCGCGCGCACCGAGCGAATGTAGCCCTCGTCGAACAGCCGCTGGGTCCGCCGGTGACATGTCGCGGGGCTGATATTGGCGGCCTTCGCCAACTCCGCATTGGTCATCCGCCCCTCGCGTTGCAGACGCCGGAGAATGCGTTGGTCGACGCGATCGAGCGTGGAATATTCTTTCATATTTTCGCGCCTTATTCGAAGAAATGAGCTGTATTGTTGTTCCAAATAGGCCATTTTTGAAAAAATGGGAAGAACATTCGAGAGCACCTTTTCCGGGATTTTCGCTACACCTGTCTCGCAGCCGCCTGACCCGGAGATCGACATGCTGAGACTGGACAAGTTCGAACGCTATCCGCTGACCTTTGGCCCGACGCCGATCGAGTACCTGCCGCGGATGACCGAAGCGCTCGGCGGCAAGGTGAAGATCTACGCCAAGCGTGACGACTGCAATTCGGGTCTTGCGATGGGCGGCAACAAGCTGCGCAAGCTTGAATACATCGTGCCCGATGCGATTGCTTCTAACGCCGACACGCTGGTGTCGATCGGCGGCGTGCAGTCGAACCACACGCGCATGGTGGCGGCGACCGCGGCCAAGATCGGCATGAAGTGCGTGGTCATCCAGGAGACCTGGGTGCCGCACGAGGACGCCGTGTACGACCGTGTCGGCAATATCATGATGACGCGGTTGATGGGCGCCGAGAGCCGCATCGTCCCTGATGGATTCGACATCGGCATCCGCAAGAGCTGGGAAGAAGCGATCCAGTCGGTGAAGGACGCCGGCGGCAAGCCCTACGGCATCCCGGCCGGCGCCTCGGTGCACAAATATGGCGGCCTCGGCTATGTCGGCTTCGCCGAAGAAGTTCGCGCCCAGGAAAAGCAGATGGGCGTCACCTTCGACTACATCATCGTCTGCGTGGTCACCGGCTCGACGCAAGGCGGCATGATCGTCGGCTTCGCTGCGGATAATCGCGCCCATCGCGTGATCGGCATCGATGCTTCAGGAACCCCCGAGCAGACTCGCACGCAGGTTCGCGGCATCGTCGATCAGACCGCCGAACTGGTCGAGCTTGGACGGAAAGTGCGCGACGACGAAATCGTCATCCTGAACGACTATGCCTATCCGGCCTATGGCGTGCCGAGCAAGGAGACCAGCGACGCGATCCGCTTTGCGGCGCGCACCGAAGCCATGATCACGGACCCTGTCTACGAGGGCAAATCGATGCAAGGCATGATGGATCTCGTCAGGAAAGGCTTCTTTCCCGATGGCGCCAAGGTGCTCTACGCGCACCTCGGCGGCGCGCCTGCGCTCAACGGCTACAGCTACACCTACCGAAACGGATAGAAGGTCGCGGCCTACTTGCCGAACGGCACCATCGCACCCGGTGCGCCCGCGCGCTTCTGCAAGTCCGGGATATTGACCTTGACGCCACCCGCCATGACGACATCGCCGGGCCGCTGATCCGCCGCACAGGCGCCCAGCCATTTGGCGTCCATCGTCATCCTGGTCGCCGGCAGATCGACACCTTCTGCCGTCACCGTCATGGTGTAGGCGGAATCGAAGCTGCCTGACACCACTGCATGCGCGCTTGCCGGCTTGCCGTTGAAGGTGCACTGCGTGTCGATCGTCATCCCGCCTTCCGATTTCTTCACCTCACGCTTGGCGCAAATCGGCGCCGCAAGCGGGCCGGTGCTCGATTGCAGCATCTGGTCGGTCGCGGCATCGATGCATTGTTGCACCGTGACCGCGCGCCCGCGGTCGTCGATCGAGGTCTTGACTTCCCACAAGCCCGGCTTGCGCGCAGGCGCATCTTCGGCTGTCGCAGGCACTGCGGCGAGCAAACCAAGGACAGCGCCGATACGGACCACAGCGTGTAACCCGGTGTTACCGGGCAACCGGCGTTTACAAGAATTCATTTGCAGCGACCTCGTCTCATCGGCAACTTCCTATCAATATCATCGATCTCCGCGCAACAATTACGCGGGTGAGAACAGGCTGGTTTCGAGGCCTTGATTTGGGGCAGGCGTGTGGCGATATCGTGTGACATTGTGTGGCTTTTGCCTCGAAGCGTTGCCAGATAGAAGCTGGCCACAACGACTTCGAATGCGCCGATGAGCCTGTCCGCACCCTTCGTCCGCCGCCCGGTCGCCACCACGCTGCTCTCGCTGGGACTCGTGGTGGCTGGCGTGATCGCGTTCTTCAAGCTGCCGGTCGCGCCGCTGCCGGACGTCGACATCCCGACCATTTTTGTGCAAGCGACGCTGCCCGGCGCGAGCCCGGAGGACGTCGCCACCACGGTCGCCAGCCCGCTCGAGCGCCATCTCGGCCAGATCGCCAGCGTCACCGAAATGACCTCGTCGAGCAACCTCGGCTCCGCGAACATCGCCCTGCAATTCGACATCGGTCGCGACATCAATGGCGCCGCACGCGACGTGCAGGCCGCGATCAACGCGGCCCGCGCGGATCTACCGTCCAGCCTGCGCACCAATCCGACCTATCGCAAGCTCAACCCGGCTTCGTCCCCGATCCTGATCTACACCCTGACGTCAGACACGCTGATGCCGGGGGAACTCTACGACGCCGCCTCGACCATCCTGGCGCAGAAGCTGTCGCAGATCGAAGGTGTCGGTCAGGTCTCCGTCCAGGGCGGGTCGCTGCCGGCGGTGCGTGTCGAGCTGTTGCCACCGGCGCTCTATAAATACGGCATTGGCCTCGAGGACGTTCGCGCCGCGCTGGCCTCAACCAATGCGCACAGCCCGAAGGGCGGCATCGATGTCAGCAGCCAGCGCTACCAGATCTACTCCAACGACCAGGCCAACAAGGCTGACGACTACAAGCCGCTGATCGTCGCCTACCGCAACGGCGCGCCTGTGCGGCTCGCCGATATCGGTGAAGTCGTCAACTCGGTCGAAAACGTGCGGACGCTCGGCCTTTCAAACGGCAAGCCGGCGGTGATGATGATCGTGTACCGGCAGCCGGGCGCCAACGTCATCCAGATGGTCGATCGCGTGAAGGCGCTGATGCCGCAACTCAAGGCGTCGGTCTCGCCTGCGATCGATGTCAATCTTGCCCTCGACCGCTCGAAGACGATCCGCGCCTCGCTCAGGGACGTCGAGATCACGCTGCTGATTGCGGTCGCGCTCGTGATCCTCGTCGTGTTCGCCTTCCTGCGCGATGCGCGCGCCACGCTCATTCCGACCGCAGCCGTCCTGGTGTCGCTGGTGGCGACGCTCGCCGTCATGTATGTACTGGGTTATACCCTCGACATCTTCTCGCTGATGGCGCTGACAGTCGCGACTGGCTTCGTTGTGGATGACGCCATTGTCGTGCTGGAAAACATTGCCCGCCATATGGAGGCCGGCTTGTCGCGGCTGGAGGCCACCCTTGTCGGCTCCCGCGAGGTCGGCTTCACTGTTCTGTCGATGAGCGTGTCGCTGGTCGCGGTGTTTATCCCGGTCCTGTTGATGGGCGGCCTGGCCGGCCGGCTGTTTCGCGAATTCACCATGACGATCACGATCGCGATCGCGATTTCGCTCGTGGTGTCACTGACGACGACGCCGATGATGTGCGCCATCTTGCTGCGCGGCGATCGCCGCCAACCGCATGGGCGCATCTACCGGATCAGCGAATACGTCTTCGAGGCGATGTTGCGCTTCTATCGCTGGACGCTTGGGATAGCATTACGCCACCCGCTGCTGGTGATGTTGACACTGGCCGCGACGCTCTACCTGAACTTCCATCTCTACCGCGTGGTCCCGAAGGGCTTTGTGCCGCAGCAGGATTCCGGTCTTTTGCGGGGGGTGATCCAGGCCGATCAACATTCCTCGTTTCAACTGATGCGACAGAAGCTCACGCAATTCATCGACATCGTCAAACAGGACCCGGCGGTCGACACCGCGCTCGGCTTCACCGGCGGCGGCGGGCCGGGCTCCGGCGGCGTCAATACCGGAACGGTATTCGCCTCACTGAAACCGATCAGCGAGCGCGGGGTCTCGGCAGAGCAGGTGGTCGAACGGCTACGCGGGCAGCTCTCGGCTGTGGCAGGCGCCACTTTGACACTGCAATCGCTCGGCGACCTCGGCGCCGGCGGGCGTACGGGCAACGCGGCTTATCAATACACCCTGCAAGGCTCGACGTCCGACGAACTGAACGAATGGACGCCGAAACTGGTCGCAGCGCTTCAGGCCATGCCCCAGCTTTCGGACGTCTCCAGCGACCAGCAGAACAAGGCGCTGCAATCCAACCTCATCATCGACCGCGACGCCGCCGCTCAGTTCGGCATCAGCGTCCGCGAGATCGACAACACGCTCTATGACGCCTTCGGACAGCGGCAGGTCTCGACGATCTATGTCGAGCGCAACCAGTATCACGTGATCATGGAGGTGACGCCCGACTACTGGCAAAATCCGGAGACCCTGAAGGACGTCTATGTCAGCACCATCGGCGGTCCCGCGAGCGGTTCGCAAACGACCAACGCTGTGGCAGGAACGGTCGCCTCGCGCTCTCAGCCGAACTCGCTCAGTTCGATCGTCGCGAACGCGGTGCGAAACCAGGCGACCAATTCGATCGGCGCGGCCGGCAAGGGCGCCTCGTCGACCGGAACGGCGATCTCGACCAGCGCCGAAACGATGATTCCGCTGGCAAGCGTCGCCCGCTTCGCGGAGGGCGAGACGCCGCTTTCGGTCAGCCATCAGGATGGTCTCGTTGCCTCGACCGTCTCCTTCAACCTCCCGCCCGGCGTTTCCTTGAGCGCGGGCACGGCCGCGATCGAGGCGACGATGAGCAAGATCGGCATGCCGGCCGATATTCGCGGCAGCTTTGGCGGCGCTGCCAAGCTTTTCCTGCAATCGGTGGCGAACGAGCCGTTCCTCATTCTGGCGGCGCTCGCCACGATCTACATCTCGCTCGGCATGCTCTATGAGAGTTACATTCATCCGCTCACGATCCTGTCGACGCTGCCGTCGGCGGGTGTCGGCGCGGTCGCCGCTCTGATGCTGTCGCACACCCAATTCGACATCATCGCGATGATCGGCGTGATCTTGCTGATCGGCATCGTCAAGAAGAACGCGATCATGATGATCGACTTTGCGCTGGACGCCGAACGCATGCGCGGGCTGTCGTCACGCGAGGCGATCTTCGAGGCCTGCGTGATGCGCTTCCGCCCGATCATGATGACCACCATGGCCGCTTTGTTTGGCGCGGTGCCGCTGATGGTTGGCCTCGGCGAAGGCAGCGAATTCCGCCAGCCGCTGGGTATTGCCATTTTTGGCGGGCTGATCCTGAGCCAGATTCTCACCCTCTATACGACGCCGGTGGTCTACCTCTATCTCGATCGCGCGCGGCATTGGCGGCGGCGACGGCGCGAGCGTCGTCTGGTTCCCGGCGAGTAGACGCGTCGCCATCGAACGCATTTCGGCGTTGCGCGCTGCTTGAGAGACGGCAGCCGCCGGTCCCACCCGCATCGCGTGGCAACTCCCGCTCGCAAGCCCGTCGCAACAACATCATCGTATCGCCGCCGAACGACGGGTGACACAAAGTCTTCACCCGTTGAGCACACATCGCGCAACCCGCGTTACAATGTCGGGCATCATTCCGCCGGTTGCATCGTCCGTCGCTGCAATCACCAAATGAACATGATTAAACGTACTGCTCCGCCATCTTTGGACGAACGCTTGCCCGCATTCGCGTCGATGTTCTTTGCAGTCCTGAGTACGGTGAAATCTCCGCAGCTTTCGCCAGTGGGGTCTCGGTGACCGCGAGTGACCGCAAGGAAAGCTCGCGCTGATTTCTGCGTGGGGAGCATCACATGCCGCGAGAGACTCGTTCTCGGGGCTTCCGTTTGGCATGTCTGCCGAATGGAGCCCTGTTGCTTGCAATCGTCATCCTCGAGCTGTTCATTCCGCGCCAGGCGTCCGCGCTACCGAGCTTCGCGCGACAGACCGGACTCGGTTGCGGCGCATGCCACACCGAGTTTCCACAACTCACCCCCTTCGGCAGGCGTTTCAAGATTCTCGGATATACGCTCGGTCGTTCGGTCCCGGAGGACAAACGGGTGCTGGGCTACAATTCGCCATTTCCGAGCAAGGACCAGGTGACGCCGGATGCTTCACTGCCGTTGTCCGTGCAGGCTATCGCATCCTTCACACACACCGCGACGGGTCAGGACACCGCTGGCTCGGCGCCCTTTCTGAAGTCGAATGATAACGTCGAGCTCCAGACCGCCAGTCTTTTCTATGGCGGCGCCATCACCGATCATATCGGCGCCTTTATCCAGGGCACCTATAATGCGCAAGGGTTTGGCCCGCCCGCAGCTCATCTGTTCACATGGGATAATCTCGACCTGCGCTATGCCAACACTTTTGACATTGGCGGCATGCCGCTGGTCTACGGCGTCACCGTGAACAACAATCCAACCGTGCAGGACCCCTGGAATACCACGCCGGCATGGGGGTATCCCTTCACGACATCAAACCTCGCCAATACACCTGCCGCGAAGACGCTCATCGACCAAACCTATGCCGCGCAGGTGCTAGGTATCGGCGCCTATACCTTCATCAACGATCAGCTCTACCTCGAACTCGCCGGCTACCAGACGCTGAACCCCGGCGCGCTCAATTCGCTCGGGGTCAATCCGGACAACACCCTACCGATCAACGGTGTTGCGCCTTATTTCAGGGCCGCTTTCGAACAGCAATGGGGCAGGCACTCGCTCGAACTAGGAACATTCGGCCTGCTTGCCGAAACCGGCTTGCCGCTCGCCACTCCGGGCGCAGGCACCAATCGCTTCACCGACATCGGGCTGGACTCGCAGTATCAGTACCGGGGTGACGGCTATTGGGTGACGCTGCGTTCCACCTATCTGCACGAGAACCAGTCGCTCGGCGCCAGCGTTGCCAATGGTCTTGCCGCCAATCTCAATAACACGCTGAATACATTCCGCACCCAGGCCTCATTGAGCTATGGCACTGATGGCAAGGTCATCCTGACCGGCGGCTATTTCAATACCTGGGGCAGCTCCGATTCCATCCTGTATGGTGGAAACCGTACATTCAGCCCGAACAGCGACGGCTTTGTCGGCGAGATCGCCTACCAGTTCTTCGGCAAGAACAACGCTCCAAAACTATGGCCGTGGTTCAATTCGCGCGTCGGCCTGCAATATATCGCCTACAACAAGTTCAATGGCGCCAGCACGAACTTCGACGGCAACGGAACGAATGCCCGCGACAACGACACACTGTTGATCTATCTCTGGTCAACTTTTTAACGTGCCGCGGTGATCGATCGCTGGCAAGACGGTACCGGCGGTACGAAGTCGGCAACGGCGCCTCACGACAACGCTGCGCGCACGATCGCCGCGCCGTCAGCGAGCGCCTTCAACTTGGCAAAGGCGAGCTCGCGCGGCAGATATTTCATGCCGCAATCGGGTGCGGGCACCAGCCGCTCTGGCGGAAGATGTTTCAGCGCGGCGCGAATGCGGTCCGCGACCACAGTGGCGGTTTCCGCATTGGGATCGGCAAGGTCGATCACGCCCAGCATGATCTTCTTCGGCGACAAATCTTTGAGCACGCCGAGATCGAGCTTCGGCTGCGCCGCCTCGATCGAAATCTGGTCGGCCTTGCACGCGGCGAGCTCGCCGAGGAAGGAATAGCCGACCGGCTTCTCGCCCTTGACGACCGCGGCGTAGCCGAAACAGAGATGTACCACCGTCGTGACCTTCAAGCCTTCCAGCGCGCGGTCGATCGCCTTCACCGCGATGCGTTTGGCGGCCGCCGGATCCTGACGCAGCCAGGGTTCGTCGAGCTGGATGACGTCGGCGCCGGCCTTTTCGAGATCGCGCGCCTCGGCGTTCACCGCGGCGGCGAAATCCATCACCATCTCGTCGTCGTCCTTGTAATAGTCGTTGACGGCCTGCCGGCTCATCGTGAACGGACCGGGCAGCGTGATTTTGGCCAGACGCTCGGTGTTACGGCGCAAAAATTCCATGTCGCGCGTTTCGACCGCCTGCGTGCGCTTGATCGGACCGACCACGCGCGGCACCGGCGTGGCAAGGCCGGCCTTCGAGATCACCTCGGCGGGCTTGGTGATCGAAATACCGTCGAGCGCGGTGGCAAATCGGTTGGAATAGCTTTCCCGCCGCACCTCGCCGTCGGTGATGATGTCGATGCCGGCGCGCTCCATGTCGCGGATCGCCAGCAGCGTCGCGTCATCCTGCGCCTGTTCGAGCCAGGGTTCCGCGACGCGCCACAGATCGAGCCGCACCCGCGCCACGCCTTTCGACAGCATCTGGCGGTCGACCAGCCAGTCGGGCTGGGGGTAGCTGCCGACAACGGTCGTGGGCAGAAGTTTTGCTGTCATTGGCTATCCTGTCTTGACGCTGCCGCCGAGATAAAGCTGCTTGACGATATCGTTGCCGTGCAACTCGCTGACATCAGCAGCAACGACAATCTCGCCATGCACGATGATATAGCCGCGATCGGCGATACGCACGGCCTGATTGAAGTTCTGCTCGGCCATCAGGACCGTGAGGTCGAAGCGCTCACCGAGCTCGCCGATCTTGGTGATCATTTGCGAGACCAGAAGCGGCGACAGGCCGACAGACGGCTCGTCGATTAGCAGCAACCGCGGCGAGGACATCATCGCGCGCGCGATCGCCAGCATCTGCTGCTGACCGCCCGACATGGTGCCGGCCAGTTGTTTGGCGCGCTCCTTCAGCACCGGAAAGGCATCGAACGCAAGCGCGAGGTTGCGGTCGATGTCAGCCCGGGCGGCGCGGCGGAACGCGCCCAGCATGAGATTTTCCGAAACCGTCAACCGCGGAAACAGCCGCCGCCCCTCGGGGACCAACGCGACGCCGAGATCGACGATCGCCTCCGGCGACATCCTGGAGAGATCGTGAGCAGTGCCATCGATCGTGAGCGATACGCTGCCGCGCCACGGCCGCACCAGACCCATGACGCACTTCATCAGCGTGCTCTTGCCGTTGCCGTTGGTGCCGAGCAGCGCCACCGTCTCGCCGGTTGCAACGTCGAGCGAAACGCCGCGCAGCGCTTTCACCGCGCCGTAGCCGGCATCGAGGTCGCGGATCGCAAGGCTAAGTGCCAAGATAAGCCTCCTGCACCCGCGCATTGCCCATCACTTCCGACGGCTGGCCGATCGCGATGATCTTGCCGGCATCGAGGCACATGATTCTCTGGGAGAAGCGCATCACCGCCTGCATGATGTGCTCGATCATGATGATGGTGATGGATTCGCCCGCGAGCTTGAGCAGAAGATCAAGCACCTCGTCGACTTCCGAGCCGGACAGGCCCGCCATCGCCTCGTCCGAAATCAGAAGCTTGGGTCGCGTCGCCATCGCGCGTGCGAGCTCCATCTTGCGCAGTTCGACCTGGCTCAGGCCGGTCACGCGCGCGTTTGCCTTGTTGGCGAGACCCATCTGCTGAAGGATCGCCATCGCCTGGTCGCGGTGGTCGTCAGCCGTGAGGCTGAGATGGCCGCCGGTGAAGTCGGCAGCGACCATCAGATTCTCGATCACAGTCATGCTGCGGAAGGGCCGTGGGATCTGGAAGCTGCGCGCGATCCCGCGCCGCGTGCGCACATGCGGCGGCATGCGCGTGATGTCCTCGCCATTGAAGACGACGGTCGATGGCTCGGTACGGAATGCGCCGGAGATGCAGTTGATCAGCGTCGTCTTGCCGGAGCCGTTGGGGCCGATCAGCCCGAACCGTTCGCCGGGCCGGATATCGACGCTGACATTGTCGAGCGCGGTGAAGCCGCCGAAGCGTTTCGTCAGTCCGCCGATTCGCAGCAACGCAGCCTCTGTCGTCTCGCTGGAGGTCATGTCTTGCCCTCCGCGCCGCGGCGGTTGCGGAACAGCCCGATGATGCCCTCGGGCGCGCCGATCACGAACAGCACGAGCATGATGCCGAGTACCAGCACGTTGACTTCCGAGGAGATGGTGACGGCGAGCAATTGCTGGGTGACGCCAAGCAGAATCGCGCCGATCACGGGGCCGATCCAGTGCGCAGTGCCGCCGATCAGCGCCATCGCGAGCACCGAGACCGAATAGTTCAGGTTAAACGCCGAGCCGGGATCGGCGTATTGCAGATACATCGCCGCCGGCGCGCCGGCCGCGCACATCAATGCGCCCGAGATCACGCAGGCGGTCAGTTTCAGCCGCAGCGTCGGCACGCCGGTGCATTCGGCGGCGAGTTCGTCGTCGCGAAGCGCCTGCAGGCCGCGACCGATCCAGGAATTCTGGATGTAGCGCGCGATCGCGACCGAAAGCACCACGAGCAGCGCCTGCACGAACACCAGCATCTGCACATAGCTGTGGAACGGCGGGCTGACCGGCGGCCGCTGGATCTGGATGCCCGCCGCGCCGCCGAGTTCGCGCCAGTTGGTCACCGTGGTCTCGATGATGATGGTGAGCGCGATGGTGGCGATGGAAAAGAAAATGCCCTGCATGCGCAGCGTCAAAAGGCCGACCGCAAAGCCCAGGATCGCCCCGACAACGGCGGCGACCGCGATCTGAAGGGGAAGCGGGGCGCCGAATGTGCTGACCAGAAAGACCGCCGTATAGACGCCGACGCCGAAGAACGCGCTGGTGCCGAAGTTCACATAGCCCGCATAACCGCCCAGAATGGTCCAGGCGACCGAGAGCACAATGAATTGCAGGATCACATAGCCGGCGAAGAACCAGTATTCGTTGGCGACGAGCTCCGTCGACACCAGAATGGCGGCGAGAAACAGGACGCAGGCACCCCAGAAGGCGAGAGCGTTGCGCTTCATGGTCATCGCCTGCCGAGCAAGCCTTGCGGCCGCACGGCGAGGACGCCAAGCAGCAGCGCAAAGGAAATCGCCGGCGCCCAGGAGGCGCCGAACATGGTGAGCACGATGGTCTCTGAGATGCCGAGAATGATCGCCGCGATCAGCGTCCCGGTCATGCTGCCGAGTCCCGCCATGACAACGACGCAGAAGGTGCGCCCGATATAGGCGCGGTCGAGCGTCGGATCGACCGGCGCGACGATAATGAGCAGCGCGCCGGCAACCCCTAGCACAGCAGTCGCAATCCCGAACGCCCATTGCTTGATGCGCACCGGATTGGCGCCCATCAGCCGCACGGCTTCCTCATCCTGCGCCACCGCGCGGATCGCCCGGCCCATGAAGGTGCGCGACAGATAGACGGCCAAGAGCAGCGTCAATCCGGTCGCGACGGCAAATGCCACCATCAGGCGGAGCGGAATCCGCATGCCGCCGAAGCGCCAGGATTTACCGATGTATGAGGCCGTGACGGAGTGCTGGTCGACGCCGAAGTACAGGATCAGCAGAACCTCGATGATGAAGGCGACGCCGAAGAAAAACGCGATGCCGCGCACGGCCGCATCGGTACCGCGGCGTTCGAAGGTCTCGTAATAGAGCCGGTAGGCGGCAAGCCCGAAAAAGAACAGCAGCGGCGTGACCAGGAGACCCGCCAGCAGCGGATCGATCTCGTAGGTGTCGTTGAGGAAGAAAACCGCGTAGGACGCCATCACCAGAAACGCCGGATGCGCCACATGCGGCACGTCGAGGAGCCCAAAGGAAACCGACAGCCCGATGCTGACGGCCGCATAGAAGCAGCCGAGCAACACGCCGGTGACGACCGACTGGAGCAGCAGGTCCATCGAAAACAATTTCAGGCTCCCCTCGCCCTTCTAGTCGCTACTCGTTGCTCTACGTGTGGGTTACCTCTTCCCGCAAGTAGGAAATCGATCGTGCTCGGTTGCGCTGGCACTTTCTTTTCCCTCCCCCTTGCGGGGAGGGTCGGCGAGCGAAAGTGAGCCGGGGTGGGAGTCCTCAAAAATCCCTTCCGCCGTTTCTTGATGTCACCAGCCGCCCCCACCCGACCGTCGCTCCGCGACGGCCACCCTCCCCGCGCTCCCGCGGGGGAGGGATAAGAATCCCCGAAGATTACTTTCGCGCCGCTTCGAACGGCGTGATGAGATTGCCGGACTTCAGCTTCTCGGGAAACAGGATGACCTGCTTGCCGGGCTTCTTGAACTGATCCATGTCGTTGTCGACGATGCCCTGGAACTGCGCCTGCAGGGTTGCGGTCTCCTTGCGCTCGCCATCCTCCGAGAACGCAATCGGACCGACAATGGTCTTGATCTCGCTTTCGTGCAGGTATTTTGCGATCGCCTTCTGATCGAGCGAGTTCGTCGCCGTGACGGCCGCCGCGATGATCTGACCCGACGCATAGCCGAACGGCGCGAGATAAAAGCCGAGCGGATCGACCTTGGCCGCGACGGCGCGTTTCGAATATTCCTCGAAGAAGGCCTTGGTGCCGTCGAAAAACATGCCGGGCTCGGGCAGCCAGGTATTGAAGTTGACGACGCCGTTAAGCAGCGAGCCCATCTTCGCCATCACCGGGCCGAACTGAAGCCCGACCATGCCACCGCCGAACAGCTTGACGTTATCGCCGATGCCGATCTCGTTGACGGCGCGCAGGATGCCCGCCGAATCCGGCGGATAGGATGCGACATAGACGATGTCGGGTTTGGCGGCGCTCAGCGCGCGCACGATCGAGGAGAACTCCACCGTATTGGGCGGATAGGCCTGGTCGAACACGATCGGCATGTTGCGCTTGCCGGCGACTTCGCGCGCGGTCTTGGCCAGATTCTGCGCGAACTCCTGGTCGGCGGTCAGCAGCGCCACCGACTTGCCGCCGGCCTTCTGGCCAAGATCGAGAAACGACGACGCCCAGGCGTCGGCCGGTCCCCACGGCGCGTTGTTGAACCACATGTCGTGGTGGATCTTGCTGTTGACCTGGAACGAGAAGTTGCCGATCAGCACCATGCCGCGCTGCTTGACCAGCGGCATGATCGGCGCGGTCGGCACCGTCGCATAGGGCGCGAACAACAGATCGACCTTGTCGATGTCGAGCAGCTTGGAATAAAGCGCCGGCGTTTCGGATGCGCTTGATTTGTCGTCATAGACGATGAGTTCGACCTTGCGGCCGAGCAGCCCGCCCTTGGCGTTGATATCGTCGCGCCAGATTTCATGGCCGAGCAGCGCAGGCTTGCCGCCCCCCGCCAGTCCACCGGTCAGCGGCATTGACATGCCGATCTTGATCGGCGGCTGATCGGCCCCCGCCTTGCCGATCAACGAGACGCCGATGCCGGTGATGGCCGCGCCGAGAAACGTTCTGCGTTTCATAATTCCTCCCTGGGATATGCTTTTAGAGGCGGCCCTCGCCGGGTCTTTCGCCCGGTCGCGGACAGCATCAGGTGTCGTCAAACGTTAGGGCCAGCGGGCTTGGAGCCACAACCCAACTCTGGTCGCATGCCCCCTGCCCGCCCATACGCCCGCTTTGGTCAAGCCGGCTGCTTCAGGATCGCGGCCGGATCGGCGCCGACGCGGCCGCCGGCCCGGTCGGCCGCGGTTTCGCGCGACAGGCGCATGTCGAAGCGGATGCTCGGCAGGCCCGGAATCGGGCATTCCGGATCCTTCTTGATATCGACCGCCAGATCGCCGGAGGAGCCGAACACGACGTCGTCCGCGAGATGCGGATCGTCGCGCAGGTAAAGCGCGGTCACGAGCTCCCGATAGCCGGGCGCGCCGACCAGGAAATGAATGTGCGCCGGCCGCATGCCGTGCCGCCGTTGCGCGGTGACCATCTCGCCGACCGGCCCGTCCATCGGGATCGAATAGCCGAGCGGCTTCACCGTGCGCAGAACGAAGAGCCCCTTGGCGTCGGTGGTGAAGATGCCGCGGTAGTCGACCGAACCCGGATCTTCCTGAATGTCATAAAGACCGCTGGCAGAGGTCTGCCACAGCGAAACGGTCGCACCCGCGAGCGGCTTGCCGTTCACATCGGTCACATAACCGTAGAGCGCGATTTCGGTGTCCGGCTCGGCGTTTTTGGCAATCTGGCTGCCGGCAGGCAGGTTCGGCGTGGTTTCGCGATAAAACGGGCCGAGCAAACTCGTATGCGTTCCCTCCTCCAACGCGGTCTCGTCGTGAAGGCCGTTGACCAGCGCCGAGAGACCGAGCGTATCCGACAGCAGAATGAATTCCTGCCGCGCCGGCGTGCAGATTTTTCCGACCGCGGTCATGAAGGCGATGCCCTTGAGCCATTCCGCCGGCGTCAGATTCACGTCCCTGGCGAAGGCATGCAGGTGTTTGACTGCCGACGCCATGATCTCCTTCAGGCGCGGATTGGCTGTCGTGGACATCTGGTCAAGCACGGCCTGGGTGATGTTTTCCGGCGTCAACTCCTGCATAGGCTCCTCCTCAGGTCTGCTTGTCCATGGCTTTGGTGATCCATGGCTTTTTTATCAGGCGATAACGTATCGCCCTCCGCGCGCAACCGCAAATCCGGAAAGCTCTGCCTGCATGGGAATTTGCGACGCGTCCGGCCCAAATTTTCATCAGATGAGAAATCAGTCGGTCTGGTCGCGGCGGACGCTGAGCGGGTGCGTCTGCGCGGTCGTTGTGGCGGTGCCGAACATCCGCGGCTGGGTCAAAACCTCCGGCTGCAGGATCTGGTCGAGCTGCTCGCGGGTCAGGAGCTTCTTGGCGAGCACCAGATCGTAGACGCTCTGGTCGGTCAGAAGCGCCTGCTGCGCGACCTCGGTCGCGTTGGCGTAACCGATATAGGGATTGAGCGCGGTGACGATGCCGATCGAGCGCTCGACGCCGCGGCGCAGATGCTCGCGATTTGCCGTGATGCCCTTCACACAGCGTTCGGCCAAGGTCAGGCAGCCCGAGCGCAGGTGATTGACGCTCTTGAACAGGCTGTGGGCAATGATCGGCTCGAACGCATTGAGCTGCAACTGGCCGGCCTCGGCGGCAAAACTCACCGTCACGTCGTTGCCGATCACCTCGAAGGCGATCTGGTTGACGACTTCGGGAATCACCGGATTGACCTTGCCCGGCATGATGCTCGAGCCCGCCTGCATCGGCGGCAGGTTGATCTCGTTGAGGCCGACGCGCGGGCCCGATGACAATAGCCGCAGATCGTTGCAGGTCTTCGACAGTTTCACCGCGACGCGCTTGAGCACGCCGGAGAGCTGCACGAACGAGCCGCAATCCTGCGTCGCCTCGATCAGGTTCGAGGCGGTGACGACGGGAATGCCGGTGACGTCGCGCAAATGCTGACAGACCAGGCGCGCGTAATCGGGATGGGCGTTGATGCCGGTGCCGATGGCGGTCGCGCCCATGTTGATCTCACAGACCAGAAGCACCGCCTCCTTCAGCCGCATCTCGTCTTCGCCGAGCATGACCGCATAGGTCGAGAACTCCTGCCCGAGCGTCATCGGAACCGCGTCCTGCAACTGGGTCCGGCCCATCTTGATGATGTCCTTGAACTCTTCGGACTTGGCCTCGAAGGTCCCGCGCAGCTCCGCCATGGCATCGACGAGGCGCATGATGCCGGAATAGGCCGCAAGCTTCAGCGCCGTCGGATAGACGTCGTTGGTGCTCTGACCCATGTTGACGTGTTCGTTGGGATGCAAAAATTTGTAGTCGCCCTTGGCGTGGCCAAGCAGTTCCAGCGCCCGGTTGGCGATCACCTCGTTGGCGTTCATGTTGGTCGACGTGCCGGCGCCGCCCTGGATCACATCGACGACGAACTGCTCGTGCAGCTTTCCTGTCCTGATCTCTTCGGCGGCCGCCACGATGGCGTCAGCTTTCGTGGAATCGAGCAGGCCGAGGTCGCGATTACTTCGCGCCGCCGCCATTTTGATCGACGCCAGCGCCTTGATCAGGTCGGGATAGATCGAGATCGGCGTTCCGCTAATCGCGAAGTTCTCGACCGCCCGAAGCGTGTGAACTCCGTAATAGGCCTCAGCCGGAACATCCCTGTCACCCAATAGATCGTGTTCGCGTCGCGTGCTCATGAAGGCCTCGTCCGATTCTCGCTAGTGTCCTTTCGATTCCGAAGTTCAAAATGTGGCTCGGCAAAATGCCGCCGAACTTCAGAATCGGGACACTAGTGAGCGATCAAAACAGGATGGGGCGGGATTTCAAGACGGCATTTTCGTCCCTTATGCACCCCGATTGGCGTGCCTTATACGGAAGCGAACACGCGGCGATTGTGGGAATCTTCAATCGCGATCAACCCGGGAATCTCCATCATTATCAACGAAAGTTTCGACCGATTTCAGGGATTTTGGATGCCAGCAGACCAGCTGTAGGGGCAATGTTTAAAGCATCATTTAGATGTGGCGGCTATCGTGGTCGCGCGATTGCCCTGATTGCACTGGGGAATTCGTCAAAATCCTTATCGCCGGTTAACCAGTCGATTTTCCAAGATTCTGGGCCGGAAAAGTCCCGGGTGGGGATGGATTCAAGATAATGAGCAGCACCGTCAACGAGATTGACTTCGATTACGCGACGTCAACCGCGGATCGGGCCAATCGTTTGATGGCGCAGTATGGCGTGCCGCCAACCCCCGATAATTTTTCAGTCTGGTTTTACTACGTGAGCGGCGGCTCGCTCACGCTGAAAAAAACCATCGACATCCTGATCGCCAACAAGCGCAAGTTCGATTCCGCGACCAACCGCGATCTCTACATCACCTACGTCAATCCGCATTCGAGCACGAGCGGGGACTTCCCCGAGCAATTGCGCAGCGTGATCGACAGCGCCAAGGATTTCCTGGCAACCGCGATTTCCGACAACCGCACCCAGATGGAGACGCTCGACGAAGTCTCTGCACAGTGCAAGCCGACCACCGATCCACGGCCGATCATCGAGATGCTGGTGAAGGAGCTTTCGCACGCGACGACGCGGTCCACGGCGCTGGAGGAAAATTTCCTTCAGACCACGAAGGACCTCGATCAGATCAAGGATTCACTCAAGCAGGCGGAGGAGCACTCCAACACCGACGCGCTCACCGGGCTTGCCAACCGCCGTTCGCTCGAGGCCTTCCTGCGCGCCGCCCAGATCACGGCGATGGAGGCCGGAACGCCGCTCTCGATCCTGATGATCGACATCGACCACTTCAAGAAATTCAACGACAGCTACGGCCATCAAGTCGGCGATCAGGTGCTGCGGCTGGTCAGCAGAGTGTTGCTGGAGAGCGTCCGCGAATGCGATCTCGCCGCGCGCTATGGCGGTGAGGAACTGATGGCGATCCTGCCGGGCGCCTCGCTCGATGCCTGCGCCGAAGCGGCCGAGCGCCTGCGCCGCCGCATCGCCGAAGCGCGGTTGACGCGGCGCACGACCGGCGAGGAAATTTCCAGCGTGACGGTTTCGATCGGCGTGGCGCAATTCCGCATGGGCGAAACCGCCGACGGCATGATCGAACGCTGCGACCGCGCGCTCTACCAGGCCAAGCGCCAGGGGCGTAACCGCACGGTCAGGGAATCCGCCGAAGAAGAGATCGCGGCCTAAGCGTCCATCTTGAAGCCAGCGCGCCGCCTAGTGGTCCAATTCTAACATTCGCATCCCTTCTCAGCGTCCACTTTTGCGAATGTTAGAATTAGAAGGACCACTAGCAAGTATAAGTTGCTAGCGGAGTTTGGGATTTGACATTCGCTTGACGGGCCCGTGGCTAGATGGGCGGCGAATGTCAAATCCACTCCGCTAGATCATCGCCGCGACTTTTTCCAGACCAATCAGGCGGGCGAGCAGGCGCACTTCGCGCTTCTGGTCTTCGCGCAACTGAAACAGCAGCGGCATCGCCGCCGATTTCAACTGCTGGACTTCCGCGGAATCCGGATCGATATGCGCCGCTGCATTGGGGTCGGTCTGGTGCGTGGCGTGAAGCTTTCGAGCGACCGCGCGCAGGGCATTCTCCACCGCCGGCCAGTAATATTCTTGCGACGACGACAGTTGCAGCCGCTCCTTGATGCCGGCGATCTGCGCGTCGCTCAATAGCGTGTAGGATTTCTGCACCGGCGGCTTGGCGACCACCGGCTTCGGCTTCGACGGTGCGGCGGGCGCCGGATCGACCAATTTGGGAGCCTCTGTCTCGGCAGCCGGCGCGAACGCCAGGGCCTGCCGCAGCGGCTCGGGCGCAATCGCGCCGGTGGGCTCTGCGGGGACCGGATCCGGCGGTGCAACGGCTGCGACGGTCAGCCTGTCGGCCTTGCTCTCCCGGTTCGAGACGACCTGCGTGAAGGCCGGCGACACCGACGCCGCCACGCCCGCGGCGGGTATGCTGTCGCGGCCCAAAATCGCGGCCGCGGCTGCGCCTACGACCAGAAAGCAGGTCAGCGCAATAATAGTCACCACTTTTGACAGGAAACTCTCCATTCTCGGCGGCAAGGACTTGGGCGGCGTAAACTTGATCCGAACCTTCCCGACAATAACGGCGGGAAATAAGGCCTAACCGTGCCACGGCCGTGACAATCCGGACCTATGAGGGCGAATCAAGCGGCTGCGACGAGTTCGTAGGCATCCTGAATGTCGGCAATGATATCGGACGCTTCCCACAGCGCATCCGGCGCGACCGTCTGCCAGCTGATGGTCCAGTTCCGCCCGCCCCTGGTCGAGCGCGGCATGCTGACGACGTCGAATTGCACCTGGCGGCAGAGCGGGTGGCGCTCGAGGGCGTAAGTGACGCGGCGCCTGATCTCCTCCAGTGTCGCCGGCGTCTTCGCAAAAAGCGTCTCGAAATCCATGCCACACCCCCGCAACTCGCAACCTCCGGCCGGCCCGCGCAAGCATGCGTCGGGTGGCCTTCGGGGATGAATCTTGGGCTGGCGTGGTTAATGGCGGGTTAAGTCGCCGCAGTCGCTGCAAACGATCGCGGCGCGCTCAAATTTTGCGAGGATCGGCGCGCCCAAATGCCTTTCGATGCAAGCTTGGCGACGCTACCTTATCGAGCTTTTTCAACCTTGGGGTACGGCATGACTGATAGCGAAAGGAGATTACTCACGGCGCTCGTGTATATGGTCCGGCAGCATCTGCCTGAGCACGGCGACGAGATCGACAACCTCGCCGAGTCCGCCGGAGAACGCGCAATTCAGGTACTCGCAGATTTCGGGCTAATGGAGCTTCGCAACTCCCGCTTCGGGTTCTGGACAGAAGCGGGCAAGAACTTCATCAAAGAGATCTACCCACGTGGGCGTCAGCTAGCGGACCGTTCGAGCGGGATAGTGTTGGTCGGTAAAAAGCCGACCTAGATTTGCCGCCTCTCACAGCGGCGGATCGACCGCGGCGTCATATTCCTTTTTCAGGCGTGCAATGAGTTCGGCCGCCGGCAAGATCTTTTCGACGCTGCCGACGCCCTGGCCCGAGCCCCAGATATCCTTCCAGGCCTTGGCCTTCGCACGCTCGCCGGAGCTATCTGTCCCAAAACTCATCTTCGAGGCATCCGACTGCGGCAGGTTTTCCGGGTCCATGCCGGCCGCCACGATCGAGGGCTTCAAGTAATTGCCATGCACTCCGGTGAAGAGATTGGAATAGACGATGTCTTCCGCGCCTGACGCCGTGATCATCTCCTTGTAACGATCGACCGCATTCGCTTCTCTGGTGGCGATGAAGGCCGAGCCGATATAGGCGAAGTCGGCGCCGAGCAGACGCGCGGCGCGGATGGCCTGGCCGTTGGCGATGGCGCCCGACAGCGCGATCGGGCCGTCGAACCATGCCCTCGTCTCGGCCACGAACGCGAACGGCGAGATCACACCGGCATGCCCGCCGGCGCCGGCGGCGACCAGGATCAGGCCGTCGGCGCCCTTCTCGACCGCCTTGTGCGCGAATTTCTGGTTGATCACGTCGTGAAAGACGATGCCGCCCCAGCGATGCGCCGCCTCGTTGACCTCCTCACGCGCGCCAAGCGAAGTAATGATGATCGGCACCTTGTGCTTCTCGCAGAGCGCCAGATCATGCTCGAGGCGGTTGTTCGAGCGGTGCACGATCTGGTTGACCGCAAATGGCGCCGACGGCCGCTCCGGATGAGCGGCGTCATATTCGGCGAGCTCTTGCCTGATCCGCGTCAGCCACTCGTCGAGCAGTTCGGGCGGGCGCGCGTTCAGCGCTGGAAACGCGCCGACGATGCCGGCCTTGCATTGGGCGATCACGAGATCAGGCACCGAGATGATGAACAGCGGCGCCCCGATCACCGGAAGCGACAGGCGGCCTTTGAACAGCGCAGGCATCGACATCAGAGAAATCCTTGAATTCCGGACGGCGGGAAATTTTTCCCGGCTCAAAGGATGATGCCCGACATTATATCAGGAAGGCAACCGCGGTTATTGTTTCAGCGAGCGGTCACGCTACTGGCACAAGGCGCGCGTCACAAAATTGTCGGTCCGGCAGTCGTCGGGCTTTCGCGTCCGGCCCGGAATCAGCACCTTCGGCGAACAGGCTTCAACCGAATCCGTCGACAGGCTCTTGCCTTCCTTGAATCCCTTGGACTGGCAAAGCTTGTCTGCCGCCATCTTGCAATCGGCCGCGCCGTTGGCGGCGGCAGGACACTTGCTGCGGCCGGTCACCATCGACGAAGGGTTGGTGAAGCGCGACAGGCTTTCGCTCGCGTCCTTGACGGCGTCCTTGGTTTTCGCATTGAGGTCGTCGATCGTCTCGCTCGGGCTCTTCATCGTCGGCAGGATCGACAGGGATTTTTCCAGCGCCTTGCCCATTTCGTTGAGCAGGCCCGGATTTTCCGGAGCGGCGGGCTGGGCCGCGCCTCCTGCCGGCGGCGGAGCTTGCGGGTTTGCCGGCTGCGGCGTTGACTGTTGCGTTGGTGGTGGAACTTGAGGCGGAGCTGCCGTTTGCGGCCAGCCGCTACTGACGACGCAAGTCCAGACCAGCGCGGCTAGTACTGCCGATCTCAAATCAGCTTGACCGCGATGACGAAACCACCGGCGAGCAAGATAATGAATGCCGTCAACCACAGGCCAAGCCGCTTCTCGATCTCGGCGCGGATCACATCGCCGTATCGATTCAGCACGATCGCGACGATGAAAAAGCGGCCGCCCCTGGCGATGATGGAGCACAGGATGAACAGCCAGATGTTGTAGCCGGCAAAGCCGGAGGTGATCGTGACCAGCTTGTAGGGGATCGGCGTCAGCCCCTTCAAAAGGATGATCACGCTGCCCCATTGCGCGTAGGAAGCTCGAAAAGCCTCGACCTTGCCGCCGAGGTGATAGAGGTTGATCAGCCACTGCCCGACCGAGTCATAGAGAAGCGCTCCGATGGCGTAACCGAGCACGCCGCCGGCCACAGACGCAATCGTGCAAAGCGTCGCAAACAGCCACGCGCGCTTCGGCCGCGCCAGCGACATCGGCAGCAGCATGATATCAGGGGGAACCGGAAAGAAGGAACTTTCCGCAAACGCGACCGCACCCAAAATCCACAGCGCGTATGGCTTGTCGGCGGCGTCGATACACCAATCGTAGACACGTCTGAGCATGCCGCGATGAAGCATCTAGGGAAGCTTTTGTCTATTGCGGAAACGGCTGGATTTAGTGGCGCTTGCGCAAGCCACGCCCTTCGAGCGCGACAATTGGCCGCCGCGCGATCCGGGAGGGTGGGACCTTCACCGGCGACTTCGGCATCTTCTCGGCGATCCCGAGCAGGTCCTCGCGCCGTTCCATCTCCTGCCAGACATCTGCGGGGCGGACGCCGGCGGAGGCCCACAGCACGGTCAGGTTATAGAGCAGGTCGGCGCTCTCGCGGACGACCGCGTCGGTCTTGCCGTTGACCGCGTCGATGACGACCTCGATGGCTTCTTCGGCGAGCTTCTTGGCCATTTTGTCGGGGCCGCGCTGAAACAGCCTTGCCGTGCGCGAGACCTGGGGATCGAGATCCTTGGCCGCGATAACCGCCTGATAGAGCCGTTCGAGCGAATCACTCATAGCCGTTAAGATAATCCAAACGCCTCGCCGGCGTGTTAACGGTCGCAGGCCAAATCCGGAAACCGCCGGCCACGGTGACCAGCGACTTAACTCGGCCGCGAGATTTCAGGTGCCGGCAAACGGCGCGAGGCGCGGCGCTTGCGTTGGGACCGAGCAATATCCACCGTGAAAGGCAGCGTCACCGCCGTAATAATACGGCCCCTTGCTCTGCCGATCCCTATATCGATCCTTGCGCACTCAGATGTGAATTGATCGACCGCTCAAACCAATCTGAAACCACGCCTGCTCACCCGCGGTTCAGGTTAGCCTGTGCATAATGCCCTGAAACCGGCGGTGTCATGAAACCGACATATCTACCGGACCAATTCTAACATTCGCATCCTTGGTGCGATGCCGATGCGCGTCACTCAGACCATCATTGCCTGTTGCCTCGCTGCCTGGGCCAGCCTCGGCCTGTCGGCAAGTCATGCCGGCGAGGCCGCCCACCCCGTTTCGATCAACCTTGCTTTCGATCGTCCGATCAATGCCGGCGAGGCTCCCGTGATCGTCGGCATGACCGACGGCCTGTTCGCTGCAGAGGGACTTGCGGTCACCACCAGTACGGCGGCCGGCTCGCCGGAAGCCATCGCGCGGGTCACCTCGGGATCAAGCGAATTTGCCCTGGTCGATCTCAATGCGCTCATTCGATTTCGCAGCCAGAGTTCCGTGCCGGTGAAAGCGGTGTTCGTGCTGTTCAACAAGGCGCCTTACGCCATCGTCGCCCGCAAGAGCCGGGGCATCCACGTTCTCTCCGACCTCGAAGGCAAGACGTTCGGCATCGCCGACAGCGACCTTTCGGCCGGACTTTGGCCGGCGCTGGCGCACCAGAACGGCATTCATCTCGATCACGTCAAGCAGAGCCGCATCAGCGCCGCCGTGCGCGAGCCGATGCTATCGGCCGGCCAGGTCGATGCCGTTGCCGGGTTCTCCTACCTGTCTGCCGTAAACTTAAGGGACCGCGGCGTTCCCGCCGACGATCTCGCGGTGCTGCGCTTTGCCGATTATGGCTGCGATGCCTATGGCTTTGCGATCATCGTCAATCCCGCCTTTGCCGACAAACATCCCGATGCGGTCAAGGGCTTCGTGCGGGCCCTGATTGCCGCCACCAACCTGACCATCCGCGACGAAGGCCATGCGGTCGACCAGGTGCTGACCCGGATGGATGAAGGCACGCGCGACCTGGAACTCGAGCGTCTACACGCGGTGATCCGCGACAACATCATGACCGACGAAGTCAACCGCAACGGCCTTGGCGCGGTCGATCCAGTCCGGCTCGAGCGCTCGATCGACCAG
Organism: Bradyrhizobium sp.; assembly: GCF_035652035.1. GTDB lineage: Bacteria > Pseudomonadota > Alphaproteobacteria > Rhizobiales > Xanthobacteraceae > Bradyrhizobium. Next base: position 92,377 of record NZ_DASREO010000002.1, read on the forward strand.
GTCGGCGAAGGTTTCAAATTCGGAAAGCGTCCGTCGGCGGCCGATATTTTCGACGACCGCTTCCTGCCTCCTCGCGCCGACCGTCTGATCAATTAACGGGCCTTGTAGCGCGCTTCGCCAACGGCGGCTAAGATGTCCGCTGCGCTCCCCAGCCGCGCAAAGGCAAGACAAGGCTGTTGCTTCTCGCCGACCCCTTGAACAGAGATGACCGACCGGCTTAGACGGCGCACCTTTTTGCAGGCGCTTGCAATGACCAGCCTGAGTGCGGTCGCGCACCCCCCCGCTCGCGGCGCTACGCCAGCCCGTCTTCGCTTAAAGAATGAAGACATTGATACAGCGCTACGCGCCGCGGTCGATCGCGCTGACATCGCCGGCGTGGTCGCGATGGCGGCAACGGCGACATCGGTTTTCTATCAGGGAAATTTCGGGCGCCGCGATATCAGCGGAAAATCGGAAATGTCTCCGGACACGACTTTTCGTATCGCCTCAATGGTCAAGCTGCTGACGTCGGTTGCGGCCCTCCAACTGGTCGAAACGGGCAAGCTCACGCTCGATGATCCCGTCGCGGCATTGGACCCGACGCTAAGCGCGGCGCAGGTGCTGGCCGGATTCGATGCCGAGGGAGCACCAATTCTGCACCCGGCGCAAAAGGCCATGACGCTTCGCAATCTGCTGACGCACACCTCGGGATTGAGTTACCAGCTCTGGGATTCAAATCTGGTTCGTTATGTCAAAATCGCTCGAACGAAGCCGGACCTGCCACGCATGCCGCTGATGTTCGATCCCGGCACGAGATGGGCTTACGGCGGCAGCCTCGATCGCGTGGGACGGCTGATCGAGCTCGTTTCCGGAAAGAATCTGGACCAGTATTTCCGCGACCACATTCTGGGCCCGCTGGGAATGGCAAATACCGGCTTTTCGTTGACTGAAAATCAACGCGCGCGGCAAGCCAGCCTTCATACCCGGAAAGCCGATGGCACGCTGATCCCGCAACCTCTCGAGAAACTATCTGCCCCGAAGACGTTTTCCGGAGGAGGCGGCATCTATTCCACGGCTCCGGACTACCTGACCCTGCTCCAGGCTCTTCTCAACGGCGGGCATTTGGGAACAGCGACCATTCTCCGTCCCGAGACCGTCGCGCTGATGAACCAAAATCAGATCGGAAATCTCGACGCCGGAATTCTCAAGACGACCAACCCCGCGCTGTCCAACGACGTGGATTTTTTCCCCGGAGTGCGGCTGCGGTGGGGATTGGGACACATGATGAACCTGGATCCGGTGGAAGGCGGTCGCAAAGCGGGGAGCCTGACCTGGGCAGGCCTCTACAACACATACTATTGGATGGACCCGGTCTCTGGAATTGCCGGGGTCATCATGATGCAGGTGTTGCCGTTTGCGGACACACGCGCTCTGCGCGTCTATCGCCGGTTTGAAGTTGGCGTGTACCGTTCGATCGCGCGCGGTTGAGGGTCAAACGGCAAGATCATGTGGGTTCGCAAGTCGGCGCTGGTCCTTCGCCGTGATCCCTGATTAGAATACGCCCAGCCGTGTTGAAGTCGTCCCGGCCGGTTATTTTTGGATTTGCATGTCCTTGCCTCGTCTCTATGCGCGTGTGCTCGAATTGCTCGGCAAGGAAGCACGGCTGGGCTGGATCCTCGCCGGCGCCAACCTGCTGCTTGCCGGCGCGCAGTTCGCCGAACCGGTCTTGTTCGGCAAGATCGTCGACACGCTCTCCGGCACGCCGGCGAGCGGTTCCGGATCGCCGTCAGCCTGGGTGATGCTGCTCGCCTGGGCCGGCTTCGGGCTTTTCACCATCCTGTGCGGCGCCTGGGTCGCACTGCACGCCGACCGGCTGGCGCACCGCCAGCGCCAGGCCGTGCTGACCAGCTATTTCGAACATATCCTGCAACTGCCCCTCACCTTCCACACCGGAACCCATTCCGGGCGGCTGATGAAGGTGATGCTCAACGGCACCGACGCGCTGTGGCGGCTGTGGCTCGGATTTTTCCGCGAGCACTTTGCCGCGATCCTGTCGCTGGTCGTGCTGCTGCCGCTCGCGCTTTACATCAACTGGCGGCTGGCGATCCTGCTGTTCCTGCTCTGCGTGGTGTTCACCGTGCTGACGACGCTGGTGGTGCGCAAGACCTACGGCATGCAGAGCGACGTCGAGACCTATTACGGCGACCTCTCGGCGCGTGCGTCAGATGCGCTCGGCAATGTCGCGCTGGTGCAGAGTTTCGTGCGCATCGACGCCGAGGTGCAGGGCGTGCGCTTCGTCGCCGACAAGCTGCTGGCGGCGCAGATGCCGGTGCTGTCGTGGTGGGCGCTGGTCACCGTGATCACGAAAGCCTCGACCACGATCACGATTCTCGCGATCTTCACGATCGGCATCTTCCTGCACGAACGTGACCTCACCACGGTCGGACAGATCGTGATGTTCGTCTCCTTCGCCACGCTTCTGATCCAGAAGCTCGAGCAGGTGGTCAGCTTCATCAACAACGTGTTCATGGAGGCGCCGCGCCTTGCCGAGTTCTTCAACGTGCTCGATGCGGTGCCCGCCGTGCGCGACCGTCCCGATGCGATCGACACTGGACGGTTGTCGGGCCTTGTCGAATTCAACGACGTGTCGTTCTCCTATGACGGCAAGCGGCCGGCGGTCGAAGACCTTTCCTTCAGTGCGCTGCCGGGCCAGACCATCGCGCTGGTCGGCCCGACCGGCGCCGGCAAGTCCACCGCGATTGCGCTGCTGCATCGCGCCTTCGATCCGCAATCCGGCTTCATCAAGATCGACGGCATGGACGTGCGCGGGCTGAAGCTGAACGCACTACGGCGGAACATCGGCGTGGTGTTCCAGGAAGCTCTGTTGTTCAATCGCACGATCGCCGACAACTTGCGGGTCGGCAAGCCGGATGCGACCGACGATGAAATGCGGCAGGCGGCTTCCCGAGCGCAGGCGCTGGAGTTCATCGAGCGCAGCGACCTCGGCTTCGACACCAATGCCGGTGAGCGCGGGCGAATGCTGTCGGGCGGCGAGCGTCAGCGGTTGTCGATTGCGCGCGCGCTGCTGAAGGACCCGCCGATCCTGATCCTCGACGAGGCGACCAGCGCGCTCGATGCCGTCACCGAAGCCAAGGTCAATGCCGCACTCGACGAAGTGATGAGGGGCCGCACGACCTTCGTCATCGCCCATCGCCTGTCGACCATTCGCAATGCCACGCGGATCCTGGTGTTCGACGGCGGGCGGGTGATCGAAAGCGGAACTTTCGATGAACTTGTCGCGAAAGGCGGCCGTTTCGCTGAGCTAGCGAAAGCCCAGTTCATGGTGCAGGAAAGCGCACGCGCGAGCGTTACAGCTTCCTGAGAAACCTCACATCGCCGTCAAGACTCAAGTACCGTCGAAATTCGGCCTATTTCGTCATCGATTTTTTGCCTCTTGAGCCTGTTCCAGACCGGCAAGCCGGTATAGGTTGGCGTCCGCCGCCGGACACGCTTGAAACCCGAATGTCATCTAGTGAAGACCTCCTTGGCCGAAGGCGGGTCTCAAAGGACCGGAATCGGATAGTGCATTTTCATCGCCCGTCGATTTTCAGATCATCTTTGCGTTCGATCGTCCTTGTTGTGGCGTTTGCGCTCGCCACGACGCATGCAAACGCGGAAGCGCTGCTCCTGGTCGAAGCCGATACGGGCAAGGTTCTGCAGGCCGAGAACGCGACCTATCCCTGGTATCCGGCTTCCATCACCAAGATGATGACGGCCTATGTGACGCTCAAGGCCGTCAAGGAAGGACGCATCACCCTCGACACGCTGTTCACGGTGTCCCCGGTCGCGGCCTCGCAATCGCCGTCGAAAATGGGATTGCGGCCCGGCACGCAGGTCACCGTCGACAATGCGCTCAAGATGATGATGGTGAAGTCGGCCAACGACATGGCGGTGGTGCTGGCCGAAGGCGTCGGCGGTTCGATCGACGGCTTTTCGGCGATGATGAACGACAACGCCAAGCGGCTCGGCATGACGCAGACGAACTACGTCAATCCGAACGGGCTGCCCGCCGAAGGGCACGTCACCTCGGCGCGCGATCAAGCGATCCTGGCGCGCGCGATCATTCACGATTTGCCGGAATACGAATATTTCGTCCACATTCCCTCGATCCGCTACGGCCGCCGGATCACACAGAACTTCAACAAGCTGATCGGGCGCTATCCCGGCGCCGATGGCTTCAAGACCGGTTTTATCTGCGCGTCCGGCTACAACCTCGTGGCGTCCGCAACGCGCAACGGCAAGCGGTTGATCGCGGTCGTGCTCGGCGCTTCGTCCGGGATGGCGCGTTCGATCAAGGCCGTGCAGATGCTCGACCGCGGCTTCGCCAACGACCAGCTGTCATGGCTGAAGCCATCGCTCGGCACGGTGGACAGTCTCGCGCCGGTCGACGCCTCGCCGCCGGACCTGCGCGACGAGATGTGCAACGGCAAGCGGCATCGCCCGGCCTCCGACGACGATGACACGGTCGCCAGCAACAGCTCCGAAGGCTCCGGCCAGGCGCTCGCCTTTTTCGCAACCGGCCAGACGCCGACGATGAAGCCCTCGGAATTGCTCGCAGCCGCGCCCGCACCCTCCGAGCCGATTCCTGTCTATGCCGGACCGACCCGCACCGGCGCCGCGCTGATCGCCACGGTCGCGGCTGACACGGCCGCCCAGGAACAGGCCTCGGCCAAGCATCGCGGCAAGAAGTCTCGTGTGGCCGCCAGGAAGCCCCCGGAAGCGGGGACCGACGATGCCGGCAAGCAAGCCAAATCTTCGGCCAAGCCGGTCAAGCATGCCAATGCCAGGCCTGATGCGGCGGCAAAGACCGCCGACAAGCCGGCGACATCGGCCAAGCCGAAGGCTGTTGCCAAGCCGGCCAAGCCCGCGCCCAAGCCGGACGCCAAAAGCAGCAACGGCTAACAGAGCGAGCCAGCGCCGCCGCTGGCGGCGATCAAAGCCGCGCGCATTAACCCTTGGAGGGGTTCCCAAGGCCGCCTGTCGGCCGTCCCCGCCGCTTGCCATCGGCGGCGGCAGCGCCCAATATTGCAAGATAATAAAATGTGCCGTCACAGAAACAGACACAATCCAGGCGACATGATTGAGGAGGGGAAGTGACATGGAGCGCATCTGGCTCAAGCAATATCCGGCTGGCGTGCCCGCCGATATCGATCTGACCCAGTACTCATCCCTGGTCGAGCTATTGGAAGAAAGCTTTGCGAAGTTCAGGGATCGCAAGGCCTTCATCTGCATGGACAAGTCCATCACCTACCGCGACCTCGACGAGATGTCGCTGGCGCTCGCCGCCTATCTGCAGAGCAAAGGCTTGAAAAAGGGCGCCCGCGTCGCGCTGATGATGCCGAACGTGCTGCAATATCCGATCGCAACCGCCGCGGTGCTGCGCGCCGGCTATGCCGTCGTCAACGTCAATCCGCTCTATACGCCGCGCGAACTGGAGCATCAGTTGAAGGATTCCGGCGCGGAAGCCATCGTGGTGCTGGAGAATTTTGCGACCACCGTGCAGCAGGTGATGGGCAAGACGTCGGTCAAGCACGTCATTGTCGGCAGTATGGGCGATCTGCTCGGCTTCAAGGGCGTCATCGTCAATCTCGTGGTGCGGCGCGTGAAGAAGATGGTGCCGGCCTATTCGCTTCCGGGCAGCGTTTCATTCAACGACGCGATTGCGGCCGGACGCTCGATGACATTTCAGAAGCCGCGGCTGATGCCCGATGACGTCGCCTTCCTGCAATATACCGGCGGCACCACTGGCGTCTCCAAAGGAGCGACGCTGCTCCATCGCAACATCCTCGCCAATGTGCTGCAAAACGACGCGTGGCTGCAGCCGACGCTGACGCGGCCGCCGCAGGTCGACGAGCTCTTCATCGTTTGCGCGCTGCCGCTCTATCACATCTTCGCGCTGACGGCCTGCTACCTGCTCGGGGTGCGCGCCGGCGGCGTCAACTTGCTGATCCCCAATCCGCGCGACATGCCGGGCTTCATCAAGGAGCTTGCGAAATACCAGGTCAATTTCTTCCCCGGCGTCAATACGCTTTACAATGGCCTGTTGCACACGCCCGGCTTCGACAAGCTTGATTTCTCCAAGCTGAAAGCCTGTAACGGCGGCGGCATGGCCACGCAAAAGCCGGTTGCTGAAAAGTGGCTCGCGGTGACGCACTGCCCTCTGTCGGAAGGCTATGGCCTGTCGGAGACCTCGCCGACACTGACCTGCAATCCGGCCGACATCGACCGCTTCACCGGATCGATCGGCATTCCCGTTCCCTCGACCTGGCTGTCGATCCGCGACGACGATGGCAATGAAGTGCCGCTCGGCGAAGCGGGCGAAATCTGCGCCAAGGGCCCGCAGGTGATGGCCGGGTACTGGAACAGGCCGGATGAGACCGCGAAGGTGATGACGGCGGACGGCTATTTCCGCACCGGCGACATCGGCGTGATGGGCCCGGACGGCTACACCAAGATCGTCGACCGCAAGAAGGACATGATCCTGGTCTCCGGCTTCAACGTCTATCCGAACGAGATCGAGGAAGTGATCGCAAGCCATCCCGGCGTGCTCGAATGCGCCGTGATCGGCGTCGAGGACACGAGGTCCGGCGAGGCGGTGAAGGCCTTTGTGGTCCGCAAAGACCAAAACCTCACCGCCGAGGACGTCATCAAGTTCTGCGCCACGCAGCTCACCGCCTACAAGGTGCCGAAGCAGATCGAGTTCAGGGCTGCTTTGCCGAAGACCAATGTCGGCAAGATCCTGCGCCGCGAGCTGCGCGACGAGAAGAAGGCGGCGGCCGCTTAAGGGAAACGCGGCCGTGTCGAGGCGATGACGGATCCGGAAAGCCGTATCCAAGACGTCCTCGCGTTTTGGCGCGAAGCCGGTCACGAGCGCTGGTACACGCCAGACGCCGATTTTGATGCGGGCGTACGCGAGCGGTTTCTTGCCCTCTGGCGGGAAGCTGCGTCAGGCCAGCTGTCATCCTGGGAGACGAGCGACGACGGCGCGCTCGCGCTCGTCATCGTGCTCGATCAATTTCCCCGCAATATGTTTCGCGGGCTCTGCGAAGCCTTCTCGAGCGATGTGCTGGCGCGTGAGGTAGCGATCCGCGCCATTGCCCGCGGCGTCGACATGCGCATCGAGCCACCGCTTCTGCAATTCCTCTATCTGCCGTTCATGCACTCGGAGGAGTTGGCCGATCAGATCCGCTGCGTCATCCTCTTTCAGGCCGGCGACGACCCGGAAAACCTGCGATATGCCGAGGAACATGCCGACATCATCCGCCGGTTCGGGCGATTTCCGCATCGAAATCGCGTGCTCGGGCGCATCACAACGCCGGAAGAGCAGGCCTTTCTCGACGGCGGCGGCTTTTCCGGCTAGACCCTCTCGCTATATTGTGCCCTGCACAGACCCCATTTAGAAACGCCCGCACATCCCCAAGGAGACTAAGATGACAATCAAAGTTGGCGACAAGCTGCCCGAGACCAAGTTTCGCGTGTTGACCGCGGACGGTCTCCAGGTCCGCACCACCGATGACATTTTCAAGGGCAAGAAGGTCGCGCTGTTCGCCGTGCCCGGCGCCTATACCGGCACCTGCCACAAGATGCATCTGCCGAGCATCTTCCTGAATGCCTACGCCATGAAGGACAAGGGCGTCGATACGATCGCGATCGTTTCCGTCAACGACGCCTTCGTCATGAGCGCCTGGAAGCGCGACACCGACCAGCGCGACGAGGCCACTTTCCTTGCCGACGGCAATGCCGACTTCGCCAAGGCGATCGGCATGGAGCTGGATGCGTCCGGCAACGGGCTCGGCATCCGCTCCAAGCGCTACTCGATGGTGGTGGAAGACGGCGTCGTGAAAAAGTTCAACCTCGAAGCCGCGCCCGGCAAGGTCGAGGTTTCCGGCGGCGATACGCTGCTGGGACAACTTTGAGCCGAGCTGCATTTCTTCCCCTCTCCCCTTGTGGGAGAGGGTGGCGAAATCGAATGGAATGAGATTGAGCCGGGTGAGGGGTTACGCTTCATCGATAGAGCATGACCCCTCACCCGGTTTCTCGTTGACGCTCGAAACCACCCTCTCCCACAAGGGGAGAGGGTAAAGAGCCCGCCCCGCGAGTTGGACTACCCCTTCAACCTCGCCATCGCGACGCCGTCGCGCGCCAATTGATCGGCACGTTCGTTCTCGTCGTGACCGGCATGGCCCTTGACCCAGTGCCAGCTCACCTTGTGCGGCTTGAGCGCCTCATCGAGGCGCTGCCACAGCTCTGCATTCTTCACCGGCTTCTTGTCAGCGGTGCGCCAGCCATTCTTCTTCCAGCCGTGAATCCACCCGGTGATGCCCTGACGGACATACTGGCTGTCGGTATAGAGATCGACCGCGCAGGGTTTTTTCAGCGCCTCCAGTGCCGAAATCGCCGCCATCAACTCCATGCGGTTGTTGGTGGTGTGGGCTTCAAACCCGACCAGCTCTTTCTCGACCTCGCCGAATTTCAGGATTGCGCCCCAGCCGCCCGGACCGGGATTGCCGGAACAGGCGCCGTCGGTGTGGATGATCACCTGGGGAAGCGCAGCCATTTAAGCGAGCACGCCGTAGTCGCGGATCGACGTCACGGTCTGATGGAAGCGCAGCTTGCGGACATATTCGAGCGGATCTTTCGGGCGCACCAATGCGCCCTTCGGCACGTTGAGAAAATCGACGAGCCGCGTCAGCAGGAAGCGCAGCGCCGCGCCGCGCGCCAATAACGGTAGTGCGTCTTCTTCGGCTTTCGTGAGTTTGCGCTCGCGGCCATAGGCCGACAGGAGCGCCCGCGCCTTGGTGACGTTGAAAGAGCAGTCGGGCTCGAAACACCAGGCGTTCAGGCAAATCGCCACGTCATAGGCGAGCATGTCGGTGCAGGCGAAGGTGAAGTCGATGATGCCGGAGACCTTATCCTCGAGAAAGAACACGTTGTCCGGAAACAGGTCGGCATGAATGACGCCGCCCGGCAACGCCTTCGGCCAGACGCCGCTTTCGAGATATTCGAGTTCGGTCTTAAGAAAATCGCGCAAGCCCAATTGCACCTCGTCGGCGCGCGCGGCCGCCTGTTCGAACAGCGGCCGCCATCCCGCAACCGACAGCGCGTTCGCCCGCACCATCGCGAAATCAGCACCCGCCAGATGCATTTGCGCCAGCACCTTGCCGACGCCGGTGCAATGCGCAGAGTTGGGCTTGCGCGGCCAGATGCCTTCGAGAAAGGTGATGATCGCGGCCGGGCGGCCGGCGAGCGTGCGTAGCGCTTCGCCGCTTCTATCCCTCACCGGCTGCGGGCAATTCACCCCGCGCGAGGCAAGGTGCGTCATCAGCGCAAGAAAGAACGGCAGGTCGCCTAAAGCGACGCGCTTTTCGTACAGCGTCAGGATGAAAGAACCCGACGTCGTGTGCAGCAGGAAGTTGGAATTCTCGACGCCCTCGGCGATGCCCTTGTAGGACAGGAGTTCGCCGATCTCGTAGTTCTTCAGGAAGTCCGCAAGCTCGTCGGCGGCGACGTCGGTGTAGACCGCCATTTGCGCTTTGCCCCGGCTTTGAGCTTACTCGGCGGCGTCAGGCCGCAGCGAACGCGGCAGCGGGAAGAACTCGTTCTCCTGCGCGGCCGACACTGTCTCCACGTGCAATTCGTAGCGCTCGGCGAACGCGCCCATGATCTCTTCCACGATCACTTCCGGCGCGGACGCGCCCGCGGTGATGCCGAGGCTCGTGATGCCGTCAAAGCGCGACCAGTCGAGGTCGCTGGCGCGTTGCGCCAGAATCGCGATCGGGCAACCCTCGCGCTCGGCGACCTCGCGCAGGCGCTGCGAGTTCGACGAGTTCGGCGCGCCGACCACGATCAGCGCATCGACCACCGGCGCCACCTTCTTCACCGCGAGCTGGCGGTTGGTGGTGGCGTAGCAGATGTCTTCCTTGTGCGGACCGGAAATGTTCGGAAACCGTTCCTTCAGCATCGCGACGATTTCCGCGGTGTCGTCGATCGACAGCGTGGTCTGCGTCACGAAAGCGAGGTTGTTGGGATCTTTCGGCGTAAAGGTCTTGGCGTCTTCGGCGGTCTCGATCAGCGTCACCGCGCCCTGCGGCAATTGGCCCAGCGTGCCGACCACTTCCGGGTGATGCGAATGGCCGATCAGGAGGATTTCGCGGCCGCGCTTGAAATGGATCGCCGCCTCCCGATGCACCTTGGTCACCAGCGGACAGGTGGCGTCGAGCGAAAAGAAATTGCGGGTCTGGGCTTCGGCCGGAACGGACTTCGGAACCCCATGGGCCGAGAACACCACTGGTGCATTGGTATTGTCGGGGATTTCGGCCAGTTCCTCGACGAAAATCGCCCCCTTGGTCTTGAGGCTGTCGACCACATAGCGGTTATGCACGATTTCGTGGCGGACATAGACCGGGGCGCCGTAAATCGTAAGCGCCCGCTCAACGGTGTCGATCGCCCGCACAACGCCGGCACAAAAGCCGCGCGGCGAACAAAGCACGATTCTCAGGGGGGGTTTGGCTGGCATAAGGGGCCTCGGACCTCCTCCGCGCCTTCAGCCTTAACCATGGCCGAAGGGTCGTGGAACGGTCGATTCAAAGGGATTAATCCAAGCAAGGACTTGGGACGGCTTTGCCGCCCTGTCAAGGGCAACCCATTGCGCGAAAGCCCTTAGGCGGCATATAAGGGGCTTAATTCCCGTCATCGTTGATGACCATGGCTTCGCCTCCGAGAGGTGGGCGAAGCGCAAAGGAGATTTGCCATGAGCAATGCACCGCTGATGCCGAAGGCAACCGCCGTGTGGCTGGTCGATAATACCGCCCTGACCTTCGATCAGGTGGCCGATTTCACCAAGATGCACCCGCTCGAGGTCCGCGCCATCGCCGACGGCGACGCCGCCCAGGGCATCAAGGGCATGGACCCGATTTCGACCGGGCAATTGACCCGGGACGAAATCGAAAAAGGCGAACAGGACCCGAACTATCGGCTCAAGATCGCCGAGAGCAAGGTGACCTTGCCGCCCCAGGCCAAGAAGAAGGGCCCGCGCTATACCCCGGTTTCGCGCCGGCACGAGCGGCCGAGCGCGATCCTCTGGCTGGTGCGCAACCACCCCGAACTGAAGGACGCGCAGATCATGCGCCTTGTCGGCACCACCAAGACCACGATCGCCAGCGTTCGCGACCGCACCCACTGGAATGCCTCGACCTTGACGCCGATGGACCCGGTGACGCTCGGCCTGTGCTCGCAGATCGAGCTCGATTTCGAGGTGCAGCGCGCGGCCAAGGAAAAGCCAACCGACATCTCACATGGCGGCCCGACGCTGCTGCCGGCCTCCGAGACCACCCGCAAGGAGCCGGAACTGGAGACCGCCGAAAAGGGCGGCGACGACCTCAACGTCGATGCGGTGTTTGCCAAGCTCAAGACCATCGGCGGCAAGAAGCCGGACCAGGAATAGTTTATTCCAACCGGCCGCAGTTCGCGCCTTAAGGCCGAACCGGATTGTTCAGCATGTACTCGCCGACATCGCGCTGTCTCCTGTCGGCACGCGCGATCTCGTTGGCGCGCTGCGCATCGCGATCCCTGATGCAGGCGACATATTCAGGCGAGCCCGGTGCAACCTGTCCGCCCTTCCGGCAGAAGGTGTCGTCGTCTTCCTTCAAAGACGAATAGGTCGGCGCCTCGCCACGATGGGAGCAGGACGCAAGCGCAAGCGCCGTCAGCGCGATAATAAGCGACGTGGATCGCAGTCCCATACGCAGGTGCCTCGAGTTTCGTCATAGCCGGGCATCGCCGTTTGAAGAACGGCTTCGCTTCCGCTCGCCTTTGACCCGGCAATCCATCAAAAACAAGGCATTCTCTTGAATGGACGCCCGGGTCAAGCCCGGGCATGACGACTGGGCTGGCCTCAGCCCCTCCCCTTCAAGGCCTCGGTGATCTCGTCCAGCACCTTGGGATCCTCGATGGTGGCGGGCATGGCCCATTCGTCGCCGTCGGCGATCTTCTTGATGGTGCCGCGCAGGATTTTCCCCGAACGCGTCTTCGGCAAGCGACCGACCGTGATCGCCAGCTTGAAAGCTGCGACCGGGCCGAGCTTCTCGCGCACCAGCGCCACGATTTCCTTTTCGATCTCGATCGGCTTGCGCGTCACGCCAGCCTTCAGCACCAGGAAGCCGCAGGGTACCTCGCCCTTGATCGCGTCCTTGATGCCGAGCACGGCGCATTCGGCGACATCGGGATGCGACGCCAGGATCTCCTCCATGCCGCCGGTGGAAAGCCTGTGGCCGGCGACGTTGATGATGTCGTCGGTGCGGCCCATCACGAAGACGTAGCCGTCCTCGTCGATGTAGCCGGCGTCGGAGGTTTTGTAGTAGCCGGGAAACTCGCTGAAATAGGCTTCCTTGCAGCGCGCATCCTGCTGCCACAGCGTCGGAAGGCATCCGGGCGGCATCGGCAGCTTGATCACGATCGAGCCCATGGTGCCGGCGGCGACAGGCTTCGACGCTTCATCCACCACGGCGAGCTGGTAGCCGGGCATCGGCACCGTCGGCGAGCCATGCTTGACCGGCAGAAGACCGAGGCCCACCGGATTGCCGGCGATGCACCAGCCGGTTTCGGTCTGCCACCAGTGATCGATCACCGGCACCTTCAATTGGCTCTCCGCCCATTCGACCGTCGGCGGGTCGGCGCGCTCGCCGGCGAGAAACAGCGTGCGGAATTTTGTCAGATCATATTGCCGGATGAATTTGCCGTCGGGGTCTTCCTTGCGGATGGCGCGAAACGCCGTCGGCGCGGTGAACAGCGCGACCGCGCCGTGCTCCGCGATGACTCGCCAGAACGCGCCGGCGTCGGGCGTGCCGACCGGCTTGCCCTCATACATGATCGAGGTCGCGCCATGAATGAGCGGGCCGTAGACGATGTAGCTGTGGCCGACCACCCAGCCGATGTCCGAACCGCACCACCAGACCTCGCCCGGCTTGATGCCATAGAGATGAAACATCGACCATTTCACCGCGACGAGATGCCCGCCATTGTCGCGCACCACGCCCTTCGGGATGCCGGTCGTGCCTGACGTATAGAGGATATAGAGCGGATCGGTCGCCAGGACTGGAACGCAACCGGCGGATTTCTTCGCCTTGATTGCGGCCTCGCGCAACGAAGCCCAGTCGTGATCGCGCCCGGCGGTCAATTCGCAGGTCTGCTGCGGCCGCTGAAGGATGATGCAGGCCTGCGGCTTGAAACGCGAAAGCTTGATGGCTTCGTCGAGCAGCGGCTTGTAGGCGACGATGCGGCCCGGTTCGATGCCGCAGCTTGCGGACAGGATCAGTTTCGGCGCGGCGTCGTCGATCCGGGTCGCGAGCTCCTTCGGCGCGAAGCCGCCGAACACCACGGAATGCACCGCGCCGATCCGCGCGCAGGCGAGCATCGCGACCACCGCTTCGACCACCATCGGCATGTAGATGATGATGCGATCGCCCTTGGTAATGCCGAAGTCGACCATGACAGCGGCCAGCGTCTTCACCTCGTTCAGCATCTCGGCATAAGTGAGTTTGGTGACGCGGCCGGTGAGCGGCGAATCATGGATCAGCGCAAGTTGATTGGCGCGGCCACGTTCGACGTGGCGATCGAGCGCGTTGTAGCAGGTGTTGACGATCCCGCCCGCAAACCAGCGGCCGTAGAGGCCCTGGGCAGGATCGAACACCTTCTCCGCCGGTTTGATCCAGTCGATCTCGCGCGCCGCCTCGCCCCAAAAGCCCTCGGGATCACGCAGTGAGCGTGCATGGACCTCGTGATAGCGGCTCTTCTCCTGGATGTTCATGGCGTCCTCCGGCAGCCGCTTCCCTGTCATGGCCGGGCATGACGATGCGGAATGGCCATTAATTATCTCATGACCATTGTCATCCGAAGTTGCGCGAGATCAAGCCGGAACCGCTTCGCCCTTCGGCTAAAGGTACCTACTTGGAGATCGCACTGAGCTGGTCGACCCGCTGCGCCATGGCCTGGCGCAGGTCGTAACCCGGGCGGCCATAGGAGGCGTTGCGCTTGTCGATGAACTCGCGTTGCTGCTTGGTCAGGTTCAGCGCCGCGCGATGGCTGTCGCTTTCGGCCGCAGCAATCGCCTTCAGGAAGGCATCGCTCATGTTGCGGTCGAGCCGCGCCAGATCGGGATTGGCGCAAATCGCCTTTTCCACGTCACGCCTGGCAACCGCGCAATTGAAGCTCGGCAGGCCACCCGCGTCCTTCAGTCCGTTCAGGCGCTCGATCTCGACCGAGACCTTCTTGTAGTTGTCGGCAGCCTTGGCATCGGACGGATTGAGCCGAACGCCTTCCGCATAATCCTGCAAGGCGCGTTCACGGTCGCCCTGGCCCTCATGGGCCGCACCGCGGTTGTTGTAGGCGCGCTGGAACTTCGGATCGAGCTTGATCGCCGCATCGTAGTCGGCAATCGCACGGTCGTAGTTTTTCATCGCCTGATAGGCATCGCCGCGATTGGTCAGGAAATTCGCGGTCTGGCGAAGCTTGATCGCCTGATCGAAATCGGCGATCGCACTGGTGTAGTCGCCATTGCGGTAAAGATCGAGCCCGCGATTGTCGAAGAATTCGGGCTTTGAGGGGTCGATCCGGATCGCCGCCGTCTCGTCGTCGAGCGCGTGCTGGATGTTGCCGAGCTTGCGCCAGGCCGCGCCGCGATTGGTCCAGGTTTGCGCCCGGTCCGGATCGAGCTTGATGGCCTGATCGTCGTCGGCAATCGCCTTCTGGTACTCACCCTTGAAATACCAGGCGGCGCCGCGATCGGCATAGGCCAGCGCAAGATCGGGCTTCAGCCGCAGCGCCTCGTTGTAGTCTTCGATCGCGCGGTCATATTTGCCGGTGTTGTTGAAGACGCTGGCGCGGGTTTCATAGGCTTCCGCATATTCGGGATCGAGCCGGATGGCCTCGTTCAGCGCGCCAAACGCCTCCACGGTATTGCCTTGCTGGCGCAGGATCTCGCCGCGGGCGCGGTAAGCAGGCGCAGGCCTGGGATCCTCGGCGATGACATGGTCGAGTTCGTTCAGTGCCTGGTCGCTCTGGCCGTTGTTGTGGCGTGCCAGCGCCTGCACGACCATGGCCTTGTAACGATCCGCATCCGCCGTTGCCGGATTGTCGATCACAGCAGTGCAAGCGTCGATCAACGGGGCGGCCGCAGTATGCCAACTCAGGGCGCAAGCGACCGGCGGCTCGCCGGTCGTCTGGGCACGCGCGGCGGTGGACGGCAGGCTGGCAGCGGCCAGAACGGCCGCAGTTAACAATGGCGAGGCAAAAATTCGCATGACCGGCTCTTGAGTGTCGGGTGCTCGGCAAAACTGCCGATTTCGCAGGATTTGTCGCCAAAAACCGCCGCGAGGTTCAAGCACCAGTTACCGATTAACCAGGCCCATCAGATGATCCAGCCGGTCCCGCATCATCTTTTGCAGGTCGAAATCGCCCTTGCCGAAGTCGGCGTTGCGCCGGGCGATGAAGTCATCCTGTTCGCGCTGCATGGCGCGCCCGGCGCGCGGATCGCGCTGCGCCGTCTCGCGGACGACCCTGGTGTTCACGGCGTTGATCTCGCGGTCGAGATTGGCAAGCTCGGGATTGGCGCAGATCGCCTTTTCAACTGGACGCCGCGCGGTCGCGCAATTGAAGCTCGGTCTGTTGTTGACCGCCATCATGGCGCCGATGCGTTCGATCTCAAGCGACAGCGACTTATAGTTGGCCTTGGCCGCCGCATGATTGGGGACAAGCCTGACCGCCGCTCCGAAATCGGCGAGCGCGTGCACACGGTCGCCTATCCTGCGATAGAGTTCGCCTCGCGCATTGAGCACATCCGGCATCGCGGGATCGAGCCTGAGCGCAATGTCGTCGTCGCCGATCGCGCGATCGATGTCGCCCTTGCGGTCGTAGGCGGACGCGCGCGCAATCGCCGCCTTGACGCGATCGGCTTTAGGAGCCTTGTCGTTGCCGATCAGCGCCGCGCAGGAGGCGATGATCCTGTCATCGTCATTGGCCGACAACGCCGCCATGCAGGGCGCGGAATCGATCTGCTCGCCGGTCGGCTCGACGGGAGCTGCGAGCGCCGTGTGCGGCATTGCCGCAAGCCACAACATGACCGCCGCGAGCGTACGGATCGGCATCACAAGCGAAAAACGCATTTGCTGTTCAAGTCACTTTCAGCGTGATGCCGCCGTCGACCACGAGTTCGATGCCGGTGATGTATTTCGATTCGTCGGAGGCGAGAAACAGGGCGGCGTTGGCGACGTCGAAGGCATCGCCCATATGCCCCATCGGCACCTGCGCGTCGCGCGCCCGCCACATCGCCTCCACATCGCCCTTGGCGTAGCTCGCGGCAAGGCCGGCCGAATGCTCAACCATCGGCGTCTTCATCAGCCCCGGCAGGATCGCATTGACGCGAATTTTTTGCGCGGCGAATTCGACCGCCGTGGTGCGCGTCATCTGGTTCATCGCCGCTTTCGTGGTCGCATAGGTGACATAGGAGATGCCAAGATGCCGGATCGAGGCGATCGAGGAAATGTTGATGATCGAACCGCCGCCTTGCGCCACCATGACGGGAATGACGTGCTTCATGGCAAGATAGGCGCTCTTGAGATTGACGGCGAAGACGCGGTCCCAGTCGGCCTCGGTGACATCGACCACGCTGCCGGTTTCGGCAATGCCGACATTGTTGTCGAGCACGTCGATGCAGCCGTAGGCCTTCAGGCACGCCGCCACCATCGCCGCAATATCCTCAGCGCGCGACGCATCGGCGGCAAAGGCCGTCGCCGTGCCGCCCTCGCTTGTGATGATCTCGGCGGTCTCACCGGCCGCCGCCGCATTGCGGTCGACGCAAAAGACCAGCGCGCCCTCACGCGCAAAGGTCACGGCGGTCGCCTTGCCATTGCCCCAGCCCGGCCCAATCGAACCGGCGCCAACCACGATTGCTGTCTTGCCTTGCAGACGTCCCAAAATGCATCTCCGCTTTTCCGGGAGCATTGGCCGGAGCCGCGCCTCCGGTCAACTGTTCAGTCGCGTGCCAAACAACGCCATACCAAGGTCGAAAGTCTGGCACTAGCAACGAGGAGGCTCGCCGCGTAATGTCGCGGCCGCCAACCCGCCCGTGAGAGGCCGGTTTAAGGGAGAACGCGAATATGACTGTTTTTCGAAAGCTTGGATTTGCGCTGGCGACCACGATGCTGTGCGGCGCCGGTGTCAACCATGCCTGCGCCAAGCCGTTCATGATCGTCGGCATCGACGAGAAGGTCACCTGGGATGACGACGGCAAGACCGTGCTTGCCGCGCCCGGCAAGGACTCGGTCCTGATCGTCGATCTCGCCAATCCGGAAACGCCCAAGATCGTCGCCTCGCTGCCGCTGGAGAATTCCGTGGTCGGCCCGCCGGTCAATGTCGACATCGATCCGACCGGCGCGGTTGCGCTCGTTGCCGACTCGGTCGACGTGGTCAAGGACGGCAGTGCGCTCAAGCAGGTTCCGGACAACAAGATCTTCGTCATCGACATGAAGGCCGAACCGCCGAAGCTGGCTGCGACCATCACTGGCGGCAAGCAGCCGTCGGGACTGAATTTCAGCCCGGACGGCAAGATGGCGCTGGTCGCCAATCGCGGCGACAATTCGGTCAGCGTGCTTTCCGTCAACGGCACCGACGTCAAGATCACCGATACCATCACGTTCCCGGACAGCGTCGCGCATGTGATGTTCACGCCGGACGGCAAGCATGCGCTGGCGGTGCGCTTTCCCGCGCACAAGGTCTCGGTGCTGGACGTCAATGGCGACAAGGTGACCTACAACAAGATCGACCTGCCGACCGGCCAATGGCCGTACAACGTCGTCGTCACCCCCAACAGCAAGCTCGCGCTCACCTCCGACAATGGCGGAGCCGGATCGTCCGACGGCAGCGTCGACACGACGAGCGTGATCGACCTCGAGGCCAACCCGCCGCGGATCATCGATCGCGTGGTGGTCGGCGACGGCCCGGAGGGACTGGCGATGTCGCCGAAGGGCAATCTCGCGGTCGCGGCGATCCTGCGCGGCTCCAACATGAAGAAGGCGTTCTTCTACAACAAGAACGGCAGCCTCTCGATCCTGAAGATCGACGGCAAGAAGGTGACCAAGACCCAGGACATCGAGGTCGGCGGATTGCCGGAAGCCGTCGCGTTCACGCCTGATGGTAAATACCTTCTCGCCGGCAACTATCTCGACCAGGACTTTTCGATCCTGAAGGTCGACGGCACCAAGGTCACCGACACCGGCAAGCGCTTCAAGGTGCCAGGTCATCCGGCCTCGGCACGCATGGGGCATTGAGGCAACCGCCGTCATCGCGAGGAGCATTGCGACGAAGCGATCCAGGATCACAAGGAAAACTGGATCGCTTCGCTGCGCTCGCGATGACGTCGTGCCATAGTAATAGCTCGCGTTGCAGTTCTATACAGTTTTCAAACAGCACGTGCATTCGGCCTCATGGTTCGAGACGGTGCTCCGCACCTCCTCACCATGAGGGTTTAGAGCCGCTTGCTTCGACCTCATCCTGAGGAGCATCGCGCAAGCGATGCGTCTCGAAGGATGGGCCGCACCAAGAATCGAGACGACACGAGCTCGCATCCCCGCAGCGGCTTTCCGCCCAGGCTTTACCAAATCGTCGGCCCTCGAAAAAAGAGGGCGCAGGGAATGCCGGGTGATCAGGCTCACCCGCAGCCTCGTGCGCAGAAGTAAAAAGCACACGAGTTAGTCACCACAGGTTCGCCGAACATTCCGGCATTCCCTGCGCGACGGTTTACGACTTACTCCGCGCTCTCTCCGGCGATCGGGCTCTTTGTCACCGTCACCGGCGCAATGCGTCAGCATTGTCGCCAGCTTCACGCCAGCGTCGAGGCGTCAAGACCACACGGCTTCGTCGTCCGTGACAATGCACCCGTCTTGTGCGCTGTCGGCGTCCATCGCATCCCGCGCCCAACGTTCGTGACGATCGCGAAACGCCCCTCTTGATCGGGTGCAGGATGGCGCGAGCTTGTAGAGATGATTTGCCCGACGGGCGAAGCGAAATATTTTTCCGCGAAGGGCTTGTGTGTCTGAGCAAATCAGCTGTGGCGCTTCTGTTGGGAAGTACGGTGCTTGGTTCAAGGCTACGCTTTTATCGGTACGATCAGGTCGCATTTTCGACCCAAACCGGACATTGATTACTTGGTAACCGCGCCCACACTGGCGCAGCGGTCACTCATAGTTGGCAATTCCCAAGCGGCGCCATTCCTTGGCCTCTCCTGAGGCAAGATCAAATCCCATTTCGACCGCGAAGGTGACCTTCGTGATCCCCTGATATTTTGAAACGCGGATAAACGGCGGTGACGTACGTTTCTGCGGTGGTTCCGGATCAAGGCAGGGACTACGAAAGCCATCCGTTGCCAACTCGATATAACCAAAGCGCTCGTCGCGAGCGATGACGCCTTGTTGCACGCGGCTCAAGTCAAGATGCTGAACTTTCCAGGAACTGTCGTCGCCCCAATAACAGCCCCAGACGAAACCAAAATCGCCGACCGGCCATTCGTCATCCGCCGTCCAGTGTTTACCGCCGGGGATAAAGGATTCGTCGAGTACGTCCAGCCAGTCGGGCACGTAGAAACCAACGGGACAGAATCCGTTGCCGTTGGGCCCGCGAGCCTCCTCAGCGATCACCTCCCCGGAGGTCAGGTCCAGAACAGCCGTCGTGGTGTAATCTCGGGAAATCAAAGCAAGTTCGCGGTCTCCTTGACGAAAGGGTTCAAAAGTCTGGAACATCACGTGATTACGCTCATATCGGCAGACCTTTTCCACGTCCCCGGCGGGTGTGTTGCGGCGAAATACATCGACGATGGTCGAGTCTGTTAGCCCCGGTCTGGTTTTCGGCGTGAGCTCGACGAAGTACTTGTCTCGGGGGGGCAGGGCGCGCGGGGACTTCGAAGTCAGTCTCGACCGTCACGTCGCGGATGACAAAACCGCTATTGTGATACTGCTCGGCCCAATTTCGTCCGTTCATCTCTTTAGCCCGAAGCTTCGCGATCTCCGCCTCTGCCTCGAGAACGGTCCGGAACGCCCCGAAATATACATCCTTGTCGCGCCCGGCGTGGACACCGTACACATGATAGACAATGTCGCCACGCATCAGTTGTCCACCCTATAGCGGGTATCGAAAGCCACATCGCCGCGGTTGCCTGTATGTCGGCCCACGCTTCGAGTTCATTACTTAGCTTCACCCCGCTCAAACTCCTGCATCGCCTCGTGACGGGCAAGCAGGCGTTTGGCGGTGGCATAGGCCGGCATTTCGACCAGTGCGCCGTCGAGTTCGACGCGCCCCTGCCCTGAGGCTCGCGCCTGTTCGAACGCTGTGACCAGACGGCGCGCGCGCAGAACTTCATCGTCGCCAGGCGAAAGAATGCCGTTGATGACAGGCGCATGTGCAAGCGCCACGAGGCTCTTTGCGACATAGCCGAGCCGCCGCGCCCAGCGCGTCTCCTGGGCAACGCCCTCGGCATCGCTGAACGTATAGGGACAATCGACCGCGACGACGCCAGCGGCGACGCATTCGACCAGAAAGCGCTGCCGGCAATAAGCGAGTTCGATGCCGTCCGGCCCGCGCTCGGCGCCGAGATCGGCCGCCATGTCTTCGGAGGCCATCAGGCACGCGACCGTTCTTGGGCTCGCCTTGGCGATCAAGGCCGTTTGAACGAGGCCGCGGGCGAATTCGATGTTCGGCAACAGCGCGGTCGAGCCCTCGGGGAGACCATACTCGCGTTCGAACCGGGTCACCGCCTTGTCAAGCCGTGTCACATGAAAGGGTTCGGCGACTTTCGGCAAGCCAACGATGTCGGGCGCCCCGCGCATGACGGCTGCGAGATCATCCATGCCGTCCTGATCGAGCGGATTGACGCGCACGGCAACGACGCGGCCTGCCGCACGCCAGGATGCATAGAGATCGGGAGCGAGCGCGCGCGCCTTGATGCGCAACGCCGGCGGCGTAAAATCCTCCAGCTCCTGGATCAGGACATCGGCGCCGCTTGTCCCCGCCTGGCCCAGCGCCGTTTCATTGGCGCCTTCGACGAAGAGCCAGGACCGGCAAAATCGCGCGGGCCGCAGGCGGCGCATCAGCAATCAGTTCCCGCTCACTGGAAAGTCATATCGATACACTTCGTGATATCCGAGCCGAGGCCGGAAGAGATGGTGATGCAGCCGCGCACCCGCTGCTTGGTGTTGTCGCTGACCCAGATCGAATAGCCGCCGGGCCCGAAAAAGGAGTTGGTATTCGGCGGCTCGGTTTCGGTGGCGTCGAAGGAATATTCGGAATCGTTGTCGAAAACGCGCGGCTTCTTGCTGCAACTGCCGTCAGGCAGCACGTTGATCACTTCCTTGTTGTCTCGCTGCACCACGAGAGTGACCTGACACCGGAAATATTCCGACGTCTTTGTATTGAAGACATAGGCGTAGGACTTGCACGTCGCGGTATTGATCTTGCCAGCCATCAGGCCGCGGCTGCAGGAAATGCGCTGGTTGTTAGAGAGCTTGAAGTCGTCGGCCTGCACCATCGCAGCCGTCGCCAACAACAACGCGGCGCCAAGGCCAATCCTCACAAGGCCAATTTTCACAATGTGGTTCATTCCAAATATCCCTGTCACGTTGCCGCGGCTTGCGCGTTATCGCGGCAAGATAGTCATGAAGTGCAAGGCAGGGAATCACAAAGTCATTGGTAGACTTTGATCTTAGCCTGCCGCTTGTTGACGGCCCGACATCGTTCGTGATTTGTTCAAAGCGAGATGCCGCGAAACGCATGCGGGATAAGGGGGAGGATGCGAGGACATGATGCAATTTTTGAAGAAGACAGCGATGGTCGCGGCGGCATTTGCCGCGCTCTCCGTGCCGGCCCTGGCCCAGCAGGCGACGCCGTGGGAGCTGAAGCCGGACACCGGCTACGCCTATGGCAAGGACGGCAAGACCCTCACCTACAAGATGGGGCCCGACAATGCCGGCGTGCTGCTCAAGGGCGCCAAGAAAGTACCGAAAGGCACGCTGTTCTTCCTCGGACAGAACGGGCAGCTCTATATGCGCAAGGGCCCGTATCTCAACGACGACGGCAGCTTCATGTTCGGAACGAAGTGATGACCTCTCTCCTTCTCCCCTTGCGGGAGAAGGTGCCCTCGCGAAGCGGCTCGATTCGCCACCCTCTCCCGCAAGGGGAGAGGGTACAGACCTTCGTCGCGGAGCCGCTCGTGCCCAATCTCATCTCGCTTTAGCGGTGCGGCTATTGCGACGACGCCGACTGCGGAATGGCTGGATAAAACGCCGCCGCAAGATCCTTCGCACCCGGCAGGTTGCTGTGTGAGTCCATCCGGCTGTCGGTAGCGGCGAATAACTTTGCAACCGTGTTGTAGCGGATCACGACCGAGTTGCGCTCATAACCGCCGCGCTGGAAGAAATTCGAGGTCGGCACCTGCTCGCGCATCGCCTGCGGCATCGTCACCATGTCGAGACCAGTGCCGTCGCCCGACAGATTCATCATCTCGAGCTCGGCAGCCGTGAGCGGGCGATTGAATCCCTTGGCGCGCGCGAAGATCACCGACGTGAGCAGCTTGTGGGTTTGCAGCATCGGTCCGACGTCGATGTCGAGCACCATGGCGTGCAGCGCCCAGCCCTGCGGCGTATCGGCGAGTTTCTGGTGAGCCGACCAGTCGTCCGGCACCGAAAGCGCAAAGGCCACCATTTTCTTCAAGACGGCGAGTTTGCGCTCCATGACCTGACGCTGCGGCCCGGACAGGCTTGCTGCCCTCGTCGTCAATTCCCTGACGAACGTCTGGCCCTGTTCGGCCAACAACTCGATGCTGTTGGTGGTGAGGAGCTGGTTATAACCCACGGCGGTCGAAATCGCGCGCTTGCCGCCATGCTCTATTCCCGACTGCACGTCGTAATTGCCGGTGCCGCCGGTCTCGAACGAATAGACCCGAACCGCCTGTTCGCGCGTCAACCCGGCCGCTTGCGCGTAGCGCGCATAGGCACGCTTGAACTCGATTTCGCTCGCGGGCTTTTGCGGCGCCCATTGGTAGTACTCGTTCGCGGCCTGCAAGAGATCGCTGACCACCGGGATCGCCTTGTGCTCGCGCGGCGGCCGCACTTCCGGCGCTTCCGGCTCGGGATTCACCGGCCGCTTCGGCCCGGTATAGACGGGCGGCTGGGTCAGCACATAATCGTCGAGTGAAATGGCAAGATGTTCACGCCGCTTGGCGTTGCGACCGCGCCGCTTCTCGGCGATGGCGTTCCAATAGGCGCCCGCCTGTTCCTCGAACGCCGCGCGCGCCGCCTGATATTCGCGGAGCAGCCTTTGATATTCCGCGATCGCAAAAGGCGACGCAGCCTGCGCCATGGCGTCGGCAGGCGCAGTCTCTTGCGCATGGACCGGCAGCGCGCTCGACAACAACCCAAGCGCAACGCACCCGGCACTACAACGAATCATTTGAAGGAACATGGCCCGATTCTAAAACACGGAAAGGCCGCGGGGAAACGGCTTTTGTGCCGAGCAAGCCGTATTGTTCGGCCTACTCGGGCTCCACACCGCTCGCCTTGACGAGTTCCGACCATTTCCTTTCGTCCTGGTCGATGAAGTCGGCATATTGTTCCGGCGTGCTCGGCGTGATCTCGGTGCCGTCCAATTCAAGCTGCTTTTTCACCTCATCCGAGGCAAGCGCATCGCGCAGAGCCTTGTTGAGCCGATCGATCACTGCACGCGGCGTACCGGCCGGCGCGACCAACCCGTAGGCCAGCACCGCGTCGAATCCCGGCACGCCAGCTTCGATCATGGTCGGCACATCGGGCAATAATCTGTTGCGCTTGGCGGAGGTCACGGCGAGGGCGCGCAACAGGCCGGCGTTGACGTTGCCCGCAGTGGTGGCGATCGGCGAAAACGACATCGGAATATGCCCGCCCAACAAATCGCTCACGGCCGGTCCGGTCCCTTTATAAGGAATGTGAACGATCTTGATTCCGGTCGCGCGCGCGAAATATTCGCCGGTGATGTGGCCGACGGTGCCGATCCCGGCGGAGCCGAAATTGACCTTGCCCGGATTTTGTTTGGCATAGGCGATCAGCTCAGCCACGGTCTTCACCGCAAAGGACGGATGCACCACCAGCGACGATGGCGCGCTGCCGATCATGCCGATCGCAACAAAATCCTTGCGCGGATCGTAGCCGGCGTTGCGGTAGAGCGAAGGGGCGATCGCGAGCGTGCCGGTATAGCCGACCATCAGCGTGTAACCGTCGGGATCGCTTTTGGCGACAGTCCTGGTGCCGACCGTGCCACCGGCCCCGCCCCTGTTGTCGACCACAATGCCGACACCGAGCAGCTCACTCATCTTGTCGGCGATCACGCGGCCGACGATCGAGGTCGAGCCGCCAGGCGGGAACGGCACCACCATCGTGATGGTGCGGCTCGGATAGGTTTGCGCACGCGCAGCGCCAAGGCTGCCGCCGGGGCCGAGCGTCAGCATCAGCAAGGCGAGCAGCGCGCTTGACCTTCGCATAAGCGAGACCTCCCGAAGCCATGTTGGCGTCATCGTCCTCGAAAGAGCAAGCCTTCGCAAGGCGACCATTCGGTTAGATGGCTTGACTAAGGCCCCTCCCCGATTGATGAAATGGCCGCAATCCGGTCAAAAACCCGCTCCTGCAAAAGCTTTCAGAAATGACGACCGACATGACCGAGGAGACGCTAAAGGCGGACGGCTGGAGCGTCGTCGAGACCAGCGGCTTTCTGAACCTGATCGGCCCGCTGTGGGAACGCGTCATCGACGGCAATCACGAATACGCGATCCTCGCCGTCGACAAGCATCATAACCGCCGCAACCGCGTTCAGGGCGGAGTATTGATGACGCTCGCCGACCGCGCCTCGGGCATGATTGCGCGGATCGTATCCGGCCGGCCGACGCTTGCCACGGTTCAGATGGACGTACACTTCATCGACGCTGGCCAGATCGGCGAGCTTCTGATTGCAAGACCGCGCGTCGTCCGCGTCACGCACACGCTGATCTTCACCACTGCCGAGGTGGTTGCCGACGGCCGCGTCGTCGTCACCGCGAGCGGCGTCTTCAAGATCCTGAAAGACGGCAGCTAGTGTTCGGCCGTCATTCCGGGGCGATGCATAGCAGCGAACCCGGAATCTCGAGATTCCGGGTCTGGTGCTAACGCACCATCCCGGAATGACAACCCAAATCGAAAGGAATGCGCCAGTGGAATATCGTCAGCTCGGCCGCAGCGGCCTGAAAATCTCGCCGATCTGTCTCGGCACCATGATGTTCGGCGGACCGGCCGACGAAGCCAGTTCGAACCGGATCATCGCGAAGGCGCGCGATGCCGGCGTCAACTTCATCGATACGGCCGATGCCTATTCCAATGGCGGCTCGGAGACCGTGGTCGGCCGCGCCATATCCAACAACCGGCCGGGCTGGATCCTGGCGACGAAACTCGCCAATCAGATGGGCGATGACCCTAATCGCGGCGGACTGTCGCGGCGATGGGTGCTGCAGGCCGCCGAGGAAAGCCTGAAGCGGCTCGGCACCGACTACATCGACATCTACTACCTGCACAAGGAAGACCATGCGACGCCGCTCGCCGAGACCGTGCGCGCGATGGGCGAGCTGATCAAGCAAGGCAAGGTGCGCTATTTCGGCGTCTCGAATTATCGCGCCTGGCGCGTCGCCGAAATCTGCAACATTTGCGACGATCTCGGCATCGACCGGCCGATCGTCAGCCAGCCTTATTACAACGCGATGAACCGCATGCCCGAGGTCGAGCATTTTCCGGCCTGCGGCTATTACGGGCTCGGCATCGTGCCTTACAGCCCGCTCGCGCGCGGCGTCCTGACCGGCAAGTACAAGCCGGACGCCGCACCCGACAAGGAGACACGCGCAGGCCGCAGCGACACCCGGATGATGCAGACCGAGTGGCGGCCGGAGTCGCTGCAACTGGCGCAGGAGATCCGTAAGCACGCCGAGGCGCGCGGCATCACCGCCGGGCAGTTTGCGGTGGCATGGGTGCTCAACAGCGCGTTCGTCAACGGCGTGATCGCAGGTCCCCGCACCGAGGAGCAATGGGACGACTACGTGCGCGCGCTCGACTATCGCTTCACCGCTGAAGACGAAGCCCTGATCGACCGGCTCGTCGTCACCGGCCATCCCTCGACGCCCGGCTACAACGATCCGCAATATCCGATCGAGGGGCGAAAGCCGCGCACCTCGTCCCAGACATAATCCGAAACCCTTCGCTCGGAAAATTCTCGCGCCCGGCGGGCAAAGCTTGCCGGGGCGTTAATGGCGGGCGTCCAATTGCCCTTTGATTTCTAAAGGTAATTTATCTGGCCCGCGGTTTGCTTCGTTTTTCCGAAGGGGGTTGTGCCTGTTGAGTGAGTTCCTTCGAAAGGAATGACACATGTCACGACATCACATCATGCCGCCGGCGATCTACACGCCGCCGCCACCGAAGAAGATCGAGAAGAAGAAGCCCCGCATGGCGATCGGCATGCTGAGCGAGCTCGACGAGACGGAAGAGGCGCGCGAGACAGGCGAGACCGGCTCATCGACGCCGGCCAGCAGGCCGTTGCAGCAAAATCTTGCCGAGATTGAAGACGCGAGCAGCAAGCCGTGGCATCCGTCGGGCCGGCTCAGCCAGGCCACGCTATCCGAGCTATTGCGCGTGCAGGAATTGAAGTAGGCGAGCATGCTTTCCTCATCCTGAGGAGCCGCGCGAGCGGCGTCTCGAAGGATGAGATATCGAGGCCTCATGGTTCTCCCGGCGATGCGAAGCATTTTTGGCGCCGTTCGCTAACGGCCTCACGTCGCTCGGCCTGCTAGGGCGCTATGCGCTCCTCACCATGAGGGGCTAGCCTTGTTTCGCCAGCTTCCGCAGCATCGCGTCGTAAGCGAGCTTGATGCGGCGCACCGCGGGGTCCTTGTAGAGAAATCCCTCGTTGCGGGCATGGACCAGCATCGAGGCATTGACCTCGAACACGACGACATTGCCGGTCGCATCCAGCCCGCAATCAATGCCGAAATAGTCGAGACCGACGCGCTCGCGAATGGCGTGCAGCGCCTGCATCTGCTCGGTGCCGAACACGGTGGCGGAGCCGTTCAGGAATGCCGCCTCCTCCTGCTGCATCCATGGCTGATGCGCCATGTCGGTATTGATGTGATGCAGTTTCCATTCGCGCCCGATGCAGAGGTGGTAGGGCAGAATCTGGTCGTCGACGAAGATGAACCGGTATTTCCGGAAATGACCGTCGGCGGACACGTAGTCGATATATTCGATCAGGTAGTGGTCGTGATCGGGCCGCTGCGACAGGAAGGCCGACAGCGCCGCCAAATCTTCAACCTTTTCGAAATCGTCGCCGCCATGGGTCCCGACCGGGCGGGCAAGACAGGCTGAAGCGAAAGGCGGCATCGCTTTCAGCGCGGCCTCACAATGGTCCGCTCCCGCCTTCAGCCGCAAGGCCTGCGGAATGCGGCAGGTGGGAATTCCGGCAAGCAGCGTGGCCACGGCATCGCGCGTTGTCTGTTGCACCTTGCGCGGATGGTTGACCACCGGCAGGCCGAAGCGGTCGACGAGATCGGCCGCGAGCGGCAGCAACGCTTCGGTCTGGTCGGCATCCGAGACAAGGTTGACGACGAGTTGGACGTCTCGCGCAAGCGCCGCCGCGTCATAGTCGCGATCGGGAAACAGCGACAGCGTGTCGGTGTCGAAAAACGCGTCCTGGAATAGATATTCGGTCGGCGTGTTGCCGCCGAACGGCGCGTACAATGAGAGCACGCGAAATTCGGCCGGCTGCTTCACCGCCGGCCGCTTGATCAGCGGCTCGATCCGCGCGGCTTGCGCATAAGCGGCCTGAGCCGCCTTGTCGTCGCCCAAGGACTGCTTGAGCGCACCGATCCAGTTGATGCTCGCGGCGTCGTTGGGATTGAGGGCAACGGCTTCGCGGAAGCTTGCGATCGCGGAATCGATTTCGTTCAGCTCGAAAAGAGTCTTGCCGAGCAGATGATGGATACCGGCGTCCTGCGGGCGTTCGCCCTTCAGCTCGAGCAGGATCGCCTTGGCGATGACAAATTGCTTGCCCGCCATCAGCGCGTGAACCATGTTGGCGCGCGCCGCCCAGTGGCGGGGATTGAGCTTGAGCGCCTGAAGGTAGAGATCGATCGCCCGCTGATGCTGCCCGCAGCGCAAATGCAGGTCGGCGAAACTGCACCAGCAATTGGTCAGATGCGGCGCAATCTTCAAAGCCGCCTGGTAATTGACGGCTGCGAGCTGCGCGTCTCCGGTGGCAGCAGCCACGTTGCCGAGCTTGGCGTAGAGATCGGCCATCGTCTCGGCGGATTCGGTTCCAGCCTTTTCAGCCTCACGCAGTCCATGCTGGAAAGCTGATATCGCCTCCGCCGCGCGTCCATCGCGGAATAGTTGCACGCCGTCACGCAGATATTTCTGGACGATCGAGCCTTCGGTTTCAGCAGTCGGGGAAGCGCCGGCCAATGACGTGGTCTGCATGTCTGTCGCCTTCGGGTCGGCCGATCATTCCGCTGGAAAAGCCTGCTTCGAGCTTTGCCAACTCTTGGTTAACAAGATGTTACCGGCGGGGATGCACAGCGAGAAGCAAGAGCCGGACGCTCGGAAGGCGGCCCTAATTCTTGCGGCCGACCATCTCGAACACCGCGCCCGGACTATTGTCGTTAAAGCGCAGGTCGAACTCGTGCAGGTTGGCGATGGCGGCCGCGATGCTCAAACCCAGCCCGCTGCCGGGAACGCGGTGGCCGCTCGATGTACGGTAGAAACGCTGAAATATCTTGTCACGTTCGCCCGGTTCGACGCCGACGCCGCTGTCGCGCACCCGCACCACCGGCAGGCCGTCCTCGCGGATCACCGAGATGCTGACCGCGCCGTGGTCGGGCGTGAACTTGATGGCATTGCCGATCAGGTTCGACACCGCCTCGCGCATCAGGTCGCCGTCACCGAGGATCTGGACCGGCGAGTGGCTTTCCAGCGTCATCTTGATCGATTTCGATTCGGCCAGCGGTTCGTAGAACTCGAAAAGGTCGGTGCAGATCGCCGACAGATCGATCAGCTGGAAGTTGCGCGACTTCGGACTGTATTCGACATCGGCCAGGCGGAGCAGCGCTGCCACCGCGAGCATCGCCCTGTCGATATGCGACAACGCCTGCTTCACGACCGAGCGAAGTTGCTCATCGCTTGAACTTTCAAGCCCGCGCTCGAGCTGGGCATGAACGACCGAAAGCGGGCTGCGCAGGTCATGGGCGATGTTGTCGCCCACGCCCTTGAGCTGCACCAGAAGGCGTCCGATCTCGTCGAGCATCAGGTTCACGTCACGCGATACCTTGTCGATCGGATCGCGCCCCGAGCCAATCGGCAATCGCAAATCCGTATCTCCCTTCATGATCCGGGCGATGGCGTCGTGAATGGTGGTGAGACGGCGCGAGGAGCGGCGCGCGAAGTAGGCGCCGATCGCAAGCGCCAGCAACAGCATCGGTGCGAGGCCGGCGAGCAGAGCGCTCTGCACGATGCGGCGGAAGGCCAGGGTTTCAAGCAGGCTTCGACCCAGCAGCATGATATTGCCGTCGGGCCTCTGGCGCGCCACGAAGATCGCCGGCTCCAGACGGTTGTCGCTGCCTGGCACGCGTATCGCACGGACGAAGTGCGCCTTGCCGTCCACCGGTATGTTCGGCAGGGCATCGACATTGCCGAACATGAACTTTTGTTCGGCATCGAACAGCGCGGCATAGTCGATGCGCCGCAGGTCGTTGGTCAGCCTGACGTCGAATGCGGTCCTCAGTTCGGCGACCGGACGATCGACGCTCTTGGCCGCCTCGGCCTCGAGAATGATCCGGTTCCTCGATTCGTTCGCCTCGCCGATCCGCAAGTACACGAGCGCGAAAACCGCCGTGGTCGCCACCGTCGTGACAAGCACGAAGGCAAGCGCGACGCGCACCGCCGAGGAGCGGAGAAATTCAAGCATTCGCGTTCAGCATGAAGCCCGCTCCGCGTATATTGACGATCAGCGAGGGCATCCCTTTGGTGTCGATCTTTTTCCGCAAGTTTGAGATGTGGACGTCGACGACGTTGGTCTCGAGTGAAAAGTGATACTGCCAGACTTCCTGCAACAGCATGGCGCGCGTGATGACCCGTCCGGGATGGCGCAGGAAATATTCCAGCAGCCGAAATTCGCGCGGCAGCAATTCGATCCTGACGCCGCTGCGATGGACGGTCTTTTCGATCAGATCCATTTCGAGATCGCCGACGCGCAGCTTGGTCGTGCGCACGTCGTCAAGCCGGCGCAGCATCGCCTCGACCCGGGCGAACAGCTCGACCATCGCAAACGGCTTGGTCAGGTAATCGTCGCCGCCCGCTTTCAGGCCTTTGACCTTCTCGTCGACGGAGGACAGCGCCGAGATGACCAGAACGGGTACCTTGACGCCTTCCTTGCGCAAGGCTTCCAGCGTCACCAGACTATCCTCGCCGAACACAATCCGGTCCATGATCATCATGGCGGCGTCGCCGACCCGCGCCGCATCGGCGGCTTGCGCGATGGAGGCGGGACGCACGAGGTAGCCCTGACTTTCGAGCCGACCCTTGATCTCGTCCGACATCGCCTGCTCGTCCTCGACGAGGACGATGGTCTGCGCACGGGTCTCAGGTTTGTTCGTCAACGATTCGATCCCTTTCCTTAACGAACGGTCAGGGGGTCATTCCCGGCGGTGGTAGCGGCGGGCGCTCATGCGGAGGGTCCTGCGCGAGGCGCTTGACCGCCGCGATGAATGCCGGATCCGGATGCCTGACCGGCGGGATGACCTCGTCCAGCGGCCAGCCGCCGCCGAGCGCCTTATAAAGCGCCACAAAGCTGTCGCCCGCAAGCCGCACTACCTCGGCGCGTTGCTGCTCCAGGGTAAATTGTTGCCGCTCCGCGTCCAGCACGTTGAGGAAGTCGGTGAGGCCGCGATCGTAGCGCTCGGTCGCCACCTTGGTCGCCTGACGGGCAGCGTCCAGCGCCAGGTCCAGGCTGCGCAGGCTTTGACGGAAACCCTGATAGGCGGCATTCGCTTCGTCCACCTGCTGGATCGCAACCAGAATGTTCTGCTTGTAGGCCGCCGCAAGTTCATGCGCCCGGTAGTCCGCGATCTCGATCCTGGCGTCGAGCGCGCCGAAGTCGAGGATCGGAGCCGTCAGCGCCGGTCCAACCGAACCGATCCAGGTGATCGGGATGGTCGACCCCGAACGGGGACCGGTCTGCGCGCCCGCGCCGGCAGTGATCGCCACGCTCGGGAACAGGTCCGCCGTGCGAGCGTCGATATCGGACACCGCGGCGGCGAGCGCCCGTTCGGCCTCGCGAATGTCGGGGCGGCGGCGCAACAGGTCGACCGGAGTTCCGGCTGGCGCCCGCGCCGGCAGGCGCGGCACCGCCGCCGTACGTTGCAGACGGCGAGCTATGGTTTCGGGATACTCGCCGACCAGAACGGCAATCGCATAGGCATTCGCGGCGATCTGCGCCTTGAGCGGCTCGACGTCGGCCTGCAAGGTTTCGACCTGCCGCTTGGCGAGCAAGACGTCGAGTTCGTTGGTCAAGCCGCGCTCAAGGCGGGTTTGGGCAAGGTCCTGCACCTTTCGCGACGCTTCGATGTTGCGATAGAGAATTTGCAGCCGGTCCTGGCGCGCGCGCAGGTCGAAATAGAGGCGGGTGACGTCTGCCGCGATCACCACGTACACCCAGTCGCGCGCTTCCTTCAGCGCCTCGGTCGTGTAGACCTGCGCCTGGAGGCGGTTGGCAATCTTGCCGAAGAAGTCGATTTCCCATTCGGCATCAAGACCACCGATCGCACTGAGCGTCTTCAGGCCCGTGGTGTTTTCGCCATTGCGCAAGGGTTGTGCGGCTCTTCCTCTCGTGTTGTCGGTTCCGGTACCAACACCGCCGCCGGCGCTGGCGTTGAGCTCAGGCACGGCCTGCGCGCCGATCACGATTAGCTGCAGCCGCGCCTGTTGCAGACGGTCGAGCGCGATCTTGAGATCGAGGTTGTTCTCGATCGTCAGCTCGATCAGGCTGTTGAGCTGCGCATCGTGCAGGGTCCTCCACCATTGCCACGCTTCCGGGCTGGCGGGCGACGGCGCTCCGTTGCCCGCGGGCGGGGTCGTGAAGCTGGCGGGAATGGCAGCATCGGGCGTGAAATATTCAGGGCCAACCGAGCATCCCGCCAATGCTCCGGCGCATACGATCACACAAGCGAGACCTTGGACTCTCATGCACCTATTCCAGACGCTATGTCTCTCGACAGGCGCGAGACCAGATATCGCCAATTGGACGTGGTCCGCTGCACCGGCGTCAACCCACCCGGCAAACTTTGGCGGACCGTGTTGTGAAAACGCAACGGAGGCTGCTCATCGCACTTCAGCCTCGTGCGCCGGGGACGGCGCCGCATCCTTCGAGACGCGGACCTGCTCGCCCTGCGACAGGGAATCCGGCGGGCTGTTGATGACCGTGTCCGAAGGGCTAAGACCGGCAAGCACCTCAAACTCGGTTCCGAGGTTGCGACCGAGCTTGATCGAGCGCAATTCGACCTTGTCGCCGGGACCGAGCAGCGCAACTTGCGCGCCGGCCTCGCGGAAGATCAGCGCACTGGTCGGGATTCGCAGCGTGCCGGGAGTGTCGGCGAGATTGAAACGAACCTGGGCGAACGTGCCCGGCTGCAGCAGATTGTCGTTGTTATCGGCGTGGAGTTCGACCAGCAGGGTTCGTGCCGTCTTGTTGATGGCCTCCGACGTCGTCGACACCACCGCTTTGAAGGTCTTGTCCGGATATTGCGGCAGCGTCATCTCGGCTGTGAGACCGGCGCGCATGTTGGACGATATTTCCTGGGGCACCTGCACAAACACGCGCATTTCGTGCACGTCGGCAACCCGAAACAGCTGGGGCCCGGTGCCGCCGCCGACGCCGCTGCCGGCATTGATCAGGGCGCCGACATCGGTGTTGCGTTGGGTCACGATCCCGTCGAACGGCGCTCTTATGCGCTTGAAATGCTCAAGCGCGGTGAGCCGGTCGACCTCGCTCTGGTTGACATTGGCCTCCGCGATGGCTGCCTTGTAACGGGCATCGGCGCTGCCGAACTCCGCCTTCTTCGATTCAGTCTCCTGTTCGGAAACGACGCCCTTCGGCGACTCGCGCCAGCGGGTGTAGGTCGTCTCGGCGAAATTGCGCTCGGCCTCTCTCACCTTGACCTGCGCTTGGGCCGAATTGAGCTTAGCTTGTGCCGCCGCCAATTGCGCATCGAGATCGGGCGCGTCGATTTCGGCGAGCAACTCCCCCTTTTTGACGTGCGCGCCAAAATCGAAATACCAGTCCTTCAGATAGCCGCTGACCCGCGCGTAGATCGGGGCCTCGAACCACGCCTCGATATCGCCCGGAAGGGCGATTTGCTGGCCGGTGACCCCCTGCTTGGGCGTAATCGTGGCGACGGTCGGTATCGCCAATTCGGCGGTCCATTTCGCGACTTCGTTTTCCTGCTGGCGGCGCCAGATGATGCCGGCCACCGCGATGCCGATCGCGACGAGAAGCGCGATGCCGCCGATCCAGCGCGCCCGGCTCGGCGGCGCGGCTATCTTGTCCGGTCGGGTGTCCGATTCCGTCGGCGCGTGATGCGGATGAGAATCAAGCAAAGTATTTCTCCCAGGTCATCGGCTCGCTCACTCGATGGCCGCGCCAGCTGTCGCGGAGCCGCTGGTCTTGCGGTGAAGAACGCTGAAGACGACTGGAACAAAGAACAGCGTCGCGACGGTTGCGACGGCAAGTCCGCCGATGACGGCACGGCCGAGCGGCGCGTTCTGTTCGCCACCCTCGCCCATTGCCAGCGCCATCGGAATCATGCCGATGATCATTGCGAGCGCCGTCATTAGCACGGGGCGGAACCGGGTAAAGCCGGATTCCAGCGCTGCTGTCGTGGCGTTCAGGCCATTTTGCAGACCCTCGCGGGCGAAACTGACCAAGAGAATACTGTTGGCGGTTGCAATGCCCATGCACATGATCGCGCCAGTCAAAGCCGGAACCGACAGCGTAGTACCGGTCATGAACAGCGTCCAGACGATGCCGGCCAACGCTCCCGGCAGCGCGGTAATGATGATGAAGGGATCGAGCCAGGACTGGAAGTTGACGACGATGACGAGATAGATCAGCACGACCGCGCCGGCAAGGCCGATGAAGAGCTGGCTGTAGGCGGTATTCATGGTTTGAACCTGGCCGCGCACGATCGTGTAGGAGCCGCGCGGCAGGTCTTTCTTGCTCTCAGCCAATATTTTATCGATGTCGCGCGAGACGGCGCCGAGGTCGCGCCCCTGGATATCGCCGAAGATGTCGATCACCGGCTGCACGTTATAGTGAGACACGACGCCCGCGCTCGGTCCCTGGCTGATTTTTGCTAGCCCGCCCAGATAGCGCTGCGCGCTCGCGCCATTCTCCGACGTCGTGATCGGGATATTGGACAAGTCGGAAATGCTGTTGACGCGGTATTGCGGCATCTGGGCAACGATCGGATAGGACACGCCGTTTTCCGGGTTGAGCCAGAAATTCGGCTTCACCTGGCCGCTGCCGGACAGCGTGACGAGAAGGCTGTTGGCGACGTCGCGCTGGGTCAGGCCGACGTCGGCGGCCATGGTACGGTCGACATCGATATTGATCTGCGGATAGTTGAAGATCTGCTGGATGCGAAGGTCGGCGATGCCGGCCACGTTGCGAATCTTCTTCATGACGTTGTTGGCGTATTCGTAATTTTCTTTTTGCTTGTTGCCGACGATCTGCACGTCGATCGGTGCGGGCAATCCGAAATTGAGAATCTGCGACACGATGTCGGCAGGCAGGAACGAGAACGTGGTGCCGGGGAATTTCTGCGGCAGGATCGTGCGCAACTTCTTGACGTAATGGGCCGTGGGGCCGTGGTCCTCCTTCAACGTGATCAGCGCATCGCCATCTTCAGGACCGATCGTGCCGGTGTTCTGATAGGCCATGTTGATGCCGGAAAACGGCAGGCCGATATTGTCCACGATGTTGGCGAGTTCGTCCGGCGGAATCGTCCCGCGCACCGTCTGCTCGACCTGCTCGAACAGGCGGGCCATCTCCTCGATCCGCGTGCCGGGCTGGCCGCGTACATGCATCAGGATCTGGCCGGAATCGACGGCGGGAAAGAAATTCGAACCCAGAAACGGGGCGAGGCCGAACGAGAGCACGACGCATGCAAGGAAGATCGTGATGAAGGCTTTCGGCGCCTCGAGCGCCTTGACCAGCAGCGTACGATATCCCGCACGGAAGCGTTCGAAGCGCTTTTCAAAACCTTGCTGGAACCGCAGCAGCGGATTGCGCGAGCGGATCGGCAGCCTGTCGTGGCCGATGTCGGTCTCGATCGCATGATGATGCGCGCTCATCAGATAGTTCGCCATCGTCGGCACGAGCGTGCGCGACAGGATGAACGAGCCGAGCAACGCGAACACCACAGCTTCGGCAAGCGGCCGGAACAGATAGCCGGCGACGCCGCCGAGTTGGAACATCGGCACGAACACGATGCACAGGCACAGCAAGGTAACGAAGGCCGGAATCACGATCTGCTGCGCGCCGTCGAGAATCGCGGGTTCGATCTCCTTGCCCTGCTCGAGGTGGTAGTTGATGTTTTCGATCGTCACCGTGCCGTCGTCGACCAGGATGCCGACGGCGAGCGCAAGTCCGCCGAGCGTCATCACGTTGATGGTCTCGCCCATCAGCGACAGCGCGGTCAACGAAAACAGCACGGCGAGCGGAATTTCAGTGAGAATGATGACGGTCGAGCGCCAGCTGCCGAGAAACAGAAGGATCATCACGCCGACCAGCGCCGCCGCCAGCACCGCCTCGCGGATGACGCCGAACACGGCCGCCTTGACGAACACGGACTGGTCGCCCACGGCTTCGAG
Source organism: Bradyrhizobium sp. (assembly GCF_035652035.1). Classification (GTDB taxonomy): domain Bacteria; phylum Pseudomonadota; class Alphaproteobacteria; order Rhizobiales; family Xanthobacteraceae; genus Bradyrhizobium. Next base: position 128,412 of record NZ_DASREO010000002.1, read on the forward strand.
ATTGAGACTCGAAGGCAAGCTCTCTTTGACCCGCGTCAGCAGCGACTTGACACCGTCGATCACGTCGAGCGTCGATGCGGCACCAGCCTTCAAGATGGTCATCAGCACCGCGCGCGAGCCGTTGACGCGCACGAGGTTGGTCTGGGGCGGCGAGCCCTGGTGAACGTAGGCGACGTCGCGCACGAAGATCACGGTGCCGTTGGACTTCTTGACCGGCAGATCATTGATCTTTTCGAGATTGACGGGGCTTGCATTGAGCGAGACGTTCCAGTCGAACTTGCCGATCTTCTGGTCGCCCGCCGGAAGAATCAGGTTCTGCACCGAAACGGCGTTGACGACGTCTTCCGCCGAGACGCCATGCGCCTGCATCGCCTGCTGATCGAGATCGATCTGGACCTGCAGCACCTGGCCGCCATAGGGCGAAGGCACGGCGGCGCCGCGCACCGTCGCAAGCTGCGGGCGGATGAAGTTCTGCCCGAGATCGAATAGCCGCATCTCCGGAAGCTGCTTGCTCGATAGCGCCAATTGCAGGATCGGCACGCTGGAGGCGTTGTACATCAGGACGTATGGCGGCGTGATGCCGGGCGGCAGCAATTTCAGCACCGTCTGCGAGGACGCCGTAACCTGCGCCATCGCGGCCGAGATATTGACGTCCTTCTGGAAGAAGACCTTGATCACGCCGTAGCCGGCGAGCGACTGCGACTCGACATGTTCGATGTTGCTGACCTGGGCGGTGAGGAAGCGCTCGTAGTAGTAGATCACTCGGCCGGACATGTCGTTCGGCGGCAGTCCGTTATAGCTCCAGACGACGGCGATGACCGGGATGTTGATGTTCGGAAAGATGTCAGTCGGGGTGGTCAGCGCGGAGCGAATGCCGAACAGCGCGATCAGCACTGCAAGCACCACGAACGTATACGGGCGCCTGAGCGCGGTCAGGACGATCCACACGGCGCTAACCTCCCGGGAACTGGCCGAGGCGTCGCCGGCAGCCTAAACGGTTGCGATCAGGATTCAACGATCTCAGAGAGGAATTCGCCGTTCCCCCCCAGGTCTGGATGGATAACTTCATGATGAACGCTTGTATCCTTCCAGACACCCGACGCAGTGTCGAACGCGCGAAACCTCGAGTGAGACCGGCCTGGTCGGGCGGGATCGCACGCATCCACCGCCCCGCAGGGAAAATGAGGACGCTGCTGCACCGCCACAACTAATATAAAATTTATAGATCGATCAGCGTGTTCCGCGACATTCCCAGCCTAGACTTTAGGCCAAATCCGGCAGGCGCGGAAAGCAATCGCGAGCGCGCAAAACGCTGGAAAAAGACGATGGAATTCCGCTGCTTTGCACGGCTGTCACAAGCGCGCGTCTTTGGGACGAGTTAGGTGCCGGTCACGACTTGCGAGGCCGGCCGCGCTTGGCAAACACCACCCCGCGCTTGTCGGCGGAGCGGCGCAGTGCGCCCGCCGCTTTGAGCGCCTCGTTGCGCTCTGGCCCGGGCGCCATCTGACGCGCGAGCTCGAGCGCGTCCGCGGCCACCTCGTCCTTTTCCAGCCGATCGCGATCGGATGGGCGTGGCGGATCCTTGCTCATCGCCCCAACAGCACTCCCATGCCCCATGTCGTCTTTGTGTAAGGTGACGCCTGCATCACGGGTTGGCTGAAAGATTGGCGCGATTCACCAACCCCGTCAACATTGTGTTCCGTCAGGCGGAATGCACTGCACAACATTGATTCCACGATCAATTTTTCATGCCGGTGATCGAGGACGAGACCGCGCGGGGATCGCGCTGCGGCCAGCGCCCGCTTTCGGCCTGAGCCAGAAATTCACTGACGATCCGGTTGTATTCTTCCGGCTCCTCGATGTTGATCGCATGGCCCGAATTCGGGATCACCGAAAGCGCCGCCGAGGCAATGTTCTGCTTCATCAGAATCCCCGGCAGAAGGCACGGCCAGTCTTCGTCGCCGGTGATGATCAGCGTCGGCACGGTGATGCGCTTCATCTCCTCGACGAGCGTGTAGAGCGAGGGCCGCTCCTTCTGCACGCCTTGCTGGGTATTGGCCGAGCCCAGGTTCGAATGTTCGGCCAGCATCTTCTTGAACTCGGCATGGCCGCGCGGGTCCTTGTTTTCATACTGCACGCGCGTCGGGCCATAGGCGTAGCGCTCGGCGAACGCCGCCATGCCATCCTTCCGAAGCGAAGCCGCGATCACGTCAGCCTCGGCGCGGAAGATCTCGCGCTTGTCGGGCTCAGCGCCGTAGCCGCAGCCGCCGATGCAAAGCGACAGCGCGCGGCTGTGGTGGCGAATGCCGAAATGCAGCGTCGCAAAGCCGCCCATCGATAACCCGACGATATGCGCTTTCGGCGCCTTGATGTGATCGAGCACGGCGAGGATGTCATCCGCCGCGCGGGCCTGCGAGTAGGAAGCAACATTCTCCGGCACGTCGGACGGCGGAAAGCCGCGCGCGTTATAGGCGATGGCGCGATAGCGCTTGCCGAAGTGCCGCATCTGCGGCTCGTAGCTGCGGAGGTCACCGGCGAATTCATGCACGAAGATCACCGGCTGGCCCGAGCCGGTTTCCTCGAAATAGAGGCGTACCCCGTCGTCTGTCGTTGCATATGGCATGGTGTTCTCCCTGCTTCTCGTTGAACGTCCTGTTGATCTTCTACACCGCAAGATTCTTTGGCGGTTTGTTGCGTGAAAGATACGTGCCGTGGCCTTTGGCGCCAACGAGCTTGCCATCGTCGACCACGACCTTTCCGCGCACCATGGTCAGCACCGGCCAGCCCGTCACTTCGATTCCCTCATAGGGCGTGTAGTCCGAACCGTCATGGATCAGATCGTGACGAATAGTGACCTTGCGCTCCGGGTCCCAGATCGCAATGTCGGCATCCGATCCGACCGCGATCGTGCCCTTCTTCGGATAGAGGCCGTAGATCTTGGCGTGATTGGTGGCGCTGAAGGCGACAAAGCTGTTGAGATCGATGCGACCCTTGACGACGCCTTCCGAGAATAGAATTGGCAACCGCGTCGCGACGCCCGGAATCCCGTTCGGCACCCAGCGGAAACTGGTGCGCCCCTTCGGCACCAGCTTGCCTTGCGGGTCGTCGTAGCGGAACGGACAGTGATCGCTGGAGAAGACCGAAAACACCTTCTGCTGCAGGCCTTCCCAGCATGCCTTCTGGCTGGCTTCGTCGCGCGGCGGCGGCGAGCAGACGTATTTGGCGCCTTCCATGTTGAGCTTGTCGAGGTCCTTCTCGGTCAAGACCAGATATTGCGGACAGGTTTCGCCCAGGACTTTCAGCCCGCGCTGCTGGGCGCGGCGGATTTCGTCCATCGCTTCGCGATTGGAGACATGCACGATCATGATCGGCACGTCGATCAGTTCGGACAGCGAGATCGCGCGGTGCGTGGCTTCGCGCTCAACCGGTATCGGCCGCGAAGTCGCATGAAAGCGCGTCGCGGTTTGGCCTGAGCGTTCGAGACGATCGGTGAGAAACTTGATGGCGTCGAAATTCTCCGCATGCACCATCAGCATCGCGCCGGTCTCGCGTGCCACCGACATGGTCTCCAAAAGCTCGCGATCCGACAGCGCCAGCCCCTCATAGGTCATGAAGACTTTCAGCGAGGTGTAGCCGTCTTCGACAAGCGCCGGCAGTTCCTGGCCCAGCACATGTTCGGTCGGATCCGACACGATCAGATGGAAGGACACGTCGACATGGCATTCGCCTTCGGCCAGCGCATGATATTTGCGCAGCGCTTCGCGCAAGGTCTGCCCCTTCTCTTGCAGGCAGAACGGCAGCACCGTGGTATTGCCGCCAAAGGCCGCGGAGCGCGTGCCCGACGCAAATCCGTCCGCCATGACGATGCCCTCGCCCGACGGCTGCGCGAAATGAACATGACTGTCGATGCCACCCGGCAGCACCAGGCGTCCGGTCGCGTCGATCATGTTCTCCGCCGTGCCAAGGTCGTTGCCGAGGGCTGCGATCTTGCCGCCAAAAATACCGACGTCGCAGGAAAACGTGTCGGCCGCGGTGACCACCGTGCCGCCGCGGATGATGGTATCGAACCGCATCAGCGCCCCCTCTCGTTGGTGTCGCGGTGCTCGATCACGGCGGCGAGCGGCTCGCTGAGTCCAATCGTCGGTTTAGGACCAGGACGCTGGAAGGTGCCGGCGCGCGCTTTAAGCGGCTTGAGCACGGCGAGCGTTTCCGCCTGCCGCACGGCGGCAGAGATGGGATCGATCAGTGGAACCGGAATGCGGTCTTTGATCTTGTCGGCCAGCCCCGACAAAGGCGCACCCGACAGGATCACGACGTCGGCTTGGTCCTGTTCGACTGCGGCATTGGCAAGTCGCACCAGCACTTCTTCCTTCTCGGATTGAACGTCCGAGATCGATTGAAACGCTTCGTCGAGCGCGCGGATGCCGGCGCAGCGCTTCTCAAGACCGTGCATCGCCACGCATTCCTCGTACCAGGGTGCAAGCGTGCGCGAAAACGTCACGATCGCAAACTTTCGCCCGACCATACAAGCGGTCAGCATCGCGGCCTCAGCAAGACCGACAATCGGGAAAGCGAACAATTCGCGTGCGCCGAACAAGCCGGGATCGCCGAAGGCGGCAATGATCGCGGCATCGAAGCTCGGCCCGGCCTCGGCAAGCATTTCCAGCGCGATCGCGCCGCCGATCTGAGCCTCGGCGCGGGTCGCAATATAAGGCACGCCACGTCTGGCAGTCATCGCCACCAGCTCCGTGCCCGGCGAAGCGGCGCGGTGACCAGCGGCATAAAGCAGGCCGGTCACTTCCGCCGTGGTGTTGGGGTTGAGCAGAAGGATCTTCACGGCACAGCCTCCTTGTTCGTCAGCGCCTCAGCCACGGTTTCACCGGTGCGGCGAACGTGCTGGCCCAGCAGACGGCCTGCCCGCTCGGCATCACGCGCCTTCAATGCGGCGAGGATTTGCCGATGCTCGCGCACCGATTCATCCCAGCGGCCATGGGCCGACAGCGCAAAAAAGCGCGCCCGCTCGGCGCGCGCCAGCAGCGCATCGTGCGAGGTCTTCAGCACGCTGTTGCGGGAAAAGTCGACGATGGTCGAATGGATCTGCTGGTTGATCTCGAAATAGGCGCGCAATTCACCGCGATCGTGATGCCGCTCGATCCGCTTCTGCAACGCCTCTAACCGCTGCACGTCCGATGCCGTCATGCGCTGCGCGGCCAATTCCGCCGCACAGCGCTCGATACCGCTGACGGCCTCGAACAGTTCAGAAAGTTCTTCCAGACGCAACGATGCGACGACCGCGCCGCGATTGAGTCGAAGCTCGACCAGACCTTCGGCGGCAAGCTGCTTCAGCGCTTCGCGGAGCGGCGTGCGCGAAATGCCGAGCGCCTCAGAGAGGCTGACCTCAAGCAGCGGCTCGCCGGGCAAGAGATCGCCGCGCACGATCAGCGTGCGGAGTTTTTTGGCGGCCTGTTCGTGCAGGCCCGTGCGTGGAACGCGCAATGCGCGTCGTTGCAACGCGGTCACGCCGCTGCGGCGCTTCGGCGCTTTTCGCTCTGATTTGAGATTGGTTGCAGTCACGGCGGCTCACGGATGTTGAGAGAGGACAGAGGCGGCGGCAGGCAGCAAACGCGGATCAGCGAATACGCTGCCCCAGCCGCGGATAACGCGCGGATCGACGCCGGCAGCAATCAGGCACGCCCACAGCGTGACGGCGATCGAATCGTAGACGCCAATGCCGAGCTTTCGCTCCAGAGGTTCAGCGACTTTCGCGCCGCGCATGTTGGTGCAGAGCACGACGACCGCATCGGCGCCTTCGCCTGCGACCTCCTCACACAGCCGCGCCACCTCGGCCTCGGGCACTTCGGCAAAGGAAAAGTTGTCCGCCAGCGACAGGTGCCGCTCGGCGATGCAATGCAGTCCCTGCGAGCGCCAGACAGCCATGATCCGCTCTTGCACATCGACCGTGTAGGGCGACACCAATCCGATCCGCGCGGCGCGCAATTGCCGGAACAGGTCGCGATAGGCGAGCACCGTCGTGCAGGCGAGAATCCCGGTTGCTTCCGTGATGCGTTCGCACAACCGTTCGTCGCGGTCGAAGCCGAGCCAGCTTGCCGACGTTCCGTTCCAGGCGATGACGTCGACCTTGGCGTGCGCGAGCAGCTCGGCCGCGCGCAGGATTTCGCTATGGTCGAACTGCGCTTTCGAGGACTCCGACAGCGCAATCTCCGTCACCCTGAAGCGCGAGAAATGCGCCGAGACGCCGTCTGCGCCTGCCAGCATCGCACAGGTCAACGGCTCGAGCGCCGTGTTCGACGAGGGCGTGAGCATGCCGAGCCGTTTCATGCGTCACCTCGAACCAGCGCCGCGCTCACACCGGCAGCCGGCGGCTATAGTCGATCAGGGTCGAGCAGATCAGCAGAGCCACACCGGCGAACGCAAAATACATCATCGCCAGGAAGTAGGAGCCGGTCGCTTGCACGATAAGGCCGACGATCAGCGGGGTCGTGATGCCCGCGATATTGCCGCCGAGATTCATGCAGCCGCCGAGGAAGCCTGCCTTTGCCCGGCCCGCGAGCGCCGCAGGGATCACCCAGTACATGCCGCACCAGCGCAGGAAGAACAGCGTCGTGGAGAGCAGCACGACGACCAGGATGGCATCCCTGGTAAAGGCGACGAGAAAGATCGAGATCGTCACCATGATCGCCGCAATTCCAAACAGCGCGCGGTAGACGAGGTTTGGCGAGCCGCCACTCTCACGCCAGCGATCGCCGATCCAGCCGCCGATCAGTTCGCCGATGAAGCCCGCAAAGAAGATGATGAAGGACGTATTGCCGAGCGACTTGATGTCGAGATTGTGCACCTTGAACAGATAGGTCGGCATCCAGGTGAGCAGGCCGTAGAACGTCACGTTGAAGAAGAACCAGCCCAGGCACATGCACCAGACCGAGCGGAATTTGAAATAGGCGACCCAGCTTCCGCCCGACGACGGCGTCGAGGCCGCATCTTCCAGCGCATGCGCCTTTTCGATATAGCGCGCTTCCGCTTCATTGACCGAGGGATGCTCGCGCGGCGAGTTGCGGATGTAGTACCAGGCCCACAGGCCGCACAGCATCGTGCCGACGCCGGCAATGACAAAGGCCGCGCGCCATGAGTTGAACGCCGCGATCAGCCAGGCGATCACGATCGAGCCGAGCGCTGCACCAAGCGGCGCGCCGCCGTCGAGCAAGGTCGCGCCGCGCCCGCGTTCGGTCTGCGTCATCCAGAGACCGTTGAGTTTGCCGCCCGCGGGGTAGATCGGCGCTTCCGACGCGCCGAGGCCGAGCCGGGTCAACAGCAACACAAACCAGTTGGTCGCCATCGCTGCGATCGCCTGGAACGCACCCCAGAACACGGTTGCCAGCGCCACGACGATCCGCGGCTTGAAGCGGTCGGCCAACATGCCGCCTGGCACCTGCATGAAGGCATAGGTCCAGAAGAACGAGGAGAGGATCAGCCCCTGCCACGCCGGATCGATATCGAATTCCTTCGAGATCAGCGGCATCGCGACCGACAGCGAGGCGCGATCGATGTAGTTCACCGAAACCAGGAACAGCAGCAGGAAAAAGATCTTCCAGCGCACGCTGGTCGGTTTGACGGCGCCCGCCGCCGCGATGACCTGTTCACTCATGGCTCTCCCCAACGCCGGCGTTGTGCGACCGTCGCCATTGACGATCGGCAGCTATCGGCGAGGCGAAGTCTGCGACAAGGCGAAACAGGCGGCAACGACATTTTGCATGCTGCATGCAATATCTTTTAACATGATGATATTAAGATACTTTTTGTGACACGAATGACGCGGTCGCTGTGCTTTTAAACTTGGCTGATGAATGCTTGGGCGGTTTCTTGGGCGGTTTGGCGTGGCTTGGGCACGCTACGTGTCGCGGCCCGCCGCCGTTCCGTCAGCCATGAGATTGCGTCCCTTCCGCTCGACGATCATTCGATAGGCGCGTGGCTGGCGATGGACATCGAAATTGAAAGTGGTGCGCTTGTAGGAGTTGCAGAGATCGAGATCGCAGCGCGCCAGCGCGATCTCATCGCCCTTGGTCGTGCAGCTGGCTACGACTTCGCCTGACGGCGCGATGATGCAGCTTCCGCCGATCTGGTCCACGCCTTCCTCGACGCCTGCTTTTGCAACGCCGACCACAAAGGTCCCGTTCTGATAGGCGCCCGCCTGCATCACGAGTTGATTGTGGAACAGCGAAAGATCGTCGTGCTCCGGCGCCGGCGGATTGTGGACCGGCGTGTTGTAGCCGATCATCACCATCTCGACGCCTTGAAGTCCCATGACCCGGTAGGTCTCGCTCCAGCGGCGATCGTTGCAGATCGCCATCCCCATCACGCCACCGAACGCCTCGACCACACCGAAGCGATCGCCAGGCTCGAAATAGCGTTTCTCGAGATGCTGGAATTTCCGCCACGGCTCGTGCTCGCCATGGCCCGGCAAGTGAACCTTGCGGTATTTCGTGACGATGGCGCCGCTCTTGTCGACCAGAATCGACGCGTTGTAGCGATGGACGGCGCCCTCCTCGATCGCCAATTCGCCGTAGCCGAGATAAAAACCGATTCCGAGTTCGGCCGCGAGGTCGAACAATGGCCGCGTCTCCGGCCCCGGCATTTCCCGCTCGAAGAAGCGGTCGATTTCCGCCTGATCCTCGATGTACCAGCGCGGAAAGAACGTCGTCAGCGCCAATTCCGGATAGACGATCAGATCGCATCCGCTTTCGCGCGCCTGGCGCATCAAGGCGGACAGGCGCGCCACCACGTGCGCCCGCGTTTCGTTTCTGGCGATGGGACCGAGCTGGCCCGCTGCTACGTTGATCAATCGCACTGCAAAAATCTCCACCATCGCGCAGCCGCTGTGACTGGTTCATCCAGCCAGCCGGAGGGATGACTTTACGTGAGGCGGCCGGCAATTTCGATACCGCCGCAAAGAGCCAAACGCAGTTTGATATCGCTCACATCTGGATCATGATGCCGGGGACGCAATTGGCAGGAAGGCACATGTTTCAGGCACAGGATACGAATTTCCGCGAGCGCGTGCGGGCGAGCTTTGCGCGCCAACAGGTCATGGCGACGCTCGGCATCGAAATGGTTCATGTCGAGCCGGGCGAAGTCCATCTGACCATGCCGCCGAATCCGGCGTTCACGCAGCAACACGGCTTCATGCACGCCGGCATCATCACGACCGCGCTCGACAGCGCCTGCGGCTATGCGGCGTTCTCGCTGATGCCGGCGGACGCCGCCGTGCTGACCGTGGAATTCAAGACCAATCTGCTCGCGCCCGCCAAAGGCGAGCGATTCGTCTTCCGCGCCCACGTCATCAAACCGGGGCGCACGCTGACCATCTGCGACGCGCAGGCGCTGGCGCTGGAAGGATCCAGCGAAAAGCTGGTGGCGACGATGACCGGCACG
>NZ_DASREO010000003.1:0-69591 GCF_035652035.1 Bradyrhizobium sp.
CGTGGCCACCCCGTTGATGGGGTGGTGCTGATGGGCGGCTGCGACAAGACCACCCCGGGGTTGTTGCTCGGCGCCACCAGCGCCGGTTACCCGGCGATCTACCTCCCCGCGGGTCCGATGCTGCGCGGTAACTGGAAAGGCAAGGTGCTGGGCTCCGGCTCGGACGCCTGGAAATACTGGGACGAGCGCCGCGCCGGAAAGATTCCCGACAAGGACTGGGTCGATGTCGAGGCCGGCATCGCGCGCAGCTACGGCACCTGCATGACCATGGGCACGGCCTCCACCATGACCGCGATCGCCGAATCGATCGGCATGACCTTGCCGGGCGCGTCCTCGATTCCCGCCGCCGATGCCGGCCACATCCGCATGGCGAGCGAATGCGGCCGCCGCATTGTCGAGATGGTGTGGGAGGATCTGACGCCGAAGCAGATCCAGACGCGCAAAGCGTTCGAGAACGCAATCACGGTCGCGATGGCGATGGGCTGCTCGACCAATGCGATCATCCATCTGATCGCGCAAGCGCGCCGTGCCGGGCAGGACATCACCCTCGACGATTTCGAGACGGCGAGCCGCAAGGTGCCGGTCATCGCCAATGTGCGGCCCTCCGGCGACACCTATCTGATGGAGGATTTTTTCTACGCCGGCGGCCTGCCCGGCCTGATGAGCCGGATCAGGCAGCATCTGCATCTCGATTGCCTCACGGTCACGGGCCGGACGCTCGGTGACAACATCGCGCGCGCCGAGGTCTATAATGACGACGTGATCCGCACGGTGGAGAATCCGATCTACAGGGAAGGCGCGCTTGCGGTGCTCAAGGGCAATCTCGCGCCCGACGGCTGTGTCATAAAGCCTTCCGCGTGCGATCCGCGCTTCCTCAGGCACACCGGGCCGGCGCTGGTGTTCGACGATTACCCGTCCATGAAAAAGGCGATCGACGATCCCGCGCTCGAGGTCAGCGCCGATCATGTGCTGATCCTGCGCAATGCCGGGCCGCAAGGCGGACCCGGCATGCCGGAATGGGGCATGCTGCCGATCCCGACCAAACTGGTGAAGCAGGGCGTGCGCGACATGGTGCGGCTGTCGGATGCGCGCATGAGCGGCACCAGCTATGGCGCCTGCATTCTCCACGTCTCGCCGGAATCCTATATCGGCGGGCCCTTGGCGCTGGTGAAGACCGGCGACAAGATCACGCTCGACGTCGCCGCGCGCACCATCAATCTCGATGTATCCGAGACCGAATTGAACAAGCGCCGCGCCGAATGGAAGCAACCGGAGACGCGGTTCGAGCGCGGCTATGGCTGGATGTTCACGAAGCACATCAAGCAGGCCAACGAAGGCTGCGACTTCGACTTTCTTGAAACCGCGTTCGGCAAGCCGGTCGGCGAGCCTTCGATTTTCTAAGGTAGCACCATGTCCAAACTCTCCGACGCCACTCGCAACAAGCTGAAGACCGTCTCCACCGCGACGGTGGCGACCGCGCTGTTCAAGCGTGGCTTTCGCATCCAGATGATTCAGGATGTGCATCCGTTAGGCAGCGATCAGCCGGTGCTGGTCGGCGAAGCCTTCACGCTGCGCTACATGCCGGCGCGCGAGGATCTCAACAAGATCGAGGTGTTTCGTGATCGCAGCCACCCGCAGCGCAAGGCGGTGGAAGACTGTCCGCCGGGCGCGGTGCTGGTGATGGACAGCCGGAAAGATGCGCGCGCGGCGTCGGCCGGCGCCATTCTCGTGACGCGGCTGATGAAGCGTGGCGTTGCCGGCGTCATCACCGACGGCGGCTTCCGCGATTCGGCTGAAATCGCCAAACTCGGCTTTCCCGCTTACCACCATCGTCCCAGCGCGCCGACGAACCTCACGCTGCATCAGGCGATCGAGATCAACGTGCCGATCGGCTGCGGCGATGCGCCGGTGTTTCCCGGCGACGTCATCCTTGGCGACAGTGACGGCGTGATCGTGATCCCCGCGCATCTTGCGGATGAAATTGCGAACGAGGCGGTCGAGATGACCGCGTTCGAGGATTTCGTCACCGAACAGGTGCAGAAGGGCAAATCGATCCTCGGGCTTTATCCCGCGACCGACGAGCAGACGTCAGCCGATTTCGCCGCATGGCGGAAGGAGAAGGGAAGGTAGCTCGCTTCTCTCCGTTCCCCGGACGCAGCGCAGCGTGAAACGATGCGCTGCAGATCCGGGGGGCCATGATGCCGTGGATCCCGGATCAGCGTCGCTTCACTTCGTGATGCGCTGCGTCCGGGAAACGAGACCGATTACACGTCCGCCTCCGCCTTCCCCACCGCCCACAGCGCAAAGGCATAGGCAATCGCGACTTCGTCGAGCCGGTTGAAGCGCCCCGATGCGCCGCCGTGACCGGCGCCCATGTTGGTGCGCAGGAGAACAGGACCGCCGCCGGTCATGGTTGCGCGCAGCCGCGCGATCCACTTCGCCGGCTCCCAGTATGTGACGCGCGGATCGGTGAGCCCGCCCATCGCCAGGATCGCCGGGTAGCTCTTCGCCGCGACGTTGTCGTAGGGCGAATAGGACAGGATGGTCTTGAAATCGGTCGCGCTCTCGGTCGGGTTGCCCCATTCCGGCCATTCCGGCGGCGTCAGCGGCAGCGAGTGATCGAGCATGGTGTTGAGCACGTCGACAAAGGGCACCTCGGCGACGATGCCCGCGAACAACTCGCCGGCGCGGTTGGCGACCGCGCCCATCAGCATGCCGCCGGCGGAACCGCCATGGCCGACGATGCGCTTGGCTGACGTGTACTTCTCCGCAATCAGCGCGTGGGCGCTGGCGGCGAAATCATCGAACGTGTTCGTCTTCCTGGCGCGCTTGCCGTCGAGGTACCAGCCCCAGCCCTTGTCGGCGCCGCCGCGGATATGCGCGATCGCGTAGACAAAGCCGCGATCGACCAGTGACAGCCGGTTGGCCGAAAACGACGCCGGCATTGCCATGCCGTAGGAGCCGTAGCCATAGAGCAACAACGGCGCCGAGCCGTCGCGCTTCAGATCGCGGCGATGCAGGATCGAGACCGGTACTTCGGCGCCATCATGCGACTTCGCCATGATGCGGGTCGTCACATAGTCGGCCGGGTTGTGACCCGAGGGAATCTCCTGGCGCTTGCGCAAGGTCCGCGTCCGCTTCGCCATGTCGTAGTCGTAGACTTCCGACGGCGTCGTCATCGAAGAATAGGAGAAACGCAGGTTTGTCGTCTCGAACTCGTAGGAGCCCATGGTGTCGAGCGAGTAGGCGGCCTCGTCAAAGGCAATCGCGTGTTCGCCGCCGCTGTCGAGATCGCGGATGACAATCGCGGGCAGCGCATTGGCGCGTTCCAGCCGCACCATGTGGCCCGCGAACAACTCGACGTCGAGCACATAGATGCCTTCGCGATAGGGGATCAGGTCGCGCCAGTTGGTGCGCTCGGGCGCATTGAGCGGCGCGGTCATGATCTTGAAGTCGATGGCGCCGTCGGCATTGGTGAGAATGAACAGTTGATCGCCGCGGTCGTTGACCGAGTATTGCACGCCTTGCTGGCGCGCGGCGACCAGCCGCGGTGTTGCCTTCGGGTCTGAAAGATCGACCAGCCGCTGTTCCGAGGTTTCGTGGTCGCCGCCGGCAATCACGCAGTACCGGCTGCTCGCGCTTTCGTGGATGTTGGTGAACCAGCCGGCGTCTTTCTCTTCATAGACCAGAAGATCGTCGGATTGGCTGGTGCCGAGCCGATGACGCCAGACCTGCATGGGACGGTGATTATCGTCGAGCTTCACGTAGAAGAACGCGCTTGAGTCCGCGCTCCATACCACCGAGCCCTCGCTTTCTTCGACGACGTCGTCCAGATCCTTCTTGCTCGTCCAGTCGCGAACCCGGATCGAAAAATATTCGGAACCCTTGGTGTCGGCGCTCCAGGCCTGAAGCCGATGATCGGGCGAATGCCGCGCGCCACCGAACTTGAAATAGTCGTGGGCGGCCGCGAGCTCGTCGCCATCGAGAATGATCTCGGCCTCGCCGCCGTCGCGCGGGGTGCGGCCAAACAGCTCATGCTGTCCGCCCTCGCGGAACTTGCGCATGTAGGCATAGGGGCCATCGGGCGAGGGGACGCTGGAATCGTCCTCCTTGATGCGCCCGCGCATCTCCTTCACGAGCTGTTTCTGCAAGGAGGTCGTGTGGCCAAGCAGGCTCTCGGTGTAGGCGTTCTCCGCTTCGAGATATTTGCGGATATCGGGGTCCAGAATGGACGGATCACGCAGCACCTCCTGCCATTTCTCATCCTTTAGCCACGCATAATCGTCGACGACCGTGACACCGTGGGTGGTGAAGGAATGCGGGCGGCGCGGCGCAATCGGCGGCGTCAGGGAGCTCTTTTGGTCCATTCGGGTTCTCACTTCAGGTGCTGCACAGGTCACGGATCATATCGGGTTAGCTCAGGTGGATTGCCAGATGCGTCGGTTGCGTCGACTATTGTGGGGTCGTCATTCCGGGATGCGCCGACGCGACAAAATAGCGAGCTATTTTGCGCGGAAGGCGCAGGCCCGGAATCCATTAGGCCGCGCAAACCGCTGTCAAATGGATTCTCAGGTGCGCAATTGCGCACCATAGTTCGCTTGCTTCGCCGCGCCCCGGAATGACGGTTTCTGCGCGGCTTGTTGACAGCCGGCTTGTATGGTTAGGCTTGCGTTCTGATGCTTTTTAACTCCTACCCCTTCATTTTCGTCTTTTTGCCGGCCGTCCTGCTCGGCTATTTTGCGGCCAATCGTCTCGGTCCAACGGCGCCGGTGATATGGCTCGCGCTTGCCTCGCTGGTTTTCTATTCCTTCAGCAACTGGCCGTTCGTGGCGCTATTGCTGGCGTCGATCGCGTTCAACTATGTCATTGGCTGGCTCTTGATCTCGCGTAACTTGCGCGAGGGTCGGCGGTTTGCCGTGCTTGTGGCGGGCGTCGCGGGTGACCTTTTGACGCTCGGCGTCTTCAAATATGCGGGCTTCGTGCTTTCGAATATCGACACGCTGTTTTCGACCTCCTTCGCGGTCAACATCCTGCTGCCAGTCGGCATCTCATTTTACACCTTTACCCAGATCGCCTTCCTGGTCGATGCCTACCGGGGCAAGGTCGCTCATTATGCGCTGCCGCATTACGCACTGTTCGTGACGTATTTCCCGCATCTGATCGCAGGCCCGATCCTGCATCACCGCGACATGATTCCGCAGTTTGAATCGAACGATTCAAAAAGGCCGAATCCGCGGCTGATCCTCTATGGCCTGATCATTTTCGGAATCGGCTTGTTCAAAAAGACAGGACTCGCTGACGGCATTCAGCCGCTCGTCGCGCTCGCCTTCCATCAGGCATCGCCGTCGTTCGATCAGGCCTGGATCGGCGCGCTCGCCTATACCTTTCAGCTCTACTTCGACTTCTCCGGTTATTCCGATATGGCGATCGGAATCTCGTTGATGTTTGGCATTTTTCTCCCCTTGAATTTCAACTCGCCCTACAAGGCGACAAGCATCATCGACTTCTGGCGCCGCTGGCACATGACGCTGTCGCAATTCCTGCGCGACTATCTCTACATCCCGCTCGGCGGCAACCGGCACGGCTCGCTTCTTCGCTACACCAACCTGATGATCACGATGCTGCTCGGCGGTCTCTGGCACGGCGCTGCGTGGACGTTCGTGATCTGGGGCGCGCTGCATGGCCTGTACCTCTGCATCAATCACGCCTGGATCAATTATGGCCCGCCGATCCCGGCGCGCTTGCAGCGCCCCGCCGGCGTCGCCGCATTTCTCCTGACATTCCTCGCGGTGGTCGTCGCCTGGGTGTTCTTCCGCGCCGATAGCCTCGCCTCGGCGCTGTCGCTGTTGTCGCGGATGGCCGATCCCGGCCAGATCGTGTTCGGCCGAACCGAGATGGTCCAAGGCCTGTTGATAGCGGTTTATGCCGCGATCGCCTGGTTCGCACCGAATACGCAGGAGATCACAGGTTACGACCACAAGAACAGGTTGGTCGGCGAAAATATCGGTCCATGGCAAGTGCGGCCGCTTCTGCTTTACGGCGGCGCGGCGGCGTTCGCGTTCGGCGTGCTCGGGATCCAGCAACACAGCGAATTCATCTATTTCCGGTTCTGATGAACAGTCCGCTCAAAGACCTCCTTCGCTTTTTCGTGGCCAGCGTGCTGATCATGCTGGCGGCGGCGGCGCTCAATTTTACGGTCGATCCTTTGCAGATTTTCCGCGCCTCGCGGCAGTTTACGGCCGTCTATTCGCCGGACAGCCGCTTGCAGAATGCCGGCCTGATCAGGAGCCAGACGTTCGACACGCTTTTCATGGGAACGTCGCTTGCGATCCATTTTCGCCAGAGCGACATCGACCGCATCCTCGGCGTCAAATCGCTCAAGCTGTCGATGACGGGTTCAAGCTCACGCGAACAGGTTTTCGTGCTCGACGCAGCCATGGCCCGTAAGCCCAGGCGCGTGATCTGGGAAGTCGACGACTGGGTGTTTCACGATACGCCTGACATCGATGCCAATACGTATCTGCCGGCCGACCTTTATCGAGGAGGCCCGAAGGGCATTGCCTCTTATCTCTTCAGTGGCGAGATGGCGCGAGTGTCGGTGTGGATTGCAGCGCAATCGATCCCGGCCTTCAAGCCGATCCTCAAGTCGCTGACGAGCGAAACGCTGCTCAAGTTCCCGATTTCCGATGTCGACGACATCAATACGCTGCAGGCAGGCGAAGATGTCGGCGCACGTTACAACGCCGCACGGGCGATGGCCGCCTACCGCTACATCACCGATCCCGCTCGCAGAAAATATCTGCTCGACGACACCGACTACGACATGAAGGTCCGCGTGTTCGAGCGCGACGCGATCGGGCTGATCAAATCCCATCCCGATGTGACCTTCGATATCTATTTGCCGCCTTATTCGATTCTGCAATGGCTGGCCTTGCGCGAGACCTCGCCGGAGACGCTGACCAGCGTTGATGAATTCTCAGCCTATCTCTGCCGGCGCTTGATGGATTTTCCAAACGTTCGGCTGTTCGATTTTCGCGCGATCAAGGAAGTCACCCACGATCTCAACAACTATTCCGACGTGATCCATCACTCGCCCGACATCGACCTGAAGGTTCTGCAGTGGCTCGCGCAAGGAAAATATCGCGTCGATCGCGCCAGGCCGACCGAATACCTCGACCAGCTCAAGGCGCAGGTTGAGGCGTATCGGCTGGTGAGCGAGGGTCAGGACGCATTGACCGATGATTTCGGCCAAGGAGGAGCCTCGCGATGACCATCACCATTACCGCCTTTGAACGGTCACCCGATGGCGGCAGGGGACTGGCGCGTGATACGCGCGTTCGCTGGGCGCTTGAGGAAGTCGGCCAACCCTACGTGGTTCGCCCTGTCTCGTTTCGTGCGATGAAGGAGCCCGCGCATCTGGCTCGTCATCCGTTCGGCCAGATTCCGACTTATGAGGAAGGCGATCTCGTGCTGTTCGAGACAGGGGCGATCATCTTCCATATCGCGGAGCGTCATGCGGGCCTTCTGCCGGATGACGCCAATGCCCGGGCGCGCGCGATTACCTGGATGTTCGCCGCGGTCAACACCATGGAGCCGCCGATCCTTGAACTTGCAACCGCCAAGCTCCTGGAAAGCGACAGGCCCTGGCACGATCAGCGCTTGCCCCTGGTCGAAGATCGCGTTCGCAACCGGCTTAAGCAACTTTCCATCCGGCTGGGCGACGCCGACTGGCTCGATGGCGCTTTCAGTGCGGGCGATCTGATGATGGCGTCGGTGCTGCTCAGGCTGAAATCATCGGGGATGCTCGGCGAATACCCCAACCTCGCGGCCTATCTCGCTCGCAGTGAAACGCGGCCTGCCTCCGTCAGGGCTTTCGCGGCTCAATTGGCCGACAACACCCGCAAGCCGCTACCTTAAGTCCGCAGCCGCGCGCCGGCATTGCCGCCGAACATCGGAATCCGGTTGACGGCGAGTACCACCGCGAAGGTGATGAGCAGCATCGCGATGCCGAGCACGGAGATCGCGCCGAGGTCGCCACTTTCGTTGAGATCGAAGATCAAAACGCTGATCACCTTGGTTTGCGAAGTGAACAAAACGATCGCGGCCGATAGTTCACGCATCACGCCGATGAAGATAAAGCACCAGGTTGCGATGACGCCGGTGCGCAGCAGCGGCGCGGTGATCTGGCGCAGCGCCTGCAGCCGGCTCGCGCCGAGAATGCGGCTTGCTTCCTCGAGCTCGGGATGGACGGTGGCGAATGCCGCCTGCAATTGCTGGTAGGCGGACGGCAGGTTGATGGTCAGAAACGCGATCAAGAGGATCCAGAGCGTGCCGTAGAGCACGAACGGCGGGCGCGTGTAGCTCAGGAAGAGGCCGACGCCGAGCACGATGCCGGGCACCGCAACCGGCGCGGTGGCGAGAAATCCCAGCACGCGATGGCTTGCGATCACCTTTCGCGTCGTGACATATGCGATCACGAGCGCGAGCAGCGTGCCGATCGTCGCCGTCGCCGTGCCGAGGATCACGGTGTTCTTCAACGCAAGCTGGGTCGACGACAGCTCGGTGAATACAAACACGATGTTGTGCAGCGTGAAGGTCGAGGGCGTCACCAGCGTCGTCGCGTTTGGCGAGAACGCTGCGTTGAACAACGCGAAATAGGGCAGGAACACCGGGTTGAGCAGCATCAAAAGACAGAAGGCGAGCGCGGCCCAGCGCCATGTCTTCATCTCGACGCGGCGCGGCGCGCCATACTTGCCGCCGAGCACCGAGAAGCCGCGCCGTCCGAGCAGGAACTTTTGTCCCTGCAACAAGAGAATGGTCAGGACCAGCAGCGGCACCGCGGCAGCCGCCGCGAGTTCGAGCTTGGGCGGATACTGGAACAGGCTCCAGATCTTGGTGGTCATGGTGTGGAAGCCGGCCGGCAGCGCCAGAATCGCAGGCGAGCCGAACAGCGTCATGGCCTGCAAAAATGCGATCAGTGCGCCCGCGACAATGGCAGGCAACGCCAGCGGGATCGTAATGCGCCGCGCCGTGGTCCAGGCACGGCCGCCGAGGATGGCGGAGGCGTCTTCCAGTTCGCCCGGCATATTGTCGAGCGCATTCGCGACCAGCACGAACACAAACGGGAAAGTGTAGCAGGAGATGACGAAGATAATGCCCGGCAGCGAATAGATGTCGAACAGATGCTCGTCGCTTTCCGCGCCGGTCACAAAGCGAAACAGCTGATTGAGCAAGCCGCTATTCGGCGCGGCGAGCAACTCCCAGGCAACGGCGCCGAGGAACGGCGGTGTCACGAACGACGCGGTGACGAGCGCGCGAATGAATTGCCGGCCCGGCATGTCGGTGCGTGACACCAGCCATCCCATCGGCGCTGCGATCAGACAGCAGATGACGGCCGAACTGGTCGCAATGATCGCGGTCGTGACCAGCGGATCGAGGAAATCGGGATCGGTGAACAGCGTGACGAAGTTCTGCAACGTCACGTGATGCGCCTTGTCGGTGACGCTGTAGATCAAGAGCCACGACATCGGCAACACGATCAAAACGATCATGACGGCCGCGAACAGCCACAGCACCGGCTTGGTCCAATCGATCCTGGCTCTGGGGGTGGAGATGTCGCTCGCGATGGTCATCCTGTCCGTCACTCTATTCTTCCTCATCCTGAGGAGCGGCGAAGCCGCGTCTCGAAGGATGGCCGCACATAATGGCCTCATGGTTCGAGACGGCGTGAATGCGCCTCCTCACCGTGAGGGGATATCTACACCCTAAACAGCCGCGCATAGCGCATCTTGATTTCATCCGTCATCTTCTCGACACCGGCCGCATCTTCCTTCATCAATTTGATATCCGAAATCTTGCGGCGGCCAGCCTTCGGCGTCACCTGCGTATGCGCGGAATATTGCGCGGTATAGTCCGTGAAGAATTGCTGGGTCTGCCGCGTGTGCAGCCAGGCCTGGAACAGTCGCGCAGCATTCGGATGCGGCGCTGAGGCAAAGATCGCCGTGGCGCCTGAAATGGTCGGCGTGCCCTCGGCTGGATAGATCGGCTCGACCGGCTGGCCGGCCTCCTTCAGCAGCACGACATTATAGTCGTTGCCATCCGCCATGATGGCGCGTTCGCCGAGCGCAAGCTTCTTCGGCGGATCGGTCGATGACTGCACCTGCATCACGCGTTGCTTCGCGAGTCTTTCCAGATAGTCCCAGCCGAGCTCGCGAACGATCTGGAATGTCGCCGTCATGATGGTGCCGCTATAGGCCGGGTGTCCCTTCACCATCTTGCCGGCCCACCTGATATCAAGCAGGTCGGCGAAGCTCGTGGGCGCCTCGGAAGCTTTGACCAGGTTGCTGTTGCAGGCAATCGACGAGAGCCAGATGCGCGAAGTCGCCGACATGCCATCGCCGTCGCGATATTGATCCGGAAAATATTTCGCGACGTCGTCGGGGACGAAAGGCGCGAGCCAGCCGTTGCGCTTCCATGAGATCACATGGGAGGCATCGGCCGTGGTGATCACGTCGGCGGCGTGGATGCTGGAAGAGAATTCCTGCGCGATCCGCTGGAACAGCCGCTCCGAGCCGGAGCGCTCGATCTGCACCTCGACGCCGGGAAATTGCGCCTGAAAGGCATTGCCGAGTTTTTCGCCGACCGGCAGATCCATCGCGGAATAGAGCACGACCTTGCCTTCGCGCTTGGCCGCCTCGATCAGTTGCGGCGTGATGGCGACGGGTTCGGGGGCCGCCGCTCTTACAGGCGCGGCAAAAAGCGAGAAACCGAGCGCAGCCGATCCCTTGATCGCATCGCGCCTCGACAGGTTTCGTCGCGCCATTCTCGTCCTCGTCTATCGGCTCAGCGCGCGGCAGCGCTCGGGCGGCAAGGTCAGCCACACCTGCGTGCCGGGAGAAAAAGCTGACTGCGGCGAGGTGACTGCGCGCAAGCTCGTGCCGTCGGACGTCTCAAGCACATAGTCGCGGTTGGCGCCAAGAAACACCTGCCGCGTCACGGTCGCCTTCAATGTGTTCTCGCTCGAGCTAGGGGCGCTGGTCGACAGCTCGATGTCATGCTGGCGGATGGCGACGGCCGCGTCCTGATCGGCTGTGAGCTTTGCGCCCACCACGCGCAAGGTCGCGCCGGAAAACGCGATGTGGTTCTCGTCGCGTGCGACACCCTTGATCACATTGCTGGAGCCGATGAAGCGCGCGACGAATTCCGATTGCGGCCGGTCGTAGATGTCTTCCGGCGTGCCGAGCTGATCGATCTTGCCGCCGTTCATCACCGCAATGAGATCGGCCGTCGTCATCGCCTCGGACTGGTCATGGGTGACGTAAACGGTCGTGTAGCGGTATTCATCGTGCAGGCGGCGAATTTCGAAGCGCATCTCCTCGCGCAAATTGGCATCGAGGTTCGAAAGCGGTTCGTCGAGCAGCAAGGTTTCCGGCTCGACAACGAGCGCGCGTGCCAGCGCAACGCGTTGCTGCTGGCCGCCGGACAATTCACCGGGATAGCGCTCGGCCAGGATTTCGAGCTTGGTGGTTTGCAGGATCAGCTTCAGCTTCCTGGCGATGGTGTCGCGATCCAGCTTCCGCAAGCGCAGGCCATAAGTGATGTTTTCGGCGACCGTCATGTGCGGCCACAGCGCGTAGCTCTGGAAGATCATCGACATCTTGCGTTGTTCAGGCGGCAAGGTGCGCGCGGCCGACGACACCAGACGGTCGCCGACGCGGATTTCGCCGGATGTCGGTTCCAGAAATCCCGCGATCAGCCGCAGCGTCGTCGTCTTGCCGCAGCCGGACGGGCCAAGAAGGCAGACCAGTTGCCCGTGATCGATCTTGAGCGCGACGTTATCAACGACCGTCACCGGACCAAACCGCTTGGTGAGGTCGCGCAATTCAACCGAAGCCAACCGCTTCACTCCCCGTTCGCTGGTTCGCGCGTTCCGCCACGACCGGAACAGGCGCCGCTTATTTATCGACAGATAAGCTTATGCACGAATGCGGGGCGGCCGGAAAGCCTTCAACAGGTCAGATTTGCGTCAGGCCGGAACGTTGTCGCCGAGATAGCCGATCGCCGCCTCGACGCCGCCTTTGCCGTGAGGAATGCCGAGCGCCTGAAGTCCGACCTCGATCACGCCGAGGGTGCCAAGAATCATCGGCGCGTTGACATGGCCCATATGGGCGATGCGGAACGCCTGGCCGGCCAATTCGCCGATCCCGGTGCCCAGCACCACGCCGCATTTCTCCTTGCAGTAGCGCTGAAGATCGGCCGCGCGATAGCCGTCGCCCACCAGCACCGTTGTGACGGTGTTCGAGCGCTCGGCTGCCTCTGCGATGTTGAAGTTGACGACCTGTCCCTCGGACCACGCCGACACGGCGCGCCGCACGGCTTCGGCAAGCAATCGATGACGCAGGAAGGCATTTTCAAGGCCTTCCGCGTTGATCATGTCGATGGCTTTGCGGAGCGCGAACAACAGATGAATCGGGGCGGTGCCGCCATAGACCCGGTAATTCTCCGCCATGTCGCGCTCGGTCCAGTCCCAATAGGGCGTGCGCATGTTCGCCTTCTTGTGCGCCTGCTGCGCGCGGTCGTTGACGGCGCAAAACCCCAGACCGGGCGGCGTCATCAGGCCCTTCTGCGAACCGGACATCGCGACATCGATGCCCCAGGCGTCCATCTCGAACGGCATGCAGCCGAGTGAGGCGACGGTATCGACCAGATACAGCGCGGGGTGGCCGCTCGCCTTGATCGCCTTGCCGATGGCTTCGATGTCGTTGACTGCGCCGGAGGCGGTGTCGATCTGGACGGCCAGGATCGCCTTGATCTTGTGCTCCTTGTCCTGCCGCAGGCGCGCTTCGACCTCGGCGACGCGAATGGCGCGGCGCCAGTCGCCCTTGAGCACTTCGACTTCGGCGCCCATGGCTTCCGCGGCGTTGCCCCAGTTGATCGCAAATCGTCCGCTCTCCAGCACCAGAATCTTGTCGCCGCGCGACAGCACGTTAGAGAGCACCGCCTCCCAGGCGCCATGGCCGTTGGCGATGTAGATGTAGGATTTGCCTTTGGTGGCGAACAGGCTGGAGAGGTCGCGCAGCAGACCCTGGGTCAGATCCACCATCTCCTCGGAATAGATGTCGAGTGCCGGACGATGCATCGCCTGCAGCACCTCGTCCGGCATGGTGGTGGGTCCGGGGATCGCCAGGAATTCCCGGCCCGCGGCAACGGCCATTTTCGTGATTCCTCTGTTCGATTTCAGGACCAAGGGATGCCGGGGAATGGCCGGAAATTCAAGCAGGGAGCGGGTAATATTAGAGCGAGGCTGTCATGCACCAACCCTTATTTCGCCAGCGCATTGGCGACCGCATGCCAGATCTGGTCCTTCAGTTCGGTCGCAGGCGGGCTCGGAATGATGTCCGCAGGCGTTGTTCTCTTTTGGCACGCCACGACCAGCCGCAAGATCCACACCTCGCCGTCGGTGAAATAGGAATCGCCGCCGCCGTTGCGCCCGGTGAGCGTCACGCCGACACCGGTCACCTGATATCTGGCATCCACCATCTCCGCAATCTCGAGATCGGAGGCGAGCAAGCTTCGCTCGGCATCGATGTCGGCTGCGATGTGGTGGGTGATAGCGCCGGTGTAGTGGCTGACGCCGACGCCGCGATCGAAGGTGGCGGCGCCAAGCCAGACCGGGCGCTTCTCCTCGCCCTCGTCCAGCACCTTCCAGAACCGCACATGATGGCGGCGATCGGCGCTCTTGCCGTCCGGCTTCTCGAAGGCGAGATCCTCGCGCCTGCCGAGATAGTATAGCGGGCTGACCGGCGCATGAGGATAGGGGCGGTCGAGCAGCACGCTGCCGGCGATCTCGACGGCTGTCCGCGCCGTCACCGGATCGGCCGGATACCAGCCGGCGGCCCGCATGGCGCAGAGCACGTCGCGCTGGTCGCCGATCAATCCGACATTGATGGGATCGCCGGGAATGTCTTGCGCGGTGCGCGTCACCATCGGCAAATCGGCAAGACCGCGCTGATGCTCGTAATGACGCCACAACGCCGGCAGCGCCAGATAGGCCAGCACGGTGTAGGCCAAGACGACCGTCAGCGCGCCGAGCAGGCTGTTCTCGAGCCGCGCATGCGGATGATCGGACGGGATGATGACAAAGAAAACCGCCACGGCGTTTCCGTTCCGAACAGTAAATCAGAAATCACGCTTCATCCGCGCTAACCCCTCATCCTGAGGAGCGCGCTTGCGCGCGTCTCGAAGGATGTAGGCCACGCTGGTGGCCTCATGGTTCTCCTGGCGACGCCAAGCGCCGTCCAGTGACGGCGCATTTTACTTTGGCACCGTTCGCGACGACCTCGCAAGCGCTCGATCTGCTCGGGTGCTGCGCCTCCTCACCATGAGGACCTTAATGCAGTAAGACTATCGCCTCGTCTCGCGGCAGCCGGCGGCCTCGGCCTCCTCGACCGAACAGAACCAGCGCGTGCCTTTGGCGATCTTCATCTCGATCCGGGCGTACCAGCGGCTGGTCGGCTTGTGATAGATGCACTCGCCGGCATGATTGACGTTGCCCTTGATGGTGCATTCGGGTGACGGCGCGACTGGCCCTGAGGCCGACGCCAGCAGGATGGCATGCGCGCTTTCCGGCGGCTTGGTGGCGCCGAGGATGGGCGTCTTCTTGTTGCGGACCCGCCAATCCCAGGGCGCGATGAACGCGCCCTGCCACATGCCGGCCTTGGCCTCGCGCGCCGCTTTCTCGTCCTCGTCATAGTCGTGAGAGAACCGCGCGTAAGACAGCGCCCAGCCGCTCCGCACCATCCATTTCTGGATGTCCTCGCCGTCGACGTCGCATCGCGCCACGATCCGGCCGCGACGGTCGGCGGCTGTGCCTGGATGACAGGTCCACGTCTTGTTCTCTGTGTGCTTGATCAGTTCGTCGCGCGCCGCGACGCCGCAGGTCCAGCGCTCGCCTTTGTTGTTGAGGCAAAGCTGGTCGACCGAGGGCGCATCGATGCCGCCAAGACGAACTCGATTGGCTCCGATCACGACGGTATCGCCCTCGCGGACCTTCGCCGCGCCGCTGATGTCGGCGGCCTGCGCGAACGCGGGCAGCAAAAGCGCAATCATCGCGAACAGGAATTTCAGACGCATGTGAAAAGGCCCGTTCAAAAATAGGAAATTATGACTGCGGCCGATTGTGATGCGGATCTGGCTGGAACGCCAGTGGGTTCTCGCGTGCACGGGTTCCCGGCGCTAGCTGCTCTTGTGGGTAAGCGCTTTGTGCGCGAGTGACAGGCCCATCAGCACAAAGGCCGACGTGACTTCCGGGCCGCCGACGAGAATGCGGGTCGGGGTCTTCATCTTGTTCCACTCATAGGCCTTGAACGGTCCGTGCCGGCCGCCTTCACCGAGATGACTGACAATGCAAGCGAGCGCCGGCGCGAAGGCCGAGGTCTCTGCTTTCAGGTGCCCGAGTGCGATCAGCGCCAGCGCGGCGTCGAACGGGTTCATCTCGTTTGCGATCAGATCGTCCTGCACATAAGCGAGCACGCGCGTTCGAATAAAATCGAACGCGCCGTCGGGATCGATCGCCTGCCGCGCATCTGATGGCAGCGCCATGAAGGCCGCGTAGCAACGGCCGAAATAGGCGCAGTAAAGCTCCGGCAGATAGTAGATGTGCGAGCGCGGCTCGGCGAACGCGCCGCTTGCGGCAAGATTGCGCTGGAACCTGACGATGCCGTGCAGGAGCTCGAGGCGGGCCGGCGTCGATGCGATCTTCCAGCGCGCAAAATTGCGAAAGCTGACTTCGAGGACGTCGAGATTGAGCGTGGGATCGAGATCGTTGCCGTAGGGGCGATCGCCGTTGATGTTGTCGATCCAGGTAACGATGGCGCCGTCATAGTCGATGTGATCGTTGATCGCGACCGTGACCTTGGGCGCGTTGGCGCCGGCCTTGACCTGATATCCGCTGTAAAAGTCCGGAAGCGGCTGGTCCAGCATCGGATCGTTCGACCCGGCTTGCAGCGCCGCTGAGAATGAGCACGCCGTGGTGTCGCAATCCGGCACGTAGAGGCCGAAGCCGAGCGTCTGCTTGATCCCGGCGAAGAAGCGCGAAAAGCGCGGATGCGGCGCGGGCGCAATCGCGGTGACGACATCGAAGGCGCGCCCGTCGACCCCGCGGACCTGTTCGCGGCTTGGTCCGAGGCAGTACTCGGCCATGTCAGAGATCGCACGCCGTGCCGAAGCATTCTCCTCCGCGGAGGCAAGCCCGCTCTCGACGAAGCTCAAGAGCGCCTCGATGTAAAACGCATCGTAATAGGCCGAGCGATGACGGATCTGCATCGGCTGCCACATCGGCTCGGCGATGCCTTTCCAGGGTGGATTGATCAGATCGCGCGCGGGGGAGCGCGCGATGAAGACGCGCGCGAGATTGAACAGCAGCGTCGAGTTCTTGTAGCCGCGCGCATCGAGCCCCGTGAGCGCCGCCATGAATTCGCGGCCGCGCATGTCGGGATCGCCGATCAGGTTGAAGGCCGCGTAGCCCGGAATGAAGCCGTTCTTTTGGTACGAGCGCAGCAGATGCGCGCCGCAGGCGCGGATGACGCGCGCGATGTCGGCAAGGCTTGGCGGCGCGGCATCCGCTACGGCGAGGGGTTTTGGCCGGGGGTGGTGCAGTTCGACCGTATCGAGCAGGCGAGCGACCGGCGCCCCGATCGCGGCCCAGTCCGGCGTCTCGTCGTCGCGGGCCCGGATCAAGGCTTGGCGCAACGCGTCGAGCCGGGAGGGGTCGTTCAGCTCGGTGAGCCCGCTCCGGCGGAGCAGCGGCCGCAAGGCCGGATTGCCAAGCGCGGTGCGGTAGAATTTGGCGAGATGCGCCTCGCCGCTTGCGCCATTCCCCGCGCCATTGGCGAGCAGGGGATCGCAGATATCGTAGAGCGAGGGGCCGTCCTTTTTCGCCGTCAGCGCGCGGCAGGCGGCCGCGGCCATCTCATGAAACGCCATCACATTTTCTTTCCACGCGGAACCGCGCGTGTTCTGGGGCCCCGGCGAAAACGGGTCATTTCGCGCCGTTCCTCCTCCAATTTCCTAGTTCCCCCGAGCATTGGCACGAAAGATGCAGCAATTTCAAGGAAATGCGCGCCGCATAAAGTGGCGCAAAAAAGAGGTTTTTTGTGTGACAAGCGTCACGGAACTGGAGCGAGGGGTTCCCGTTAAGGGACAAATAAGGTTGCGGCCAGGTTACCTAACGGGTTAAGGGTTTGTTTGTTGCGGTGCCGCAAATTGATCATATTTGGACATCAAACGCGGCCCATTCCGAGAAACCAAAAGAGCATCTGGCGCGACCAAATTGCGCGCGACCGGGCCTAATCCCAAAAAGTGGAATCCGGTTTTTCGAAAGCTCAATCAAAAGATCGAGTGTGATTGCGGAGTGAGACGCCTGATGAATGTTTTTGGCCAGTTTTTCCGACCCGGCAGGTCCCGCCGTTCGCTCGCCATTGCGGCGGCGCTGATCGGTACGGTGTCGCTGGCCATCGGGGCCCATGCCGCGCTGAACAAGCGCACGGCGGATGCCGCCAAGGCGGTCGCCGCCGAGCAGGCCGATAGTGCCGCCAAGGTACCGTCCCGGATCGCGCTCGTCATCGGCAACGGTCATTATCCCGACGCCAACACCCCGCTCGCCCAACCGATCAACGATGCCCGCGCCCTCACCGCGGCGCTCCGTCATGAGGGTTTTGACGTCGATGCCATCGAAGACGCCACCCATGACGACATGACCCGCGCCGTCGCCCGGCTGAAGTCGAAGGTTCGCGCCGATTCGGTGGTGATGCTGTTCTTCGGCGGCTACGGCATCCAGGTCGGCCGCGAGAGTTTCATGATCCCGGTCGATGCCACGATCTGGAAGGAAGCCGACGTCCGCCGCTCAGGCGTCAGCGTCGAGTCCGTGCTCGATGCGGCCAAGGATTTTGGCGCCTCCGCCAAGATCGTCGTGCTCGACGCCTCGCGCCGCAATCCTTACGAGCGCCGCTTCCGCACCTTCTCGCATGGCCTCGCCCCGATCACCCTGCCTGACAATGCGCTGCTGCTCACCTCGGCCTCGCCCGGCGCGGTCGCTGATGATTCCACCGGCGCGAATTCGGTGCTGGTGACGGAACTGCTCAGCCATATCGAAACGAAGAACCCCGATCAGGCGCGGGCTGCGGAAGCCATGTTCAATCAGACCCGCATTGCGATCTCGCGCGCCTCCGACGGCGCCCAGGTGCCGTCGGTCTCTTCGACGCTGCTCGAAGAGGTCAGCCTCAATGCGGGGCAGGACGCCAACGCGTCTCACAAGACGCGGTAATTACTGATGCTGTCGTCCCGGCGAACGCCGGGACCCCGGCGCGAGCGCACTTGCGCTCGTCGCCTATGCTGCGGCTTCCCGGTTGAATCGCCGACCCATCCTTCGTCATTCCGGGGCGCACCGCTAGGTGCGAACTATGGTGCGCACTTGCGCACCTGAGAATCTCGAGATTCCGGATCGCCGCTTCGCGTCGTCCGGAATGACGAGGTTCCTCCTACTTCCCTTCCGCAGCCGCCTCGGTCACCGGTCGCACCGGATCGCCTTCGCGCAGCAGCGCCCCGGCGCGGGCCACCACGATGTCGCCCTCGGCGAGGCCTTCGCGGATTTCGATCTGCCCGCCGGACATCAGGCCCGTTTCCACGCGCTTGGTCTCGATCCGCGCCCGCCGCACCACCTGCACCACCGTGCCGGCGGTGCCATAGAGCACGGCCGTCAGCGGCACCGAAACGCCGCAGCTTTTTCCTGTCGTGATCATCGCGCGGCCACTTGAATTGACGAACAGCTTGCGATTGGTGGTGATGCCGATGAACACCTGGCCAAGCTGGGTGTTGGGCTCGACGGTCGCGGCGACGCGGCGCACCTTGCCGTCGACCTCGCCGCCGCCGACGATCTTGACGCGCGCCGGCTGGTTGACGGCGACCTTGGACAGGTTCTCGGTCGGCACCATCGCGACCAGGTCGAATTCGTTGCGCGCGATGATGGAGAACAGCGTCTCGCCGCGCGGCGAGGCCAGCGCGCCGATGGTCGCGGTCGAGCTCAGCACCAGGCCCGCGACCGGGGCCGTGACCATGAGGGTGCCACCTTCGGGCATGGCGAGCCGCGCCAGGTTTTGCCCCGCGGTGACGGTGTCGCCGGGCTCCGCCATGATTTCCGTGACCCTTAGGCCGGGCCGGTCGGGGCGCACCGCCGTCTCTTCGCGCGGGATCAGGACGCCGAACGCCTCGACCACATTGGGAAAGCAGTATTTCGTCGCCTTCAGCACCGTGACCGTCGCGCCTTGCGGGGCGTCCTTCGCGGCCGGATTGTCCGCGGCGAGGGTGGGGGAGGCTGCGGCGATAGCGAAGTAAAGGAGGGCGGTAGAGAGGAGGAAGCGGGTTCGTGAGGCGGCGCTACTCATCGGCGGTCCCGTAAGTTTCAGAGACCACGGATAGCAGAGGGGGCGGGGGAGGCCAAGCCAACTTTGAAATGTAGGTATAAGATATCGCGGCGTTGGAAGGACTCGGATAGATAGTAAAGGCTTCAACGCATTTTGTGGGCATGGTTGACGAAGAGAAGATTGGCAGACCTTGGAATGATGATGAGCTAGATGCCATCGTTGCCGACTACTTTTCTATGCTAAGGGCAGAACTCTCTCAGCAACCGTATGTCAAATCTCACCACAGCGCCGTTCTGATGAAACAGATCGGGCGGACGCATCGATCGGTTGAGTTCAAACATCAGAATATATCGGCTGTCTTGGAAGAGATGGGACTGCCGTGGATCATCGGCTACAAGCCGAAGAGAAATTATCAGGCGTCGATTTTTGACGCGATCGACCGATATGTTTTTTCGAATGACGAGAGTGCTTATGAACAACTTCCCCCAAAAGTACTCGCGGTTTCTGATGACGTTGGTACGTTTGTGGACGCGCCGGGATTGCAGCCACCGTCCGATAGGCCTTGGCAACTTGAGCGGCTTGTTAGGAAGTTCGATGCTGCAGAGCGTGATCTGCGCAACCGGTCGTTAGGACGAGCGGGCGAAGAATTTGTATTGGCGGTAGAAAAGAAGCGACTTGAGAAATTCCAGCGGCCGGATCTTTTGAAAAGGGTGAGATGGGTCTCGGCGGAGGACGGCGACGGTGCGGGGTACGATATCCTATCCTTCGAACCAGACGGTCGAGAGCGACTTATAGAAGTCAAAACGACGAATGGAGCAGCGAGAACGCCTTTCTTTCTCTCTGAAAATGAACGTCAAAGGGCTGCCGCGTCTGCGGAATCATGGCGCTTGTACCGAGTGCACTCGTTCGTTCAGAAGCCGCGTATCTTTCAAGTAGTTCCTCCGCTGGATAAAGTGCTCCACCTGCGTCCCGATACTTGGCGCGCCTCATTTTCTTAAACAAGAGTAGTCGGTATTACTTCAATCGACGAAGGGCGATTTTTTGGAGTAATCTAAGATAGTTTCATCTGGGTAGTTCGTCGGCTGATAGCGGGTCGCCTTGTGCATCTTAGCGAACGTGTTCACGTCTTGGCGTGAGTAGGCAATCTCGTAAAACACTTTTCCAGCTGCATTCGTAAACGAATATTCGCGCGGTTTGGCCCACTCGCTTTGCATGTAACTGTCCAATGGTCGTTGCGTAATCCGTGTGGTCGACAACTTTCTTCGAAAGACTCGTGCTGCTTCGCGCTCCTGTCCACCCCCTCCGCGAAAAATATTTCGCTCACCCCGACGGGCAAATCATCTTTAGAAGCTCGCCCCGTCCCGGCCCACATGAGGGGCGTTTCGCGATCGTCACGTTACGTTGGGTCGGGATGCGGTGGACGCTTTGGCGGCGCAAGACGGGCGCAGCCTTTGCGGACGGCGAAGTCGTGTGGTCCTGGCATCTCGACGCTGATGTCAACTCGGTGACGATGCTCGCGCATCGCGACCTGAGGATGGTGACAAGAAAGCCCGATCACCAGGGAGAGCACGAAGGAAACCGTTAAAACCATTCGCGTGCGGGAATGCCGGGTGATCTCGGCGGACCTGTGGTGACTAACTCGCGTGTTTTTGTTTTCCACGCGAGGCTGCGGGTGCGATGAGCACCCGGCATTCCCCACGCCTTCTTTGTGATTGAGGGCGGAGATTCTGCGCATACTCCGGGCGTGGTTTGCGCCGCGGGAATGCGGGCGTGTGCGTGAGTGGCTGTTTGAAAATTGAATCAGTGAAGCCGGTCTTGCTAACCCGGTCATTCCGGGATGGTCCGAAGGACCAGACCCGGAATCTCGAGATTCTCAGGTGCGCAATTGCGCACCTTAGTTCGATGCTTCGCATCGCCCCGGAATGACGGACAATTTCTACTGCTTCGCCTGTCTCGCAGTCGGCTCGGCAGGCGCTTCCGCCTCCGCAACCTCCGCCTCATCCCGCCAGCGCAGGATCTCCGCTGCAAGAACCGGATGATTGAAACCCTTGAGCTGCAGGTCGTCGATCGGTCGTCCCTCGACGAACGGCTCGACGATGCCGAAGACGCGGCGGCTCACCACGATCTGGCCCGCCTTGGCCTCGTCGCACAGCCGCGAGGCGAGGTTGGTGACGCTGCCGATCGCGCTGTATTCCAGCCGGTGCTCGAAGCCGACCATGCCGATCGTCGCGTAGCCGTGCGCGATGCCGACGCCAAATCCGAGGTTGTGTCCGCGGTTGCGCCAGCGCACCGTCAGCGCGCCGATGGCATCGCGCATCTCCACCGCCATCTGCACCGCGCGCCTGGTGTGGTCGGCAAACTGGATCGGCGCATTGAACAGCACCATGACGCCGTCGCCGGCGTAGTGATCGAGCGTGCCTTCATATTTGAAGGTCAGTTCGCCGAGTGCGTCGTGATACTCACGCAGCACGTTCATGGCTTCTTCGGGCTCGGTCGCTTCCGTGAACGCGGTAAAGCCGCGCAGGTCGCAGAACACGACAGTCACTTCGCGGCGATGGCTGTCGAGCAGCGAATTGTTGCCATCGGAAGAGGCGATCAGTTGCGCCACCTGCGGCGCAAGGAAACGTTCGAGCTTGCGGATGCGCTCGATCTCGGCGAGCTGTGTCTGCACGCGATCCTCCAGCGACTTGTTCCAGTCCTTCAGCTGCTCGGTCTGCGCCTCGAGTTTTGCGGCCTGCTGTTGCACCGTGGAATGCGCGGCCGACAGTTCGTTCATCGATTGCGCGAGATCGCGGGTGCGCTCCTGCACTTTGGTCTCGAGACCGGCATAGGTCTCCTGCAACCGGCCGGCCATGTTGTTGAACTGGCCCGCGAGTTCTTCCAGCTCGTCGCCGGTCTTCACCTCGATGCGATGATCGAAATCGCCCTCGCCGAGCCGCCGCGCGCCACGCCGCAGCGCCGTGATCGGAATCAGCATGCGGCGCGCCAGCACCGTGCCCGCGAGGCTGGCGACAATGAGACCCAGCGCAATCAAGAGCGCGCCGCGCGCCAGCTGGTCGCGGATCGGCGCCAGCGCCTGCGCGGTCGGCTGTTCGAAGAAGACGCGCCAGCCGAGCCTGGGCAGCGCCCGCGACGTCGACAGCACGGAATTTCCCTCGACATCCGCGCCCGTGTCGGAGGTGATCCCCTCCGTTTTCAAGGCGGCTTCGACCTGCGGCAGGTTGATCAGCGATTTGCCGATCTCGGGTCCGCGGCTGGAGCGCGCCAGCACCTCGCCATGGGTGTCGACCACATAGGCCGTACTCGATCGTCCGATCTGGCCTTCGCCGAGAAAATCGGACAGGAAACGCAGGTCGATATCGGCGACGGTGATGTCGGCGTTGAAGCCGGAATGCGACACCGAGATCGACATGACGGGACTGGAATCGCGGAACGTCGCCGGCGCGTAGGCGACGCTGTTGCCGCGTGTCTCGGTAAAGCGGACGTCGCGGGAGAAGTCGGCGCCGGAGCCGATCGCGATCGACGTGCGCGACAGCCGCAGTTTTTCGCGGCCATAGCCGTCAAGCAAAGTCAGTTGATGGATCGCCGGCACCTGGTTGAGCAGCTGGGCGTAGTCGGCGCGGTGATCCTCGAGCTTCACGACGCTCGCCCGCGTCACCCAGCTGATCTGCCGTTCCAGTTCGGCGATCGATTGCTCGATCCGGCCCGCGGTCGCTTCCGCCCGCTCGCCCATCACATCGATGTGCGCGGCGCGGGTCGCGCGGTAGTTGATCCAGGCTTCGGTCGCGCCGTTGACAGCGAGCACGAACACGACGAGGCCGACCAGCGCCGCAACGTATTTGGCGAACAGGCCTCCCGAGAGCCAGCTCTTGCCCTTTGCCCCGATCATCCAGACCCTCGTGCCCGCCTCACCCAAGAGATCACCCAAGAGAGGAGGGCTGGTTTCAGCCGCCCTTCTCTAGCACGTTTCGAGGGCAGGCCGAGCCAGCGCCGGGCGGCATGGTTAGCCGCCACGCCGGGCCAAGGCACAGGAATGCGCTTGGTTAATCGCCTAGCGGCCGAGGAACTGCTTCAGCATGTTGTTGATCGGGCCACCGCTTTGGTCCGGCTGGGCAGGACCGCTTTGGTTAGACCCGTTCGGCGACGGGGAGGTTTGGTTGTTCCGGCCATTGTTTCCGCCTTGGCCGACGCCCAGACCCTGCAACAGGTTGCCGATGGTCGCGCCAAGCGAATCGGCCTGGCCATTGCCGCCAGCCTGACCGCCGCTGCCCGGCTCGCCCGGCGCGAACAGGCCCGCGCCGATCTGCTTGAGCTTGGCATAGGCCGCATCCGGATTGTCGAGGATGCCGGCGACGTCAGGATAGATGCGAGGGCTCGCCCACGGCCCGTCGATGACGACGGGAATGCCGAACCCAACCGGGTCGTTCGCGCGCCCCTGGCCTTCGGTGGTCATCACCAGTTTCGGTTCGACCCGCAAGGCCAGTGTCTGTGCGCCGAGATCGACGGTGCCTGCGCCCGTCATCTTGACCAGAGGTCCAACCAGATTGAGATCGGCCGTCTTCGCCTGTCCCTTGTCGATCTGGAACGAAGCGGAAAGCTGGGTCAGATCGGTCGATTGTTCCTGGCTCTCCTGCCAGCCGGACAACGTGCTCGATGTCAGCGAGCGGATCATCTGCGCGACGTTGAGGCCGCGGATCGCGCCGTCCTGAAAAGTCGCAACGACGTTGCCGGAGAGATTCGACATGATCGCTTGCTGGCTTTGGCCGTTGGAGCGCACGTCGATCTTCGCTTGCAGCTTGCCGTCAAGCTTGTCGAAGCCGGCGGCGCTGCTCAGGAGCGGCAGCGCGCGTACGCCGGCAAGCTCGCTGTGAAGCGCGTAGACCGGCGTATCGAGCGAAACGTCGATGTTGACGGTGCCGTTGGCTTCGCCGCCATACGCGCCGACTTTCGTGAAAGAGCCTTTAAGCTGGCCGCTTGCGAGCGATGCGTCGAGTGCCACGGGGGCAAAATGGCTACTTCCGAGATTGAGCTCGGTGGCCGAGAGGCGGACCTGCGCATCGACATAGTTGAGCCCGGCGAGATCGATGGGATCACGGCTCCAGGCCGCGGCGGTCGTGCTTTGCGGGTTTGCCTGTGGGGCCGCGGTCGCGACATCGAGCCGGCGGAAGTCGAGATCGAGTTTGACCAGCGGCTTGGTGGCGAAATCGACCGAGGCCCAGCCGTCAAAGGCGCCGTCGCCGATCGCACCGGAGAGACCGTTGAGCATCACGAGGCTGCCGTTCAGCCGGATATCGGCCTTGCTCGTGAGTTTCGCCTGCAACAGGCTGGGCGCATCGAGCGAGATTTCCGCGGGAATGGTCTGCCGTTGCTGCGATGGGTCGGGCATCGCGGCCTTGACGTTGAAGGTCAGCGGATGGCCGCCGGCGCGCGCGCTGCCATCAAGGCTGACGTGACGGTCAGCGCCGATGGTCGCGTGGGCGTTGATGGCTTCGAGGTGATTTTCCACGTGGTCGTGGGTGTTGAAAAACGTGACAGTGCCGTCGGTGACGGTGATGCGGTTGATGGAGGGCAGGCTAGAAGCGGGCGTTGCATCAGGCGCGGCGGAATTTGCCTTGGCCACGGGCCGCCGCTCACGCCGCAGTGGGAGGCTGACCGTTGGTCGGTTGACTACAAGCTCGGTGATCTCAGGCTTGCCGGACCAAAGGCTCGAAAGCCGCATGTCGGCCTGGACGCTGCCGGCGGAAAAGTGTTGGCCGGGGTCGCGGTCGTTCGGTGCCTCCAGCGTCACGTCGCTCATTGTGACGTTGAACGACGGCCACAGTCCGATGCTGGTCGAACCTTTGACCACCAGGTGATAGCCGGTTTCGCGCTCGACCCGCTTCTCAATGGCCGAAGTCAGGAAGCCCACGGGCATCCCGATCACGAGAAGCGCCGCCGCTACAATGATCAACGCTGCGATAACCCCGCCAGTGATTTTCAAGGCTTTCATGTCGGTCTTCCAGATCGGCGGATCGCCCTCAGCCGGTTTGGCTTCGTCCCGGTCGTTTCCGCAAAGCCTATCCCGGAAAGGGAAAGACGCCCAAAGCCAGCAAAAGTAACCATCGGGTGCTGCAAAGATATGTGACTTATGACACAGTTCCGGCTGATTGAACCCGCCTGCCGATCGTGGGCGGTTATTCGAAAGCATTGCGATGAGCAAACAGACCGAATTTGCGGTTATTTTGAAGATGAATCCGATGTTTTCGGATATCGGCGCCGAGGAATTGCAGCGGCTCGCCGCGCTCTGCCATACGCAGCATCTCGATGCGGGCGAGACGCTGTTCCAGAAAGGCGACGCCGGCGATGCCCTGTTCGGGGTCCGCCGCGGTCAGATCCGGATCGAGACCGGCGCCTCCGATGGCAGCCGGCTGACCCTGAATTTTTTGGGGCCCGGCGATCTGTTCGGCGAAGTCGCGGTGCTCGACGGTGAGAGCCGCACCGCCGATGCCGCGGCTGGCGAGCCGACCGAACTTTTTGTGCTGCGGCGGGAGGATTTTTTAGGTTTCCTCGAACGCGAGCCGAAGGTCGCGGTCAAGCTGATCATGCTCTTGTGCCAGCGCATCCGCTGGATGAGCGAGCGGATGGAGGAATCGGTGTTGCAACCGTTGCCGGTCCGTCTCGCCCGGCGGCTTTGTGCACTCGCCTCCGATTTCGGATCCGAAGTGCATATTTCGCAGGAGCAGCTCGGCGTCTTCGTCGGCGCGGCGCGCGAGAGCGTCAACCGTCAATTGCAGCTCTGGCGCAAGGACGGGATTCTCGATTTGCAGCGCGGGCGCATTCTCTTGAACAACATGAAAAAGCTCACCGCGCTGGCGCGCGACCAGTAGTGCCGATTGGCGGCTTTTTGATCGGTTTCACTCCGCGGCCGGCGAATGCAGGGCGGCCGGTGGCGGCTTGTGTTCTCCGGTTTCGTCGGCGCCATGATCGCCGGAGGCAACCAGGTTCTTGGTGAAGCGCCAGATCAGCGTGCCGACGTCGTCCATCACCATGAACATCGCCGGCACGAACACCAGCGACAGGATGGTTGAAAAGATCAGGCCGCCGATCACGGCAAGCGCCATCGGCGAACGGAACTCGCCGCCGGCGCCGAACGCCAGCGCCGAAGGCATCATGCCGGCAGCCATCGCGATCGTGGTCATCACGATGGGGCGGGCGCGCTTGATGCCGGCATCGATGATGGCAAATTCGCGCGGCTTGCCGTCGCGCATGGATTCCACCGCGAATTCCACCAGCATGATGGCGTTCTTGGTGACGATGCCCATCAGCATCAGGATGCCGATCCAGACCGGTGTCGTCAGCTGCTTTCCGGTCACGAGCAGGGCCGCGATCGCGCCGCCGATCGAAAGCGGCAGTGAGAACAGGATCGTGATCGGTTGCAGGAACGTGCCGAACAGCAGCACCAACACCGCGTAGACCATCATCAGCCCCGCGGTGATGGCGGTGGCAAAGCCGGCCGACAATTCGTTGAGGCTTTCAGCGTCGCCGGAGGGGCTGACCCTCACTCCCTTGGGCAGGCTCTTCATCACCGGCAGCTCATAGATCTTCCTCGTGGCATCGCCAAGCGCGGCGGTGCCGACGAGATCGGCGGCAACCGTTGCCTGCCGCTCGCGGTCATAGCGGTTGATGCTGGTCGGCCCCTGGTCGAGCTTGATGTCGGCGACGACAGACAACGGCACGCCGCCGCGTCCGCCGCCGAGCGGAACGCGCAGCTGCTCGAGCGTCTGCAAATCGCCGCGGGCATTGTCCTCGAGCTGCACCCGGATCGGCACCTGGCGGTCACCGGCGTCGAACTTGGCGAGCGCAGGCCCAACGTCGCCGATGGTCGCGACGCGGATGGTCTCCGACAAGCTCTCGGTGGAAACGCCGAGACGCGCTGCGAGGTCGGCGCGCGGCTGAATGCGAAGCTCCGGCCGGTCGAGCGAGGTTTCGGAGATCACGTTGGCGATCAGCGGAATTCGCTTCATCTGGTTGGCGAGTTCGCTCGCAACGTTGCTGACGATATTGCTATCGGCGCCGGTGACGACGAGCGAGATCGCGCGCAAGCCGTTTTCGTCGAGGAACCAGAACCGGATATCGGGAACGTTTTCGAGTTCCTTGCTGATCGAAAGCTCGAGCTCGCGCTGGGTGATCTTGCGCTCGGTTTTCGGCGTGTAGTTGATGATCAGCGCCGCGCGGCGCACCTCGAAAGTGCCGGGTGGGACCCGGCCGCCATCGACGAACACGCTTCGCACCTCGGGTCGCTTGCGCAGGCGCGCCACGATCTGCTCGGTGACTTTTTCGGTGTAGGCAAGCTGCGAGCCCGGCGGCAGCTCCATCGCAAGCAGCGAGCGCGCGGTGTCCTGCGCCGGCAGGAAGCCCTGCGGCAATAGCGTGATGCTCCAGATCGATGCGGCGAAGATGCCAAAGCCGATCAAGACCGTGACGAAGTAGTGCTTCACCGACCAGGTCACGAGCCTCGTATAGGTCTGCAGCACGCGGCCGGGCGGCGGATCGTCGTGCGGATGGTCTTTCAGGAAATAGGCGGCCAGCACCGGCGTGACAAAGCGCGCGGCAAGCAGCGAGAAGAACACCTGCACCGACACCGTGATGCCGAACTGCTTGAAGAACTGCCCGGCGATACCCGACATGAAGCTGGCGGGTGCAAAGATCGCGATGATCGTGAGCGAGATCGCGATCACGGCGAGGCCGATTTCGTCGGCGGCTTCCAGCGCCGCGCGATAAGGCGACTTGCCCATCCGCATGTGACGGACGATGTTCTCGATCTCGACGATCGCGTCGTCGACGAGAATACCGGTCGATAGCGTGATGGCGAGGAAGCTGACGAGGTTGAGCGAGAAGCCGAGAAGATCCATGGCCCAGAACGCCGGGAAGATCGACAGCGGCAATGAGATCGCGGCGATGATGGTGGCGCGGATGTCGCGCAGGAATAGCAGCACGATGATGACGGCGAGGATGGCGCCCTCGAACAGGGTCGAGATCGCCGCCTCGTAATTACCCTTGGTGTATTCGACCGAGGTGTCGATCAGCTTGAGGTCGACTTCGGGGTGGGCGATCTTCAGCGCGTCGATGCGCTTCTGCACCGCGGCCGCGACCACCACATCGCTCGCGCCCTTCGAACGCTTGATGCCGAGCGCCACCACAGGCTCGCCGTTGAAGCGCGCGAACGTCCTTCGGTCGGCGATGGTGTCGGTCACGGTGCCGAGATCGTCGAGCCGGACTTCGCCGCCGGTCGGCAGGCTGATCATGGTTCCGGCGAGCTCGTTGAGTGTCTTGGCGCCGGCAAGTGTACGAATGGCCTGATCGTTCTTGCCGATTTCCGCCCGCCCGCCGGCGAGATCGACATTGGTGCCGCGCAGGCGACGCGAGACGTCGACGGCGGTAAGCCCTGCGGCCTGCAGGCGATCTGGATCGAGCGAGACGAGAATTTCGCGCTCGACGCCGCCGATGCGCTCGACTTGCGCGACGTTGCGCACGCCTTGCAGCGCGCGTTTCACCACGTCGTCGACGAAATAGGACAGTTGCTCGGGCGTCTTGCCGGGCGAAATCGCCGCATAAGTGACGATCGGCAAGCCGATGACGTCGACGCGCTGGATCAGAGGCTCGTTGACATTTTGCGGCAGGTTGGCGCGCACGCGTGTGACGGCGTCCTTGACATCGTTGAGGGCGCGGTCGGTGTTGGTTTCGAGCGCAAACTGGATCGTGGTTACTGACAGGCCGTCGGTGATCGACGACGAGATGTGCCTGACGCCCTCGACGCCCGACACGCCGTCTTCGATGGTTTTGGTGACCTGCGCTTCAAGTTCGGCAGGCGCTGCGCCAAACTGCGAGACCGCAACCGAAATCACCGGAATATCGGCGCTCGGCAGCCGCGTGACTGCAAGCTTGGTGAAACTGATCCAGCCCAATACCAAGAGGATGATCGAAAAGACGACGGATGGAAGCGGGTGGCGGATCGACCATGCCGAGATATTGAGAGCCATCAGCGTACCTGCGTCCGATCGAGGTCCTCGGCGAACACCGTCTTGATCTGGTCGCCGTCATGAAGTGAAGAGCCGGCGTCGGCGACGACGACTTCGCCGACGTCGAGGCCTTCCAGGATTTCCGTTGAGGTGTCGGATACGAGGCCTACGCGGACTTTCCGCGTCTCCACCGTATTGCCTTTGACCACCTGAACGGTGAGGTGGTCGATTGCGGTGCGCGGGATCGCCACCCCGCAGCTCCGCTTGGCGTCGATGCTGGCCTGGGCGAACATGCCGATCTTGAGGTCGGAATTGCCGGGGAGCGTGATCCGGACATGGCCGAGCTGGGTGTTGCGATCGATCTGCGGTAGCACCTGCCGCACGCGTCCGATGATGTCGGGGCCGTTCTCCCGGCTGATCCGTGCATTGGCGCCTGGGCTCAACTTCATCATGTGAACCGCGGGCACTTCGGCGTCGAGATCGATTTCGCTGTTGACGGCGATACGGAACATCGGTCCGGCCTGCGGCGAGGCGGGGGCGCCGGCAATGGTGTTGACCTGGGTGACGAGGCCTGCGGCCGGTGCGCGCAAAGAGACCGGGCCACGCGCAGCATTCGCTCCCGGCGGCGGGGTCAGCCGCGCCAGCTCCTGATTATCGGCAACGGTCTCACCGTCGCGGACCAGCACTTCAGTGACCTTTGATCCCTCCTGGTCGACTCCCGCCACGGCTTCGCGGCGCGGCACCACAAATCCGGTCACCCGCACCAGATCGGAAAAGCAGGCGTTGATGGATTTTGTGACGACGACCAGCGCCTTGGCGGTCGTTTCCTTCTCCTCAGCACGCGAGCGATGCTCGAAGGCGTACCAGCCGGCCCCGAGGAGAATGAAAAATGCAACCGCCAGCGCAGGCTTGAGATACTGGGAAACGTTCATTGCCGGGCTCGGCGCTCCTTCGTCAGCCGTCCAATCACTTCGAGGCGGTCGTCTTGTTTTCAGCGTTGACGACCTGCACGCGGCGATTCACTTCCGCCGTCGGATGATCGGGATCCTTCAGTTTGGTCTTGCCGTAGCCGACGGTGATGAGGTCGGCGCCGGCAATGCCGGCCTTCTCGACCAGGTAACGCTTGATCGAATCGGCGCGGCGTTCCGACAGGTCCTGATTGTAGGCGTCGCCGCCGACAGCGTCGGTATGGCCGGCAACGATGAACGTCGATCCCTTGAGTTCGGGATTGGCGAGCGCGCGGCCGAGCGCCTGCACCGAGGGAAGCGACTTTGCGCTGATCCGGTCGGAATTGTAGTCGAAGTTGATCTCCAGATCGATCTTCGGCTTGTCCTTGACCATCGCGGCAAGCTGCTCGCGTTCGCCGGTCGACAGTGAACGCGACGGCCGGTTGCGCAGCGATTGCACGAATTTGCTTTCGGCATCGGAGGCCGTATTCGCCTGCGCCGGTGGCCCCATCGACAGGCTGCGGGTGAGGGGCTTCTTCTCCGGCGTCAGCGCCTTGAGGATTTGATCCTCGGATATATCCTGCGCTTTGGCGGCATGAAACGGGAGTGCGGTGCCAATTGCGAACAGCGAAACGATCGCGATGACGACACGCCTTGCGGAATTCCATGACATGGCCAGTCCTCCTTTAAGGACGCATTCGGACGAGATTCAGTCGAGATGCTCCGCCTGCCGGAGCTTTAATGGAAATTACGGATGTTTCTACCGAATGCCGTAGCTTGCAAATTCCTTGACAATATTCGGGTCCATGGCCTTCGCGTTGTTGATATCAACTTCGCCCTCCGACGCGGCACCGCTGCGCTGCCGCGCCAGGCCGCGTCCATATAATGAAGAGGTCAGCCGCGGATTGATACGCAGCGCGGCGTCGAAATCGGCGACCGCGTTCTTGTTCAATCCGCTCTTGAGGTTGACGAGCCCGCGGCTGTCGAGGGCGTCGACGAAGTTCGGACGCAGCCGAAGCGCCTCGTTGCAATCCCGCAAGGCGGGCTGCAAGTCGCCGGTGACCGCGCGAACCCAGCACCGGTTGTTATAGGCTTCGACATCCCTGGGGTTGAGGCGGATCGTGTTGCCGAAATCCTTGATCGCGAGGTCATAGGCGCCTTTGCTGGCATAAACCTGGCCACGCCGGTAGAGCGCGCCGGCGTCGTCGGGATTGTCCTGGAGCTTGGCCGTCAGATCCTTGATGGTCGGGTCGTCGGCGAGCGAGGGCGGTGGCGGCGAGGCCGGTGGCTCGTTGCTCGGCAACACCGCAACGGCCGGCTTCTCAGGCGGCGGCAGAGCCGCCGGGGTGTCGGTCTTTTGCGGTAAAGGCGTCTCCACCTTTGGCGGTTCGGCTTTCGGCGTTTCAGTCTTTGCCACGTCCGTTTTGGCCGGTGCGGGTGGGTCGACGCGCGGTGCCGGCGGGAGCGGGGTCTCGGCGGTCGCCTGTTGTTGCGGCGGCGGGTTTGCCGGCCGCGCGCCGGAGGCGCCCGGAATGAAGGAGAAGTCTTCCGCCAGCGACGAGGAAATCCACGGCACCTGCTCGCTGCGTGAGGCCCGGGTCACGCCGACACGGGTGCGGTTGAGTGTCTCTTCCGCCATCAGGTCGGGAACCCGGATTTCCTTGAGCAGCTCCTGAACGAACAGGCTGTGATCGCCGCCATTGTCGGACATCACCGAGCTCAGGGCCGCCGAATACATCACCAGCGAGCCGTTCGGGGCGATCACCGGCGCAAGACCGGCGGAGAAGCTGCGGAACCGCCGCTCGTATGGATTGCGCCGGGAGGCATCGATCAGCGCGATCTTGACGCCGGCGCCGCGGTTGTTGATCTCACCGAGCGCCGTCTCGAGGCTGAGCCCATCGCGGCGGACATCGGCCTCCGTCCATATCTGGGCATCGACCGGGATCATGAAGCTTTGGCGGTTGGACTGGATGCCGTAACCCGAGAAGAAAACCAGCGCCACGCTGCCCGGCTTGATGTGGCTGTAGAGCCGCTCGAACGCCTTCCGCATGCCGTCGCCGCTCAGATTCTCGCCGGTCTCGACGGTGAAACCGTCACGCTTGAGCTCGTCGGCGATGCTCCGCGCATCATTGATCGGTTCCTTCAGGGGGGCATCGGCATCAGGGTATTTGGCGTTGCCGATGACGAGGGCAAACCGGTCGGCGGCAACTGCACCCGAAGGAAAAAGGGGGGCGAGCGAACACACCAAAAGCGCCAGCAATGAAAGGCGGATACTCATTCTGCTTTGGTCCAGCCAAATTCTGTATCGGTTCAAGGAGTAAGCGGCGATCCCCAGGTTCGCGCGCCCGCCAACTTTAGCTCACGAAAATCGCATTATCAAACCGTGCTCGCGAACGGGGGTCAACCGCCTGCACAGCGGCCAAATTGCCGCGCAGCTAAATTTATTTGAAGCCGTCGCCGCCGGCCCGTGCGCCGATCGCTCAACCTCACCGTGTCGCGGAAATAAAGCCCGCCG
Organism: Bradyrhizobium sp.; assembly: GCF_035652035.1. GTDB lineage: Bacteria > Pseudomonadota > Alphaproteobacteria > Rhizobiales > Xanthobacteraceae > Bradyrhizobium. Next base: position 32,879 of record NZ_DASREO010000003.1, read on the forward strand.
ATGTCATTGCCGCGACACAATGGCGGGCGGCATTTTTGATCGACACGGCATGAACATTTCGGGGTTTGACCTTTTGGCACCGCGGTGGCTTGCTTGCGGCGGGTCAAACAGAAAAGAAGCCGAACCGATGGAAACGACCTACGAAGTCCATGCGCTCCGCTACGCCACGATGTCGCCGCGCACCCCCAACATGAATTACATCACCCCCGATCCGCACGAGACCGCGGCGTCCGATCTCGACTATTTCGTCTGGCTGATCCAGGGGGCGGGGCGCAACATCCTCGTCGATACCGGTTTCAATGCGGAAGAGGCGGCGGTCCGAAGCCGCAAGCTCACGCTCAATCCGGCAGAAGCACTGACGCGCTTTGGCGTTCGGCCCGAAACGATCAATGACGTCATCGTCACCCACTTGCATTACGACCATGCCGGCAATCTCGATCTGTTCCCGAACGCGCGCTTTCACCTGCAGGATCGCGAGATGAGCTACGCCACCGGCCGCTGCATGTGTTTTGGCCATTTGCGCCATCCGTTTTCGATCGAGCATGTGACGCTGATGGTCAAGCACGTCTACGGCGAACGCGTGACTTTTCATGCGGGAGAGGGCGAAGTCGCTTCCGGCGTCACGGTACATCATGTCGGTGGTCATTCCGACGGCTTGCAGGTGGTGCGGGTTGCGACCGCGCGAGGCCCGGTCGTACTGGCGTCGGATGCGGCGCATTTCTACGGCAATCTGCATCGCCGTAGTCCATTTCCGATCGTCTATAATGTCGGCGACATGTGTGCGGCGTGGGAAACCGCCGAGCGCCTGGCTGGACATCCCGATCGCATCATTCCGGGGCATGATCCGCTGGTCGCCGAACTCTATCCGCGCGCCAGCGACAAGGTCGACGCATTCGCGCTGCACCAGCCGCCATCGCGTTCCTTCGCAAAGTAGAGGCGGCTGTCATGATCAATCGGTTTCCCGGACTTACGCCGACACGCAGCCGCGCGGTGATTCACGACGAGCTCGTGCTTACGGTCGCGGTTGCGCCCGACCCGGTCACGCCATCGATGTACGAGCAAAGCAGCAAGGCGCTGGCGCGGATCGACGAGAGCCTCGCGCTCTGCGGAACGGATAAAGCCAAGATCCTGTCGGCGATCGTTTACATCACGGACATGTCGCGGAAGAGCGAGATGAACCGCGCCTGGGACGAATGGGTGGACCGGGCCAATCCGCCGATGCGGGCCTGCATCGGCGTCGAGCTGGAGCCGCCGCATATTGTCGAAATTGTCGTGACCGCGGTCAAATAATCGGGGCGATCAATAGCCGCCGGCTTTTCCGGCGTCCTTGATCGTCTGCGCGAGCCCGAGGCTTTGCTCGATCTTCCCCAAGGCGGCGGCGAAATCCTTGCGCTCGCCGGCCGACAGGCAGGCAAGAATGTCCTGTTCCTTCTCCAGCAGCCGCGGAATCAGTTCCTCGTAGAGTGCGTGGCCTTTCGGCGTCAGCTGAAGGGCAAATTCGCGGCGGTCGTTTTCGTTGGCGACGCGCTCGATGATCTTGCGCCGCATCAGCGCCGTCACCGCGCGGCTGATCGTCGATTTATGCGTCCGGGTACAATACGAAATATATTGCGCGGTGCATGCACCTTCGCGGAAACCGAGCGTCGCCAGCACGCGCCATTCCGGAATGTCGAGGCCATAGCGCTCGCGATATTCGATCGACAAAGCGGCGCTGACCTCGGCCGCGAGGCGGTTGAGTCGGAACGGCACGAAGCGGAACAAATCGAGAGGGGCCTTCGCCAAAATCCCTTCCGTCCGGGTTGCGCCGGCGCCGCGGCGAGTTTAGGATAGTTGCAGGTGAAACTAATTTAACAAGATCGGCCCGTTCTGGCCAGAGCGTTTAAACGCAAATGTCACAGGGAACTCCCGACACCAGGACCCGGTTCGGCTACCATCGCCACGCCGATCAGGATCGCGTTGGCGCGGACACGGCCATGCATCCGGTCGTGGTGGTCGGCGCGGGACCAGTGGGGCTGTCGCTTGCGATCGATCTCGCCCAGCGCGGACAGCCGGTGGTGCTGCTCGACGATGCCGATCGCATCGGCGAGGGCTCGCGCGCAATCTGCTTCTCAAAACGTTCGCTGGAATTCTGGGACCGGCTCGGCGTCGGTCAGCGCATGGTCGACAAGGGCGTGGTCTGGCAGGTCGGGAAGATTTTCCACGGCGCCTCGCTGCTCTATCAGTTCGACCTGTTGCCGGAACAAGGACACAAGCGGCCGGCCTTCATCAATCTCCAGCAGTTTTATGCCGAGGCCTATCTGGTCGACCGCGTCGACGAGTTGCCGACGATTTCCTTGCGCTGGCGCAACAAGGTGGTCGGTCTGGAGCAGCGCAATGACCACGTCATCCTTTCGATTGAGACGCCCGACGGGGTCTACCGCATCGGTGCGAGCTATGTCGTCGCCTGCGATGGCGCGCGCTCCAGCTTACGGCAAATGGTGGGCGCGGAGTTCGCAGGCCAGGTCTTCGAGGACCAGTTCCTGATCGCTGACGTCAGGATGACGGCGGAATTTCCGACCGAGCGCTGGTTCTGGTTCGATCCGCCATTTCATGCCGGACGGTCGGCACTGCTGCACAAGCAGCCGGACGATGTCTGGCGCATCGACCTGCAGCTCGATCGCAACGCCGATCCCGTCGCCGAGAAGCATCCGGAAAATGTGCGGCCGCGCATTGCGCGCATGCTCGGCCACGACCAGTTCGATTTCGAATGGATTTCGCTTTACAAGTTCCAGTGCCGGCGCATGGCGCGCTTCCTGCACGGCCGCGTCGTCTTTGCCGGCGATGCCGCGCATCAGGTTTCACCGTTCGGCGCGCGTGGCGCCAATTCGGGCCTGGAAGATGCCGAAAATCTCGGCTGGAAACTCGACCGCGTGCTGCGCAAGGCTTCTCCCGAAACCTTGCTCGAGAGCTATCACGTTGAACGCAGCCAGGCGGCGGATGAAAATATCCGCGAGTCAACCCGCTCGACCGATTTCATGGCGCCGAATTCGCGTTACGAGGCGCGGCTGCGCAAAGCCGTGTTGGCGCTGGCCAAGGAAACCGAATTCGGCAAACGCATGGTCAACGGTGGCAGGCTCTCCGTGCCATCGACCTACCAAACCTCGTTGTCCAGCGAAGACGGCGAGGATTGGCGCGGCGGCCCGCGCCCTGGCGCCTCCATGCTTGATGCGCCGGTGACCGTTCCCGGCGGCGAGGTCGGCTATCTCACCGACGCTTTCGTGAAAGCCGGCCGAGGCTTTACGCTGCTCGCCTTCGCAAATGGCGAGGCGGTCGAGCGCCCGGCCGACGTTGCGCTGATCACGATCGACGCGCACGGATTTGCCGATGCCGCGGGACTGCTCGCCGCGCGCTACGATGCCAGACCGGGAACCGCCTATCTGCTGCGGCCGGATGGCTACGTCGCCGCGCGCTTCCGCCATCCGACGCGGGCCGCCGTCGATGCGGCGCTTGCGCGCGCAACAGGCAACAATTGAGGTGCCCATGGCGTTGTTGACCAGATCCAATTTCGAACGGCCGGACGATGCCTTTCGCGCCATCATCGAGGCGCATCGCGGATTGAGCGACGAGGCGAGTGCCGATCTTGATGCGGCACTGGTTCTCATTCTCGCCAACCACATCGGCGATCTCGACGTCCTGCGCGAGGCCATCGAGCTGGCGAAGCGGCGGATGCTGGAAGCGAGCCAGCAACAACAACAGCAGCAATAAAGAAACAGGACCGGGAAAAATGGCCAAAGGTTTTGCGTCCACCACTGATCTTTCCGACAAGAAGATCACCTTCTCCGAGATCGGCACCGACCTCTATGCCTTTACGGCCGAAGGCGATCCGAATTCAGCGGTCATTGTCGGCGACGACGGTTGCCTCGTGTTCGACGCGCAGGCGACGCCGGCGATGGCGGGCAAGGTGATCGAGCGCGTGCGCACTGTTACGGACAAGCCGATCAAATACGTCGTGCTGTCGCATTATCACGCGGTGCGCGTGCTGGGCGCATCCGCTTACAAGGCGCAGGCTGTGATCGCCTCGCAGGAAACCTACCGGCTGGTCGCCGAACGCGGCCAACAGGACTGGGACTCCGAATACGGCCGCTTTCCGCGGCTGTTCCAGGATGCGCAAAGCATTCCCGGCCTGACCTGGCCGACGCTCACCTTCGAAGGCGAGATGTCGATCTATCTGGGAAAGCGCGAGATACGCCTGATGCAGCTCGGTGCGGGGCACACGTCAGGCGATATCGTTGCCTGGGTGCCGGATGCCGAAGTGATGTTTTCCGGCGACCTGATCGAATATCACTCAGCCTGCTACTGCGGCGATGCGCATTTGCGCGAGTGGCCGGCGACGCTGAACGAAATCCGCGCCTTCAATCCCAAGGCAATCGCGCCGGGTCGTGGCGATGCGCTGAAGGGCCTGTCCACGACGCGCGAGGCCATCGCGATGACGCGCGATTTCGTCACCACGCTCTATGGCGCGGCGGAATCGGCCGTCGCTAAGGGACGTAGTCTGAAGGACTCGATGGCCGCCACGCGCGAAGTCATGGATCCGAAGTTTTCCAGCTTTGCGATTTACGAGCACTGCCTGCCCTTCAATGTCTCGCGCGCTTTCGACGAAGCGTCAGGGATCGATGACCCCGTGATCTGGACCGACAAGCGCGACCGGGAAATGTGGGCTTCCTTGCAAGGAGGATGATGATGAATATCAATACGTCTCCTGATGCGATCAACCGCAGCTCAGCAAACATCACGCCGGGCTATATGTCCGGTTTCGGCAACAGCTTTGAAACCGAGGCGTTGCCCGGCGCACTGCCGATCGGGCGCAATTCGCCGCAGCGCTGCGCTTACGGGCTCTATGCCGAACAGTTGTCCGGCTCGCCCTTCACCGCGCCGCGCGGCAGCAACGAACGCTCCTGGCTCTATCGCATTCGTCCCTCGGTCAAGCACTCCGGCCATTTCGAAAAAGTGGACATTGGACTGTGGCGAACCGCGCCCTGTCACGAGCATGACATGCCGATTGGGCAGTTGCGCTGGGACCCCGCGCCGATCCCGAAGGCCGAGATGACCTTCCTGCAGGGCGTGCAGACGATGACGACCGCAGGCGACGCCGGCACGCAAGCCGGCATGGCCGCGCATGTCTTTCTCATCACCAAGTCGATGGTCGATCAGGCCTTCTATAATGCCGATGGCGAGATGCTGTTGGTGCCGCAGCAAGGGAATTTGCGCTTCGTCACCGAATTTGGACGGATCGACGTCGAGCCCGGCGAGATCGCCATCATTCCGCGCGGCGTCAAATTCCGCGTCGAACTCACGGGCGGCCCTGCGCGCGGTTACATCTGCGAAAATTACGGCGGCGCCTTCACGATGCCGGAGCGCGGACCGATCGGCGCCAATTGCCTCGCCAATGCGCGCGACTTCCTTACCCCGGTTGCCGCGTACGAGGACAAGGACACGCCGACGGAATTGTTCGTGAAATGGGGCGGCTCGCTCTACGTGACCAAATTGCCGCATTCGCCGATCGACGTGGTGGCGTGGCACGGCAACTATGCGCCTTACAAATACGATCTGCGGGCGTTCTCGCCGGTCGGCGCGATCAGCTTCGATCATCCCGATCCGTCGATCTTCACCGTGCTGACGTCGCCGTCGGAAACAGCCGGCACCGCCAACATCGACTTCGTGATTTTCCCCGAGCGCTGGGCTGTCGCCGAAAACACCTTCCGTCCGCCGTGGTATCACATGAACATCATGTCGGAGTTCATGGGGCTCGTTTACGGCGTCTATGACGCGAAGCCGCAGGGCTTCACGCCGGGCGGCATCAGCCTGCACAACATGATGCTGCCGCACGGCCCCGATCGCGAGGCGTTCGATCACGCCAGCAACAGCGAATTGAAACCGGTCAAGCTCGCGGGCACCATGGCCTTCATGTTCGAGACACGGTTTCCGCAGCGTGTCACGGCGCATGCGGCGAAATCAGCGACGTTGCAAAGCGACTATGCAGATTGCTGGAAGGGACTGGAGAAGCGGTTCGATCCCGGCAAGCGGTAAGCAATAGCCCAACATGCTACTGTCATCGCCGGGCTTGACCCGGCGATCCATCGCTCAAATTGATGGACGCCCGGGTCGAGGCCTGGGCATGACGATTGGAGGAATGTCTTGTCTCACCCGAACGATCCCGCACTCCGTTCTTTCATTCCGGTCGAGGCTGACTCGGATTTTCCGATCCAGAACCTGCCTTACGGCGTGTTCTCGACCGCGGCTCTCCCGACGCCGCGCGTCGGCGTCGCGATCGGCGATTACGCGCTCGACCTCTGGGAGCTCGAACAGGACGGTCTGCTGAATTTCGACGTCGGTCCGGGAGTTTTTGCTGGTCGATCGCTCAATCACTTCATGTCCCTTGGGCCGAAGGTCTGGGCCCAAACACGCGCACGAATCAGCGAGCTATTGCGACATGATCATCCGGAGTTGCGCGACAATGCTCAGCTGCGAAAATTGGCGTTCGTTCCGATGAAGGACGCGAAGCTGCATCTGCCGTTCGCTGTTTCCGGCTACACCGATTTTTACGCCTCCAAGGAGCACGCCAGCAATGTCGGCATCATGTTCCGCGGCAAGGACAATGCGTTGCAGCCGAACTGGCTGCACATGCCGATCGGTTATAACGGCCGCGCCTCGACCGTCGTCGTCTCGGGCACCAGGGTGCAGCGGCCGCGCGGGCAGCTCAAGCCGCCAAACGCCGAACTTCCGAGCTTTGGCGCCAGCAGGCGGCTCGATTTCGAACTCGAAATGGGCGCGGTGATCGGACAGGCGTCGCCGATGGGGGAGACGCTGACGGAAGCGCAGGCCGAAGAGATGATCTTCGGCTTCGTGCTACTCAACGACTGGAGCGCCCGCGACATCCAGCAATGGGAATACGTTCCGCTCGGGCCATTTCAGGGCAAGGCGTTTGCGACCTCGATAAGCCCGTGGGTGGTGACGTCGGCGGCGCTGGAGCCATTCCGGCGTCATGGGCCGAAGCAGGATCCGGCGCCGCTGCCTTATTTGCAGCAGGCGAAAGCCAACAACTACGACATCGAACTCGAAGTCGGCTTGCGAGCAGCGTCCATGAACACGCCGGCGCGCATCTGCCGCACCAATTTCAAATACATGTATTGGTCGTCGCTGCAGCAATTGCTGCACCACGCGTCTTCCGGCTGCGCGATGAATATCGGCGATCTCTTGGGGTCCGGCACGATTTCGGGGCCTGAGAAAAATCAGCGCGGCAGCCTGCTCGAGATTTCCTGGAACGGCACCGAGCCGGCGGAGATTGGAAGCGGCATTACCCGGACGTTTCTCGAGGACGGCGATTCGCTGGTCATGCGCGGCTGGTGCCAGGGCGATGGTTACCGCGTCGGCTTCGGCGAGGTCGAGGGCACGATCGTTCCGGCGAAATGAGGGTTCGCGCCGCAGCGTAACCCCTTGACGCCCTCACCCTGAGGAGCTTGCGAAGCAAGCGTCTCGAAGGGCGAGGCCACACCAAGGCCTCATGGTTCTCGCGGCGATGCGAAGCATCGTCCGGCAGACGCGCGTTAGCCTGTGCGTCGTCCGCTAACGCCCTCGCTACCGCTCGGCCTGCTCGGGCGCGCCGCGCTCCTCACCACGAGGATCGAAGAGTACCTTGACCTACCGCTGCTCCGGCGGAATATCCCGTAGCGCTCGGCAATGCGCGGCAATATCGTCGAGCGCATATTTGAGATGCACGCGTTTGTCAGACGGCAATTGCTTTGTCGCGCAGACGCCCGGCCGCCATTCCCGTGCGGGACGAATTGGCCTCGGGGCAAATCCTCCGCCGCAGTTCGGGCAGACATTGGCGAGCTTGTTCTCGGCACAGTCCGCGCAGAAGGTGCACTCGTAGCTGCAGATGCGCGCATCCGTTGATTGCGGCGGCAGATCCTTGTCGCAGTATTCGCAGTTCGGCCGAAGCTGCAGCGCCATCGTCTTGTCTCCCCGAGAGGGCGATCATCGCAAATCGCACTGAAATTGCGAATGACGAATTTCCCTCGAATCACGCCAACGCTTCTAGTGTCCCGGTTCTGACATTCGTATCATGTCGCGGCGGGTTCGTTTACGAATGTCAGAACCAAAGGGACACTAGCCAAGATGTGCTTCTAGTGAAGCTTTGCCCCTGACGTTCCTTTTACGAGGTCGCTGCGAAACTGAAAGGAACGTCAGGGTCGCTTCACTAGTCAACCCCGCAATGGCAGCTTGCCGCTCTCCTTGAGCCGGTCGAGCACGATCGAGGAGCGCACATGGGCGACGCTCGGATGTGGCATCAAGATTTCGTTGACCATCTGAGACAGGCTCCTGAGATCGCGCAGCACGGCCTTGATCATGTAGTCGGCGTCACCTGTGAGCGCATAGGCCTCCTGGATGTCATCGATGCGGCTAACCAGCGCCCGGAATTTCTTGGCGTTGTCGGGCGAATGGGTGGCAAGCGTGATCTGGATGAAGGCGATGACGCCAAAGCCGAGCGCCTCTGAGGCAAGCTCGGCGCGATAGCTCGAAATCACCTTCTCTTCCTCAAGCCGCATGCGGCGGCGCGAGCACTGCGAGGCCGACAATCCCGCGATCTCGGCAAGGTTCTGGTTGCTGAGCCGGCCGTCGTTCTGCAACGCCCGCAGGATTTTGAAGTCGAAAGTATCAAGCGAAATCATGCATGAAGCTCGTCGCTTTTGCGTAAGTTGTGCATATTCTAGCGAAGTTTCGGTCAATTTGCACAGAAATTGCGTGACAGAGGAGCGAATATCCAATCGACCGAAATAAGGAAAATTCCCATGGGTCCGTTTCCGCACGACGCGCCGCCGGCGACGATCAGCACCGATAATCCCATGGGCACCGACGGCTTCGAGTTCGTCGAATATGCCCATCCCGACGGAACTGCGCTGCACGCGCTGTTCAAGCTGATGGGCTTTGAGGCGGTCGCGCGCCATCGGTCGAGGAAGATCACTGTCTATCGCCAGGGCGACGTCAATTACGTCGTCAACGAGCAGGAGGGCAGTCACGGCGTGAACTTTGTCGCCGCGCACGGGCCTTGTGCGCCTTCGATGGCGTTCCGGGTGGTGGATGCGAGAAAGGCCTATAATCGGGCGCTCTCGCTCGGTGCCGAGCCCGCCGACATATCCGCCGCGCAAAAAGTGCTCGATGCTCCCGCCATCAAGGGTATCGGCGGCAGCCTGCTTTATTTCGTCGATCGCTACGGGGCGAAGGGCTCTGCCTATGATGGCGAGTATGAGTGGCTCGGCGCGCCTGATCGGAGGCCCGTCGGCGCCGGCCTCTATTATATCGATCACCTCACCCACAATGTGCATCGTGGCCGCATGGATGTCTGGGCCGGCTTCTACGAGAAGCTCTTCAACTTTCGTCAGATCCGCTTCTTCGACATCGAGGGCCGCGCCTCCGGCCTGTTCTCGCGCGCGCTGACGAGCCCGGACGGCAAGATCAGGATTCCGATCAACGAGGATGCCGGCGCCTCCGGGCAGATCGAGGAATATCTGAAAGTCTACCGGGGGGAGGGCATCCAGCACATCGCCTGCGGCTGCCGCGACATCTACCGTACGGTGGAGACCTTACGCGCCGCCGGACTGCCTTTCATGCCGTCGCCGCCGGACACGTATTTCGAGAAGGTCGACATCCGACTGCCCGGTCATGGCGAAGAGCTCGCGCGGCTGAAAGGGAACGGCATCCTGATCGACGGCGAGGGCGTGGTTGACGGCGGCCGAACCAAGGTTCTGCTGCAAATCTTCTCCGCGAATGCGATCGGCCCGATCTTTTTCGAGTTCATCCAGCGCAAGGGAGACGATGGTTTCGGCGAAGGCAACTTCAAGGCCCTTTTCGAATCGATCGAGGAAGATCAGATCCGCCGCGGCGTGTTGAAGGTCGACAGCGCGGCTTGACAGCGGCTAGCGCCGTTTCCATGCTGACAGCATTTCCGCAAGCTCCGCCTTCTCCGGCTCCCGCACCGTCGACGGCGTTCGCGAGAATCGCGGCGCCGGCGCCGGTTGCGTCACCCCGTGGCGTTTGACGAAGGTTTTTCGCGCCGCCATGTGAGGGTGCATCGGCGCTTCGGCAATCGTGAGCACCGGCGCGAAACAGACGTCAGTGCCTTCCATGATGGCGCACCACTCGTCGCGGGTCTTGGTCGCGAATACTTCGGCCAGCTTCTGCTTCAACGAAGGCCAGGCCTCGCACTCCATCTGGGCATCGAAAGCCGCATCATCCGACAGGCCTGCAAGCTGACGGAGCAGCGCATAAAACTGCGGCTCGATCGAACCGATCGAGATGAAGTTGCCACAGGCGCATTGGTAGACGCCATAGAAGTGCGCCCCGCCGTCGAGAAAGTTGCTCTCCCGTCCTTCAATCCAGCGGCCGATGGCCGCAAAGTCGTAGAACATGGACATCAGCGAGGCGGCGCCGTCGCACATCGCGGCATCCACCACCTGGCCCTTGCCCGACCTCTGCGCTTCCAGCAGCGCGGCGAGCACGCCGACGACAAGATAAAGGGCGCCGCCGCCGAAATCGCCGACGAGGTTGAGTGGCGGGACCGGACGTTCGGTGGGGCCGATGGCCGCCAACGCACCGGTCAAAGAGATGTAGTTGATGTCGTGGCCGGCGGCCTGGGCCAATGGCCCATCCTGTCCCCATCCGGTCATGCGGCCGTAAACCAGCCGCGGATTTCGAGCCAGCACCAGATCGGGACCAAGTCCAAGGCGCTCCATCACGCCCGGCCGAAAACCCTCGACCAGAGCGTCGGCGCATGCCAGCAGATCAAGCGCGTGGGTGAGCGCGTCTTTATTCTTGAGGTCGATCTCCACGACCTTGCGCCCGCGCGCAGCCGCCAGTTTCGGGTTCTTCCTGGCTCCGGGGCGATCAAGCGTGACGACCTCGGCGCCCATGTCGGCCAACATCATGCAGGCGAATGGTCCGGGTCCGATGCCGGCGAATTCGACGATTCGGAAGCCGCTTAGCGGACCCGAAGAGGCGTTCGTCGATGTCTGATGATCCGGCGGGCTGGGCACTTTGTTTTTTCCGCGAGCGCTAAGACCAAAGTCGTGGCGCAATAGTCGGCCAATGTCGCGATGTCCGTCAACTGGCGGCAGACAATTGGTGGTTGCCCAGGATGAAGCCGGTTCGGCCGAAACTTCCACGCAATGTTGATCGAACTGGCCAGGGCGAGCACGGCCCCGGTTTACGACCTCTTATCCATTCTATTTTAGCTTGCGGGATATCCGGACGCCCGTGCTCCGACGGCGCGGCCGGAATGTCTATGGAATGCAGGGGGCGGCGGTGGGGCTTTTGCAACGTGTCAGGCTGGGATCGTCAAGGTTGCCCAGGCCAAAGCTTCCCACTTTGCGGTTCCGCGGCAAAATCAGCCTCGGCTTTGCCGTTGTCCTTGCCATTTCCGCCGTCAGCATGGGTATCGCCTATCTGGGGTTCGAACGCGTCTCCGGCGGCGTCGCCGCTTATCGGGCGAGCGTGTCTGAATCCGATCAGGCCCAGAACATCGACCGGGAATTGATCGCGTACCGGGCGCTGGCCCGCTATTACGCGGTGACCGGCAAGGAAGACGACGCCAAGGCCGCGTTCACGGCGGAAGCCGCGCTGCGCGCTGCCATCGACCAGTCGATGAAGAGCGTGGACACTTCCAATAACGAGCGCACCAAGCTGATCGCGCGGCTGCATCAGGAGTTTCACTCCTTCACCAAGGTCTTTGCCGATGTGGTGAAGATCAAGAAGGAAAGCGAGCTCATCAGCCAAAACGAGCTGATGCGGAACGGCAATCAGCTGCGTTACAAGCTCGACGATCTGCCAAGCGGGGTCGAGGACGACTCGACGCTGGCCGCCGTCACCGTGGCGAGCAAGAAGGTCGCCGCTTTGTTCCAGACCGCGACGGCGCTTGTCGGCACCTTCGTCGTCAATTCAGATCAGTCGATCGCCACGGGCGCGCTGGCGCGCCTGAAGTTCGTCGAGGCGGCGTTGCAGGCAATCCCGGCCAATGAGGCGAGGATCGCGCAGTCCGTCAAGGACGCCATGAGTTACCTTGAAGACTATCGCAAGTCGCTGACCAAGCTGATCGACAATGCCAAGGAGCTCGATGAGCTTTCGATCGAGATGGCCGATTCGACCCAGGCGATCATGAAGGCTTCGAACGCGATGAAGGCCGATCTGCTCGCCGACCAGCAGCGGCTTGACTCCGAATCCGGCGCGACCATCAGCGAGATCCAGCGCCTGATCGTGATCCTTGCGATCGGCGGCTTCGTGCTCGGCGGATTCCTCGCCGTGCTTCTCGGCAGGGGAATGTCGCGACCGATGACGGCGATGTGCAAGGCGATGCGTGAGCTTGCCGGCGGCAATTTCGATGTCGTGCTGCCGGGCCTCGGCCGCAGGGATGAACTCGGCGAGATGGCTGGCGCCGTCGAAGAATTCAAGATGCAGGCAATCGCCAAGGCCGAGCGCGATGCTGCCGATCTCGACGCCCAGAACAAGGCCGCCGCCGCCGGACGCCGCGCTGAGTTGATCCGCTTTGCCGACCAGTTCGAGGCGACCGTCGGCAGTATCGTCGCCAACGTTTCGGCATCCGCCGAGCAACTCGAAGCGTCGGCCGGAACGCTGACGCGCACGGCAGAGACCACTCAGAACCTCTCTGGCCAGGCGGCCGGCGCATCGGAGCAGGCTTCCAGCAACATGCAATCGGTTGCGGCCGCGACCGAGGAGCTCTCGGCCTCTGTCGAAGAGATCGGACGGCAGGCCGTAGAGTCCAACCGGATTGCGGAATCCGCCGTGCTTCAGGCCCAGCAAACCGACGGGCGCATTGGCAAACTGTCGCGCGCGGCGCAGGAAATCGGCGATGTCGTGAAGCTGATCACGGCGATTGCCGAGCAGACCAATCTTCTGGCACTCAATGCCACCATCGAGGCCGCACGCGCCGGCGATGCCGGCCGCGGCTTTGCGGTCGTCGCGTCCGAAGTCAAGTCGCTGGCGAGCCAGACGGCGAAAGCGACCGACGAGATATCGACCCACATTGCCGGCATGCAGGGCGCCACCCAGGAATCGGTCGCCGCGATCAAGGAAATCGGCGGCACGATCGGGCAGATATCGAACATTGCCTCGACGATTGCGTCCGCCGTCCAGGAGCAAAGTTCTGCCACGCAGGAAATTGCGCGCAGCGTGCAGAACGTGGCCGAAGGAACCAGCGAGGCTGCCGTGAACATCACGGAGGTCAACCGCGGCGCGGCTGAAACCGGCTCGGCGTCGGCCAACGTTCTGGAAGCAGCGCGTTCGTTGTCTTCCGAAAGCACGCGGCTGCGCGAAGAGCTCGATCGCTTCATGGCCAATATCCGCGCCGCCTAAAGCGCTCCGGCACGATGATGGTTGTGGCGTGACGCGCGCCGCCGCTTATTCTCTGCCGAATTGCCGTTTCAGTTCGACCTTGGCCTGGTTCAGGCGCGCCCTTTGCGTTTTGGGCAAGGTCTTTCCCGCGCGGTTGAGGTAGAAGGTCAGCATCGAGAGTGCGGAGCGATAGGCGCCGGCCTTGCGGCGCGAACTGCGTTCGGCCGACCGCTTGAGCGAAGAGGCGATCCGTTTTGGGTCGCGTTGCTTGAAGACGCCGCGCTTGAGGTCGAGCGCGTCGCTTTTCTCTGTGACACGTTGCGACCACCGCCTTGATGATGATTTTTTGCCCGCGCTCTTTCGGCCGACTTTCCGTTCAGGCCTGGTCCTGCGGCCGGCGCGGCGGGACCTCGCCGATTTGCGTGCGTTCGCCATATCGAAATTCTCCAACCTTTCTGCGCCAACGGGCGCAAAGCCGCCGCGTTCCTCCGTTCAGCTGAGGGAACTCCGGCTCCCGGATCGGCGTTAATAGCCTGGCCGATGGCCTTTTTCCCCGCCAATTCCTGATTGGTCAGCTCATGGGTTTGCAGCGACGGCAGAGCGATTTGAACGCTGCGACCGAACCTGTGCGACCTGACGATTCCCGCGTCGTCGAAACGAGCATTCCTTTCCGGCTCGATGCTTTGCGCTGGAGCGGATTTCACACCCGTGTCGTGCTGGCGCTCGGGATTACCTGGGTGCTCGACGGGCTTGAAGTCACGCTGGCGGGCGCGCTGTCCGGCGCGCTCAAGGAAAGCCCTGTGCTGCGCTTCTCGAACTTCGAGGTCGGTTTTGCAAATAGCTGTTACCTCGCCGGCGCCGTGCTTGGTGCGTTCGGTTTCGGTTGGCTAACCGATCGCATCGGCCGCAAGAAGCTGTTCTTCATTACGCTCGCGCTTTATCTCGCTGCGACCGCTGCGACCGCGTTGTCGTGGAGCGTTGCGAGCTATGCGCTGTTTCGGTTCCTGACCGGAGCCGGCATCGGCGGCGAGTACACCGCTATCAATTCCACCATTCAGGAGCTGGTGCCGGCGCGCTATCGCGGCTGGACCGACCTCGTCATCAACGGAAGCTTCTGGATTGGAGCTGCGCTTGGCGCGGTGAGCGCAATCGTGCTGCTCGATCCGAACGTGATCGCTGTCGATCTGGGCTGGCGGCTCGCTTATCTCACCGGTGCCTGCCTCGGGCTTGTCGTGTTCGTGATGCGGATATGGATTCCGGAAAGCCCGCGATGGCTGATCATTCACGGCCGTCCCGATCAGGCCGATGCGATCATGCGTGACATCGAGCGCTCGGTCACGAGGCGGGATGCGCCGCACACATGGCCGACGTTGCGAATACGTATGCGCGATCACACGCCGCTTAGGGAAGTCGCGCACACTCTGTTCAAGGTTTATCGCGAACGCTCGCTGGTCGGTTTGGTGCTGATGATCGCGCAGGCGTTCTTCTACAACGCGATCTTCTTCACCTTCGCGCTGGTCCTGACCGATTTCTATGGGATACCGGCCGGCGACGTGGGCTGGTATATCCTGCCTTTCGCGGCCGGCAATTTTCTGGGGCCGCTTGTTCTCGGGCGGTTGTTCGACACGCTGGGACGCCGTCCGATGATCGTGTTCACTTACGGCGTCTCCGGTATCCTGCTGGCGCTTTCCGGCTATCTGTTCCAGATCGGCGCATTGAGCGCAACAACGCAGACGATTGCATGGATGGTCATCTTCTTCTGCGCTTCTCCGGCGGCAAGCGCGGCATATCTTACGGTCAGCGAGAATTTTCCACTGGAGGTCCGTGCGCTGGCGATCGCCGTGTTCTATGCGGTCGGAACCGGAATTGGCGGTGTCGCCGGTCCCATTTTATTTGGTGCGCTGATCGATACCGGCTCGCGTAGCAGCGTCTTTAGCGGTTATCTGCTTGGCGCTGCGCTGATGCTGGTCGCCGCCGCCGTCGGCTGGCGCTATGCGGTCGCGGCTGAGCGGCGCTCGCTGGAATCGGTCGCGCAACCGCTCGCATCTGTGGAGTGACGGTATCTGTGGAGTGACGAAATGAATAAAGGCGACATAAATAAAGGCTTGGCATGAGCGACGATTTGGCTGATCGCGTGCTGCCTGAGCGGCAGGAGATGTGGCCCGTGGAAGGCGCCTCGCTCGATCTGATGACGGAAAAGCTCGTGAAGTGTCTCGACGGTTGTGCCTTCCTGCTAGACATCGACGGCACGCTGCTTGATCTGGCGCGGACACCGCGCGAAGTGTGGGTGCCGCCGGGTTTGGCCGCGACGCTGCATGCGCTGCACGACCGCACAAAGGGCGCGCTCGCCCTTGTCAGCGGACGCTCGCTCAACGACATCGACCTGATCTTTGCGCCGGATCGTTTCCCCGGTGTCGGTGGACACGGCGCGGAAATGCGACTTTCGACCGATGGCGAGGCAGTCGCCACGCATGCGCCGCCGATGGATCCGGAATTGAAGCGCCGCCTCGCCGCCATCGCGCGGTTGAGTCCGGGCATTCTTCTGGAAGACAAGGGCTATTCGCTCGCGCTGCACTACCGCCTGGCGCCGCACGCCGAGAGAGCGATCTATGAAGCCGTGTCGCTGATCCGCGCGGATTTGCCGAATGCGCCGATCGAGGTGCTGCCCGGCAAATGCGTCTGCGAAATCAAGCAAGCGGGTTTCGACAAGGCGACCGGCGTGCGCGAACTGATGACGCACGAGCCGTTCCGTGGCCGCCGCCCGATTTTCATCGGCGACGATGTGACAGATGAATCCGTCTTCGCGATCATGCCGGATCTGGGCGGCCTCGCCTTTTCAGTGGGCCGTCACGCGACTGGCGTCGCCGGCTATTTCGAGGAGCCGCGCGATGTTCGCGCGTGGCTGAAGCGCCTCATTGATGACAAAGCTTTGGCGGTGTCGTGATCGTGAGTCATTTTTTGTTCGCGCGGTTTCGTAGCGGTTGAACGAATCTTGGCCGTGAAGGCACGCATTCCCGACGTGGCATCGCCTGAATTCGGTTTCAATTCATAGGAAAATTGACCAGGAACCATATTGATGAACGGCTGTTAATACGCGAGCGAACCATCAGGAGGGGAACCCGGTGAGCCTCGTCGTCGTTTCAAACCGCATTACGCGCGGAAACGCCAATGAACCGATTACCGGAGGCCTTGCCGCCGCGTTGCTTCCAATTGTCGAAAAATCGGGCGCGATCTGGGTCGGTTCCAGCGGCCGCGTGCGCGATGGTGTGCAGAAAGAGCCTTTCGCCGAAATCGAGGCGCTTGGCGCAGGCGCACTTGCGATGCTGGATCTGCCGGCGGCGCATTACGGCGGATACTATGAAGGCTTCGCCAATTCGGCGTTGTGGCCGGCGCTGCATTCACGCGCCGATCTGATCCGGGTCTCGCAAGGCGATTATCTTTCCTATCGGGAAGTCAACGCCTTCATGGCGCGAGCGCTGCTGCGGTTCCGGAAACCTGACACCGTATTCTGGATTCAGGACTATCATTTCCTCGCGCTCGGCGCGGAACTGCGCGACCTCGGCGTCGATCAGCCGGTCGGCTTCTTCCTGCATACGCCCTGGGCCCCGCGCGATGTGATCGAAGGCGTTCCCCATCACCGCGAGCTGGTGGAAGCCATGCTGGCCTATGATCTGATCGGCTTCCAGACCGACGACGATTGCGAAAATTTCGCGAGATATCTGGCGTCGACGCTTGGCCTTAGCGTCAACGATGGCGTTGTGACGTCGCAGCACGGAACGACCCGTATTGCCGTTTTTCCGATTGGCATCGATGTGGAGAAATTCACCCGGCAGGCCACCAAGGCCATTTCGCATCCCGACGTGTCGCGGCTGCGCCGCAGCCTGAACGGCGAGAAGCTCGCCATCGGCGTCGACCGGCTCGACTATTCCAAAGGGCTCGTCAACCGCATCAAGGCGTTCGACAGGATGTGGACGTTGCATCCCTCGTTGGCACGCACGGTGTCGCTGTTGCAGATCGCGACGCCTTCGCGCGGCGGGATCGAAGCCTATGGCAATCTGCAAAACGAGCTCGCCCGACTGGTCAGCGAGGTCAACGGCCTTCATGGCGAAGTCGACTGGACGCCGATCCGCTATCTCAACAAGGGTTTTAGCCAGACCGTGCTGGCTGGTCTTTATCGCACGGCCCAGGTCGGCGTCGTCACGCCGTTGCACGACGGCATGAACCTGGTGGCGAAGGAATATGTCGCGGCCCAAAACCCCGCCGATCCCGGTGTGCTGGTGCTGTCGAAGTTTGCCGGCGCGGCCAACGAGCTCGACACCGCGCTTCTGGTCAACCCGCACGATATCGACGGCATGGCGCGCACGATCGCAACGGCGCTGTCGATGCCTTTGATCGAACGGCGGATGCGCTGGGAGGCGATGATGGCGAAGCTTAAGGGCGGTTCGATCCAGCAATGGTTCACCGGCTTCGTCGAGGCGTTGCAAAAGGCGCGGGTCGACCGGGAGGCTGCGTCGCGGCCGGTGTCGAGGCCGCCGTTCATATGGCCGCTCCGTTCGGTCAGCGGATGATCGCTGGGATTTTTCTCGCCGAAGATCTAGGTGCCCTGCGAAGCTCGCAGGACTTCGTTCAGTTGCAATAAGTCACGTCGTCCAGAGTGACGCAGCGCGCCTTGCTGGGGTCCTCGAGCGGGACCATGCCTTTGCCCTGACCGACAAAGACGCCGGGTCCGACCGTGACCGAGGATTTGTTGCCGATGACAACGCTCGGGTGAGCTGATGCGAGGCGCGACCGCGTGCCGTCGGCCCAGATGATCGCGTCGCCCGACCACACCCCGCGATGACCGTCGTCACAGGTCACATCCACGCCCTCGCGGTGGCAGTGCTGGGCCTGTGCGCTCGTCGCATATCCGGCCGCGGCCAGGATGGTGAGAATCATCGTCGCCTGGCGCATCGTCATGGTGTCCTCGCCCGTTTCACTTAAGTCAGCACCATACAGGAGTCGGATGTCAGGGCTTCCGGGTTCAGGACGGTGGCGGCGGAATTATCTCGGCCAAAAATTATCAAGTAATTTCAGTATGTTGTGAAAATGACTCCGGCAGATGCTCGGGTCACTTGCAAAAGTCCGCGCGCGCCTTCAAGAGAGTGCCTCTTCGGAGAGATGGCCGAGTGGCTTAAGGCGCACGCTTGGAAAGCGTGTGTGCGGGAAACCGTACCGTGGGTTCGAATCCCACTCTCTCCGCCAGCCGCTAGCGCCTTAGTCCTTCTCGCGTTCCTCTTGGAGCGGTCGCAGTATTCCACCCACGTGTGAAGGCGGTTCGCCGCAGAACGTACATCTAAACAACGGTCGAGGATCGCTCATTGGCGTCAACGGTCGTCTGCATCGCGGGCAAGTCGGCCATGGTGGCAGGTTCTTCATGGCAGAGCCGTTAACAGGTTACCCGCCACGCCAGACATGCAGTACAGCTTCACGAAAGCCACCGACAAAATGATCCGATACGTCCGGCGGGAGAATTTTGTTTAGATCGTCAAACGACGCTGTTGCGATACTCGCAAGTTCGTGCGCGCAAGCACGCTGTGCCCAACGGCGGCCTACCTCCAAGCCTCGATCACGCTCGTTCTCGACATCCATCCGATCACCGCAGGGTGCCCCCGGCGTGGGGGAACGCCGGGGACGTGCGAGGGGATCCGCCGACGGTTTGGGGGTGGGCAGAAAATCGACGGCGCACGACACGAGCAAATCACAACTTCAATAGCCCGATAATTGTCCCAAGGGACAATCGGCGCGTTGTACTTAAGATAGAGTTGCAGGCCTTCGACGCTACCCGCGCTCCGCTGCCAGTTGCGCTCGACTTGAAAAAAATCGGAACGTTGATCTGGATCAATTGCGACGCGAGGCACAGGCGCGCGGCCTAAGAGTACAGTGTCCATTGGGACAATTCGCCGTCCGTCGAAACCGAGCTACTGTCTACTTTCTCCAAAAGACGAGCAGGGAAAACGTCATGGGATCGCTCGCAGCATCCATTCGCTACGAAAATCTGATCGCATGCAGGAAATTACTTGCCGATGCGCGAATTTCAGACGTGCAACGACAGATGCTTCTGCGGCTATTGACGGAAGAAAAAACGAAATATTTTCACGAAGAAACATCAAGCCGTTCGATGATTGGAGCACTCGGAAACGATAACAAGAATAGCTAGCGCATCTGGGGTGATCCATTGCTCTTGACTTAGGTCATGCGCGGCAGCGACAGAAAGAACCCACAAGGCCGCTATCTTTCCTCCCTCACTCCCCGCCGTATGGCGGGGGTATTTTTGAGCGCGTCTCCGGTTGCTTCGGCATTGGCCTGCGATAAGCTTCGCAAGCGAGAGGGCATCCTTATGGGCGAAAGAAGTTATAAGCGTTGTGATCCTTCTTGGCTTGGCCACCGTAGGGCTTGTCTTGGCGGTTTCTCTTCCCCTGCTAAATCGGTCGTTAACGCATGTAAGTTGCAAGTGCGCCTGAATGTGCATGCTCGCGATCCATGGAACGCGACACTTGGCTCTATCGCCTCTCACTTGGCTGGGTCGCCCTGTTAATTGCGGTGATCTTGTATGCAGTGTGGATGTACTAAGGGCCGCCCAGCCCCGGCAGCACCACTGCAATGCCGCGTAGCAGGAAGCTAGCGGAGACCGCGCAGACGGGCCATCAATCTGTTTGTGATCGCAGCGGCGTGCATCCGTTTGGGGGTCGGAAGCAATCCCTCGTGCTCGCCGACACGCATCGGGAGAGTAAGATCCCAATTGGTCACCATGCGGAACCCGAGCGGCCGATTTGCGATTTCCCCTTTCTCGACTTCGGAATTCTCCGGGCCTGGAACACCAACGAAGTCTATTGTCTTACTTAAGCCACCTTGCTTGATGGAGCATTTTCCCTTGAGAGACTGGAAGCTCGCCTGATCCAGATGATAGTCGAGGTAAGAGCTTATCCAACCGCCTTCCGAAGTCTCGCTGATGACTGGCTGGTCTAATATCTGCCTAACAATCGCGAGCTCGCGAAAATCGCCAATTTTGCCAAGCAAGGACGCCTCTTCGAAGCGCGCGGAAATTACGCCCTCGTCGTTCTGAATGTTGAAAGAATCGCCTACACGACTAATTCGTGCCACGCGCTTGTTGAACCCGTATGCCTTCGCCCCGATCGCCGCCGGCGGAAACGAATTCAAGAGTATCCGCGGCATGTACACGAATGGACCATTATAGTCATCGTTCGTATCGCAACTATATATATTATGAAATATCACTGCGAATTCCATGTAGTTGATGCCGCCAAAAGGTACAAAACCGGGTCTGACGTTTCGTTGCTCGGAGAATGCGAGACAGATCGGCAACGTTATTTTTTCAAGTTTTTCCTTTGGCAGATTAAGCGTCAGGCCCGGCGGCAACATTTGGTCAATGAATGTCGCCTGCACGTAATCGACGATACAGCGGGCCTCGACTCTTCCGACGCCGCCCAGCGCAAGTCGGGTCAGATCCGGCAAATTGCTCAACAGTGCCGCTAGCGCTGGAGACAAGGGTGCGTCGTCGTTCCAATTCCGATCGCCGTCATACGAACTATTCATGTCAACTCCCGTTATTGCTCGGGCCGCTGCGCGGCCCCCAAGAACAGCTTGTTCGATGCACCCCGCGTTGAGTCCAACGCGAACCCAGTCGCCTGCAAGATAAAGATTGTTGACGCCGGAGCCGTCGGGACGGAGCCGGCTCTCCACGCTTCCAGGAACCGACTGCACGTAGCGATCGGAGGGGTTCACGTTCGCCCGGACATAAGGTGGACGCGCCAGATCCGTCTGTTGATACCCTGGCCACAGCAAAGGAAGCTCGTCTTGCAGCCATTTATCAACCTGCACGTTGGCACGTTGAAGCTGGATGACCGGGAAATTGTCCGGTTTGCCCGGCGGCGGAAATTGGTCGTCGGGTAGTAGATTGCCGACGAGATAGGCGAGGCTTGCGGGTTTGGAGTGAGAGGGCCACGATTCCTGATCGATCAGTTGCGAATTGTCGCCCCAGGTATTGAGCGGCTCCGCGAAAGACGTAACAATCGTATTTTTTGGCGGCCAGCCGTAGTAAGTCGCCGGCTTGTTGACCCAAAGCTGGGTCGCGAGTGTCGGGCAAGTGCGGACGTTGGCGATCATTTCGCCCCACGCCAAAGTCGGCTCGTCGCAAAGCTCGGAACAAATAGATTTTAGTGCGCCTAAACCAATGCCAAGAATTACTTTGTCAAAGTCGCCGTTGTCCCGTCTCAGGGCGATAGTGTCGACGATGCCCCAACTGTTCCAGGGAGACTCCAGATCCTGCTTGTCTTGCAGCAGCTTTGCATAAATCTGATCGCCATGGTCCAATCGATCATAGTCGGGACGATCCGGCCACGTCTTCATTTTCCCGTCGGGCGTCGTGATCAGGGGGTAATACGGCTCGCTCGTATCGCTCAAGCGTGCCTGTAGACCGATATCAATTTGTTCGATGGTCTTCTTGTCCTGAGACAGATGAAGCTTGTCGACACGGCTGAAAAATTGAAACTTGACGCCCCTCTTCACAAGAACCTCGTAGAGGGGCGCGAAAAGAAACTCGCCCATCGTCACGTTTAACTTATAGAAGAGCGAACCTTTGTAAGCGCAGAGGAGATGCAGGAACGCCCTGGTCGAGGTGCCGGCGGCCACCGCGCGACGCCGGTCACCGTCAAAGCCGAAGACGTAATCGTAGAACCCTCGCACCAGGCCCGACTGGAGGCTCATGTCCCAGGCGCCGTAGCCCGACATCCACTGCGACCATTCCCATCGGTCGATACTGTCGAAGCCTTTCACGAGCACCTTGGAGCTCAGCATGCCAAGTAGCAACGCCAGCCCAATGTTGACCATGATCGCCAGGCGCCGCATGTCGTCGGTCAGCCCGAGTCCGGCGTTGATCAGCTTGCTGTCGAAATATTCTTCGTGAAGATTATCCATCGCGAAGTCGACGAGTTCGCGAAGCCGGGCGCGTTGCCCAGGGCCAATGCCCATCGGGTAGTCGGAGAGCCCATCGGCGATCTGTCTCGCCGTCCGTGCAAATTCGATGTTCTGCGCACTTTGCGCCAGTTGAATTTGCCCGCGCACATTCCCAACATAAGCCCGCAGCGCATTGTTTTGCGAACCCTTGGTGACGAAGCTCAGCAGGCGGCTCCAGAGGACCGGGCTCGAGGGCGGCAGGCGACTGATGCCGGGAATCTGCCGGTTCGGGGGGACGTCGAGCTCCCACTTCTCCCAGGCGCCGGTCTCGTCGTCCATCACCCAGCAGCTATTCACCGGCGTGAAAGCGTCGAGATATGAATGATAGGGGGGCCTATCGTGGGCGGCGTAACAACGCTGCAACAGATCGAACGCATTGTCGTAAAAGCCGGCCCAGACGTGAAGGCCGTGCTCGAGCTGAACCTGCTGATCTTCAAACGTCGGGGTGGGGAAACGTTCGCATGTCCACCCGACCGCGCCCTTGCCGCCCAGACGCCAGCCCACCTGATAGATCGTGATGTCATAGAGGTTGCCGTGCGGATCCACCTCGGTCAGATCGAAGGCAGCTGCAAGAGAACCTATGCCGCCGCCGAGTATCGCGATCTTTGATCTCCCGTGAGCCCGCTGCATCGGCGCCGCCTCTACGATCGCGCGACCGCGAAAAGCGCTAGAGCCTTTCGCGCGAGATTAAAATCACCGAAACCGGTGGATTTGCCCGGGCGCATGAAGTGCTCGCCCTCGACGATCGCTGGCGAACCGCAGATGGCGCGGGACGCTTGCTTGCCCGACATGACGGCCGCTTCGATGCACTCGGTGTTGAATCCAGTATCTATCCAGGCGCCCGCAAGATACAGGTGCCGGAAGCCGGATGCGTCGGTCTTGAGCCGCCATCCCGTTGAACAGGCGGCCGAGCCAGAACAGCAGGCGACGGGATCGACATTCGCCTTGACCACCTGGGCATCGAGGCGGTCGGGGCCCTTCTGGTTGCGCGGGTCCTCAAACGTATCCCAATCGAAATCGCGTCCGTTGGCGCTCGTGGCTTTTGGCCAGAATGCAGGCGTATATTTCTCGAACCAATCGATCGCGAGAGCTCGAGCGGCTTTCGATGCGTGACCAGCGGTTTCTGTGTCGCTGGAGGGACGTGAGCCGAATACGTTACAGAAATAGTAGAGAGATTTTGGCGTATTTGGTCCTTTGGGCTCGCATTCCAGGGTCTGTGACATGTCGGCCCAAATCTGTAGGGCGGGCGGTCCCGAGACCATCGCCGTCGCCGGTATCGGTCCCGTAAGATCCGGAAGTAACTTTTTGCTCCACACTTGCGCGGACAGGCTAGGAACGAGGCCGACATTTTCGGCCATCGCACGGAATCTGGGACTTGCGCGGACAAGCTCCGCGCAGGGCCCCGGATCTCCGCCAAGAGGCCTGAATGCTCCGGGCGGGATTGCGAGAATCACGTCACTAAAATCCGAGCCGTGGTTGAGCACGAGATCGGGCTTGACCCGCGCATCGCACCACCGAGATTCGAGGTTGCTGTCCGGTGAGCCGACCCCGCGCTGGATCGCGGGCGTTTCCGGCCAGCAGGTCAATCCCTCGTAGGCGAATGTTGGCTCGAAGCCTTCTTCCGGCAGATCGGCCTGACGGGAAAAGCGCAGCCGCGCCACTGCCGAGCGATCTTCCGTCAGCTCGATCTCCTCCAGCTTGTGAAAGAACACGAAGCGAACGCCGCGTGCCTTGAGCACTTCGTAAAGCGGCGCGACAAAGACCTCGCCAAGGCCCGCGTTGGGTTTCCAGACCGCCTCGCCCTTATAGGTCCCCAATATCCGGAGAATGACTTGTGCAGCTGTTCCGGCGCCATAACTGGGACGTTCGGTCCTCCCCTCGTAATATTGAAACATCAAGTCATACAGCGCGTTCACCAACGGAGAACTGTTCGCAGTGCTCCTGTCAGCACCGTTTGCAACAAGCCAGTCGCAGAAATCAGATTCGTCGAGTTCGACAACTTCCATACGCCTGAAGACGACGTCGTCGATGATACCGCTGACGAAGGCAGCGGCGATGTCCGTCGCTTCGGACAGCAGCTTGTCGTTGGCAGTCGTGCGCACGTGTTGTCTTGATTGTTCGCTCAGGGCTATTGCCGTGGCCTTCAACAAGGCCTTCAGACCGATCAAGTGAATTGGATCGGAGCGGCCGGGTCGGATCTTTGTGCTCCACTGGTGGGCGCATCGGATGGCGTCCCGTGGACTCACGTTGTCGAGCGCTCCGCGGCTCGAGAACAGCGAGTCGAACGCCAGGCCTTGGTCGGGATGAACGGAAACCGTTCCGTGCTCGGGCGGGGTCGTCACAGCGAACGCGTCGTGAACCTGCGACAGGATCTCGAGGACGCCTATAAGGCTGTCCCAGAGCTGTGGTTGACGTCCATCCCCCGGGCTACCTTTCCTTGTCGGCCAGAAGAAGGGAATAAATCCGTTCTTCCCAATGCGCTGGTCGCCGATCTGCGTGGACTTCTGGGGTTGGAAGGCGTCGCTCCAACTAGGAAAACGTCTGGGCTTGGTCGGCAGCTCCTCGTATACCTCTCGCAACAGGCGAAAAGCGTTTTCGTAGTAGCCGAACCACAAATGCAACCCATGCTCGACGACCCGCATTCTGTCGTCTCGTCCGCTCGCGCACTTTCCGCCCAAGCGCCAGCCAATCTGATAAACGGTTACGCATTCGCCAGGATAAAGGCCGGGCTTCGTCAATTCGAACGCCGCAGCAAGCCCAGCAGGACCACCGCCGACAATGACGATCTTTTGACGTCCCTCGCTGCGCATCACACAAATTGTCCCAGAACCGTTTCGTGGGCTCAATCTACTAATGACAGTCGAACCGTTGTCAGGTCCGCAATTGCTCCGACTACTTGGAAAGCCTTCTCAGCGCGCGATAATGCGAAGTCTCGTAACGGATCCTCTTGCGCGCTGCTTTTTCCGATCTGACGCCAAGCTAGGCCCGCAAAATATTGCATGTTGAGACTCTCCGCGCAACCGACAGCGCGGCGCCAATCGCGTCTGGCGCGCCACTTGTAGCCGCGCAGAAAGGACATCGATCCTCGCAACAATAGAGCCGCCGGGCGGCAGACTGGCGATCTGCGTGCGGCCCGATATAGAAGGTCGCACGCCCGGCGCGCCTTGGACTCCAAATCCCCAGCAGACGGCCGCGCCCTCGCTACTCGCTCGCAATGCGCGATAAGCGTCCCGACCACGCCGGCGGCCCCGTAAACGCCCCAGGCCGCCCATACGACTTGGCAGCTTTGCAGCACGTCGAATCCCCGTTCGGCCGCTTCGAGGGAGGCATGGAAATCACCTCGTCGTTCGTATGCCGACGCCAGCACACCGAAGCATAGCAGGCGGTCGGCGGGCGCGTGTTTGCCGTCGGCGACGGATCGCAGCTCCAACAGCAATGCGGTATCAGCGTCGCCTTTGATGGTGTCGATGATCGCACGCGCGCAGAGTCGCCATGCCCGAATAGTTTCGCTGGCGTCTTTCAGATCAGGCACCGAGAGCTCGTTGAGCAAGCTTTCCGCGCGCGCTATATCGCTGTGAATCAGGTGCGCGAAAACGCGGCCAACGAGGACGTTTTGCAAACGGGCTTGATCGCCGAGCTCGCGAAACGCCGCTGCTGCTTCGAGAGCGAAAGTTTGGGCGTGGTCTCGTTCACCGAGGCCGCTCGCGAGCACCGAGGCGACGAGATTTGCACGCGCTACTTCGGGCTTGCCGCCGCGCTCGCGCGCCAGTTGAAAGGCGCATCTGCTGTAGAAGCGAGCCGGACCTTTCATTCCCGACATGCCAAGTCCCAGCGCCAGCCCATTGTATCCGCTGATCGTCTCGGCCGTCGAACCGCAGCGTTCGGCCAGGTTGAGCGACGCCAGCGTGCCGTGCAGCAGGCGCAATGAATCATTCTGATAAAAATACTCCTCGGCGAGCCGCTCGTAGACGTGGGCCGCCTGGCGCAACTCCTCACGCTCCCCAGCGGGCGCCGGGTGAAGCGAAGCGCCCCGGATCCGAGAACCAATCTGCCATGCCACGTTGCCGAGAAGGTCCCGTACCGTTTGAGCGGTCGTCGCCGGAACTCGACGGCCAAGCAACGTCAGCGCGTCTTCGTAGTGGCGAGAGGCCGCGTCATAGTCTCTCAGCTCGTGGTATGCGTCGCCGAACGTGATCTGCCAAACCGACCGGCGGCGATCGTCGACGCTGTCTCCGGCTGAATCCGCAAGTTTTGTCGCCCTCGTCGCGTAGCCGATCGCGTCACGGTTTGCATAGTTGCGCAGCGCCTGCTCAGCGGCCCGATCCAGATATTCGATGGCCAGGATCGCCTGGTCTGCCAGCTCCCGATGAAGCGCCAGCTGGGCGTAAAAAGGCTCCAAACGAACCCGGTTGAGTTTCTCGATGCAATCGGCAATTTCCCGATGAAGGTCGCGTCTCTGGGCAAACGACAGTTGGTCGTAGGTGACCGCCCGAATGATTGCATGTCGGAAATCATAGGCGGTTTGCCCATCGGTGATTTGGACGCGCAGTAACTCGAGCTCCACCAGCCGATCGAGGAGATCCGGTACTTCACTTGCCGTCGAGGAATCCGGGTAGATGATCTGCAACGTTTTTGAGGAGAATTCCATGCCGATGGCGCTGGCGACCTTCAGCGCCATTTGGTGAGCCGGCGGCAGCGCGTCGATGCGGCTGACGATCGCGCCTTCTACGCTCGCAGAGAGCGCCGAGTGGGAGGCGGCGGCCAGGTCGCCGCTGACCCTGCAACCGTCTCGATCGAGCTCAATTGCTCCTGTGTCGCGCAAAGCGAGCAGCAGTTCTTCGCAGAAAAATGGATTGCCGCCGGCGTGGCGATGCACGAACTCCTGGAGCTCGGCGGGAAGCGAGACGACGCCAAGGCGCCGCCGAACCAGCTCGGCGACGGCGTCCTCGCTCAGAGCGTCGAGCGTCACGATTTGGGCAACCTTGAGTGCGCCAGAGTCGAACGTTGGTGTGCCCTCGTTGGATCTTCGGCTCGTGATCGCCAGGATTTCAGGCAATCGACGCGTAACCGATCTCAGCAGCGCTGTTGATGCATCGTCAAACCAGTGCTGATCTTCGAAGATCAGGACGGTTGGTCCACTCGAAGCGGACCTTCTCAGCAAGTGAACAATTATTTGTTCAATGCTGGATGCTCGTGCGGAGCCGGTGATTGTCTGAGTCAACTCGGTTTCAGCGAAACCGACATGGATCACGTCATCGAGAAGCGGCATCCAACCCAAAAGTTGCGGGTCGTCGGCAAGGGCGGCAATGACCTTTTTTTGAACGAGCTCCGGATCCAGATTTGAGGTGGCGCCTATCAGTTGCAGCACAACGTCACGCCACGCGTAATACAGGGTCGGTTGTTCAATCGCGGTGGCAAATCCTCGATAGACGTGACACCCCTTCGACTTGGCTCTTTCGATCAAGTCCGCAAGGAGCCTCGATTTGCCGATTCCGGCCTCTCCTTGAACTACGACGAGTTGCCCTTTGTGATTCAGCAGGCTTCGGAGCGCATTGGCTAAGATTGCTCGCTCCGCATCTCTTCCGACGATATCTCCCGGGCTCCTTAGTCCCTGCGGGCCCAGCACAGCCTCGGGCCGATAAATCGGCACCGGTCGAGCCCAACCTTTCAACCGCATGCTTCGGAGTGCGGAAAACGTGACGCGTGAATCAACAGACGTCGAGGTGATTGCGTCGCAAAGCACTTCGTTCTCCGCAACTACCATTAGCCGCGCCGACAGATTGATCGTTTGTCCCAAGATCGAGTATTCGCGGCGCGTTTGCCCTCCGTACTCGCCGCAAAACAGTCGGCCGGTAGCGACGCCGATCGATGCCATGACCTCGTGGCTATTGAGAGCCCGGCGTACCGCCCAGGCCGCCTCGATCGCGCGCAGCGCATCGTCGCTGTGACCCAGAGGCGGCAGGCCGAAAACGAGGGTGACGTGAATTCCCTTGTCAGTCGTGACGATATTCAGGATCGTGCCTTCAAAACGGGCCGCTATCTTCTGTGTCGCGAAAATTGCGTTTTGAAGCTTGTCCAACAGATTGTCGTCAGGGCCTAGATCACCGAGTCTGATGCTGACGATCGTGAGTTTACGGAATTCGGCCAGCCAGCGGCCTTCACCGAAGCGTGCGCGATCGAGCACTACTTTCGGCAGAAGCAATCGCAGCGCTTCCGGCTGAAAGCGACCATCCCATTTTGGTGGAACGCTACGGATCGGCGCGACAACGCCCGTCACCTGAAAAAAAACGTCGTCAACGATCTTGCCGGCGCAAAGCTCTCCGATCTCATCGCGCGCGGCCGGACACAGAATGACCTGTCCGATATCGGCCCTGTGATAGGCCGCACACGCGAGCCGGACGGGGTCGCCGGCTACCAAATAATGCCATCGAGCATCGACGCCGCCCACGCGGCAAAGGAAGATTTCGCCGATTTCTATCGAGACTCTTACATGCAGGTCATGGTTGGTACTCCGTGCCCAATTGCCTAGAGCATCTTGAAACGCCAGCGCGCAGCTTGTAGCCAGCACCGCTGCGGTTCGGATGTCGGGCTCGTCCCACAGCACAACGAGCCCATCCCCGGCGAAGGCGACGACGTCTCCGCCGTAATCGTCGATTGTATCGGTCAGGACCGAAAAGCAACCGTTCAAGATCGTCGAGAGATCTTCGGCCCCGCGCGCTCCGCGAGCAGCAAACGTACCGGTCTTTTCCGAAAAGTCTGCGACATCCAGAAACAGAGCGGCGACACGACGTTTGACGGAAAACGGACGACCTTCCGCGGCCCAGCGTTCATCAAGCGACCGGGTCACCCACCTTGGGACATAAGCGGCAAAGGCGTTGCTTAGGGGCTGCACGACCGTTCCCTCAACCAACAGCACCGTCCCGTTCGGGGCATGTCCAAACGGACACTGACACATCTCGTCCCCAGCGACCATGCGTCCAGAAGGAGCCCATAATCCGCATTAAGTATCTGGTTACCGACAAACGGCGACGGAGGGCGCGCTGTTGTCCAGCCCCGGTGCTGCCCGTTACACGCTGGAGGTGCCGGTGCTGACGATGCTCACCGACCGCATCGATGCGCGCATGATGCGGTCGGTGCGGTCAATGACCTCGACGCGTTGCGCCAGCGCACGAAGGTAGTCGCAGTGCTAAGCCGCCGCCGTCGATCTTGATGCGCTCGCGTGCCGTATTGGCGAGCCTTCGGGTCATAGCGGACACAATTTGCTCGCGCTGAGTTCTTCGCTTTTGATCCGTCAGCGACGTGCGAGGCGAAGTCTGCTATCATGCAACGCGGGTGCGGGGCGTTTAGCTGGACGAGATCGCCCGCATGTTCGACCTCTTGAGTGATGTCTTTGAGACCATCAGGCTCAAAGGAACGCTTTACTTCCGTACCGACTGTTCGCCGCCCTGGGCCATTACTGTTCCGGCATACGAGCAAGCCGCGCGGTTCCATTTTGTGATCC
Source organism: Bradyrhizobium sp. (assembly GCF_035652035.1). GTDB lineage: Bacteria > Pseudomonadota > Alphaproteobacteria > Rhizobiales > Xanthobacteraceae > Bradyrhizobium. Next base: position 62,772 of record NZ_DASREO010000003.1, read on the forward strand.
AGGGCTGCTGCCATGTGAGCCTTCCGTCCGGCAGCAATGTCGTTCTTGAATCCGGCGATGTCGTATTGATTCCCCGCGGCCGGGGACATGTGCTGGCCGATCGTCTCGGCCGGGCACCGGCGCCGTTAGAACGCGTGATCCAGGAATCGGGTTACGACGGCAAGGGCGCGTTCGTGATTGGCAAGAGTGACTCTCAGGCCTCGACCCAAATGGTTTGTGGTCACCTGGGCTTTTCGCAGGGCGCCGATCATCCGCTGCTTGGCGCATTGCCCGAAGTGATCCTGATAACCCAACGTGACCGCGATCGTTATCCGCTGCTTGACGAGGCACTGCGCCTGGTTGCGCGGCGAGCACTCAGTGACGAGGTCGGTGCTGCCGCTTCGATCGCGCGCCTGTCGGAAGTCTTTTTTATCGAGGCGGTGCGGGCAAGCGTCGAACGTCATCCGCCACTGGTCAACATCATGACCGCGATGACGGACCTTCATATCGGCCGCGCTCTTGAACTGGTGCACAAAACGCCCGGCGATCCGTGGACGGTCGAAGCTCTCGCAAAAGCAAGCGGCATGTCGAGGAGCCGCTTCGCGGAGCGGTTTACCGAACTCGTCGGTGTCGCGCCTATGGCTTATGTCACGGAATGGAGATTGCAAAAAGCCTTGGCCAGGCTCGGCAGTTCCAAAGCAAGCGTGAAAGAAGTTGCAGCTCAAGCTGGATACCAATCGGCGGCTGCCTTCGCGCGGGCATTTTCCCAACGCTTTGGAATTCCTCCGACCGACACTCGCGATCTTGAATCGTCGTAGGTTTGCAGATCGTCCCAACCGTCTTGCAGACAGTCCATAGTTTGTTCGCGTGTCTTGCTCTTGGCTGCCGCGCGATCCTAGGTGAGTGGTGTTGCAAATAGTCGCCACTCGAACCAAAGGAGCAGATCGTGCAAATCACTCAACAAGCCACCCATCCCTACACTCGCTTCGATCCCAGGTTCGTCACCAAGACGATGCACGCTTACCTGGACTATCCTGTTGCTGCGAGCTTGATCGCGTTGCCCTTCGTGCTCGGACTCGGCAGCTCAAATCCTTCGGCAAAATGGCTCGCTGTCGCCACCGGCGTGGCAGCGATCATTCTGACGTTCTTTACGAATCACAGGACGGGCGTGATCCGGATTATCCCGTTCTCATTTCATGTCGCGGTTGATGCTCTGGTCGGCATCATCTTCGTGACGGCGCCGTTTGCCCTCGGCTTTACCGGTCTTGATGCCTGGTACTACTGGGCAAATGGCGGGGCGCTGTTGGTGGTGCTCTGCTTGCAGAAGCAAGATGCGATGCAGCTGCAGACAGCAAGCGCTTGAAGTCTCCTTGCTTCCGGCAACGGGGGGCAAATTTCTCAGGAGAGAATGACCATGAAGGCAATTGTCGTAACGGACCAGGCTGCGGGAAAAGCCGGGATGAAGCTGGCGGAGCGGCCCGCGCCGCAAGCAGCGATAAACGACGTCGTCGTTCAGATCCATGCGTCGGGATTCGTCCCGACTGAGCTGGAGTGGCCCTCGACCTGGACGGATCGCCTCGGTCGTCCCCGAACGCCGTCGATCCCGGGCCACGAACTGGCCGGAGTGGTCACCGCTCTCGGCTACGGCACGACGGGGCTGTCGGTGGGACAGCGCGTGTTCGGCCTCGCCGACTGGTATCGCGACGGCACTCTGGCGGAGTATGTCGCCATCGAGGCGCGCAACCTCGCGCCGCTCGCGGGCGACGTCGATTTCACGGTGGGCGCGAGTCTGCCAATCTCCGGACTCACCGCGTGGCAGGGACTGTTCCTGCACGGCCGCCTTCAGGCAGGGCAAAGCGTACTCGTGCACGGCGCAGCGGGCGCAGTCGGTTCGATGGTGACGCAGCTCGCACGAGAATTCGGCGCCCACGTCATCGGGGCCGGACGCGCCGCCGACCGCCAGACTGTGCTCGATTTCGGTGCGCAGGAATTCGTCGACCTCGAGAACGACGCCCTGGAAGACGTCGGCGGCGTCGATTTGGTGTTCGATCTCATCGGCGGCGACATCGGGAAGCGATCCGCGCGTCTGGTTCGAGCCGGAGGAACGCTGGTGTGCGTCGTTGGGCCGTGCGAGGCGCGGCCCGCCAACGGCCTCGCGGTCGACTTCGTCGTCGAGTCCGATCGTGCCCAGTTGAGTGAGATCGTCCAGCGGCTGCGGGACGGACGACTGCGGACGAACATCGGCAACGTCTCGACCCTCGACTATGCCGTCGTCGCCTTGAACCCGACGAAGCGACGCAAGGGAAAGACGATCATCCGCGTTCGTCCCTGAGCGATGATTGATGCGCGCAGCCGGCCGGCGCTGTTCGGGTCGGCCGGATGGCGCGAAGCCACGCGTAGCGAGAGCGACGACGGACGCGCGCCTTACCCCCGCGCCAATAGCGTATTGCTGCGCGTCTTGCGCTCCTCGCGATAGCCGCGCGAGACCATGTCGTCGATGCAGTCGTGCTGCCAGTTCTTGCGCTCGAGGTGTTCGATCACGACGGCGCGGGGCCAAAGCGTCTGCGGCGCCTGCGCAAAGAAACAGGTCAACACGCGGTCCTCAAAGCCTTCGACGTCGATCTTCAGTGCATCCATCTTGCTGACACCGGCATCGCTGAGAATCTGCTGCAAGGTGAAAGCGGGCACGCGGAAGGTGTGGCCGCCGGATGCGCCGCTCGCGACATGGCTCGCGCCGAGATTGGCGCTATCGGTCTCCATCAACAGTTCGCCATTTTCGGCGCCTGCGGCGGCCGCCAGCAGTTTGACCTGGGCAAGGCCGGAGGCCGCGCGGTTGAAGGCGAGACGGTCGTGCGCCACCGGGTGCGGCTCGACCGCAATCACCGTTCCGCTCTTGCCGACCTTGTTTGCCAGCGTCAGCGCATAGGTGCCGACATTGGCGCCGATATCGACGAAGACGCCGCCATCGGGCGTATGCGCGCGCAGAAACGAAAGCTCATCCAGATTGTAGTCGGGATTGAACAGGGCGCCGCGCTCGGTGGCGCTGAGCAGATGATAGAAGCGGAACGATGCGCCCTGATACTGCGCATCGACGGGGCCCGGCCGCATCAAGTTGATCAGCCGCGACATCCAGGGCCGGAATACGCCGCGCTTGAGGCCCGATCGCTGCACGAGGCGGATGACAGCCGCTTGCGCCGCGTTCGGCGCCAGCGCGCCGAACGGCGCGGTGGATGTGTCGTTGTCGGGCGTCACAGGAGAGCTCCCGATTCCGAAGCTCACTGCATCCAGTGCGATGGCTGGAACAGCCGCTTGATCTTCGAGGAGAAGCCATGACGGCCTTGCTCGCGGTCGACGACCGATTGGTCGGTCACCCAGTTGATCTGGATCGCGCGGCGCCTGCCTTCAAAGGGATGATGCCCGTGCCATGAATTGTCGGCGCGCTTGAAAATAAGAAGCGTGCCGCCGGACGGTTCAACCTCGGCGACATAATTTTCGAGATCTGTCCCGTTGCGCAGCAGGCGCAGGCGGCCGGTCGAACTCTCCCAGGAATCGTCGTTCATGTAGAGCAGGACAGTGATGATCTTGGTCTTGGAGTCGGTGTGAATCTTGCCGTCGCGGGCTCGGCAGAAGCCGCGCACGGTGTACATCGTCGGCCGGTTCGCAAGATCGACGTCGAACTTTTCCTCGACGAGATGCTGAAACGACGGTCCCAGCAGTTCGTCGATCAGTTCCTTGAAATGTCCGGAAATCTTCAGGCCTGCCGGCGGATGCGAGCCGGGGCCGGGCACTTCGGGATAGTCGGCCAGGACCCCTTTCAGCTTCTCGCCATCGACGAAGTTTTTCACGATCAGGTATTCGAAGGGATCGTGTTGGACAGGTGTCGAGCGAAGCGCGTCAAGTTTCAGCATGGTTTCTCCTGGCGACTTCCTGCAGTCTTGTTCCCGGCCGGCTGCCCGTTCCGCGACATGTTGAGGGGCTTTTGTCCCTCGGTCCATAGGCGCTCATAGACAGCGCGGATTCCGCGGGCCTCGGCCGCAAGCGAAAAATTGGCCTGCACGAATTCCAGCGCCGCCTGTCCCTGTTCCTTAGCAAGGTTGGGCGCGCGAAAATAGGGTTCGATCGCCGCGACGAGAGCGTCGACATCGCCCGCCGGCACGATGGCGCCGTTGATCCCGGGCCGGATCATCGAGGGAAAGGACCCGGCGTCGGAGGCGACGACCGCGGTCTCCGACGCCATTGCCTCCAGAGGCGTCAGGCCAAAACCTTCCTGGCGGGAAGGCGCCACGAACAAGGTGAAGCGCCGATACCAGATCGCGATGTCCTCGACGTCGCCGAGAAAGACGATGCGCTCGGAGAGACCGGCGCTCGCGACCTTCGACTTCAACTCGCGCTCGAAGATCAACTGGTCGGCGGTGGTGCGGCCGGTAATGATCGCCGTCCAGTCCGGATAGTTCGGCAAAAGTCGCAGCATCGCATCGACAAAAAGGTCGGTGCCCTTTTGGTGGCGAATTCGCCCGGTGCAGCCGACGGCGTATTTGCCGGGCAACCCGGTCGCCGCATAGTCGTCCTCGGGTCCGCGGGCCGGGTGAAAATGTTCGAAATCGGTGCCGTGCGGCACGACGGTATATGGCACTTCGAGGAAACTGCCCGAACGCTCGCTGGTCGTGATAACGGCATCCATCCGCCGCAGCATCCAGCGCGTCAGCGGCTTGTGCCGGCGTTGACCGGCCGAATTGAAAATCAGCCGCAGCGGCGCGCGCAGGATATCGCGGAGCACAAGCCCGGCCATCATCTCGACGTTGCGGCGGCAATGGTAGATCCGAAATGGCCGATTGGCCGGCCGGCGGAACAGTTTTGGCACATCGCGCCAGCGCATGCGCGGCACGCGCTCCGGCAGATCGAAACCGAGCGCCGCAATTTTCAACGTCTTCGCCTGCTCCGGCACTAGCTGCGCGACCGCCGTCGTGCCGCCGGATTGGCGCCAGTTGAAATTCGTGGCCACGACTTCGATGTCCGAAAAATCGCTCGTCAATGCGATGATCCTTCAGCGCAGACAGCGCGATGAGTTGCCGGTGGTCATAGCAGCGTTCGGCGGGCCGGACAAAGCCAAGCGAGCGCAAAAATAACACGGATTTCATGGCGGCTTTTTCAAATCCTGCAACAGGAAAAACCTAGAAAAAACAATATGAAAGGCGTTCGACCGACGTGGCGCGCACGCGGCCAGCCGACCCCCCGCAAGCGCTGCGGAAATGGAAAAACCTCCGATCGCTTGCCCGCAGATCGGAGGTTCCGAAATAACGGTGAGTTACGAGGCAGCTAGTAATGCGGGTCGTACATCTGCTGTTCGATATACGCCATCATGTCGTTCGGCTTTGGAGCTGTCGCAAGACCGCGTTTATAGGCCACCTCGGCGACCGCTGCGGCAATATGGGCCGAGACCTCGCGGATTCGCGGCAGCGACGGATAGAGGCTGCCCTGTTCGATATCGTCCTGGGTAACGAGATAGGCGAGCGTGTGCGCCGCCGCCATGAACATCTCGTCGGTCACGAGCTTTGACCCGCTCGCGATCGCGCCGAGGCCAACGCCCGGGAAGATGTAGGAATTGTTGCCCTGGCGCGGCACGAACGTCTTGTCGTCGAGTTTTACGGGATCATAGGGGCTGCCGCAGGCGAACAGCGCCCGGCCGGCGGTGTGACGATAGGCCTCTTCGGCCGAGCATTCCGCCTTCGAGGTCGGATTGGAAAGCGCAAACACGATCGGCCGGTGGTTGATCCCGGCCATCGCCCGCAGCACGTCCGGCGTGAAGGCGCCGCCGACCGCGGCGACGCCGATGATTGCAGTCGGCTTGAGGGCGCGGATCGCCGCCAGGAAGTTGTCGACGCCCGCGTGATCATGGGCATAGCGCAATTTGTGCTCGGTGACTCCGGCGCGGCCTTTGACGACGAGGCCGCGTGAATCGACCAGCCAGTTGCGCCGGACAGCTTCCGCCTCCGAAAGGCCTTCAGCCATCATGGCCGACACGATGAGATCGGCGATGCCGGTCGCCGCTTCGCCTGCGCCGAGGAACAGCACCCGCTGATCGGCCAATTTGCCGCCGCTCACGCGCAAGGCCGAGAATAGTCCGGCCAAAGCCACCGCAGCCGTGCCCTGGATGTCGTCGTTGAAGACCGGGATGTCGTCCCGGTATTTATGCAGCAGTCGGAATGCTGAGTGATTGGCAAAATCCTCGAACTGGATCAGCACGCCGGGGAAGGCGGCTCGCGCCGCGGTGATGAATTCATCGACGAATTCGTCGTAAGCCTCGCCGCTCAGGCGCTTCTGGCGCAGCCCGATATAATAACGGTCGTTCAGGAGGTCCTGGTTGTTGGTGCCGACATCGAGCATGACGGGTAAGCAATTTTCTGGATAGATGCCGGCGCAGGCCGAATAAAGCGAGAGCTTGCCGACCGGAATGCCCATGCCGTGGGCGCCGAGATCGCCGAGCCCAAGGATGCGCTCACCGTCTGTGACGACGATCAGCTTGGCCGGGTAAGGCCAGTTGCCGAGCAGTTCGGCGATGCGGCCCTTGTCGTTTGCGCTGATGAACATGCCGCGCGGGCGCTGGAAGATCAGTCCGTAACGCTGGCAGGCGAGGCCCACGGTTGGCGTGTAGATCAGCGGCTGAATTTCATCGATGTTGTCGCAGACGACGCGAAAGAACAGCTCTTCATTGCGGTCGTGCAGCGAATTGAGCGCGATGTATTTTTCGAGGTCGTTAGGGAGGCTGCGCAGATTGGTCAGAACGCGCGCCACCTGCTCCTCCATCGAGAGCACATGCGCCGGCAGAAAGCCGCGCAAGCCA
>NZ_DASREO010000004.1:0-66818 GCF_035652035.1 Bradyrhizobium sp.
GCCGCGCGCTGTCCGGAGTGCAGGAAAAGGACAAGCCGGCCGATCCGATCATCGTGCACCCCGACGTGCGCCGCACGTTGCTCACCATCCGCGCCTTCAACGAAGCGGCGCGCGCCATGGTCGTGTGGACGTCGCTGAAGAGCGATGTCGCCCACCGCTCCAATGACGCGAAAGACCGCCAGGAAGCGGACGACCACATGGGGCTGATGACGCCGGTCCTCAAGGGCTATCTCACCGAGATCGGCTTTGCCAACGCGGTTCAGGCGCAGCAGATGTATGGTGGCCACGGCTATATCGCCGAGCAGGGCATGGAGCAGTTCGTGCGCGATGCGCGCATTGCCATGATCTACGAAGGCGCGAACGGTATTCAGGCGCTTGATCTCGTCGGGCGCAAATTGCCGCGCGACGGCGGCCGCGCGGTGATGGCGTTCTTCGGTGAAGTCGGCGCGTTTGCCAAGGAACATGGCGGCGACGAAGCGATGAAGCCCTTTGTCGCGCCGCTCTCGACCGCGCTCGGCCACCTTCAGCAGGCGACGACCTGGCTGATGCAGAACGCGATGATGAAGCCCGACAATGCCGGCGCCGCCGCGACCGACTACATGCATTTGTTCGGCCTCGTGACGCTCGGCTATATGTGGGCCAAAATGGCGAAAGTCGCTCAAACCAAGATTGCGGCTGACGGCACGACCGCCTATCTCTCGACCAAGCTTGTGACCGGCCGCTTCTTCATGGAACGGGTGTTGCCGGCTACCGCTACGCATCTGGCGCGCATCCAGAGCGGCAGCGCAACGATCATGGAACTGGCGGCGGAAGCATTCTGATTGACGGTGTTTCGCCAACCATCAATCCGAGATAAAATGACGATCATCATTTCGGGAGGGCATCATGCCTGAGGCTTATATCTACGATCACGTTCGCACGCCGCGCGGCCGCGGCAAGGCCGATGGCGCGCTGCATGAGGTGACGGCGCTCGCGCTCGCCACTGTGCCGCTGAAGGCTCTGAAGGAGCGCAACAACCTGCCGGAAGATGTTGTCGACGACGTCATCCTCGGCGTGGTCGATCCGGTCGGTGAGGCTGGCTCCGATATCGCGCGCTTTGCCTCGCTGCAAGCCGGCCTCGGCGAAGCCGTGCCGGGCATGCAGATCAGCCGCTTCTGCGCCTCGGGCCTCGATGCAGTGAATTTTGCGGCCGCCCAGATCATGAGCGGCCAGAATCAGTTGACGATCGGCGGTGGCGCGGAATCGATGAGCCGCGTCGGCATCGGCGCCTCCGGCGGCGCCTGGCCGATGGATCCTTCGATCGCGGTGCCTTCCTATTTCATGCCGCAAGGCATTTCGGCCGATCTGATCGCGACGAAGTACGGCTTCTCGCGCGATGACGTCGATGCCTATGCGGTGCAGAGCCAGCAACGCGCGGCGCAAGCCTGGGACGAGGGCCGCTTCAAAAAGTCGGTCGTGCCGGTCAAGGACGTCAACGGCCTTACCATTCTCGCCAAGGATGAACACATGCGCCCGACGACGACCATGCAGTCGCTGGCGCAACTCAAGCCGTCATTTGCTGATGTGGCCGCGATGGGCGGTTTCGACGGCGTCGCGATCCAGTCCCACCCTGAAGTCGAGCGTGTCAATTACGTGCATCATGCCGGCAATTCGTCGGGCATCGTCGACGGCGCCGGCGCGGTGCTGCTTGGCAGCAAGGAAGCCGGTAGCAAATACGGCCTGAAAGCGCGCGCGAAAATCCGTGCCTTCGCCAATATCGGCTCGGAGCCGGCGATGATGTTGACCGGCCCGGTCGACGTCACCGAAAAGCTGTTCGAACGCTCCGGCATGAACAAGTCCGACATCGACCTGTTCGAGCTGAACGAGGCGTTCGCGTCCGTGGTGTTGCGCTACATCCAGGCCTTCGACATCGACAATGCCAAGATCAACGTCAACGGCGGGGCGATTGCGCTCGGTCATCCGTTAGGGGCAACCGGTGCGATGATTCTCGGCACGGTGCTCGATGAACTCGAGCGCACCAACAAATCGACCGCGCTGGTGACGCTGTGCATTGGCGGCGGCATGGGCACTGCCACGATCATCGAGCGCGTGTAAGGGGATCACCAATGGCCTTCAAGAATTTCACGGTTGAGACCGACGCCGACGGCATTGCGCTTGTCACATGGAACATCCCCGGCCGTTCAATGAACGTGCTGGATCAGACTTCGACCGACGAGCTCGAGGAGATCGTCAAGCAGACCACGGCGGATGCCGCCGTGAAGGGCGTGGTCATTACCTCGAGCAAGGAAGCCTTCTGCGCCGGCGCGGACCTTTCGATGCTGGAGGGCATGAATCACGCCTATGCCAAGACGCTCAAGGAGCAGGGCGAGACGGCTGCGAACCAGATGCTGTTCGATCAAAGCCGGCGCTTCTCGCTGGTGCTGCGCGCGATCGAAACGTCAGGCAAGCCGTGGGCCGCCGCGATCAATGGCCTTGCGCTCGGCGGCGGCTTCGAGATCACACTCTCCTGCCACTATCGCGTCGCGGCCGAAAATCCGAAGACGCGGCTTGGCTTGCCTGAAGTGAAGGTCGGGCTGTTTCCGGGGGCCGGCGGCACGCAGCGCGTGCCGCGCCTGGTCCCCCCGCAGGATGCGATGGGCATCCTGCTCAAGGGTGATCCGGTCACGGTCGACAAAGCCAAGGCGCTCAATCTCATCCACGCCATCGTGCCGGCGTCCGATCTGATCAAGGCGGCCAAGGACTGGATCAAGGGTGGCGGCAAGGCGGTCGCGCCCTGGGACGAGAAGGGGTTCAAGCTACCGGGCGGTCCGGTCTATTCCAAGGCCGGCATGATGATGTTCCCGGCAGGCAATGCGATCTTCCGCCGCGAGACCTTCGACAATTATCCGGCCGCGCGCGCCATCATGAGTTGCGTCTATGAAGGCTTGCAGTTGCCGATCGATGCGGCGCTGCGTGTCGAGTCGCGTTACTTCACCAAGATCCTGCGTTCGAATGAAGCGGCGGCGATGATCCGCTCGCTGTTCATGTCGATGCAGGAGTTGAACAAGGGCGCGCGGCGTCCGCAAAACGTGCCGCCGACCAAGGTCAAGAAGCTCGCCGTGATCGGCGCCGGCTTCATGGGCGCGAGCGTCGGCTATGTCTCGGCGCGCGCCGGCATCAACGTGGTCCTGATCGATCGCGATCAGGCCAGCGCCGACAAGGGCAAGGCGCATGCGCAATCGGTCATCGACGACCTGATCAAGAAAGGGCGCGCTAAGGAGAGCGACCGCGACGCGATCCTGTCGCGGATCACGGCAACTCCCGACTACAACGCGATTTCGGATTGCGATCTCGTCATCGAGGCCGTGTTCGAGGATCGCAAGGTCAAGGCCGAGACCTATGCCAAGGCACAGCCGCTCCTGAAGGCGGGTGCGATCTTTGCCTCCAACACCTCGACGCTGCCGATCAATTCGCTGGCCGAAGAGTTCAAGGACCAGGGCAAGTTCATCGGCATTCATTTCTTCTCGCCGGTCGAGAAGATGATGCTGGTCGAGGTCATCCTTGGCAAGAACACTGGCGATGTCGCGTTGGCGACCGCGCTCGACTACACGCGCCAGATCGGCAAGACGCCGATCGTGGTCAACGACAGCAGAGGATTCTTCGCCAATCGCTGCGTGCTGCGTTTCACCGCCGAGGGGCTGGAAATGCTGATGGAGGGCGTGCCGCCGGCGATGATCGAGAACACCGCCAAGATGGCTGGCATGCCGGTCGGGCCGCTGTCACTGTCGGATGAAGTGGCGCTCGATCTTGTGCTGAAGATCATGAAGGCGACAGAGGCCGATCTCGGTCCGAACGCCATCGATCAGGCGCAGAAGAAGCTGCTGGTCGAATTGGTGGAAAAGCAAGGCCGCTTCGGCCGCAAGAACGGCAAGGGCTTTTACGACTATCCCGAGAAGGGCAAGGGCCAGAAGAGCCTGTGGCCGGACCTCGGCGCACTCCAGCCGAAGCATCTCGACCCCGATACGCTCGATGTCGAGGAGTTGAAACAGCGCTTCCTGGTGGTGCAGGCGGTGGAAGCCGCGCGGACCGTGGAAGATCACGTCATCGTCGATCCGCGCGAGGCCGATGTCGGCTCGATCCTCGGCTTCGGCTTTGCGCCGTTCACCGGCGGCACGCTGTCCTATATCGACTTCATGGGAACGAAGAAGTTCGTCGAGCTGTGCCACAAGTTGGAGGCCAAATACGGCTCGCGCTTCACGCCGCCAAAGCTTCTGGTCGAGATGGCGGCAAAGGGCGAGACGTTCTACGGCCGCTTCCCGCCGAAGAAGGTCGCAGTGCAGGCTGCGGAGTGACGCTTTACCTCCCCTTGAAAAGGGGAGGTCGCTTTGATCGGAGATCAGAGCGGGAGGGGATCAACTATCTCACGATGACCCCCACCCCGACCCTCCCCCTTTCAGGGGGAGGGAGAAGACAGTGGGCGCCTTACGCCGCCTTGACGAGGCCTTCCTTGACGAGCGCTTGCTGCACCTTCGGGCGCGCGGCGACGCGGTCCTTGTAGGCCAGCAGGTTGTTCAGCCCCGAAAGGTCGAACTTCATCCCGTCGGCCCAGCGCAGCATCACATAGAGATAGCCGTCGGCCACCGTGAACTGCTTGCCCATGAGGTAGTCGTGGCCGGCCAGCTGGCTGTCGACATATTTGAACTTGCTCGTCGCGCGGTCCTTGAAAACGCCTTTGGCTTCGTCGGACAGCATCGGGTTGAACATCGGGCCGATGTTCTTGTGCAACTCGCTGTTGATGTAGGTCAGCCATTCCAGCAACTTGTAGCGCTCGGCGCTGTCGCGGGCTGGCGCAAGGTTCTTGGCAGCCACCTTGTCGGCGATCCTTTGCACGATGACCGGGCCTTCGGTGATGAGTTCGCCATCATCCGTCACAAGAGCCGGCACCTGGCCCTTCGGGTTAACCTTCAAGAAATCGTCACCATTCTCGAGCTTCTTGGCGCGCAGGTCGACCTTGACAAGATCGTAGGGCAGTCCAGCTTCCAGAAGCGCGATATGGGGGGAGAGCGAACAGGCTCCGGGCGCATAATACAATTTCATTAGGGTTTCCTCCGGTAGGTGGTGCTAAACGGTCGCACCATGACTAAATGCATTTGCATGGAGTAGTCAACATTGATGCATGTGCATCAAGTGCGCTAGTGTAGATATGACGTCTAGGTGTAGGCCGGGATTATGAAGCGCAAACCGTCGACGGAAGCGACCGCGTGCTGGATTCGTCTGATGCGGGTCCAGAGCCGGGTGTTGAACGCTGTTGAGCAGGACTTGAAGAAGGCCGGTTTCCCGCCGCTCGCCTGGTACGACGCTTTGCTGGAATTGTCGCGCGCGCCAGCCGGCGAGCTTCGGCCGGTCGAACTTGAGAAGCAGATGCTGCTGCCGCAATATTCCACCTCGCGGCTGATCGAGCGCCTGGTCGACGAGGGCCTTGCCGTTCGCCGCGAATGCAAGATCGACAAACGCGGCCAGTTCGTCGAGATCACGGACGCCGGGCGCGAACTGCAAAAGAAAATGTGGAGCGCTTATTCCGCAGGCATTGAAAAGCATGTCGGCTCGAAATTGTCGGACGCCGATGCGGTCAAGCTTTGCGGCCTGCTCGACCGGCTCGGCTGTTCCTGCGGGGAGACCGCATCGCTCGTCGCAAAAGACGGTGCGGCCGCCCGATGATATCCTGCATTCCCTACGTCACCGCGAGCGTCACGGTCCGCGGAAGTTTTTGCCACCGCGCGCGTTTGGTCGCAGCGCCTCTTATCCGGAACTTGCATGGCGCGTGACCAGATCGATATGACGCCCCTTCAGTCGCGCGACGAACTCGTCGCCTGGCTCGAAGCCGGCGTGAAGCCTGTTTCCGAGTTCCGCATCGGGACCGAGCATGAAAAGACGCCGTTCACGCTGAACGGCCATCAGCCGGTGCCTTATGAAGGTGCGCGTGGCATCGGCGCGCTGCTTGATGGCATGAAGCTCCTGCTCGGCTGGGAGCCGATCATGGAGCGCGGCAATATTATCGGACTTTACGACGTCACCGGCGGCGGGGCGATCTCGCTCGAGCCAGGCGGACAGTTCGAATTGTCCGGCGCGCCGCTGGAGACGGTGCATCAGACCCAAAGCGAGTTGATGGCGCATCTTGCACAAGTGCGCGAGATCGCGGCGCCTTTGGGAATTGGCTTTCTCGGCCTCGGCATGACGCCCTCCTGGTCGCGGGCGCAGATTCCGGTCATGCCGAAGGGCCGCTACAAGATCATGTCCAACTACATGCCGAAGGTCGGCCGTTACGGCATCGACATGATGTTCCGGACCTGCACGGTGCAGACCAATCTCGATTTCTCCTCCGAAGCCGACATGGTCAAGAAACTGCGAGTGTCGCTGGCCTTGCAATCGGTCGCGACCGCACTGTTCGCGAACTCGCCCTTTACCGAAGGCAAGCCGAACGGCTTTCTGTCGTTCCGCTCGGAAATCTGGCGTGACACCGACAATGCGCGCTCCGGCATGCTGCCCTGGGCGTTCGAGGACGGCATGGGGTTCGAGCGCTGGGTCGACTATGCGCTCGATGTTCCCATGTATTTCGTCAAGCGCGGCGAAGACTATATCGACGTGTCCGGCTCTTCGTTCCGCGATTTCTTTGCAGGAAAGAATCCGGCGCTTCCCGGCGAGCGGCCGATGCTGTCCGACTGGGCCAATCACCTGTCGACGATATTTCCCGAAGTGCGCTTGAAGCGTTATCTCGAAATGCGCGGGGCCGACGGCGTGCCGTGGGGCCGCCTGCCGGCTCTGCCGGCGTTCTGGGTCGGATTGCTTTATGACGACACCAGCCTCAATGCCGCCTGGGACATCGTCAAAGGTTGGACCGCCTACGAGCGGCAATCGCTGCGCGATGATGTTCCACGTCTCGGCTTCAAGGCCAGGGTCAAGGATCGCTATATTTTCGAAATCGCCAAGGAATGTCTGGCGCTGGCGCATTCGGGATTGCGCCGTCGAGGCCGTGTCGATCATTACGGGCGGGATGAGACGCGCTATCTGGAGCCGCTGGATCGCATCGTCGATGCCGGACAGACCCCGGCCGAGGAAATGCTCGCCAAATTCAATGGCCCGTGGGCCGGCTCGGTCGCGCCCGCCTACGACGAATACGCCTTTTAGATCAGGCGCAGCCTTTCAATTTGGATCAGGCCCAGCCGGATAACGGCTTGCGGCCGTTCATCAGCCGTACAGGTTCATGGCGATCAAATGGCGAGTGCCTGCTTTTGCGGGTAACTCCAATCGGTTGAAGGCATCGCGTATGTTGGGAGGCCGCCTGCTGCTAGTGCCCACCTTCCGAAGTTCGTGCGCCGCCGCAGCATCCACCTTCACGAACTTCGGAAGATCATGGGCACTGGCAATCTTATCCATTCCAGCATCGCTTTATCGATCCGAAGTCCCTGATCGAATTCGCCGCTTGTGGCGCAGGGACTTCAGATCGGCGGTGCTGGCGTGTTTGGGGACACTTGTTCTCCTTGCTGCCATCACCTCTCGGCAACCGGCGATGGCGCAGGCCAATTTTGATCGGCCGGGCGGTGACTATCTGAGTTCGCCGGTGCCCTCGGGCGATCCGGCCGAGTGTGCCTTGCTGTGCGAGCGGGACCGGCGCTGCCGCGCCTGGAGTTTCAACTATCCGAATGAAGTGTCCCACACCGCGGTCTGCTGGCTCAAGAACAGCGTGCCGGCCCGCGTGGCGGATGATTGCTGTGTGTCGGGCGTGCGCGGCGCCGGTGTGCTCGAACTGCGCAATGGCGGAATCGAGACTTCGATCGATCGCGCCGGCGGCGACTTTCGGACTTTCGAACTCAAGCGCGGCGAGCGCGACGAGATCTGCAAGGCGGCTTGTTTAGCCGACAACAAATGCCGGGCCTGGACCTATGCGCGCGCGGGCTATGTCGGCCGGGAACCTCACTGTTTTTTGAAGAAGGAGATCAAGCCGCCGCGGCGCAGACCGGGCTTTATCTCCGGGGTCGTCAGGTAACGTTCGAGCTCAGTTCTGCGTAATTGCGCTATCGCCCCGAAGCGACCGCGGACGGGCTGACGGGCGGAACGCTAACCATGGAGCTGACGATGATGTTGACGCGCAGGTTTTTGAATGGGGCACTGATCGCAGGCGCTTTGGCAGTTGCCGCGCTACTTTCGCCCTCCTGGGCCAATTCGGCCGTGCCGTTCTCAACCGAGGCCTTCAAGGCGGCGCAAGCGTCCGGCGCTCCCATTCTGGTTGAAATCCACGCCGACTGGTGCCCGACCTGCAAAGCGCAGAACCCGATACTGGACAAGCTGACCTCGGCCGAGAAATTCAAGAACCTGAAGATCTTCCGGGTCGATTTCGATGCCCAGAAGCCGGTGGTCAAGGAATTCGGCGCGCAGATGCAGTCGACGCTGATCGTCTTCAAGGGAGCCGCCGAGAAGGGACGTTCCGTCGGCGATACCAAGGAAGCCTCGATCTCGGCTCTGCTCGACAAGAGCCTCTGACGTCCAGGTTACGGCCGCATCCAAATGACCGCGCTTGCGCTGGCCTTTGTCGCCGGGATCCTGTCGATCCTGTCGCCTTGCGTGTTGCCGCTGGTGCCGATCGTGCTCGGCGCGGCGGTGACCGCCCATCCGCTCGGCGCCGTCGCTCTGGCGGGCGGGCTGGCGTTATCCTTTACCGGGCTTGGTCTGCTGCTCGCTCTGGTCGGATTTGGACTCGGCATCGATGCCGGCACGTTTCGCCTTGCCGCGGCTGTCATCATGGTCGTGCTCGGTGCAATCCTCGTCGTGCCGTCGTGGCAGGCGCGGCTCGCCGGAGCCGGCAGTCCCGTTTCCGCCTGGGCCGACCGGCATTTCGGCGGCTTTGCCGCCTCAGGTCTCGCCGGACAATTCGCTATAGGTCTTCTGCTCGGCGCGGTCTGGTCGCCTTGCGTCGGCCCGACGCTGGGAGCGGCGTCGCTTCTGGCCTCGCAAGGCCAGGATCTGCCGAGAGTCTCGTTGACGATGGTGATGTTCGGCATCGGCGCGGGCCTGCCGCTGGTACTTCTCGGGCTTTTGTCGCGCTCGACCTTGATGCGCGCTCGCACCAAGCTGATGTCGGCGGGCCAGCTCGGCAAGGGCCTGTTGGGCGCGGCCTTTATCCTGATCGGGGTTGCGATCATCTCAGGCGCCGACAAGCGGATCGAGGCCGCGCTGGTCACGGCTTCGCCGCAATGGCTCACGGAATTGACGACGTCGTTTTAATCTGTGCCGTCGGCAGACAGGATGGTCAGCTCCGGCCATGCTGTCTTCCAGCGCGTCGCCTTTGCGGCGTAGCTGGCCGCGGAAAAATTTGGACCGGGATTGGGGCGGACAATCATGCCGGCGATATCGGAAAAGCCGTTCGGTGCGTGGACGTCGTGGCCGGAATGATGGCGGCGAAGTCCGACTTGCGTGGTTTTGGTCAGGAAGCGGTCGATGCCATCGGCCGAGCAGGTGAGGGCCGGATAGGGAAGACCATGTTTTTCCGGGTACCAGAGATGAACGCGCGCCTGGTTGCGAACCTCGACCCTGGCCCCGAGGCGAGCAAGCCGTTTCGCCAACTGCCGGATGACCTTGTTCTCGGCCCGCCACGACGTATCGGAGTCGAAGTAGAAAACATCGTAATCGTTGATGCCGTGGTTGATGGCGCGGCCGGTCAGAACGTTCCAAACCGTTTGCACCAGACATCCGGAGACGAGCCACGCATCCGGCAGCGCGAGGCGGAACAATTCGTCGACAATGGCTTCGTTAACCGGATTGCGAAGTGCAGCGGCGAAAAATGCGTCGCGGTCCATCGGTGGGCAGCCTGAGGTTCGACCGGTATCAAATAGTTGAGGTTACGCCATGCAACTTGAATCGACGCTGACATGCCCGAAATGCGGCTTTCAGGCCACCGAGCAAATGCCGGTCGATGCCTGTCAGTTTTTCTATGAGTGCAAGGGCTGCGGCGAACGGCTGAAACCGAAAGCAGGCGATTGCTGCGTGTTCTGTTCCTACGGCTCGGTCCCGTGCCCGCCGGTTCAACAGCATGGCAAGGGATCGTGCTGCAATTGAGGTGCAACGTCGATCGAAAAAGCCCGGCGCCATATCGGCGCGGAGCTATTCGTTGACAGGCAGTCAGCCTCGGGCAAGCGCGGCCTTTGACGCCAGCGTCTGCCATTGCCGCCGCAATAGCGGCTCGATTGTCGCCCGCGTGGCTCTGGATAACCGGGCCAGGACGATCGGATAATCCTTATAGTGATCTGTGAAGTAGAACACCTTCGGATCACGCTCTACGAGCATGTCGCGTTCCTCTGGCGGCACGCCGGGGATCACCATGCTGCCGCCGTCTTCCTTGAGCCGCGCCAACATTTTCTTGCGGACCTTGAGCGCAGTCGTGCCGTAGGACGTGCCTTGCTCGACTTCCGGCCAGGTCAGCGCAAACGTCGTGACCTCGTCGAAAGTCATCGGGCGGTCTAATGCACCGAGGTGAAGAACCGCGCGAGGCGGAAGCCGGACAGCCAGGTCCAGACCGGCTGTTCGCGGATGCCGAGATCCCACGATCCGATTACCGCATCGGCACGGCCGACCAGATCGTCGATCGGCAGCATTCCGACGCCACCGTCGCGCAGCGGCACGCGGCTGTCGGCGGAATTGTCGCGGTTGTCGCCCATGACGAACAGATAGCCCGGCGGCACCGTCACTTCCTGCGTGTTGTCGAGCCGGCCATTGTCCCTGATCTTGAAGATCGCGTGGCTGACGCCGCCCGGCAGCGTCTCGATGTAGCGCCGCGCCGGCTCATATTCGCCGCGCTCGTCCTCGACCTGGCCGATGCCGTCGGCTTTCAGCGACGCCGCACGGTCGTTGATGAAGAGCTGACCCTGACGCATCTGGATGCGATCGCCGGGAAGGCCAACGACGCGCTTGACCCACGCCTGCGAGCGATCGCCGGGCCAGCGAAACACCACGACGTCGCCGCGTTTGGGGTCGCTGCCGAACACGCGGCCCGTTTCGGGCAGATTGATCTGGATCGGCAGCGAGGCCGTGCCGTAGCCATAGGGGAATTTCGACGCAAGCAGAGCATCGCCGATCAACAGCGTCGGCTCCATCGAGCCTGACGGGACATAGAACGGCTCGGCGATAGCGCCCTTCGCCAGAAATACCAGACCCAGCGCCGCCGCGAACTGAAGAAGCTGAGCTCCCCAACCCCGCGCACGGGTCGCGATCGTTTGCCGTTCCATCGTCATGAACCGGTACCTCCAACCGTAATACGTTCCATCCGCAGCGTCGGCTGGCCGACGCCAACCGGAACGCCCTGACCGTTCTTGCCGCAGGTGCCGATCCCGGTGTCGAGCGCGAGATCGTTGCCGATCATGGTGATGCGATGCAGATCGGTCGGTCCGTTGCCGATCAGCATCGCGCCTTTCAATGGCGCGCCCACCTTGCCGTTCTCGATCCGGTAAGCCTCCGTACACTGGAAGACATACTTGCCGGAGGTGATATCGACCTGGCCGCCGCCGAAATTGGCGGCAAAGATGCCGTTCTTGACCGAGGCCAGAATTTCAGCCGGGTCTCGCCCGCCGGACAGCATGTAAGTGTTGGTCATGCGCGGCATCGGCACATGGGCATAGCCCTGACGGCGGCCATTGCCGGTCGGCTTCATGTTCATCAGCCGCGCATTCTGGCGGTCCTGCATGTAGCCGACGAGGATGCCATCCTCGATCAGCACGGTGCGGTTGGTCGGCGTGCCTTCGTCGTCGATCGAGAGCGAGCCGCGGCGCGAGGCCATTGTGCCGTCATCGACCACGGTAACGCCCTTGGCGGCGACCTGCTGGCCCATCAGGCCGGCAAAGGCGCTCGTTTTCTTGCGGTTGAAGTCGCCCTCAAGCCCATGGCCGACGGCTTCGTGCAGCATCACGCCGGGCCAGCCGGCCCCTAACACGACATCCATCTCGCCGGCAGGGGCCGGAACTGATTCCAGATTGACCAGCGCCTCGCGGATCGCGCCATCGGCCGCCTCGCGCCACGCTTTGGTGTCGATGAAGCGCGCATAGCCTTCGCGGCCGCCATAGCCGCGGCTGCCGCTTTCCTGGCGGTCGCCCTGGCCCGCGACGACGGAGATATTCACCCGCACCAGCGGGCGGATGTCGCGATAGCTTTCGCCATCGGGCCGCAGGATTTCCACCACCTGCCAGGTGGCACCGAGACTGACTGTGACCTGCCGCACCTTCGGCTCTTTTGCGCGGACATAGGCGTCGATTTCGGCGAGCAATTTGACCTTGGTCTCGAAACCGGGCGCGTCCAGCGGATTTTCATCGCCATAGAGGCGCACATTGGTGTGCGGCGGGGCTGCGGCAAACGTTCCGCTATAGCCGCCGCGCACGGCGGCGACGGCGTCCGCGGCGCGGATCAAGGCCGGTAGCGAGACGTCAGAGGAATGCGCGTAGCCGACCGCGTCGTCTTTGACGGCGCGCAGGCCAAAGCCTTGGCTGGTATCGTAAGTCGCCTGTTTCAGCCGGCCATTGTCGAACATCAAGGCTTCGGTCTGGCTGTATTCCAGGAACAACTCGCCGTCGTCGGCGCCATTCAACCCGCGTGTGATCTGTTGCCGGACCGAATCACGATCGAGGTTGGCGCGGTCGATAAGCGAGGTTGGGGCTGTCATGCGTACTCCAATTTCGGCGTCGTCCAGTAAAGCAAAAACCTGCGGAGCGGTCGCCTTACATCACCGTAATCCGGATCTTCTCCGATGCGCATGACTCAAGCGAACTACTCCAAAATAGGGGCCTTGGTCTGCGAAAGGGAGGGGCAAGGCATGCCACAAAGCGAGGCACAATGCCTCACGGCAATTTGTCATAGCCCTCGCCGAGCCCGTTCAGGCTGAGCGGGAAGCCGATGCCCTCTTCCGGCGTCTCGAAGATGATAAAGGTCGCGGTTTTGGCGCTCCTGAGCTGGCCCAGAAGTTTGTCGTCCATGACAACTTCCGCGACGCAGCCGTTGGGCAGGCAGCGAACGAAGCCGGCGCGGCCGACATCGACATTGTCGAGCTTCAACCCAAGGCCGGAGGGCAGCAGCACCCCGAGCGGCGCAACCACCCGCATCAGCTTGCTCTTTTGATCGGCGGTCTTGAGCACAATGACGGTGAGACCGGCGTTGGAGCGGTCCTCGGCTACCACGCTCTGGATCAGCGCGCATTGCTCGCTTTGCGCGCCGGGCGGGGTGTCACAGCGGATTTGCCAGTCGCCATGGACCGAACGCACCGCGCCTTGCGCGTTCGCCGGCGCCACGAGGCCAAACCAGCAAAGAACGGCCATGCCTGCCGCTATGCCGCCGATCGATCGGAGGCCTGCGGAACTGGCCGGGTATTTCGAAGGCCCCATCAGGGTCGATCCCTTGCTATGTCTTCAGTCTATTCGTTGCCAAATTGACCGCGACGCGACTGATACGGCAAATGACGGCGCCATGAAGGCTGACCCATGCGCCACGGGAAACCTATCCACCAACGAATCAGGTCCCCTCAGGCGCAACGATCCTGTGCCTACATCCGCCAATCCGGGTGTCAAGCCGTGGCCGGTCTCAAATGGCGAGTTTAGGCCGATTTCTCGCGAAAATGCGGCATCCGGATAATAGCCGGTGATGCGCGGCCTTAGGCCGTACTACTGCATTGCGATGCCCTGAGAATTATGGTTTGAGAGGCTGGATTTTTGACGCATTCCAGTGAACTGGCCCCGTGCGCTTCTTGGGTGCACGCCCAGGCCGTTCGTCGGGCGTCGGGTTTGTCGCGCCATTCTTCGCCATCCGGCGGAATGCGCGAGGGGATTTGCTTTAAGGGAGCGCGAGCGACATGACGATGTCGAAGGGCCAAATTGGCCGTCGGTTGCTGGGTTTGGTGGTCGCCGGGGTGACGGCTTTAGCCAGCGGGACGGCATCCGCCGAATTGGGCCAGCCGGCACCGTGGGAATTCAAGCTGCAGGGGTCGGCAACCGAGGTGATGGACTTCATCACCGCCTTTCATAACGGCCTTCTGGTGGTGATCACGCTCATCACGCTGTTCGTGCTGGCGCTGCTCGTGATCGTCGTCGTCAAGTTCAACGCCAAGGCCAACCCGGTTCCCTCCCGGACGACGCACAACACCCTGATCGAGGTGGCGTGGACGCTCATTCCGGTGCTGATCCTGGTCGGCATCGCCATTCCGTCGTTCAAGCTGCTGTTCCTGGAACTCGATATTCCGAAGGCGGATCTGACCATCAAGGCCACCGGCAAGCAGTGGTACTGGTCCTACGCCTATCCCGATAACGGCAAGTTCGAGTTTGATTCGCTGCTGGCGCAGGACAAGCAGCCGCGGCTGCTCGGCGTCGACAACGAGATGGTCGTGCCGGTGAACAAGGTGATCCGCGTCCAGACTACCGGCGCCGACGTGATCCATTCCTTCGCGGTGCCGGCCTTCGGCATCAAGATCGACGCCATTCCCGGCCGCCTCAACGAAACCTGGTTCAGGGCTAACAAGACCGGCATGTTCTACGGACAGTGCTCGGAATTGTGCGGCAAGGACCACGCCTTCATGCCGATCGCTGTCAGGGTCGTCAGCGATCAGGAATTCGCGGCGTGGGTTGAGGACGCCAAGAAGAAGTTTGCATCCAATCCGGCGAATTCGTTCGCCTCGATTGGAACGGCGGCGCAGTGAGCCGGTCTCAAGAAGGATTGCAAGGCAGGGTTTGAAAAATGGCAAGCACCGCAGCGACACACGATCACGCTCATGACGATCATGCCCACGACCATCCGACCGGCTGGAAGCGTTGGGTATATTCGACCAACCACAAGGACATCGGCACGATGTACCTGGTGTTTGCGATCATCGCCGGCATCATCGGCGCTGCAATGTCGATCGCGATCCGCGCCGAGCTGATGTATCCGGGCGTGCAGATCTTCCACGAGACCCACATCTACAACGTCTTCGTGACCTCGCACGGCCTGATCATGATCTTCTTCATGGTGATGCCGGCGATGATCGGCGGTTTCGGCAACTGGTTCGTTCCGCTGATGATCGGTGCGCCCGACATGGCGTTCCCGCGCATGAACAACATCTCGTTCTGGCTGTTGCCGGCCTCGTTCTCGCTGCTGTTGCTGTCGACCTTCGTCGAGGGTGAACCCGGCGCCAACGGCGTCGGCGCGGGCTGGACCATGTATGCGCCGCTGTCGACCTCGGGTCATCCCGGTCCGGCGGTCGATTTCGCGATCCTGTCGCTGCATCTTGCCGGTGCGTCGTCGATTCTCGGCGCCATCAACTTCATCACCACGATCTTCAACATGCGCGCGCCGGGCATGACCCTGCACAAGATGCCGCTGTTCGTTTGGTCGATCCTGGTGACGGTGTTCCTGCTGCTGCTGTCGCTGCCGGTTCTGGCGGGCGCCATCACCATGCTGCTGACCGATCGCAACTTCGGCACCACCTTCTTCTCGGCCGAGGGCGGCGGCGATCCGGTGCTGTTCCAGCATCTGTTCTGGTTCTTCGGCCACCCCGAAGTGTACATCCTGATTTTGCCGGGCTTCGGCATGGTCAGCCAGATCGTGTCGACCTTCTCGCGCAAGCCGGTGTTCGGCTATCTCGGCATGGCCTATGCGATGGTCGCGATCGGCGGCATCGGCTTCGTCGTGTGGGCTCACCACATGTACACGGTCGGCATGTCGTCGGCGACGCAGGCCTATTTCGTCGCCGCCACCATGGTGATCGCGGTGCCGACCGGCGTGAAGATCTTCTCCTGGATCGCCACGATGTGGGGCGGCTCGATCGAGTTCAAGACGCCGATGCTGTGGGCGATCGGCTTCATCTTCCTGTTCACCGTCGGCGGCGTTACCGGCGTCGTGCTGGCGAATGCCGGTGTCGACCGCGTGCTGCAGGACACCTACTACGTCGTGGCGCACTTCCACTACGTGCTGTCACTGGGCGCGGTGTTCGCGATCTTTGCCGGCTGGTACTACTGGTTCCCGAAAATGTCGGGCTACATGTACAACGAGACCATCGGCAAGGCGCACTTCTGGTTCACCTTCATCGGCGTCAACCTGGTATTTTTCCCGCAGCACTTCCTCGGCCTGTCGGGGATGCCGCGCCGCTATGTCGACTATCCCGACGCCTTCGCCGGCTGGAACTTCGTTTCTTCGATCGGTTCCTACATCTCCGGCTTCGGCGTGCTGATCTTCATCTACGGCGTGATCGACGCCTTCGTGCGCAAGCAGCAGGCCGCCGACAATCCGTGGGGAGCCGGCGCGACCACGCTGGAATGGACGCTGTCGTCGCCGCCGCCGTTCCATCAGTTCGAGACGTTGCCACGCGTACAGTAACGGGCCACGCGGCGTGATGAGCGCCGCGTGACCTCCTTTCGAGGAAGCGAGAGCCTTGTCGGTCGTCGATCACTCAACCATCGAACTATCCCCGCGGATTTCCGAGGCCGACGTCGCTGACTACGTCGCGCTTCTGAAGCCGCGGGTGATGTCGCTGGTGGTTTTCACCGCGCTGGTCGGGCTGATGATCGCGCCGGTGCATGTGCATCCGGTGCTGGCTTTCACGTCCATCCTCTGCATCGCGGTCGGCGCGGGCGCGTCCGGCGCGCTGAACATGTGGTACGAGAGCGACATCGACGCGTTGATGTCGCGCACCGCCAACCGTCCGATCCCGCGCGGCCGGATCACCCCGGGCGAAGCCGCCGCTTTCGGCATGACGCTCGCTTTCTTCTCGGTGATGACGCTCGGCATCCTCGTCAACTGGGTCGCTGGCGCGCTGCTCGCTTTCACCATCTTCTTCTACGTCGTGATCTACACCATCGCGTTGAAGCGCTGGACGGCGCAGAACATCGTGATCGGCGGCGCCGCTGGCGCGCTTCCGCCCGTCGTGGCCTGGGCGGCTGCCACCGGTTCGCTCTCGGTCGAACCGCTATTGTTGTTCCTGATCATCTTCTTCTGGACGCCGCCGCATTTCTGGGCGCTCGCGCTGTTCCGCAGCGACGACTACGCCCGCGCCGGCGTCCCGATGTTGCCGGTCACCGCCGGTCCCGATGCGACGCGACTACAGATCCTGCTCTACACCATCGTGCTGGTCGCGGTGGCGTTCGCGCCCTGGCCGCTCGGCTATTTCGATGCGATCTATGGCGTGACTTCGCTCCTGCTTGGCGCCGGAATGCTGGCGCTTTCGATCAACGTCTACCGCCTGCGTGAGGGGCGCGAAGCCAACCGCGCCACGCGCCAGCTGTTCGCGTTCTCGATCTTTTATCTGTTTGCGCTGTTTGCGACCCTTTTGATCGAGGTCGTGGTCTGCGCCGTTCTACCTGCGATCTGGTAAGGCGCATGGCGATAACGATGGCCGATAACGACAAACCAGACGGAATCGTCCTCACCGAGGCACAAAAGAAAAGCCGCCGCCAGCGCTCGATCGCGATCGCGCTCGCGCTCGGCGTTCTGGTCGTGCTGTTTTTCGCGGTCACCATCGTCAAGGGGCCGGCCGTTCTCGTACGGCCGTTGTAAAGGGCATGACAAACCATCAGGACCACCACCAGGCCTCCGCAGACAAGAAGGCGGCATCGCGCCGCCGTGGCCTGACCCGCGACGCCGTGGTGGGCGCAATCTGCGGCTTCGTCGCGGTGTTAATGGTCGGCGCTGCCTATGCGGCGGTGCCGTTCTATAACTGGTTCTGCCGCGCCACCGGGTTCAACGGCACGACGCAGGTGGCGACCTCGGCGCCGACTGGAGCACCGCTTGATCGCAAGGTCGCGGTTCGCTTTGATTCCAATGTCGCGGGCGGACTGCCGTGGAAGTTCGAGCCGGAGCAGAACGAGATCGAGATCCGGATCGGCGAGGTCACGACCGTCTTCTACAAGGTGACCAATCAGTCCGCGCGCACGACGACCGGGCAGGCAGCCTACAACGTCGCGCCGCTGACGGTTGGCGCGTATTTCGAGAAGATCAACTGCTTCTGCTTCACTGAACAGACGATGGCGCCGGGCGAAACGCGCGACATGCCGGTCGTGTTCTACGTCGACCCGTCGATTGTCAAAGACAGCGACAACGACACGCTGAACACCATCACCCTGTCCTATACGTTCTACCCCGTCAAAGAGCCCGCGATTAAGCCGCTGGCCGCTGGCGAGGCGGAAAAGCCCGGGGCAAAGGAAAAAGGTAACCTTTAATAAGAGTGCGCGTGCGGCGGAATAATTCCGGTCAATCGCGAAAGTTTGAATTCAAACGTTGAGACGAAGCGGCCGGACAGGCCCTAACGGAGAGACCGAAAAATGGCTACGGCGCAAGTCAAGCATCACGACTACCACCTCGTCGATCCGAGCCCGTGGCCGATCGTCGGCTCCGTTTCGGCCTTCATCATGGCCGTCGGCGCCATCACCTGGATGCACCATATGACCGGTGCGGCGCCGATCGTCTTCTTCGTCGGCGTCGTCGGTGTGCTCTATACGATGGCGAGCTGGTGGATGGATGTGATCCGCGAGGCGCAATACAAGGGCGACCACACCCGCGTCGTGCAGATCAGCCACCGCTACGGCATGATCCTGTTCATCGCCTCCGAGGTGATGTTCTTCGTCGCCTGGTTCTGGGCCTTCTTCAATTCGGCTCTGTTCCCGGCGGACGCGGTTCACGCCGCCCGCGATGCCATTTTCGGATGCGGCGCCGGCACCCAGATGGGCGCGTGCGCCGTTCCCGGCACCTGGCCGCCCAAGGGCATCGAGGCATTCGACCCCTGGCACCTGCCGCTGCTCAACACGCTGCTGCTGCTGACGTCGGGCACCACGGTGACCTGGGCGCACCATGCGCTGCTCGAGAACGACCGTCAGGGCCTGAAATACGGGTTGATTCTCACCGTTGTGCTCGGCGCCTGCTTCACCTGCGTGCAGGCCTATGAGTACAGCCACGCGCTGTTCGGTTTCTCCGGCAATATCTACGGCGCAACCTTCTTCATGGCGACTGGCTTCCACGGCTTCCACGTGCTGGTCGGCACGATCTTCCTGATCGTCTGCCTCATCCGCGCCTATGCCGGACATTTCTCGCCGACCCAGCACTTGGGCTTCGAATTTGCCGCCTGGTACTGGCATTTCGTCGACGTGGTGTGGCTGTTCCTGTTCGCCTGCATCTACGTCTGGGGCACCGGCGGCGGCCGATTGGTCGGCGCCGAGTAACCTGGCCGTCAACTGTTCTTACAAGGGGCGGCCGCAGGGTCGCCCCTTTTTGTATAAGCCGCGGGGATAACATTCCGGGCACCGCTTTGGTCGTCATGGTAGGTTGAAGCTCATGAACGCATCTGCCGAGACACCGACCCTGTATCAGAGCGTGATGCGCGGTCTCGCCTGCAAATGCCCGCGCTGCGGCCACGGGAAGTTGTTTACCGGCTTCCTCACGCTGAGGCCGAGGTGTGAAGCCTGCCAGCTCGACTACACCTTCATCGATACCGGTGATGGCCCTGCCGTCTTCATCATCATGCTCGCAGGCGCGATCGTCGTCGCCTGCGCTCTGATTGTCGAGGTCAAGTATCAGCCGCCGTTCTGGCTGCATGCGGTACTTTGGCTGCCGCTCATCCTCGTGACCACGCTGTTGCCGTTGCGATCGATGAAGTCGCTGCTGATCGCGCTGCAATTCCACCACAAGGCAGCACCTGGCCGCTTGATCGATCGCGAACAGAAATGAGTGAGGTGGCAGGACGGCGGCAGCTTGGCTTCGGCCTGTTCACGCTCGCCATGATTGCGGCCTTTATCGGCCTCGGCGTCTGGCAGCTCGAGCGGCGCGTCGAAAAGCATGCGCTGATTGCGGCGCTGACGGAGCGGCTGGCGGCCGAGCCCGTGCCGCTACCGCCGCCGTCGGAGTGGGGCAAGCTCACGCCGCAAAGGGATGAATTCCGCCGCGTCCATTTTAATGCGACCTATGCGAGCGAACCCGACGCCATGGTGTTCAGTTCCGGATCGGCCGTCCGCGACGATATTTCGGGGCCGGGCACCTGGGCCTTCATGCCTGCGCGGCTTTCCGGCGGTGAAACCGTCGTCGTCAATACTGGCTTCGTGCAGAACACGATGCAGGATCGCACCGTGCAGGATCGCGCGGTGTCACGTCTCGTGACTGCCCAGCCCGCCGACCTCACCGGCTATATCCGCTTTCCTGAAAAAGCGGGCATGCTGACGCCCGCCGCCAGTCCCGCAAAGCGACTCTGGTTTACGCGCGATCCGCTCGAAATGTCGCAAGTGCTCGGCTGGGGTAAAGTCGCGCCGTTCTATATCGATCTGGAGCATCCGGTGCCGCCAGGCGGCGTTCCTCTGCCAGGTCCGCTTGACGTCCATCTCAAGGACGATCACATGCAATACGCCATCACCTGGTTTGCGCTCGCGGGCGCGGTGGTGATTGCATTCCTTGTCTGGTTACGCGGGAAACGCCGCGCGGCATGAGAGATCTGATGGACGAGGTCAGTCAAGACAACTGTCTGTTGCCGCGGCCGACGACCACCAGCCGCTCGGTTTGAACGGCCTCCAGCCGCGCCATCATCAGGATGCCGACCACGAACGACAGCCCGAGATCTTCGGCCTGTTCGATCGCGTCATCGATCTTTTCAACCAGTACCCTCGTCCTGTTGTCGCGCACCATGAAAATCTCCTTTGCTTGTTGCCGGGCTCGCGCGGGCGGCCGCGTTGTGTCAGGCGGCCGGGATCGGTTCTCTGATTGCGGGTCGCTCGATGACGGGAAGGCCCTGCCAGACCAGCGTCGATCCGGGCACCGAGCGGCGGAGACAAATTTCCGTCCATGCCAGTTGGTTGACGTCGACCATCACGGCGACCGTCGACATCCGGTCGATCTCGATGGGAAGGCCGAGCGGGCGCGCGACCCAGCCCTGATCGAGCAGGCGTGGCAGCCACCAGCTTTCGAGCACGATCGTGAAGGCCGAAAGTCCGATGGACAGGCCGTACTCCATGGCGGCGGCCTGGATGATGGCCTCGGCGCGTGGCCCGGCATGTTCGCCGCGCCGCGTTTTCACGACAAAGATTCGTGACAGCTCATAGACGTCCGGACGTCGAATGGGGCCGTCGAGAGAAAGTTTTGGGAACAACTCGCTGAGCAGCGTCGGCGCCGTCGTTGGCACGAGCCGCATGCCCGCGATGATGGAGCGGCCCTCCAGGCCCAGAAGATAAACCGTCTCGTCGGTGTCGAACTGGTCGATCTCGCGCTTGTCGGGACGATCGAGCACGGCCCATTTGCGCTCGACGACATAAATCTGGTGCCGAAGTCGAAAATAGTCGTCGATAATTTCCGAATACAAATGCCTGTTGTCGCGGCGGATGACGTGAACGTCCATTGCACTCTCCCCAGCGGCGCGCAATTGCGCGGTCGGGAGAGTATTTTTTGCCGGTCAGCCGGCTACTGTCCGAAAGGACAGGTTAGCGTCAGTGTCTTGGTTCTGACATTCGCGCCATCTCGCGGCGCGCACTTTGACAAACGCCGGGAGTCGTCACACTAGTGGAGCGGATTTGACATTCGCTTCCACCTGGCCATCTGCTCGAAAAGCGAATGTCAAACCCGAAGCTCCACTAGAATCCGATATTTGCTAGTGGTCCTTTGATTCTAACATTTGCAAAAGTGTCTGCTGAGAAGGGATGCAAATGTTAGAATCGGACCACTAGAGCTTGATCAGCCCCCAGGCGAGCGCCTTCGCAACCGCCGATGTCCGGTTGACGGCGTTGAGCTTGCGCGATGCTTCGACCAAGTGGAATTTCACCGTGCGCTCGGAGATCTTCAGGATCACAGAAATTTCCCACGAGGTCTTGCCGCCGGCGACCCAGCGCAGAACCTCACGCTCGCGGGCCGTCAGCACGTCGCGCTTGCCCCGCCGAGGCTTTGCCAGCGAACGAAGGCGATTATGCGCGTAGACCCCGATCAGCTGAAGGGCGCTCTTGGCCAGCGGATCAAGATGCAGATATTCGGTCGCAAGGCTGATCACCGCGCCGCCTTCGTCGTAGTGCAGCGGAATGCAATAGCCGTCCTTGAGGTGGAACTCGGTGGCGCGAGTCATCACCAGATGGGCCGCCGGATCGTTGTCCTTGTCGTAGCGCGCCTCGGACCATTCGAACGGTTGAACTGTCGAGGCGCCGTATCGCGGCACCGGATCGAGCGCGCTGAAATTTTCGCGGGTATAGAGTTCGAACCATTCGGCCGGCCAGCCATTGGCGAGAGTCAATTCGGGGAGCGACGTTCCCGGCGCAGGGAGGCCCGCCATGATGTAGGCGTGAAATCCGCACGCCTTGATCTCGGATTCGAACAATTTGACAACGCCGGGCGAACTCAGCCGTTCGACCGCATCCACAAAGTCGAGAGCTCGCCTCCCCCATTGCCGGGCTGCGTTTGCCATCCGAACCCCTCGAGTCCCAGCGGGAGATTGCAACCACACCGAGCTTGCGTCAATTACGGATAGGCTTTCGCTTTCGGTTCACGCATTTTCCGGCGGAACAACGCAGACGATGGTTCGGCATCCTGACGCGGGGTCCGCCAAAGCGGGCTTATTTGCGGCCGCGCCATGCTGCATTTTCGCATCCCATGGCGGCAAGGGGAGGGACGAAGCGGTTTCCACTTCCTGTCAAAACGCCTATGGTGGCGCCGCTTTGCCACAGGCAAGGTGATTTTTGTATAAAAGTCAAAGGTTTGAGCGCGAACTTCGAAAAGTGGGCACTGGTTTGACGCGATATATTTCGACGCGGGGGGAAGCTCCCGTTCTGGGTTTTTGTGACGTGATGCTGGCCGGGCTCGCCCGCGACGGCGGCCTCTACGTGCCTGAAGTCTGGCCGCAGTTCGCGAGCGAAACCATCGCGGGATTTTTCGGACGGCCCTATTGGGAGGTCGCGGTCGACGTGATCAGGCCCTTTGTCGGCGGGGAGATTTCCGATGCCGATCTCGGCCGCATGGCCAATGAGGCTTACGCCACGTTCCGCCATCCTGCGGTGGTGCCGCTCGACCAAGCCGGGCCCAATCAATTCCTGCTCGAACTGTTTCACGGTCCGACGCTGGCGTTCAAGGACGTCGCGATGCAGTTGCTCTCGCGGCTGATGGACCACGTGCTGGCGAAGCGCTCCGAGCGCACCACGATCGTGGTGGCGACATCCGGCGATACCGGCGGCGCCGCGGTCGATGCCTTTGCCGGTCTCGACAATGTCGACCTCATCGTTCTTTTTCCGCACGGCCGCATCTCGGAGGTGCAACGGCGAATGATGACCACGGTCGGCGCCGGCAATGTGCATGCGCTCGCCGTCGAAGGCACCTTCGACGATTGCCAGGCGATCGTGAAGGAATTGTTCAACGATCACGCCTTCCGCGATGCGGTGGCGCTGTCGGGCGTCAACTCGATCAACTGGGCGCGCATCGTCGCGCAGGTGGTGTATTACTTCACGTCTGCCGTGGCGCTCGGCGCGCCGGCGCGCGCCGTCGATTTCACCGTGCCGACCGGCAATTTCGGCGACATCTTTGCTGGCTTCGTTGCCAAGCGCATGGGGCTGCCGATCCGCTGGCTGACGATTGCCTCCAACGTCAACGACATCCTGCCGCGCACGCTGAAGACCGGAATCTACGAAACCCGCGAGGTCCATGCCTCGACCTCGCCGTCGATGGATATCCAGGTGTCGTCGAATTTCGAGCGCCTGCTGTTTGAAGCGAGCCATCGCGACGCCGCCCTCGTCCGCCGGTTGATGGCTTCGTTGAAGCAATCCGGGCGCTTCGTCCTGCCGGACGCGGTTCTGGCGGCGGTGCGCAGCGAATTTGACGCGGGCCGCGCCGATGAAACCGAGACCAGTGCCGTCATTCGCGCGGCCTGGCGTGAAGCCGGCGACCTGGTCGATCCGCACACGGCGGTGGCACTGGCGGTTGCCGATCGCGACAGTTCGGATTCCGGCGTGCCCAATATCGTTCTGTCGACCGCGCACGCCGCCAAGTTTCCCGATGCGGTCGAAGCGGCCTGCGGCGTACGGCCGGAACTGCCGCCATGGCTGGAAGGTTTGATGACGAGGCCTGAGCGTATCGTGGTGATGAAAAACGACACGTCGGAAGTGGCGCGGTTTGTCCGCTCAGTCAGCCGGGCCGCAAAGCTGACGTCGTAACCGATGCTGGATTCATTTGCAGGAGGAGCGCCGGATGAGCGTTGAAGTCACCAAGCTGCCGTCTGGCCTCACCGTCATCACCGATACCATGCCGCACCTTCAGACGGCCGCGCTCGGCGTTTGGGCGGGGGTCGGCGGCCGCGACGAAAAGCCCAACGAGCACGGCATCTCGCATCTCCTGGAGCACATGGCGTTCAAGGGGACAACGCGGCGCACCTCACGCGAGATCGTCGAGGAGATCGAGGCGGTCGGCGGCGACCTCAACGCCGGCACTTCGACGGAAACCACCGCCTATTACGCGCGCGTCATGAAGGCCGACGTACCGCTCGCGCTCGACGTGCTCTCTGACATTCTTACCAATCCTTCGTTCGTGCCCGACGAGCTCGAGCGCGAGAAGAGTGTGATCGTGCAGGAGATCGGCGCCGCGCAGGATACGCCTGACGATGTCGTGTTCGAGCACCTCAACGAGCTGTGCTATCCGGATCAGCCGATGGGCCGCTCGCTGCTCGGCACGGCAAAGACGTTGAAGTCGTTTAACCGTGACATGCTGCGCGGTTATCTCTCGACGCATTATCGCGGGCCGGACATGGTGGTTGCCGCCGCCGGCGCCGTCGACCACAAGCGCGTGGTGGACGATGTGACACAGCGATTTGCCGGTTTCGACGCCACGCCCGCGCCGAAGCCGGAGCCGGCAATGTTCGGCAAAGGCGGCTCGCGCGTGGTGCATCGCGAACTGGAGCAGGCACATCTGACGCTCGCGCTCGAGGGTGTCCCGCAAACCGACCTGTCGCTGTTTTCGCTTCAGGTCTTCACCAACATTCTCGGTGGCGGGATGTCATCGCGCCTGTTTCAGGAAGTGCGCGAGAAACGCGGGCTCTGCTATTCGATCTACGCTTTCCATGCGCCCTACATGGATACCGGATTTTTCGGCCTCTATACCGGGACCGATCCCGGCGATGCGCCGGAGATGATGGAAGTGATTGTCGATGTCATCAATGAGGCCGTCGAAACGTTGACGGAAGCCGAGATTGCCCGTGCCAAGGCGCAGATGAAGGCAGGGCTGTTGATGGCGCTGGAAAGCTGCAGCTCGCGCGCGGAACAATTGGCGCGGCATATCCTCGCCTATGGGCGGCCGCTGGCGGTTGACGAACTGGTGGCGCGGATCGATGCGGTGAGCGTGGAAACGACGCAAAATGCGGCGCGCGCGCTGCTGTCGCGCAGCCGGCCGGCGGTCGTCGCGCTGGGTAGCGGCAGGGGACTAGACACGGCGGTCGCTTTCGCGGAAGGATTGACGAAATCCAAAGCGAAAGAGCGCCTTCATTAAGGACCGTTGCGCGATAACGGGAACGTCCGATTATGAATCCTGTTTGAGACATCGGGGGAGTTTTCATGGCCCTGTTTCGGTTGCCCTCGGGACCCGCCGCGCTTGTTCCGCGCGGTCACGGACTTCTCTTGCGTGCGCCGCAGATGGCGGATTTTCTGCAATGGGCGCATTTGCGGGAAATCAGCCGCGGCTATCTGACGCCATGGGAGCCGATCTGGCCGTCTGACGACCTGACCCGATCGGGTTTCCGGCGGCGGCTGCGTCGCTATGTCGAAGATATCGCCGCCGACCGGTCATATCCGTTCCTGGTCTTTCGTGAGGCCGACGGCGTCATGATCGGGGGGATTACCCTCGCCAACGTCCGCCGCGGCATCGTCCAGGCCGGCACGATCGGCTATTGGGTCGGACAACCCCACGCACATCGCGGTTACATGACGACGGCCCTGCGCGTGCTATTGCCGTCGCTGTTCGGTGAGCTCAATCTGCATCGCATCGAAGCCGCCTGCATCCCCACCAATACGCCGTCGATCCGGGTGCTGGAGAAGTGCGGCTTCACCCGCGAGGGCCTTGCGCGGCGGTATCTCTGCATCAATGGCGTCTGGCAGGATCACCTGCTGTACGGCCTGCTGCACGAGGATTTTCGTGGCTAGCTTTTGTTTCCGAGCGTGGCTGACCTTGCTTCCAGCGCAACTAACCCTGTTTCCAAATTGTGACAGACGCCTTGGGTTTGCCGCCATTGCGCTGCTATAAGCGCCGGGCCGTCGGAAGGTGACGGTATTTATTGGAGATTTTCGACAAATGCGGCAGGGGCGGACCAGGCAGGCGAGAGTGGACGTGACAAGCCACAAGCGCGCCCTGCTGGCCTTTGCGGCCGCGGCAGCCTTGCTGACGGGGTGCGGTGGCACCACCATCAACAACCCCTTCTCAACCGCGCCGCCGCCCGTGGAGGAACTCCCGACCATCAGCGACAGGTTCGACCAGTTGTTCGGCGGTGGCGGCAAAGTCTCCGAAACGTCGGCCGACGGCACCGAGGCGGATTGTCCGCTGGTGAAGATTCGCGCGGGCGCGTCCACTTACGGCGTGGCGCCGCCCGGCAAGCAACCGGTGGCCAGCGAGTTGAACTATCAGGCGACCATTACGCGGACCGCGCGAGATTGCCGCCGCGTCAACGGCGGCCAGATCGCGGCGCGAATCGGCATTCAGGGCCGCGTCATTGCCGGCCCAGCCGGCGCGCCAGCGACCGTCGAAGTCCCGGTTCGTGTTGCGGTCGTGCAGACCGGTGTTCAGGAGAGGGTGCTGACCACAAAGGTGTACCGCACCACGGTATCGATGACGGGAGACGGCGGCGCATTCAGCCTGGTTGGCGAGGACTTGCTCTTCAACATGCCCCAGCAGCTTACCAGCGATAACTATGTCTTCTATGTCGGCTTCGACCCGCAGGCGATTGCGCCGGCGGCGCCGTCAGGCGCGCGCGCCCGGCGGAGATAGCACCGACGCTTACCGAGAACAAAAAAAGCCGGCGCAAGCGCCGGCTTTTTTTGCGAATGACTACAGACAGTCAGTTCAGCTTCTGGCGAACCTCGGTAATGCCCTTGGCCAGGAGGTCGTCGGCGACCGGGCCCTTCACCGTCTGCGACAGGATGGTGGAAGCCGCCGCGACCGCGGCATTGGCAGCGGCAGCGCGCACATCGGCGAGCGCCTGCGCTTCGGCGAGCGCAATCTTGTTCTCGGCAGCCTTGGTCCGCCGGGCCACGAAATCTTCCATCTTGGCCTTGGCCTCGGATGCGATGCGCTCGGCATCCACCTTCGCCGCGGCGATGATGTCCTGGGCCTCCCGCTCGGCGCTGGCGCGACGGGCCTTGTACTGGTCAAGCAGATCGGCTGCTTCCTGCTTGAGGCGGCTGGCATCGTCGAGCTCGGCCTTGATGCGCTCGCTGCGATGATCGAGCGCCGTCAGCACGGTGCGGTGAACACCGATATAGGCGAAGATGCCCATCAGGATGACAAAGCCAACGGCGACCCAGAATTCCGGTTCGGCGAACATCGAACTTATCCTTTCAAGGACGCGTCAACGGCCTGCCCGACCGACGTGCCGTCGGGTGCGACGCCGGTCAACCGTTGTACGATGGCGGTTGCAGCTTCGGTGGCGATGCCGCGCACGTTGGCCATCGCCGTCTCGCGGGTGGAGGCGATGGTCTTTTCCGCACCCGCCAGCTTTTGCGACAGCTGCTCCTCGAGCGTCTTGCGTTCGGCCTCGGACGCCGCGTTCAGCTTCTCGCGGGTCTCCGCACCGATCGCCTGCGCGCGGGAGCGCGCCGCGGCCAGCTCGCTCTCGTAGGCCTTGAGCGCGCTGTCGGATTGATCCTTCAGCTTCTGGGCTTCCGCGAGATCTCTGTCGATCTTGTTCTGGCGCGCATCGATCGTGCCGCCGACGCGCGGCAGCGCGAACTTCGAGACGATCAGATACAGCGCGACGAACGCGATAACCAGCGACACCAGCTGCGAGGCGAAGGTGTTCTTCTCGAACGGCGGAAATTCCTTGTGGCCGCCGTCGGCCTCGGTGTGGGCGGTGGTGCCCTTCGGCTCGCCATGACTATCAGCCACGAACCTTCTCCTGTTCGGCTAACCGAGATTTCCCGCCTCGTCAGAAGAAGAGGCGGGACCGGCGAGGAATCAGAGTGCGAACAGCAACAACAGCGCGATCAGCAGCGAGAAAATGCCGAGCGCTTCAGTCACCGCGAAGCCGAAAATCAGGTTGCCGAACTGGCCCTGGGCGGCCGAGGGGTTACGCACCGCGGCGGCGAGGTAGTTGCCGAAAATGATGCCCACGCCGGCGCCGGCGCCACCCATGCCGATGCAGGCAATACCTGCGCCAATGTACTTCGCGGCAATCGGATCCATGAAACGAACTCCTTCTTGAGGTTTGGTTGAGGGGCCTTCTCTAGTGGCCCGGATGGATAGCGTCGTTGATGTAGATGACGGTGAGAATGGTGAAGACGTAGGCCTGCAGGAACGCGACCAGGATTTCCAGCGCGCTCAGCGCCATCACCATGCCGAGCGGCAAAATGGCGCCGAAATATCCGGCGATGCCGATACCTGCGAGCATCGGAATGAAGCCAGCGAACACGGCGAGCGCGATGTGGCCGGCCAGCATGTTGGCGAACAGACGCACCGAATGCGAGATCGGCCGCAGGAAAAACGAGAAAATCTCGATGAAGACGACCAGCGGCAGAATGAAGATCGGAATGCCCGAAGGCACGAACAGCTTGAGGAATTTCAGGCCGTTCTTGTAGAAGCCGTAGATCAGGACGGTGAAGAACACCAGAAATGCGAGTGCGGCCGTGACGATGATGTGGCTTGCGATCGTGAAGCTGTAGGGGATGACGCCGATCATGTTGGAAATGGTGAGCAACATGAAGATGGTGAACACCAGCGGGAAGAACTTCATGCCGTCCTTGCCGGCATTCGACCTGATGGTGTTGGCGACGAATTCGTAGGCGATTTCGGCAACCGATTGCAGGCGTCCCGGCACCAGATTGCGGCCGGGGCCGAGCATCAATAGCGCCGTCAGGGCCACCGAGCCGAACATGAAGGCGGAGGAGTTGGTGAAGGCAATCTCCTGACCGCCGATATGGCCGATCGTGAAGAGCTTCTCGATGTGGAATTGTTCGATCGGATCGATCATCCGCGCAGCATCTCTAGGCTATCGCCGGCCATGCCGGCATTTGAAATCACGTCGTTCGCCACTTCCTTAACGGCGGGTCTTGTCCGGGGCAACACCTGCCGAGCGGATCACGTTCAGAACGCCGGCCGAAAAGCCAACCAGCACGAACACGATTAGCCCGAAAGGTGACGTCGAAAGCAGACGGTCGAAACCCCAGCCCAACAGGGCTCCGAGGCCAACGCCGGCGATCAGCTCCGATGAGAGGCGGAAACCCATTGCCATGGCTGACGCCCTGGCATTGCTGTCTCCACCAGCGTCGGATTGGTCAGTTCTGATGTTTCGGCTGTCCCGAAGTGCGGACAACCGGTGCTCCAGACTTCCGAGCCTTGCGGAAAGTGCGGCCTCGTCGGAGGACGACTTGCTTTCTTCTTCGCGGTCATTCGTGCCTTGCGCCATGCTTGCTAAGACCCGAAACGATTGCAGAGAATGAAAACGCGCCCCGTCACCCCTTCAAAAGCCGCGCGGACCATACTGACCGCTTGAAATCAAGTCAAGATTGCGTCACAGGTGTCTATCTTATTGATATTACGTTTGTATTTGTCTTATCCCAAGCTGGATCGGACACCCGGTCGCCGCACTGCAATAGATCGCTGCAATATCGCCTATAAATCGCCTCTGGAAACCGCCTTGCATCGCCGTTTTGGGTGTAAGGATTCGGAAAAATCTTTGCTCGAGAAGCTTCATGCCGCGTCAGGTCGACTACTACTTTTCGATTTCCTCACCCTGGGCCTACATCGGACACAGATTGTTTCGCGATGTGGTCGCGACCTACGGCCTTGCGGTCAATCACAAGCCGGTCGTGCTGGTTGAGCTGTTTTCTGAAACAGGCGGGCTGCCACTGGTCAAGCGTCACCCGGTACGGCAGCGTTACCGGATGCTTGAATTGCAGCGCTGGCGCGACAAGCGCGGGTTGAATTTCCATTTCCAGCCGAAGCACGTGCCGCTGAACGCGCGTCTTGCCGATGGCGTGGTGATCGCGGCGATCGAGGCTGGCCATGATCCCGATCGATTCCTGCGCCGCGCCCTTATGGGCGTGTGGGAAGACGACCTCGATCTCGCCGATATTTCAACGCTGGTTCGTCTGGCTGACGAAAGCGGGCTACCGGGCAAGGCGTTGGTGGAGCGCTCCGGTGCGGACGAGATCAGCCAGAAATACGAACAGAACAGGCAGGATGCCCTGGCGACCGACGTGTTCGGATCGCCCGCCTATGTGCTGGACGGCGAGGTATTCTGGGGTCAGGATCGGATCGAATTGCTGGTGGACGCATTGAAATCAGGCCGCGCGCCCTATCGTTCGCAGCCCTAAGGGCAGTGGCGGATCAAGAGCCGATACACACTGCGGAGCATGCCATGACCGGAGCGACATACCTGACATCAGCCGTTGTCCTCGTGTCGGTCGTTGCCGCAACAGGCGCAGCTCGGGCCGAATCGATGCCCGACAAGGAAAACGGCCGCTATGCGCTGTCGCAGGTCGCTGACGGGGTGGTCCGGCTCGACACACGCACTGGCGCGGTCTCGACCTGCAACAACAGCGGTGCCGGCTGGGCCTGCTACGCCATACCCGATGAGCGCGCGGCTTATGATGCCGAGATCGGCCGGTTGCAGACGGAAAATGAAAGGTCCAAGGCCGAAATCGAAAGACTGAAGACCGAGCTGGCGTCGCGTGCGCCGACGGCCGGCGACAAGACTGACGAGGCGCAGCCCAAAGCGGACGTGCCGAAGAGCGCTGAGCCAAAATCGGCCGAGAACCCGCGCAAGATCGAAATCCCGCTGCCGAGCGACCGCGACATGGATCGGGTGATGTCGTTCCTGGAGCAGGCGTGGCGGCGGCTGGTCGAGATGGCCAACCGGATGCAGAAAGACGTCAGCGGCAAGATCTGACGAGAACGTCGTCAATCTCAGAAGTCGCCTCTGCGACCCGTCTTCGCCAAGGCTTCGCCGGGGTTGTCAAGTCGGGCTCGCCGAAGCGCTGGCGAAGGCGGCACGCAGGGATCCCCTACGCCGCGATCCCTCGATTAAACGTCTGGTGCGCATATCTTCGTAGCAACTGGCATTGGTGGTTATGGTCCCCGCGTTCGCGGGGACGACAGGTAGGTTGTTCATGACATCGTCCAAGTCCGTGCGCAGTTCGCATTCTGTGGTCGGCTCAAATGCTCTCGTGAGTTCGCTGCTGACCGTGCAGACTTCGGGCCGCGGCTTTCTCGATCTGACGGCCGAGGTCGCGCGATTCGTCGATGACGCCGGCGCGGTCGAAGGCCAGGTGACGCTCTTTATCCGTCATACCTCGGCCTCGCTGACCATCCAGGAGAACGCCGATCCCACCGTGCTGAGGGACTTGACCTCCGCGCTTGATCACCTTGCGCCGGAGGATTTCGGATGGCGCCACGACACCGAAGGTCCCGACGATATGCCGGCGCACGTCAAGACCATGCTGACCGCGACGTCGCTGCAAATTCCCGTCATGAAGCGCAGGCTGATGCTCGGGACATGGCAGGCGATCTATCTGATCGAGCATCGGGCGCGTCCGCACGCCCGTGAGATCGTTTTGCAGTTCGTCGGCGCGACGGGCGCGAAATAGTAAAGCAAAACCGGCCGCGGATCGCTGTCCGCGGCCGGCTTTTGTCCCCTTCAGGATGAGATCAGTTGGTCCGGATATCGACGTCCTTGGTCTCGGGCAGGAACAGGAAGCCGATCACGAGACTCATCAGCGCGATCGCGACCGGATACCAAAGGCCGGAATAGATGTTTCCGGTGTAGGCGACGATGGCGAACACGGTCGCCGGCAGGAAGCCGCCGAACCAGCCGTTGCCGATGTGGTAGGGCAACGACATGCCGCTGTAGCGGATACGGCTCGGGAACAGTTCAACCAGCCATGCCGCGATCGGCGCATAGACCAGCGTCACGTAGACCACCAGCACCCACAGCAGGACAATCGTCATCACCCAGTTGATCTCGTCAGGGTTGGCCGATGCCGGATAGCCATGGGCTTTGATGGCGGCGGCCAGCGTCTTGGCGAAATCCTGCGCGGTCGCAGCCAACGTCTGGTCGCCGATCTTCACCTGCGCCGGTGTTCCCTTCGGCGCGTCCTGGCTCTTGTAGTTCACCGACAGATTGACCAGCGCGGACGTCGCGATGTCACAGCCGCTGGTGAACTTTTCAGTACCCGTCGCCTTGAACTGGATGTGGCATTCGGACGGATCGGCGATCACGGTGACCGGCGCGGAGGCAAGGGCCGCTTCAAGCCTCGGATTGGCGAAGTGCGTAATGCCCTTGAAGATCGGGAAATACGTCAGCGCCGCGAGTAGGAAGCCTGCAAGGATGATCGGCTTGCGGCCGATCCTGTCGGACAGCCAGCCGAAGATCACGAAGAACGGCGTGCCGAGTGTAAGCGCAATCACGATCATGATCTGCGCGCTCACGCCGGGCACCTTGAGCGTCTGGGTCAGGAAGAACAGGGCATAGAACTGTCCGCCATACCACACAACGGCTTCGCCGGCGGTCGCGCCGAGCAGCGCAAGGATCGCGATCTTGGCATTGGCCCATTCACCGAAGGCTTCGCTCAGCGGGCGCTTCGAGGTCTTGCCCTCTTCCTTCATCTTCTGGAAGACCGGGGATTCGTTCAGGCTCAGGCGGATCCACACCGAAACTGCCAGCAGGATGCCGGAGAGCAGGAACGGAATGCGCCAGCCCCAATCGCCGAACGACTCTTCGCCCATCCAGGTCCGAATGCCCAGAATGAGCAGCAGGGCGAGGAACAGGCCGAGCGTTGCGGTGGTCTGAATCCAGGAAGTGTAATAGCCGCGCTTGCCCTGTGGCGCATGTTCGGCGACGTAAGTCGCCGCGCCGCCATATTCGCCGCCAAGCGCGAGGCCCTGGATCAGCCGCAGCAGGATCAGCACGACCGGCGCTGCGATGCCCCAACTCGCATAGCCGGGCAGAAGGCCGATGAAGAAGGTGCCGACGCCCATCAGGGTCATCGTGATCAGGAAGGTATACTTGCGCCCGATCATGTCGCCAAGCCGGCCGAAGATCAGGGCGCCGAAGGGACGCACGGCAAAACCCGCCGCGAACGCGAGCAGAGTGAAGATGAAGGCGACGTTCGGCGGCACGTTGGAGAAGAAGAATTTGGCGAGGAAGGCGCCGAGCGTTCCGTAGATATAGAAATCGTACCACTCGAACACGGTACCCAGCGAAGAGGCGAAGATGACCTTTCGCTCCTCGGCGGTCATTCTACCGCTGCGGATGTCGTCGCCACCCGCGGTTGCTGCCATCGCCATCGTTCGCACTCCCCGAATTGCTGTTGCAAAGGCTCCCTGCCATGCGCCATTTGGCCACAGGGTTGCCGGCAAGGTAACATCGAGGTGAACTGACGCACAGTACGACTTTCGGCCCGCTTTGGAACGCGCAAGTATGTCGAAACGTCTTGAAATGTTGGCCAGTCCAGCGTTGCTGTTGCGACGCACAAGTGATGGAATTAACCGCTATTCCGCGTGGCGGTACTGATGTCTTGCATGCGGTCACAGGCCGCAGGACAATTGAACCGCAAAACCGGCTATTCCGGAGTCGTTCCTTCGTAACCTATTGCAAGCTATCGATGACAGCCGCTGCTACGACCCATCTTGTGATTGCCGACGACCATCCACTGTTCCGCGACGCGCTGCGTCAGGCGGTAGCAAGCGTCGTTGCGTCGGCCAGGATCGACGAGGCCGGCAGCTTTGAAGAGC
This sequence comes from Bradyrhizobium sp., assembly GCF_035652035.1. Lineage (GTDB taxonomy): Bacteria > Pseudomonadota > Alphaproteobacteria > Rhizobiales > Xanthobacteraceae > Bradyrhizobium. The sequence continues at coordinate 33,901 of NZ_DASREO010000004.1, forward strand.
TGACCGCGCTGCTCGATCGTGATTCCGATGTCGATCTTGTGCTGCTCGATCTGACGATGCCGGGGATCTCCGGCTTCTCCGGACTAATTTACCTGCGTGCGCAGTTCCCGGCGATTCCGGTCGTGATCGTCTCGGCAAGCGACGATGGCGGTACGATCAGGCAGTCGCTGGATTTCGGCGCCTCCGGGTTCATTCCGAAACGATTTGGCGTCGACACGCTGCGCGACGCGATCATGAAAGTGCTGGATGGCGATGTCTGGGTTCCGGCGGACACCGATTTGTCGTCGGCGACCGATCCGGAACTGGCGCGTCTGCGCGACCGCCTGGTGACGCTGACCCCGCAGCAGGTGCGCGTGCTGATGATGCTGTCCGAAGGCCTGCTCAACAAGCAGATCGCCTACGAGCTCGGCGTGTCGGAGGCGACCATCAAGGCGCATGTCTCGGCGATCCTGCAAAAGCTTGGCGTCGAGAGCCGGACGCAAGCCGTGATCGCGGCGGCCAAGATCGCCGGCAACCAATGGCGGCAACAAGTGGAGTAGATTTGACATTCGCTGCTCACCCGGCCGCAGACGCGGAATGCGAATTTTAGAATCGGACCACCAGGCGCGCCGCAGCAGCAATAATTCCTATTCCGCCGCGACCATCTGCTGGGCGCGCCACTGACCGAGCAGCGCGCGCAAGGAGGCCGGCTTCACCGGCTTGTTCAGCACCGCGATATTCTCGTCCCGCGCGGCGGCGCGGACATGCGGGCTGCGATCGGCAGTGATGAGGATGGCCGGGATGGCCTCGCCAAATTTCTTCCGGATGTCGCGGATCGCCGCAATGCCGTTGCCGCGATCGAGATGGTAATCGACCAATAGACCTGTGACCGGCTTGCCTGCGGCCTCGATGGCTTCGATGGCGGATTCGGGATCGGGCACTGCGATCACCTCGGCGTCCCAGCCGCGAAGCAGCGTCTTCATGCCGTCGAGGATCGCGGCATCGTTTTCGATGCAGGTGATCAGGGCGCCCGACATCGGCGTCCGCGACAACGGTGTTGCGCTGGTGACCGCCGCCGTGTGGTTGACCGCTTTCGCGGTCGGCACAGTCACCGAAAACGATGAGCCGCCGCTGGCGACGGAATCAAGCGAGATGCCGTGGCCGAGCACACGGGCGAGCCGTTCGACAATCGACAGGCCTAGTCCCAGGCCGCGAGCAATCCGCGCGCCCTGTTCGAGCCGGTGGAATTCCTTGAAAATTTCTCCGCGCTTGAGAACGGGAATGCCGACGCCGGTATCGTAGATGCAGATCCGCAAGGATTCGCCACGGCGTCGGCAGCCGACGAGCACCCGCCCGCGCGGGGTATATTTGATCGCGTTGGAGATCAGGTTCTGCAACAGCCGCCGCAACAGCAGGCGATCGGACTGCACAGGCAGCGAGGAGGACACGAAGGTCAGCTGCAATCCCTTGGCGCGCGCGATCGGCGCGAACTCGATTTCCAGCGAGCGCATCAGGTCGCCGATCTTGAAGTTCGTCACCGATGTCGTCATGGCGCCGGCGTCCAGCCGCGAGATGTCGAGCAGTGCGCCGAGAATTTCCTCGATTGCCTCGAGCGATTCGTCGATGTTCTCGACAAGCCTTGAGTCCTCGCCGCCGCTCTTGCGCTCGACAAGGCTCGTCACGTAAAGGCGCGCCGCATTGAGCGGCTGAAGAATGTCGTGGCTCGCGGCCGCCAGGAAGCGCGTCTTGGAGATGCTGGCGTCCTCGGCGGTGCTCTTCGCCAGCGCCAGTTCCGAGTTCAGCCGCGTCAGCTCCTCGGTGCGGTCGCGGACGCGCTTTTCCAGCGTGGCGTTGGCGCGCTCCAGCGCTTCGGCCGCCTCGAAGGATGGCGTGACGTCCGAAAAGGTGATGACGAGACCGCCGCCCGGCATGCGGTTGGAGCGAACCTCCACCACCATGTGCCGGTCGGTCAGGCGCTCGAGATAGGGCTCGCCTTCGGCGGTATAGGCCCTGAGCCGCCTCTCAACCAGGAGCTCCTGATCGCCGAACTCCGATGGTGTGATCGCCGTCATGTATTCGAGGATTTCCCGCAACGGAATCCCGATCTGAATGAGATGCGGCGTCAGACCCAGAATGTCGCCGAACTGGCGGTTGGAGCAGATCAATTGCAGGTCGGCGTCGAACACGGCGATGCCCTGGCGCACGTGATTGAGCGCGGTCTGCAGGATCTCGCGGTTGAAATGCAGCGCGGCGTGGGAGTCGTCGAGCAGTTTCAGCGCGGCCTTGGCGGAGACGGTGCGCTTGCGCAAAAGCAGCGACATCACGAGGCGCGAGGAAGCAGCCCCGATCGACGACGCGATCAGGTGCTCCGCATGCTGAAGCAACTCGAAATCGGCCGGCGCCGACGGCTCGAGAACGACATTGCGCACGGCCGCAAAGGCGTCAAAGGAATCCTGCGCGCGGTCGGGTCCGAGATATTGCGCGACCGTACTCTGGATGTCCTGCACCGTGACCGTGGTCCGCCAGCGGCGGAACGTCGGCGTCATCGGGGCCAGCACGCTCGGGGCAAACAGATCGGCTTGCATCCGTTCGATCGAGGACGGCTGACGCGAGAGCGACAGCAGCACATAGGTCAAGATGTTGAACGAGAGCGACCAGAGCACGCCATGGATGAGCTGCGGCAGGTCGGAACCGAACAGCGCCTGTGGCCGCAGCGGGGTGATGCCGAGCGGGCCGCTTTGCAGAAAAGCAAGGCCCGCCGGCGTGCCGTCGAGGAAGCTCGGCAGAAACAGCGTGTAAGCCCAGACCACAAAGCCGACCAGCATGCCGCCCATGGCGCCGCGCGCGGTCGCGCGCTGCCAGAACAGTCCCCCGAAAAAGGCCGGCGCAAGCTGCGCGATCGCCGCAAACGACAATAGCCCGATCGCCACCAGCTGGGCGTTGCCGAGTGCGCGATAGTAGAAATAGGCCATCGCCATGATCGCGAAGATCGCAAAGCGGCGGGTCCCCAGGAGGAAGCCGCCGAAATCCGGCTGGACGTCGCCCAGTTCGCGCCGACGGTGCAGCACCAGCGGCATGATGATGTCGTTCGAGACCATGACGGAAAGCGCGACGCATTCCACGATCACCATCGCGGTCGCAGCCGACAGGCCGCCGACAAACACGGCAACGCTCAAGAGCGACGCGTCGCCCTCCACCGGCAGCGCCAGCACATACATGTCGGGATCGACCTGCCCGAACGGGAAGGTGATGAGGCCCGCAAGCGCGATTGGAATCACGAAAAGGTTGATCGCCACGAGATAAAGTGGAAACAGCCAGCGCGCGCGGCTGACTTCGGATGGCGTCGAATTCTCGACCACGCTGACGTGGAACTGGCGCGGCAGCAGCATGACGGCGCAGAACGACAGCAGGATCATGGTCAGAAAATTGCCGGCCGACGGCACGTATTCGATCGCCCGCACGGCTTCTGGCGTCTTCATCGCGCGCTCGACCAGTTCGTGCGGCGAGAACATCCAGAAGGTGACGAAGGCGCCGGCGGCGATAAAGGCGACGAGCTTGACGATGGATTCGGATGCGATCGCCAGCATCAATCCATGTTGATGCTCGGTCGCGTCGGTGTGGCGGGTTCCGAACAGCACGGCAAAGGCCGCCATTGTCAACGTCGCGATCAGCGCGATATCGCCGACTACCGGGATGGCAGTGAAGGCCTGTTCGTCGATCAGGATCGTCTCCAGCGAGGAGGAGACGGCCTTGAGCTGCAGCGCGATATAGGGAACCGAGCCGATGATGGCGATCAGCGCGACTGTCGCGGCGACCGCCTGGCTCTTGCCGTAGCGTGCGGCAATGAAATCCGCGATCGAGGTGATGTTTTGCGTCTTGGCGAGCTGGATCACCCGGCGGAGCAGCGGCGTGCAGAGGCCGATCATCAGGACTGGGCCGATATAGATCGCCAGAAAGTCGACGCTGGTACGCGTGGCGAAGCCGACCGAGCCGAAGAAGGTCCACGAGGTGCAATAGATCGCCATCGACAGCGGATAGATCAGCGCGCTGGCGCGGCCGCGCTGCGCCGACGACAGGCGGTCGCCATAGCTCGCCACGAGGAACAGGAGGCCGATGTAGCCGAAGGCGGCTGCGATCACGCCCCAGTCGTGCAGCATTGCTGCTCACTCCCTAAGGTCTTGGTTCCGCGCGGACGCGGTCATTCAGGGGAGAACTATAGCCGGAATGGGCCGACAACGCACGATGCGTGCCGCGTCCGGGCCGGCCAGGGATGCCAATCGGGCCGATTAAGGTTATTCCGCCGCCAGCGACTTTTGCTTCAGCGGCAAAGCGAGCTGGTCCCAGACCTGCAACAGGGCCTCAGCCAGCTGGTCGATCAGTGCGTCCTCGTGATAGGGCGAGGGCGTGATCCGCAGGCGCTCGGTGCCCTTGGCGACCGTCGGATAGTTGATCGGCTGGATGTAGATGCCGTGTTCTTCCAGCAGCAGGTCGGACGCCTGCTTGCACTTTTCCGGATCGCCGACAAACAGCGGAACGATGTGGGTGTCGCTCGACATCACGGGCAGACCGGCGGCAGTCAGGATCGCCTTGGTGCGAGCGGCGCGTTCCTGATGGCGTTCGCGCTCCCAGTTGGACGTCTTCAGATGGCGGATGGCCGCCGTGGCGGCCGAGCAGATCGCCGGCGGCAGCGCGGTGGTGAAGATGAAGCCGGGCGCGTAGGAGCGAACCGCGTCGATGATTTGCTCTGAGGCGGCGATATAGCCGCCGAGGCAGCCGAACGCTTTGGCGAGCGTGCCCTCCAGAATGTCGATGCGGTGCATGACGCCGTCGCGCTCGGCAATGCCGCCGCCGCGCGGGCCATACATGCCGACCGCATGGACCTCGTCGACATAGGTCATGGCGCCGTATTTCTCGGCGAGATCGCAGACTTTCGCCAGCGGCGCGATATCGCCGTCCATCGAATAAAGGCTCTCACAGACGATCAGCTTCGGCCGGTCGGGCCCTGCGGCGCGCAGCAGTTCCTCCAGATGCGCCATGTCGCTGTGGCGGAAGATCTGCCGCTCACAGCCGGCCTGGCGAACACCTTCAATCATCGAATTGTGGTTAAGCACGTCGGAGAGAATGAGGCAGTTCGGAATGAGTTTGGCGATGGTCGCGATGCCGGTCTGGTTGGAGACGTAGCCCGACGTGAACAGCAGCGCCGCTTCCTTGCCGTGGAGGTCGGCGAGTTCCTGCTCGAGCTGCACCAGCGGATGATGGGTTCCGGCGATGTTGCGGGTGCCACCGGCGCCGGTGCCGACGCGGGTTGCAGTCTCGACCATTGCGCCAACCACCTTCGGGTGCTGGCCCATGCCGAGATAATCGTTGGAGCACCAGATCACGACGTTGCGCGTGCCTTTCGGCGAATGCCACACCGCATGCGGGAAACGGCCGGCGACGCGTTCCAGATCGGCGAACACCCGGTAGCGCCGCTCATCGTGAAGGCGATTGAGGGCGGTGCGGAAAAACTGGCTGTAATCCATCGCGATAAACCTGGAACCTGAGCGTGCGGGTGGAATGGGCGCCACCTTTTTAGAGGGTTTCCATAATCCCTGTCGAGCCGTAATCGAACCCCACCTTTGGCCCGAAGGCTTTGATTTCGGTCAAGTTTCGGTGCGCGCCGCGTTCGGCTCTGCCATGCAGACGCGTAAAGTACGGGCTTTCCTCAAGCTTTTCTAAAATCGCGCTTCGGGCGCAGTGCGGCCCATGCTCGATCCAATTGAATTGAATTTCCGCCATTTGAAACAATTGTTGCAAAATGGTGCGGCCGAGGCCTAGGATTACCAATGGACCGTGGCCCGCTGACCGAACGCATCATCCAGTCGTTCGACGATATGCCCGCGCAATTGCAGGCAGGCGCGCGCTACGTGCTCGACCGCCCCCACGACGTGGCCTTGCTGTCGATGCGCGAGCAGGCGCGTCAGGCCGGCGTACAGCCCGCGACCATGACGCGGCTGGCCAAGCGTCTCGGCATGGACGGCTATGAAGAGGTGCGCGAGCTCTATGCCGCCGCCGTCCGCGAAGGCGATCTCGGCTTTGCCGGCAAGGCGGGCGTCCAGGTCATCAGTCAGAAATTGAAGGGCGACAAGGCGCTGGCCGCCGACATGCTGACGTCGATCGGTCATCAGATTCAGCAATTGGCGATGCCAAGCGGGCTGGAGCGGCTGGTGAATGCCGCAAGAGCGCTGGCTTCGGCGCGCCGAATCTACTGCCTCGGCTTAAGATCGAGCCATTCCATCGCCTGGCATCTGCACTATGTGCTCACGCTGGTCGGCGATCGCTCCGTCCATATCGAGGGCATCGGCGCCACCGGCTCCGATGCGCTGGCGCGCGCGACGCCCAAGGATGTGCTGCTGGTCGCGAGCGTGATGCCCTACACGCGCCTGACCATCGAACTCGCCGAATATGCGGTCGCGCAGGGCATCGCGGTGATCGCGGTGACCGACAGCGAAGTCGCGCCGCTGGCGCAGATCGCCGAGCACACCGTCATCGTTCCGACCGAGAGCCCGTCCTTTTTTCACGCGATGTCGCCGGCTTTTGCGGTTGCCGAAGTGCTCGGCGCCATCATTGCCGGCCGCGGCGGCGACGCTGCGCTCGCCTCGCTGCGGCATTCGGATGGACATCACGCTGCCCTCAACACCCACCTCCAATCCAGAAACAACAAGAAGCCGTCATGACCCACATACTTCATCGCTCAGCCAACGCCAAAATGCCCGTCGCCGTCTCCGGCAAGGGCATCGAATTGTTTGACCAGAACGGCAAGAGCTACATCGACGCCTCCGGCGGCGCGGCGGTGTCGTGCCTCGGCCATGGCCATCCCGACGTGATATCGGCGCTTCACAAACAGCTCGACAAGCTCGCTTATGCCCATACCGGTTTCTTCACCACCGAAGTTGCCGAACAGCTTGCCGACCGCCTGGTCGAGACCGCGCCCAAAGGCATCGACCACGTCTATCTCGTCAGCGGCGGGTCGGAGGCGATCGAGGCTGCGCTGAAAATGGCGCGGCAATATTTCGTCGAGAAGGGCGAGCCGCAGCGGCGGCACATCATTGCGCGCCGCCAGAGCTATCACGGCAACACGCTCGGGGCGCTGGCGACCGGCGGCAATGAATGGCGCCGCGCGCAATTCCGTCCGCTGTTGATCGAAACGCACCATATCGATCCCTGCTATGCCTATCGCTTTCAGAAGCCGGGCGAGAGCGACGCCGACTACGCCGCGCGCGCCGCGCAAGCGCTGGAAGACAAGATCATCGAGCTCGGTTCCGATCAGGTCATCGCCTTCGTCGCGGAGACTGTGGTCGGGGCGACTTGCGGCGCGGTGCCCCCGGTCGCCGATTATTTCAAGCGCATCCGCGCGATCTGCGACCGCTACGGCGTGCTGCTCATTCTCGATGAAGTCATGTGCGGCATGGGCCGCACCGGCACGCTGCATGCGTGTGAACAGGACGGCGCTGCGCCGGACTTGATGGCGATCGCCAAGGGGCTGGGCGGCGGCTATCAGCCGATCGGCGCCACGCTTCTCAGCAACAAGATTTTCGAAGCTTTTTCGAAGGGCTCAGGCTTCTTCCAGCATGGCCACACCTATATGGGCCATCCGATGGCGGCCGCGGCGGGGCTCGCCGTGCAGGATGTCATCCACCGCGACAGACTGCTGGACAATGTGATGGCCATGGGCAGCCATCTGCAACGGCGGTTGGAGGAACGTTTTGCCAACCACCACCATGTCGGCGACATCCGCGGGCGTGGCCTGTTCCGTGGGGTCGAGCTCGTCTCCGAAGTCGATACGAAGAAACCATTCGCCTCAGGATTGAAGCTCAACGCGCTGGTGAAGCGCGAGGCCATGGCGCGCGGCCTCTGCGTCTATCCGATGGGCGGCACCATCGACGGCGTCAACGGCGATCATGTTCTGATCGCGCCGCCCTTCATCATCAACAAGGAACAGGTCGACACGGTTGTCGAGCGTCTCGGCGATGCGGTCGATGCCGCGATCGCCGCGGTGAAATGAGAGTAACGCGTTTTGGAAGAGGGGAGTACATCATGAAGAGACTAGTCATCGGCCTTGCGACGCTGTGTTTGCTGGCGATTGCGCCAGTAGCGGCATCGGCGCAGAGCCTCAGCCCGACATTGCAGAAGATCAAGGACGCCGGCACGATCACGATCGGCCATCGCGACTCCTCGGTGCCGTTCTCCTATCTTGACAATAACCAGAAGCCGATAGGCTTCTCGCTCGAGCTGTGCGATCTCGTCGTGGCGAAGGTCAAGGCGAAATTGAACAAGCCCGACCTCAAGGTCGCCTACCAGGCGGTGAACTCGTCGAACCGCATTCCGCTGGTCAAGAATGGCACCGTTGACATCGAGTGCGGCTCGACCGCCAACACCATCGCGCGCCAGCAGGAGGTCGCTTACTCCGTGATCTTCTATGCGCCGCAATTCAAATGGCTTGCGCTGAAATCGTCGGGCCTCACGACGACCGACGATCTCAAGGGCAAAGCCGTGGTCGTCACGCAAGGCACCAACACCGCGCAGTTCGTCGCCAAGCTCAACACCGAGAAGAATCTCGGCATGAAGATCCTGCAAGGCAAGGACCACGCCGAATCCTTCCTGCTGGTCGAGACCGGCCGCGCCAGCGCGTTCATGGAAGACGACATCCTGCTCGCGGGTCTGAAAGCAAATGCGTCCTCGCCGGACAATTTCGTTTTCCTGAGCGACGCCTATCCGAGCGATCCCTATGGCGTGATGATGGCCAAGGGCGATGCCGAGTTCAAAAAGCTGGTCGATGACGCGCTGACTGAGGCCATGAAATCCGGCCTCTACGACAAGCTCTATGCCAAGTGGTTCGAGAGCCCGATTCCGCCGAAGAACATCAATCTGAAGTTCCCGCAATCGGAGGGATTGAAGGCGCTGATCAAGAACCCGAGCGACAAGGCGATCGGGCAGTGAGGAAAGGTCAGCCAGCCGCGTCGTGATGTGAGGGGGTAGTCGCCGATGTCCTTGTTGTTCGAGACCACCCCCGACGGCGTCAGCCGGTATATCGACTGGATCTGGAGCGGTCTTGCCTGGACGCTGTCGCTCGCGTTCGGCGCCTGGACGATTGCGCTTGTCGTCGGCACCCTGGTTGGTGTCGCGCGCACACTGCCGGGCGGAATCTGGCCAAGGCTCGGGCGGATCTATGTCGAGACCTTCCGCAACATTCCGCTCCTGGTGCAGATGTTCTTCTGGTACTTCGTGCTGCCGGAAATCCTGCCGCAGCGGATCGGCCTCGCGATCAAGCAGATGGACCCGCCCTGGGGCAGCTTCGTTCCGGCGCTGGTTTGCCTCGGCCTTTTCACCGCGGCGCGGATCGCCGAACAGGTCCGCGCCGGCGTGCAGGCGCTGCCGAGAGGCCAGACCGCGGCTGCATCCGCGCTCGGCTTCAGCCGTGGCGGCATGTACCGGCTGATCCTGCTGCCGCAGGCGTTTCGCATCATCCTGCCGACACTGACCAACGAGTTCATGACGATCTTCAAGAACACGTCGGTGGCATTGACCATCGGGCTCGTCGAACTGACGGCGACCGCGCGCGAAATCAACGAGAACACCTTCCGCACCTTTGAAGCCTATGGCGTGGTCACGCTGGTCTATCTCGTGATCGCGATGCTGGCGTGGTCGTTGATGTACTGGATCGAGCGATCGGTGCAGCTGCCGAGTCTCGTCAGCGGGAGTGCGCGGAAATGAAGGTCGATCTTTCCGCGATCACTTCCGTTGCGCCGTTCCTGCTGTCGGGACTTCTGTTCACGGTCCAGATCACGGTGGTCGGGGTTGCCGGCGGCATCGTGTTCGGCAGCCTGCTGGCGGTGGCGCGGTTGTCGAACAATCGCCTGCTGTCCACCTTCGCGACCACCTATATCAACCTGATGCGCTCGATCCCGCTGATCATGGTGATCTTCTGGGTCTTCTTTCTGGTGCCGTGGGCAATCGGCTGGCTGACCAATGGCGGCCGGCCCGTGGCGGTCGGCGCGTCGCTGACGATTTACGTGACTTTTGTCTTGTTCGAGGCGGCCTACTATGCCGAGATCGTGCGCGCCGGCTTTCGTTCGATCTCGGCGGGGCAATATTCGGCCTGCGAGGCGCTCGGGCTCTCCAAATTCCATGCCTACGTCTACATTCTCTTTCCGCAGGCGATCCGCAACGTGCTGCCGATCCTATTGACGCAGACTATCATCCTGTTTCAGGACACCTCGCTGGTCTACGTCATTTCGGCGACTGACCTGCTCGGCGCGGCGACCAAGATTGCCCAGCGCGACGGCAGCCTCGTCGAAATGTACCTGACTGTCGGCGTCATCTATTTCCTGTTTTGTTACACCGCCTCGCAACTCGTCAAACGGCTGCAAGGCCGCCTCGCTTATGGAGCTCGCTGATGATCTCGATCAGCCAAGTCTCGAAATCCTACGGCACGTTTCAGGTTCTTAAGAACTGCAACGCGGAAGTCGCCCGCGGCGAAGTGGTGGTGATCTGCGGGCCGTCCGGCTCCGGCAAGAGCACGCTGATCAAGACGGTGAATGGACTGGAAACCATCGACGCCGGCGAGATCAAGGTCGGCGATTTTCGCCTCGCGCCCGGCGTCACTCATATGGCGGCGCTGCGCCGCTCGGTCGGGATGGTGTTCCAGAGCTTTGAGCTGTTCCCGCATCTGAGCGTGCTGAGCAATGTGACGATCGCGCAAACCAAGGTGTTGCGGCGGCCGAAGGCAGTCGCGGAAGAAAAGGCGCGCGCGCTGCTCGCGCGTGTCGGGCTTTCCGCCCATATCACCAAGTATCCGGCGCAGCTCTCCGGCGGTCAGCAGCAGCGGGTCGCGATCGCCCGTGCGCTCGCGCTCGATCCGGAAGTGATGCTGTTCGACGAGCCGACCTCGGCGCTTGACCCCGAAATGGTCAATGAGGTGCTGGACGTGATGACGTCGCTGGCAAAGCAGGGCATGACCATGATCTGCGTCACCCACGAGATGGGCTTTGCCCGCAACGTCGCCAACCGGGTGCTGTTCATGGATGGCGGCGAAATCGTCGAGACGGCGGAAGCCGCGCAATTCTTCAATGCGCCGGAGTCAGAGCGCGCCAAGGCTTTCCTCGCCCGAATTCTCAAGCACTGATAGCCAGGCCTTGATGACCTGATCGAACGCAGCGCCTTGCCGGCGCCCTTTGGTCTATTCTACGATCCCGCTCAACCGCCGGTGATGGCGGATAAACAGGCGAGCACGACCCCAAGATCGTGCCGCCCAAAAAGAGACAAGGGAGCGACGATCATGACAACGCGCCGCGAATTTCTCAAAACCGGCACGCTTGCCGCCACCGGCATCTTCTTCTGCGGCTGCGGCCTGTTGCAGGGCGCGCACGCGCAAGCGCCGGAGCGGCGCAAGCTTCCTGTCGCGGTCAAAGGCAAGCGGGTCAAGACCATCGACGTGCATGCGCATTGCCATTTCCACGAGGCCGGCGCGCTGCTGGGCGAAGAGGGCCACAGGCGCCAGGCCGGCCCGATCAACGGTGCGGAAGAGACTTTCATCGAGCTCAAGCAACGCCTTGCTGCAATGGACGCGCAGGCCGTCGACATGGAGGTGCTGTCGATCAATCCGTTCTGGTACGACAAGGAGCGCGATTTGGCGGCGCAAATCGTCAAGATCCAGAACGAGAAGCTCGCCGAGTTCTGCGCCTCGCATTCCGATCGCTTCGCGGCGTTCGCTTCGCTCACCTTGCAGGCGCCTGATCTGGCCGTGCAGGAACTTCAGACCGCGATCAAGAGGCAGGGATTGAAAGGCGCCGCGATCGGCGGCTCCGTCAACGAGGTCGATTTTTCCGATCCAAAATTCCATCCCGTGTGGGCCAAGGCGGAAGAACTGGGCGTACCCTTGTTCATCCATCCGCGTGGCATACCGGAGCTCAGGGCGAACCGGCTTGCGGGCAACGGCTGGCTCGACAACACCATCGGCAATCCGCTCGACACGACGATTGCATTGTCGCATCTGATCTTCGAGGGCACGCTCGATCGCTTTCCCGGCCTGAAGATCATTGCGGCCCATGGCGGCGGCTATCTCGGCTCCTATGCCGACCGTTCCGATCATGCCTGCATGGTCGGACCGAAGGGATGCAATCCCGACATCAAGCTGAAGAAGAAGCCGTCGGAGTATCTGAAGCAGATCTATTTCGATTCGCTCGTCTTCACGCCCGAGGCGATCCGGCATCTGGCGACGCAGGTCGGCGCGAGCCAGATCGTACTCGGCAGCGATTACCCTTATCCCTGGCAGCTCAGCCCGGTGGACCACATCTTTGCCTGCACGTCGCTCACTGATGACGAAAAGGCCGGCGTCCTGGGGCGGACCGCAGCGAAGCTTCTTAATTTGGAAGTTTGACGTCAGGCCCGCTTGGAATCTTCAATGTGCCCGCGACACCGGCCTCGCGATAAAACCGCATCGCTCCCGGATGAATCGGCAGGATCGCTTTCCCGATATTGGACGCGCGTGTGGCTGATGCGGTCGGATAAATCTCGGATGTGGGATCATCCGCTGATAGTACAGCCTTGGTGATTGCATAGGCGACGTCGGCCGGAAGGTCCTTGTTGGCGACCACGAAATTCCAGGCCGAAAAACTTTTGATCTCGCCGGTCTGCCCCTTGTAGGTGCCGGCGGGGATCGTCGTCGCCGATAGCGCCGGCAGTTTGGCGAGCACCGCTGCAACGTCCGCGTCGGACAAACCGAACACGACTGCGTCGGCGTGATTGGCCACTTCGACCAGCGAGGGGATCGGCACCACCGCGCCCTGCCACAGCGCGTCGATTTCGCCATTGAGAACCTGCTGCGAGAGCGCGGCCGGATCGCCGTTGACGATGATGGGCTTGATATGTGCGACGTCGGCGGCCGCCCGAAAAAATCCTTCGGCCGGGCCGCGCGCGGGTCCGACGCCGACTTTCTTGCCGTCGAGGTCGGCGAGCGACTTCAGCCCGCTTGTGCGCAAAGCGGTGATCTGAAAGGACGTCTCGTACATCGGAAACAGCGCGCGCAGGTTCTCGTGCTTGTGGCCGGCGGCGAAGCCGGTGCCGTTGATGGCGTCGTAGGCCGACGCCATGAAGGCCGTGCCGATTGTCATGGGCGATGCATCGACCGCCGTCAGGTTGTCGTTGGAGCCGCCGCTTTTCTTGACGTCGATGTGAAGGCCTTTGGCGGCGAGATATTTCGCCACGCCCTGGCCATAGGGCAGGAAGGCATTGCCATCGCCAGCGGTCATGAAGGTTACGGTATCTTCCGCGATCGTCGGCGTCGCGATGAGCGCGGCCAGAGCAAAGAGAAGGCCGCCAAGGAGATGACGCCGCGTGCGGGTCATGTCGTCCGGTAGCGGAGCATGCCGTCGGCCTCTTCGGCCGTCAGGCGGCCTTCGACCAGCATGTAGTTGACATGCGCGACCAGTTCGCCCGCGGCAAACCCCATTTGGTGCTCGTCAAGCACGTGCTTGTGAAACACGACAGGCACGAGCTCTCTGGATGTCTGCGGCGTCTCGCGGCACGCGGCCGCGATCAACTGACAGCGCTCTTCATGGTGGTCGGCGAGTTGCTTGATCCGCGTCTTCAGGCCGTAGAACGGCACGCCGTGGCCGGGCAGCACCAGGAGATCGTAAGGAAGCGTGGTGGTCAGGCTTGCGAGCGAAGCGAGATATTCGCCGAGCGAATTCTGCTCGGGCTCGACCGCCCAGACGCTGACGTTGGGCGAGATCCTGCTCAACACCTGGTCCGCGGACAGAAACAGCTTGTCAGCCGCGCAATAGAGCATCACCTGGTCGAGCGCATGGCCGCCGCCGGTGATGACCTTGAAGCGGCGGGTGCCGATCGAAATCTCGTCGCCATGGGAGATGCGGCGATAGGAAGCGGGCAAGGTCGAGACCCGCTTCAGATAGTCCTGGCCGCGTCCGAGCAGTCTGTCGGTCAGGTTTTCGTCCATGCCATGGCGCCGGAAGAACAGCCGCTGCGCCTGCTTGCGTTCCTCGGTGCCACGGTTCTGGTGATAGACCGACTGCAGATATTCGACCTGCGACATGAAAAGCGGGCAGCCGAACCGCTCGACCACCCACCCCGCAAGGCCGACATGATCGGGATGCGAATGGGTGACGATCAGACGGCTGATCGCAACGCCTTTGAGCGGCCCTTCGAACAGGGCCGTCCAGGCCGCGATCGATTCCTCATTGCCGAATCCGGAATCCACCATCGCCCAGCCGTCGCCGTCGGCGAGCAGATAGATGTTCACGTGGTTAAGGCGGAACGGCAGTTTCAAGCGGACCCAGAGCAGCCCGGGCATCACCTCCACGACCTGATCATGGCCGGGGTGGTTTTCCCAGGGGTAACGCAACGCCTCGGCTGAGGACTGAACAGCGTCTTTCTTTGAATGCATGGTCACGGGTCTTGGCTTAGCCGCACTCGCGGCGGCGCGCTAGTGTGGCGGTTCAGAAGTCCGCATCATTGTTGCCGCGGGTAAGTCATGCGGACTTCTGAACCAAAGCCACACTAGATCAATAAATTAGCTAGTGTCCTTTCGATTCCGAAGTTCGAAACGTGGCTCCGAAAAATGCTACGAACTTCGGAATCGGGACACTAGCCGAAAAAATAGATGCGGACTGGTGGACTTTGGCCCTTCACGGCCCGCAAAAGCAAAAAGGCCGGCGCGAGGCCGGCCTTTTCGTTACCGTGTGATCGCCGAAGCTTAGTACTTCGCGACCACCGGACCTCCCCAGTTGAAGCGGTAGTTGATGCCGGCCTTCACGACATGGTCGTCGGTGCGGAAGCTGCCGAACGGAGCCAGCGCAGCCGGCGTCGTGAAGCTGGAATTGCCGAAGTTGTAGTACTGGTACTCGATCTTGCCCGACCAGTTCTGGGTGAACATGTATTCGAGACCAGCGCCGACGGTCCAACCGTTGCTGTGATCGCCCGTCAGACCGAACGCCAGCGGCGCGCCTGCGCCGTTCACCAGCGAATCGTTGTTGTCGGCGAAGGCATAACCGCCCTTCACGTAGAGCAGGCCCGGACCCCAGGTGTAGCCGACGCGGCCCGTGACGGAGCCGATGCCACGCTGGTTGTTGGTGAAGACGTTGCCATTCGGGAAGACGATGCTGCCGTTGTTGCCGGCAATCCAGGAGTACTCGGCTTCCGCGCCGATCACCCAGTTCGGGGCGAACTGATAGTCAGCGCCGCCCTGCACACCGCCGAGGAAGCGGCCGTTGTCGTTGTTACCGGTGGTCAGGCCGCCGAAATTGGTATTGCCCGCGAACACGCCGCCGAGGTGGCCGCCGATGTAGAAGCCGGTCCAGTTATAGAGCGGAGCGACATAGGCCGGCGCCTTGGTATAGGGGGCGGTCCGGGCCGAAAGGTCGGCAGCCAGTGCTGGCACGGTCGCGCCGAGGGCGACGAGAGCCACAGTTGCAAGTAGAAGCTTTTTCATTTTGGTTCTCCAGAGAGTAGTCCGTTGTCAGATCGCGCGCCTTCTGCGCCCGTCCATGGCGCGCACTTAGACAGCTTTTGAGTAAAAAGCTGTCACTGATCAGCCACACTCGTGGAGAACCCAACATATTGGGGAACAACACAAATTCGTGCTTAATGACGGACTAATGAAGTCTTAAAGACGCCTTAATTTGAAAGCCCCTCGCGTAGCGAATCCGCAACGGCCGGAACTTCCGCGTGCGAATCTGAAGCTGAGGAGATGAGAGGGTCTTTAAGGGAAAGTTATGAGCGATCGGCGGCGAACGGGACCGGTCGCGTTGCGCGCCGGCTTCGGATGCCGCGATAACTGGTGCTGCCGGACAGGATTGAACTGTCGACCTCTCCATTACCAATGGAGTGCTCTACCACTGAGCTACGGCAGCGTGCGCCAGTGCGGCGAATTCGTCGGAACTGGGCACTGAATCTAAAGAATCGGCCCAAAGGGGCTCCACAAGGCGGGCGATCCTTGCCACAAGGTCAGCGGGCGCGCAAGCGCGGGAAATCGCTGCCGTCGGCCGAAATCGCCGCATTTGGTGCGCATATCGGCATGGCCCTAAGGGCTAGCGCTTTGTTCAAGCAGCGAATACGGACGATTGCCGCCAGAACGGGCCAAACGCAAGTTGGCGGCGCGGGCACGCAGGCAAGCAGGTCGACCATGAACGATGACAGCAACGCAGGCGGTCGGCCGACCGGGCAAATCGCAAAGGACAAGCGCCAGGATCGCCTGAAGCTGGCCTTGCGGGAAAATCTCAAGCGGCGAAAATCGCAAGCCCGCGAGCGGGCGGGTTTCATGTCCGCGTCGCCGGCTTCTGATGAGGTCCGCGAGGGCGACGAGAAAAGCCCGGATAAATAGCCGGTTGGCTGCCTTGCGTCGGCAGGGAATATCTCGCGTCAGGTTTTCCGGATGAGGTTGTGGGTATGTCAGAAGAAATCATCATGGGACAGGAAACCAACGGCAACGCCAGCCTTGCCAGTGCCTTCCCTCGCTACGAGCAGACATTCCCGACATTGACGGCGCAGGAAATCGGCCGCATGCGCCGCTTTGGCGAAGACCGCCATTACAAACACGGCGAAGCTCTGTTCCTGACCGGCAAGGTAGGACCCGGCATGTTCGTCGTGCTGTCCGGCAACGTCGCCATCACCAACCGCGATGGGTTTGGCCGCGTCACGCCGATCATCGATCAGGGACCGGGCCAGTTCCTGGCCGAGATCGGGCAATTGTCCGAGCGTCCGGCGCTCGTCGACGGCCATGCCGAAGGTGACGTCGACACGCTGCTTATTCCGCCCGAGCGGCTGCGTGCGCTGATGGTGGCCGAAGCCGATCTCGGCGAGCGCATCATGCGCGCGCTGATCCTGCGCCGTGTGAGTCTGATCCAGGGTGGCGCCGGCGGACCGGTGCTGATCGGCGCGGGAAACTCGGCTGGCGTCATTCGCCTTCAGGGCTTCCTTACCCGCAACGGCCAGCCGCACCATCTGCTCTGCCCGCATGTTGACGCGGACGCTGCCGAGGTGATCGCGCGCTATCAGCCTTTGCCGGAAGAATTGCCGCTGGTCGTCACGCCGGACGGCGCGGTGTTGCGCAATCCGCGCGAAGCCGAACTGGCCCGCGCCATCGGCATGGTGCGCGCGGTGGCAAAGGACAAGATCTATGACGTCGCCGTCGTCGGCTCGGGCCCCGCGGGGCTTGCGACCGCGGTCTACGCCGCGTCGGAAGGATTGGCGGTCGCCGTCTGCGACACGCGGGCCTTCGGCGGACAGGCTGGCGCCAGCGCGCGCATCGAGAATTATCTCGGCTTCCCGACCGGCATTGCCGGGCTTGCGCTGATGGCACGCGCCTTCAACCAGGCCCAGAAATTCGGCGCGGACGTCATGATCCCCGCCGAAGTGAAGTCGCTCGATTGCTCGCGCGCCGACGGCGCGTTCGGTCTCGCGCTCGACAACGGCGAAGTCGTGCGGGCGCGCTCGATCGTGATTGCAAGCGGCGCGCGCTATCGGAGGCCCGAGATCGCGAGTCTTGCGGAGTTCGAGGGGCGCGGCGTCTGGTATTGGGCCTCGCCGATCGAGGCCCGCTTGTGTACCGGGCAGGAGGTCGTTCTGGTCGGCGGCGGCAATTCGGCCGGCCAGGCCGCGGTGTTCCTGTCGGGTCATGCCCGCAAGGTGAACATGGTGATCCGCGGCGGCGGCCTTGGCGCCAGCATGTCGCGCTATTTGATCGAGCGCATCGAGGCGTCGGCGAATATCGAATTGATCTTCAACGCCGAGGTGATCGGACTTGAGGGTGGCAAGGAAGCTTCGCTCGAATCCGTGCGCTGGAAGAGCCGTCTCTCGCCGGAAGAGATGCGCTTTGCCGCCCGCAATCTTTTCCTGTTCGTCGGCGCCGATCCGGCGACAGGCTGGCTCGAGGGCTGCGGCGTGACGGTCGACCGCGCCGGCTTTGTTGTCACCGGCGCGCAAAACGGCGGATCTCATCCGACCTCGATGCTGGAGACGTCGGTGCCCGGTGTTTTTGCCGTCGGCGACGTGCGTTCGGGATCGGTGAAGCGCGTGGGCGGCGCAATCGGCGAAGGCGCCCAGGTCGTTGCCGCGCTGCATGGCTATCTCAACGATTCCGCGAGACCATCCTTGTAAGGAGACCGTCGCTGTAAGCCAGCGCAACTCGCCGCCGCCGTGACGGCGTTGCAAATTTTCACGGCGCAATCATTGCCGCACCGTCATCGCTGCGCTTCCTTGTCATAGCAATTTCACCGGATCGGACGTAGCATTGCTCCGTTCAGGACAGGGGGATCGCCATGACACTTGGTTTGAGCTTGCACGCCGTCACAATACTGCATGTCGTGATCAGCCTGATCGGGGTCGTTTCCGGTCTCGTCGTATTGTTCGGGCTGCTCAAGTCGGAATTGAAGGCGGGCATGACCGCGCTCTTTCTGGTCTCCACGATCCTCACCAACGCCACCGGCTTCATGTTTCCGTTCGAGAAGCTTTTGCCCTCGCACATCATCGCGCTTCTCTCGCTGGTCCTGCTCCTGATCGCCTGCATTGCGCTCTACGGCTGGAAACTTTCCGGCGCCTGGCGCTCGATCTACCTGATCACGGCGATTGCCTCGCTCTACCTCAATGTCTTCGTGCTGGTGATTCAGAGCTTCCTGAAGATCGGGGTGTTGCATGAGCTGGCGCCGAGCGTGCCGCCCAGCGAACCGCCGTTCGCGGTCACCCAGGGCGTCGTGCTCGTGCTCTTTGTCATCGCCGGCATTGCGGCGTTGCGGCGCTTCCGCCCGGCCTGATCTGCGTCCGAACCTGCCGCGGGCGTGCCACAGCCCGCCCCTGGAAGGCGTGGATTGTCAGGCGTTTCCCATCAATTCGCCGCAAAGCTGAAGCCGTTTGTGTCGAATGGGTTCGGGGTGGCCCCGGGGGCTTTGGCTTGGTCGATTTGCTTTAGCCGATTGTCTCTTGGGTAATTGCTTTGGGTGACGCATTCGCCCTATACCCCCGGCATTGAACGGCTAAGGATTATTATGGATCGCATTCGTATTGTCGGTGGTCACGCGCTCAACGGCACCATTCAGATTTCCGGCGCCAAGAATGCCGCGTTGCCCCTGATGATCGCCGGTCTTTTGACCGACGAAACGCTGATCCTCGACAATGTGCCGCGGCTTGCCGACGTCGCGCAGTTGCAGCGCATTCTCGGCAACCACGGCGTCGACATCATGTCGGCCGGAAAACGGCCGGGCGATCGCCAATATCAGGGCCAGACCCTGCACATCTCCGCGGCTGACATCATCGATACGACCGCGCCTTATGAGTTGGTATCGCGCATGCGCGCGAGCTTCTGGGTGATCGCGCCGCTGGTGGCGCGGATGCACGAGGCGAAAGTCTCGCTGCCGGGCGGCTGCGCCATCGGCACGCGGCCGGTCGACCTCCTGATCATGGCGCTGGAAAAGCTCGGCGCCGACATCGCGATCGATGCCGGCTATGTCGTTGCGAAAGCGCCCGGCGGACTTAAAGGCGCCGAGATCGATTTCCCCAAGGTGACGGTCTCGGGCACGCATGTCGCGCTGATGGCGGCGACGCTGGCGAAAGGGACAACTGTCATCACCAACGCCGCCTGCGAGCCGGAAATTCTCGACGTCGCCGATTGCCTCAACAAGATGGGCGCGCGGGTCACAGGCGCCGGCACGCCGCGCATCGTCATCGAAGGCGTGACCAGGCTGCACGGCGCGCGGCACACCGTGCTGCCGGATCGCATCGAAACCGGCACCTATGCGATGGCGGTGGCGATGACCGGCGGCGACGTTCAATTGAGCGGTGCCCGGCCGGAGCTCCTGCAAGCGGCCCTTGACGTGCTGACGGAGGCGGGCGCGGTCGTGAGCGCCAACGACGAAGGCATTCGCGTCGCCCGCAACGGCGCCGGCATCAATCCGGTGAAGGTTTCGACCGCGCCGTTTCCGGGTTTCCCGACCGATCTTCAGGCCCAGCTGATGGCGCTGATGACCCGCGCCAAGGGCTCCTCTCTCATCACCGAGACGATTTTCGAAAACCGCTTCATGCACGTGCAGGAACTGGCGCGGTTCGGCGCGCGCATCCAGCTCGACGGCGAAACCGCAACGGTCCATGGCATCGGCGAGTTGCGCGGTGCGCCGGTGATGGCAACAGACCTGCGCGCCTCGGTGTCGCTGGTCATTGCGGGCCTTGCCGCCGAGGGTGAGACCATGGTCAACCGCGTTTACCATCTCGACCGCGGCTTTGAGCGGCTGGAGGAAAAGCTCTCCGCCTGCGGCGCCCGCATCGAGCGCATCAGCGATTAGCTCACCAGGAACCCGGAGCATTCCACCGGCGGCGGGCAACCGCGCTGCCTGGAAATCCGTGAGGATTGACGGCGATTTGGCCTCGCGCCATGGAGCAGAAGCCTTTAATTAGGTCTTTCAAAGACGTTCGCCGGAAAGCCGTCATGCCCGTTTTGCTCGATACTTCCAGCGCCGATTTTGCGGCGAAATTCACGGCGTTCCTGGCGATGAAGCGCGAGGTGGCGGCCGATGTCGAGGCGGCCTGCCGGCGCATTGTCGACGATGTCGCAGCTCGCGGCGACGCCGCCCTGATCGAGGCCACCAGCCGGTTCGACCGGCTCGAGCTTGATGCCTCGCGCCTTCGCGTCAGCGTGGGTGAAATCGATCAGGCGGTGAAGGCCTGCGACCGCGAGACGGTCGCGGCCCTTGAGCTCGCGCGCGACCGCATCGAAAGCTTTCATCGCCGGCAACTGCCGAAAGACGAACGGTTTACCGACGCGCTCGGCGTCGAGCTCGGCTGGCGCTGGAGCGCGATCGAGGCGGTCGGCCTTTACGTGCCCGGTGGAACCGCAGCCTATCCGTCGTCGGTGTTGATGAATGCGGTGCCGGCAAAGGTCGCCGGTGTGGACCGCGTCGTGATGGTGGTGCCGTCTCCGGACGGCAAGCTCAACCCGCTGGTGCTGGCGGCGGCGCGCCTGGCCGGAGTTTCGGAAATTTACCGCGTCGGCGGCGCGCAGGCCGTGGCGGCGCTGGCCTACGGCACCGCAACGATTGCGCCGGTCGCCAAGATCGTCGGCCCCGGCAATGCCTATGTCGCCGCCGCCAAGCGGCTGGTGTTCGGCAAGGTCGGCATCGACATGATCGCGGGGCCGTCCGAAGTGCTGGTTATCGCCGACAAATCCGCCAATGCCGGCTGGATTGCCGCCGACCTTTTGGCGCAGGCCGAACACGATGCCAACGCGCAATCGATCCTGATCACTGATGATGCCACGCTTGCCGGCGATGTCGCGCGCGCGGTCGAGGCCCAGCTTTCGACGCTGCCGCGGGCAGACATTGCGCGCGCCTCGTGGCGGGATTTCGGCGGCATCATCAAGGTGAAGGGAATCGAAGAGTCGATCCGCCTGGCGGATGCGCTCGCCGCCGAGCATCTGGAGATCATGACGACGGATCCGGAAGGCCTGGCGGCAAAGATCCGCAACGCCGGCGCGGTGTTTCTCGGACCGCATACGCCTGAAGCGATCGGCGACTATGTCGGCGGCTCCAACCACGTGCTGCCGACGGCGCGCTCGGCGCGATTTTCGTCAGGCCTCGGCGTGCTCGACTTCATGAAGCGGACCTCGATCCTCAAATGCGGGCCCGACCAGCTGCGCGCTTTGGGACCGGCGGCGATGACGCTCGGCCAGGCCGAGGGCCTCGATGCCCATTCCCGCTCCGTCGGGATACGTCTCAACCTGTCATGACCGAACCGCCCTCAGGAGACGATTCAAAGAACCGCATTGTTGGGGTCACGCTCGACGAGGAATCGATCGGCCGCTCGGGTCCCGACATCGAGCATGAGCGTGCGATTGCGATCTACGACTTGATCGAGCAGAACCTGTTTGCGCCCGAAGGCGTCGACAGCGGGCCCTATACGCTCAACATCAGCATCACCGGCAATCGCCTGGCTTTCGATATTCGCCGCGAGGATGGTTCGCCCGTGGTCGCGCACCTGTTGTCGCTGACGCCGTTCCGCCGGATCGTGAAAGACTACTTCATGATCTGCGACAGCTACTATCATGCGATCCGTACCGCGACGCCCGACAGGATCGAGGCGATCGACATGGGCCGGCGCGGCATCCACGATGAAGGGTCGCGCACGCTGCAGGAGCGGCTGAAGGGCAAGGTGCGGGTGGATTTCGAAACCGCCCGCCGCCTGTTCACGCTGATCTGCGTGCTGCACTGGAAGGGCTAGCTGCATGGCCCCGACCCGAAAGGCCGCGTCAGCGCCAACGCCCTTTGGAATGAAGTGTCACGATGATGTCGCGGCAACGGAAGAGCGCTCCCTCTCCCGTGGGGAGAGGGTTGGGGTGAGGGGGTACGGTCTCTCGATAGTCCGTTACCCCTCACCCGGCGCTTCGCGCCGACCTCTGCCTTCCGCGCATCAATTGAAAAAAGCCTGATATGGCAGCGCCGCTCTCGCGCGCTCCGCAAGCCGTGCTGTTTGCCTGCGCGTTCAACAGCGTGCGCTCGCCGATGGCGGAGAGCCTGCTGCAGCAGATGTTCCCGCAGGCGCTTTATGTCCGCTCCGCCGGCGTCAGGAAGGGCGAGCTTGATCCGTTCGCGGTCGCCGTGATGGCCGAACTCGGCCAGGACATCTCCAAGCACAGACCGATGACGTTCGAGGAACTGGACGACTGGGAAGGCCTGAACTTCGATCTCATCATCACCCTGTCGCCGGAGGCACACCACAAGGCGCTGGAGCTGACGCGGACGCTCGCGGCCGATGTGGAATACTGGCCGACCCCGGACCCCACCGGCACGGACGGAAGCCGCGAACAGAAGCTCGATGCCTACCGCGAGGTCTGTGACGGCCTTTTGTTGCGTATCCGCAAGCGATTCTCGAAGGTCGGCGCGGCGAGCGGCTGATACGGTTCAGTTCCCCCAGCCACACGCTTGGCAGGGCTTTCCTAAGCGTACCCGCTCCGTGACGGTTGGATGCTCGTGGAGTGGATTTGACATTCGCTGCTCACCAGGACGCAAATTCGGAAAGCGAATGTCAAATCCTAAACTCCACTAGAAACATATATTTGCTAGTGGTCCTGCGATTCTAACATTCGCAAAAGTGTGCGCTGAGAAGGGAAGCGAATGTTAGAATCGGACCACTAGCGGAACAATAGGCGTTTTTCCGTAAGCGCGGCCGGCGGTTACCGGGCCCATTCTTTGTCATGATGCACGGTTGTCTCGGGGAGAGCCTTCCGATAGGTTCCGCGCGCATTCTTCTGGCTTCTCGAATCTCTCCCGCCGACCACACAAGCATGCTTGGCCGCCCCAAACTCGTTCTTGCCTCAGGTTCGCCGCGACGCCTCAGCCTGCTCAACCAGGCCGGCATCGAGCCCGACGCGCTGCGCCCGGCCGATGTCGACGAAACGCCGAAGCGCGGCGAGCTGCCGCGCGCCTGCGCCAATCGGCTGGCCCGCGCCAAAGCCGATGCCGCGCTCAAATCGGTGCAGCTCGACGACGAGTTGCGCGGCGCCTTCATTCTCGCCGCCGACACCGTGGTCGCGGTCGGCCGCCGCATTTTGCCGAAAGCCAACCTGGTTGACGAAGCCGCGCAATGCCTGCGGCTCCTGTCCGGCCGCAATCACCGCGTCTACACCGCGATCTGCCTGGTGACACCGAGGGAAGCGTTTCGCCAGCGCCTGATCGAAAGCCGCGTGCGCTTCAAGCGGCTCTCCGAAGACGACATCCAGGCCTATATCGGCTCGGGCGAATGGCGCGGCAAAGCCGGCGGCTATGCCGTGCAGGGCATCGCCGGATCGTTCGTGGTCAAGATGGTGGGGTCGTACAGCAATGTCGTCGGGCTCCCGCTCTATGAGTCGGTGACGCTTCTGGGCGGAGAGGGATTTCCGATTCGCTTCGGCTGGCTGAATGCCAGCTAAGCCACCTGGCAACGGGGCTTCCGAAGCGAAGGCGGCGAAGCCATGCCCGATCTGCGGCAAGCCTTCGACCCAGGAAAACCATCCCTTCTGTTCGCCCCGCTGCCGGGACGTCGATCTCAATCGCTGGCTGTCCGGTTCCTACATGATTCCGGGCCGCGACAATGATGAAGACCAAGGCGACTAATAAATCTCTGTTATTTCAATGCGTTAATTTGTTTTCAGGAAGCGCCCGCCGCCGCCCCTTGGGCTGTGCCGGGCACGCTTCGCTTGCGGCCTGTTGCGTGGCTGCGCCACGCGTAGCGTGAGGTGCGAAGCGTGGTGGACAGAGCCGGATTGCCTGACTATAAACCGCCGCTCCCTCCCGCCTTTCAGGCCGACGGGAACGCCCAGGTAGCTCAGTTGGTAGAGCATGCGACTGAAAATCGCAGTGTCGGTGGTTCGATCCCGCCCCTGGGCACCATGAATTCTTCGACGTCGAGCTGCCCATAGCAACATCGCGATTTCTCCGTCCGCGTCTTCGACGAACGGTGACGGCGGCGCCGTCTTGCCATTGGCAATCGGTTCGACAATTCGCAGGAGGGCCAGCGAGAAACTTGTGCACGCGTTCAAATGGCCGCCTGCGCTGTTTCACTTTTTAGTTGCACGACGTTTTGCGTACCGTAATCTTTTTTTTCACTGGCGCGCTTGAGATTTGTTCGCGGCGACAATCGGCCCGCAATCGAGGTGCGGCCGAGTGCGGATCAGCGCATCCGCGCCTGATCTCTTGATCATGCTTTTGTGCTGGCTCCAAAGGTGCTCAATGCCGGAAAAGAACCTCCGCAAGCTTAGCCGCATGATCGAAGATGCCTTGGATGTTGCAGTCGAAATGAATGAAACGACCGCGATCTATCTGCTTTCGATGGCAAGTATCGACGTGACCGAGAAGATTCGGTCGGGCGATCGCGCCGCATCCGATGACGCCGAGTGAGTAGATTGGTTGCGTGACGTCACGCTGCGGGAAACGCCACACACCCTTCGGCGTCCATGGAGATGCCGACATCGCTGCCGGGCGGCCAGTCGGTGATGGCGTTGTCGCCGGCTGCGCGCACCAGCAAAAGGCCGTCCCGGCAGGCGCGGCAGGCGATCTGCAGATCAACGTGCCCGCCGTGATAGGTCAGGCCTGCGATCCGTCCGGCCATCGTGCCGGATGCGCCGGGGGCGCCGATACGAAGGCGCTCCGGCCGCACAAACAGGTCCACCTTGGCCGAGGGAAGCGCGCCGGCGAGACGTTCGCCGCCCACCTTGATCTGCGTCTCGCCCAGCGCGATCACGGCTTCCCCTGACGCGATGCCGATGAGTTCGCCGCGCAGGCAGTTGGTGTCGCCGACAAAGGACGCGACAAAGCGATCGCGGGGCTTGCGATAGATCTCGAGCGGTGCGCCGAGCTGGCGGATCTTTCCTTCCGACATCACCGCCATCCGGTCCGACAGGCTCAGCGCTTCGCTTTGGTCATGGGTGACGAAGATCGTGGTGAGCTCAAGCTTGCGCTGGATATCCCGAAGCTCGATCTGCATCGAGGCACGCAGATTCTTGTCGAGCGCCGAAAACGGCTCGTCAAGCAACAGCACAGTCGGATTGATGACGAGCGCCCGCGCCAGCGCCACGCGCTGCTGCTGGCCGCCTGAAAGTTGCCGCGGCTTCCGCTCGTCCATGCCGGTCAGTTTGACGAGCACCAGCGCCTCGGCCACGCGTTTGCGGATTTCGTGCCGCGGCACTCGCCGCGTCTTCAGGCCATAGGCGATGTTGTCAGCAACGCTCATGTGCGGAAACAGCGCGTAGTTCTGAAACATCATGCCGATTTCGCGCTTATAGGTCGGCACGTCGTTGACGCATTTGCCGTTGATGGCGACCGAGCCGCTGTCGGGTGCGAGAAATCCGGCGGCGAGCCTGAGCAGCGTGGTCTTGCCGCAGCCGGACGGCCCGAGCAGCGTCATGAATTCGCCGCGGGAAATCGCAAGCGACACGTTGTCGAGCGCTCTTACTTCGGCAAAATTCCTGGTGACGCCGTCAAACGCCACCGCGGCATCGCTCGTCGTTGGGGCCGGTTCGGTCATGATGCTCAGTGGCTCTGTTCGATGTTGAGCACCTTGCCGAGGCCCAGGAAGCGGTTGGCAAAGGCGATCAGGACGGCGGTGCCCGCGACATACATCACCGACAGCGCCGCCATCGAGGGATCGGCGAACTCGCGGACATAGTTGTACATCGCGACCGGCAGGGTCTGGGTGCGCTGCGAGGTCACGAACAGCGACGCGGTGAATTCGTTGAATGACAGGATCGCGGCGAACAGCCAGCCGCCGACGAGGCCCGGCAGCAGCAGCGGCACCGTGATGGTGAGCAGCACGCGAAGCGGCGTCGCGCCGAGGCTTGCGGCGGCCTGCTCATAGCTGGAATCGAGATTGCGCAGCGAGACGTAAACACTGCGCAGCACGAACGGCAGCACCAGGACGATATGACAGATGACCACGACGGCGAAGCCGCGGCTCCAGCCGATCTGAGCGGCGAGGATCAGGAAGCCGAGGCCTACCGTGAAATGCGGGATCACGAGCGGCGACATCAAGACGCCTTCGATCCATTTCTTGAAAACGAACTGATAGCGGTCGATCACGAATGCGAACATTGAGCCTACGATCAGCGCGATCGACGAACTCCAGGCGGTGACGATCAGCCCGTTCTGGAATCCGGTGCGGAAATCGGGATAGGCGAGCGCCCGCTCGAACCACCGCCACGACCATGCCTGCGGCGGAAACGAGAGAATAGCCTTGTCGTTGAAGGCGGCGATGGTCACGACCGCCGCGGGAAGGATGAGGAATGCCAGGATGAGGGCCACGACGACCAACCCGGCGAAAGCGAGCAGGCGCTGATAGGTCGAACGTGGCGCCATATCAATGCGCTCCGATATTTTTGAAGGGCTGCGCTGCGAAACCGAGGATCGACAGCACCGCGATCGTCAGCGCAAGGCCCGCGACGCAGAGCGCGGCAGCGAACGGGAAATTGAAGCTCGAAAGGCCAAGCTGATAGACCAGGTTCGAGACCATGTTGACGCGCCCACCGCCGATCATTTGCGGCGTGGCAAAAGCGGAAAACGTCCAGGCAAAGGCGGTGGTGACGCCGGCAATCACGCCGGGCATCGACAGCGGCAGGGTCACGGTCAGAAAGGCGCGGATCGGGCCGGCGCCGAGGCTCTCCGCGGCGCGCTGATAGTCGCGGTCGATATGCGACAGGCCGGCGGCCAGCATGATCACCATCACCGGCAGCGTCACGTGCACGAGCGCGACGACGACGCCAAAGGTCGTGAACATGAATTGTACCGGCTGTTCGATCAGGCCGATCCCGCGCAGGACCGCGTTGATGAAGCCGTTGTTGCCAAGCACGATGATCCACGAATAGGTGCGCACCACCTCGCCGAGAAACAGCGGCGTGACGATGATCACGAGCAGCGCGGATTTGATCAGCGGGCGTTCGATCTGCACCAGCGCATAGGCGAGGGGATAGCCGACCAGAAGCGTGACGACGGCCGTCAACGCGCAGATCGAAACCGTGTCCAGGAATACACGGGCGTAAAGCGGCTTGAGCAGATCGAGAAAATTGACAAGCGTGAGGCCGCCTGCATCGAGCGAGCCGGGAATATAGGCGCGCAGGCTGTATTGCAGCACGGCCGCCATGGCTGCGACAAAGCCGAGCGCGCAAAGCGCGGCCGGCATCGTGAAGATGCGAAGAAAAGGCCGCTGGCTCATGATCGCTTTGCGATGGTCAGTTCATGATGTTTTCGGCAAACCATTTGCGCCATTCGGCGGTCTTCTCGGCGCGCAATTTCGCGTCGATGTTGATCTGCTGCTTCCATTGTTCGGCGGTGGTGAAGACGCCCGGCAGCTTGGCGATATCGGGATCGAGCTTGGCGTTGAGAACGGCGGGACTGCCCTTTTTCAATTTGGCGATCTCGGCCTGGATCTCCGGGTCATAGAGCGTGTTGATGAATTTGTAGGCGAGCTCGGACTTCTTCGAACCCTTCATGATGGCGACGGTGTCGATGCCGAGCACGGCGCCTTCCTTCGGGATCGCGAGCGTGATCGGCACGCCTTGCCCGATCATGTAATAGGCGTTCATCGAGAGCACGATCTGAAGCGGCGTCTCGCCGCTCGCCAGCAGCTGCTGGCTGTTGGCGTCGTTGGTGTAGAAGGCCTTGAAGTTCGGCTTCAGTGCTTTCAGCCTGTCCTCGCCCTTTTCCCAATGCGCCGCGTCAGCGCCGGACAGCATGGCAGAGACCACGATGATATGGCTGGGATCGAAATCGGGCGCCGCAAGCTTGCCTTTCAGCTCCGGCTTCCAGAGGTCGTTCCAGCTTTCGAACTTGACGTCTTTCAACAGGTCGGCGCGATAGCCGATAGTGTAGACGTAAGCCCAGGCGCCGAGATGAAAGGGGCTGATCCGTGCCTCGTCGGCGAGATTTTTCGCGTTCGGAATTTTCGCCGTATCAAGCGTCTCGAACAGCCCGTCATTGGCGTAGAGCCAGCCGACATGCGAGGTCGTGAACGTGATGTCGCTCTCGGGATTGCCCTTGGCGAGTTTTTCCTTGTTGAGCCGGTCGATGGTGCCGCCGGTGACGAACTCGACGGGCACGCCAGTCTCGGCGGTGAACTTCCTGGCGACCGTCTCGGCGATCAGGTCGCGCCAGCTGCCGCCCCAGATGCTGACGACGAGCTTGTCCTGCGCATGCGCGGGGACGGAGAGAAGCAAAACAAACAGGGCTAGCCAGAAGCGACGCATGTCAAATCCCCTTGCGACGCGTTTTTCGCATCGTCAAAAACGTCCCGGCACCGGCAATTCTGCACCATTGCATGGCAGCCGACAACGGGAGTTGTCGACAAGCAACTGCGTCGCGTTTAAGTTCGCGGCAAAGGCGGTTGGTTCAGCGGGTAGGAGACTGACTTGAGCGGCGCGCTTGCGGCACAGGATGATGCGCATCGGCCCTCGGACGTGCTGAGAACGCTGAAAAAGCTCGGCTTCGGCGCGGTTGTCTCGGTGCCGGACGGCTGGCTCGGCAAGATCCTGGTGCGTATCGAGCACGAGCCGTCGATGCGGCTGGTGCGGGCAACTCACGAAGAAGAGGCGCTGGCGATCGCCTGCGGGCTGCGGCTTGGCGGCGTTCGCACGGCGCTCCTGGTGCAAAATGCCGGTGTGCTCAGCATGGGCGCCGGCATGGTTTTGCTGGCGCAGCGTTATCAATTTCCGCTCCTGATGCTGGTGTCATATCGCGGCACGCCGGACGATCCCATCTTCTATCACGTGCCAAAGGGCCGGGTGACCGAGCCGGTGTTTCGCGGCCTCGGGCTTGCTTACGGATGTGTCGACCGCCATCGCCCGATCGGCCCGCAGGTCGAGCATGCCGCGACTTTTGCCGAAGAGGCCTCGTGTCCGTTTGCGCTGCTGTTGTCGCGGGAAGACATCCAATGGTGAACGTTGCAACCGCGCGTCCGACCCGCGCCGACTATTACCGGGTCCTGGCCGACAACCTGCCGCCGCAGGCGCTGGTCGTGACCTCGCTCGGCAACGCGTCCTATCTCTGGGCAAAATTGCACGACGCTCCGGAAAATTTCTATTTCGAAGACGCGATGGGCCTGGCGCTGCCGCTGTCGCTCGGGCTTGCGATGGCGCAGCCATCGCGGCCGGTGATCGTGGTCGAGGGCGATGGCGGGCTCTTGATGCATATGGGCGCGCTGGCGACGGTCGGCGCCGTCAATCCCGCCAATCTCACGGTGCTCATCGTTCAAAACGGCGTCCATGCCGCATCCGGCGGTCAGGCACTGACCAATCCGGCGCTCGATCTGGCGCAACTCGCCCGCGCCGCCGGAATCGCGCGAAGCGAGAATATCGACAAGCCGGAGGCGCTGGCCGAGAAACTGCGCGCCGGCACGGCAGGCAATGGTGCTGAATGTTTGGTGCTCGCGACCGAACCCGATCTCGATGTGGTCCGCCCGCCCGTTACATTCGATCCGCTTCTGAGCAAGCACCGCTTGCAGGCCGCGGTCGGCGCGCCGCGTTATGTCCACGCGGTGTTTGGCGGCGGCAAGCTCGAGGGCAGTTAGGCTTCTCGCTTGGCGCCGCGCGCTGGTGTGGCGACACTGACTTTGGTTCTGATATTTGCAGGAGCGCCGCCGCGATATGATGCGAATGTCAGAGCCGGGACACTAGTTGACGCCGTATTTGTCGAACAGGTCGGGGGCGAATTTCAGTCCGAGCCCGGGTCCGGCCGGCACGGCGATGTCGCCGCCCACCGGCATCGGAGGATCTTCGAACAGGCGCCAGGTCCACGGCATATATTCGACGACGAGGCCGTTCGGGATCGCGGCGATCAGGTGGACATGGATTTCCGGCAGCAGGTGACTGGCCACCGGCTTGTTGAAGGCCTCCGCCATCCCGGCCACCTTCATCCATTGCGTGACACCGCCGACGCGCAGCAGATCGATCATGGTGATGTCGCTGGCGTGGTGCGACAGCGCCTGCCGGTGCGGCTCGATGCCCCAGAGATACTCGCCGGCGCAGATCGGTGTCGCGAGCGCATCGGCGATTTTTGCGTGACCCTGATGGTCGTCGCATGTCGTCGGGTCCTCCAGCCATCCAAGGCGCAGATCTTCGATCTGATGGCCGACCGAAATCACCTCGGCAACGCTCCAGCGCTGATTGATGTCGACCATCAGATTGACCTCAGGCCCGACCGCCTCGCGGACCAGGCGAATGCGCTCGATCTCTTGTTTGGGCGTCAGCCCTGCCACGGCCATCTGGGTCTTGATCTGCCGATAGCCTTTCTCGACCAGTGCGGAAGCAGCACGTTGCAGTTTGTCGGTTGGTGTGGTGCGCGACAGCGCGCCGCTGGCATAGGCCGGCACCTTGTCGCGCGCGCCGCCGAGCAGCCGCGCCAAAGGAACATTGAATGCCTTGCCGCGGACGTCCCACAACGCGGTGTCGATCGCCGAGATCGCCAGCATCGCGATGCCGGAGCCACACGAAGCCGATGCGGCGCGCATTTTCGCCGTCACCTGTTCGACGCGTAAGGGGTCGTCACCCCTGATCAATTCGCCGAAGTCCTCGAGCGCAGCGTGGAGCGCACGCGGCAGTTTGCCGCCGAAGGCCGTGACGCCGATGCCTTCGATGCCCTGGTCGGTGGCGAGGCGCACCGTGAAGAATTCGCGCATCATCCCGATCATGTGAGGCGCGCCGACCAGCGGCTCTTCCTCCGGCAGACGGACGAAATTGACCTTGATTGCGCTGATTTTCATGTTGTTCTCCCGGATCGCTCCGCGCTCTTATTGTTGATGTGCTTTTCGCTACCTATCATGAGAATGCGAAAGCATGGCGGCCGTTGTGACGATAAGAGCCGCGACCAAATCGGGAGGTCAAGATGCGTGAGAGCAAGGGTGGTCCGCGCAAGGGTGACCGGCGTTTGAACAGGCGGGAAGCCGTTGCCGTCATGGCGGGTGGCGCAAGCCTTGTTGCGGCGCCGGCGATCGTCGCCGCGCAAACCTCGCTGACGGTCAGTTTCGTCCAGCAACGCGGCTTGCTCTATGCTCCCGTCGACATGATGGTCACCGGCGGCGTGCTTCAGCAGGAAGCAACCAGGCTCGGACTCGGCAAGGTCGAGGCGTCAGCAAGAACATTGAGCGGTCCGGCAGCCGTCACCGATGCGTTGCTGTCGGGTTCCGCTGATTATGGCGCGGCGGCGCTGCCGTCCCTGCTGACGCTCTGGGACAAGACCCACGGCACCGCCAACGAGGTCAGGGCCGTCGGGACGATGTCGAACGGCGCCATGGTGCTCTACACCATCAATCCCAACGTCAAGACGATCGCCGATTTCACCGACAAGGACCGCATTGCGGTGCCTTCGGTGCGCATATCCTTCAATGCCATGATGCTGGAAATGGCGGCGGAGAAATTATGGAATGATCCGCACCGTCTCGACCATCTCACGGTCGGCCTTGGCCACGCGGATGCGGTCGCCGCACTGTCGGCGGGCTACGGCAAGGCGACCGTGACGGCGCATATCGCGGTGCAGCCCTTCACCGAGCGCGGTTTGAAGCTGCCGGGCGCGCACGTGGTTGCGGACAGCCGCGAGGTGTTCGGCGGGCCGCTGACGCAGGTCACATTGCTTGCGACCAAACAGACCAGGGACAAGAACCCGACCTTGTTCAAGGCCGTCGGCAACGCGCTGGAGACTTCGATCAGGATGTGCAGCGCGGACAAGCACGCCGCTGCGGCACTTTGGAAGAAAGCCCAGAATGCGTCCGAAAGCATCGACGAACTGCTCGCCTTGCTCGACGATCCCGGCTTCGAGTTCACCTCGCAGCCGCATCGCATCGCGACCTTCGCGGCGTTCCTCAAACGCATCGGCTCGATGAAGTCGGACGTCAGGGACTGGAAGCAACTGTTCTGGGAAACCGCCTACGACCAGCAGGGCGATTGAGCCAAGCCTTGATTGAGCCACAACTTCGAAGCTCGTCCCAAACAAAAAGCCCCGGATGATGTCGGGGCTTTTCAATTCCGATTTAGCTCAGATCAGTGCTGATCTCAGTACTTCGCAACCACCGGGCCACCCCAGTTGAAGCGGTAGACCAGCGAAGTCGAGATCGTCTGCACCAGCGGATGGAAGGTGACGGCGCTGCCAGTGAGCGCACCGGTGCCAAGGACGGATTCGGCCAACGTCGCTTTGTCGTAGTAGGCCGCGCGATATTCGGTCTTCATGAACCAGCCCGGCGCGGTGATGCCGAAGATGTTCAGGTTGTTTTCCACGCCGCCGCCGACGAACCAGCCGCCCTTGTTGAATGAAGCCGTCGTAACGGCATTCGCAGAGGTGAGCGGCACGCCGGTCACCGGACCAAGCGTAGAGCCCGACCAATACGACTGCGTGTAGCCGGCATTGACGTAGGAGTAGACGTTCGGCGCGACGAGGTAACCCAAACGCGCA
>NZ_DASREO010000005.1:0-148133 GCF_035652035.1 Bradyrhizobium sp.
TTGCCCGTCGTCTTCTTCGCGGCGTCGACGAACTTGTCCGTATACGTCTTGGTCACGTCGATATTGGCCTTGGCGACTTCGGGCGAGCTCAGGCTGAACACGGCGAGCACGGCGTCTGCGCCCTTCGGATCCATCTTGCCCGTCGGCGAATACATCGGAATCGTGTTCTTCAGCGCGGCGAGATAGAGCTCGGTGTTCTTGCCGACCATCTCGCTCGGCATCTTCGCCATGATCTCTTCAGCCGAATGCGAACGAATCCAGGCCAGCGTATTCAGGATGGCTTGCGTCAACGCCTGCGTTTCCTTCTCATGGCCCTTGATCCAGGCCGCGGTCGAGTAGAGCGCGCCGCCCGGATATTCGCCGCCGAACACATCCAGCGTATCCTTGGCGGTGCGGGTGTCGGAGAAAATCTTCAGGTCCTTGTGGCTGCCTTGCAGCACCGTCACGGAGGGATCGAGCATCACGGCCGCATCAATCTGGCCCTGCTCCATCGCGGCGACCGCCGTGCCGCCGAGGCCGACGCCGATCACCGCGACGCTGTTGGGATCGACGCCGTTTTTCTTCAGCAGATATTTGAGGAAGAAATCGGTCGAAGAACCGGGCGCACTGACGCCGACCTTCTTGCCGGCAAGATCCTTGATCGAGTTGATTTCGCCGGTGTGTTTTGGCGACACCACCAGCACCTCGCCGGGATAGCGATCGTAGACCACAAACGCCACCAGCTCCTGGTGCTTGGCGGCGAGATTGACGCAATGATCGAAATAGCCGGAGACGACGTCGGCGCTGCCGCCTAGCACGGCCTTGAGCGCATCCGATCCGCCCTTGAGGTCGACCAGTTCGACGGCAAGCCCAGCCTTCTCGTATTCGCCGAGCTGCTTCGCCAGCACCGTCGGCAGATAGCAGAGACAGGCGCCGCCGCCCACTGCAATGGTCACCTTGCTCTGCGCCGATGCCGGCGCTGGAAAGATGGCGGACGCGGACATCATCGCGAGCGCAAACGCCGCGCCGGCCAGTTTTCTAAAGACGGTTTTCATCGTGTCCTCCCGGCAAATCCTTGCAAATTTGGCGCAAGATAGAGCAGCGGGCGGGCGATGAGAAGACGGGCAAAAGTCTCAAGACCTCGCGTGTCCCGGACGCGGTGCAGAATGTATCCATCGTCGGCCCGGCGAACGCCGGGACCCATAACCACCGGCATCAGTGTGGCGATGGATCGTCGAACAGCTTCTTTGAATACGATGGATCACGCGGTATGGGTCCCGGCCTTCGCCGGGACGACGGTCGTTTAATGTTCGGTAGCCTACCCCCGCACCTCGACGGAGGCGCTGGGCCGCCACACCAAGAGCCGGCGCTCGACCACGCTGACGAAGATGTCGATCACGATGACGAAGGCCGACAGCACGAACATTCCGGCAAAAACGCCGGCCACATCGAACACGCCTTCGGCCTGCTGGATCAGATAGCCGAGGCCGGCCGCCGATCCCAGATATTCGCCGACCACGGCGCCGACCACGGCAAAGCCCACCGACGTGTGCAGCGAAGAAAACATCCACGACAGCGCCGACGGCCAGTAGACGTGGCGCATCAATTGGCCCTCGTTCATGCCGATCATGCGCGCGTTGTCGCGGATCGTCGCCGAGACTTCCTTGACGCCCTGATAGACGTTGAAGAACACGATGAAGAAGACGAGCGTGACGCCAAGCGCAACCTTCGACCAGATGCCGAGACCGAGCCACAGCGCGAAGATCGGCGCCAGCACCACGCGCGGCAGCGCATTGGCCATCTTGACGTAAGGGTCGAACACGGCGGCGACGAGCGGCTTGCGTGCAAACCAGAAGCCGATCGCAACGCCCAGAAACGATCCGATCACAAAGGCGAGGATCGATTCCCACAGCGTGATGCCGAGGTGCTTCCAGATCACGCCTGAGGCGAACCAGTCGACGATCTGGCTGCCGACCGCAAGGGGCGTCGAGAAGAAGAACGGCGGCAGCAGCATGTGGCCTTCGATCGGCACCGTGGCGAAGAATTGCCAGAATGCGATCGCCACGATGGCGACGAGCGCTTGCAGGGACAAAAGCGTCAGGCGAGGCATGAGTGATTCCGGCGGTCTATCGATTCGTCATGGCCGGGCTTGACCCGGCCATCCACGTCTTCGTTTCGCCAAGCATAAAGACGTGGATGCCCGGCACAAGGCCGGGCATGACGATGGTGGAGGATTCGAGCTTACGGCTTGGAGAATGTGCCGATCAGGCCGGTGGCCTGCTTCACGTGACCATCGAGCGCCTTCATCACCTCGGCGCGATCTAGACCGGCTGCGAGCGCGGTCGGCTCCAGATCGGTCGCCATCAGCGTGAAGGTGTAGTGGTGCAGCGGTCCGGGCGGCGTGCAGGGACCGAAATAATGCGGCAGCTTCATCAGGCTGGTGCCGCCGACATACTTGTCGCTGGTCTTGGAGACTTCGCCTTCGGCAAAGCCCGTCACCGACACTGGAATGCCGTAAGCGACCCAGTGGCTGACGCCGCCGGGCGGCCGGCCTTCCGGATCGAACATCAGAAGCGCGTAGCTCTTGGTGCCCTCGGGCGGATTGGACCAGTTCAGCGCGGGCGACACGTTCTCGCCGACGCAGTTCGGATTGGACTTGTTGTTGCCGGCATTCTTGGTCGCCAGCCGCTCGCCGTCCTTGAAGCTCGGCGAGGTCAGCGTGAACACGCCGTCCGCATTGGCGGGAGAAACGCTTAACGCCGCAAACGCCACGGCGCCGGCCAGAATTGATCCACGTACGAGCATGACATCTTCCCTTTTGTTTGCCTTGTTTTGGAGCCAGTGGAGACCCGTTTTGGCGGGCGGAGTGTAGCGGCGGGCGCAGGCAGATCAAGCTCACTCGATCGAGACGAGGCATGCGCTCCTATGACAAAGGCATGACCGAGGGTCATCCTTCGGGGCGTCATTGCGAGGAGCGAAGCGACGAAGCAATCCAGTTCTTCCTGACGCTGGATTGCTTCGCTGTCGCTCGCAATGACGGAAGTCAAAGCCGAACAAGTGGCGTCCCTGCCCGGCCATGACGACCGTCATAAGCTTTACCCAGCGGTGCTCTGCGTCGACTGCGCGTAGCCCTTCATCACCTCGTCCTTCAGCGCGTCCCAGATTTCGCGGTGCAGGTCGTGGAAAGCCTTGTCGAGCTTCACTTCGGTGATGTCCCGCGGGCGGGGTAACGTCACGCGCCAGTCGCCGATGATGCGCGCCGAGGGACCTGCCGACATGATCACGACGCGATCGGCAAGCGCGATCGCTTCTTCCAGATCGTGGGTGACGAACAGCACCGCCTTGCGGTCGGCGCTCCAGAGGTCGAGCAGAAGGTTGCCCATGATCTGGCGCGTCTGCGCATCCAGCGGCCCGAACGGCTCGTCCATCAACAAAATCTTCGGGTCGCGGATCAAAACCTGCGCAAGCCCGACGCGCTTGCGCTGGCCGCCCGACAGCATGTGCGGGTAGCGATGGGAAAAGGCGCCAAGACCGACCTGGGCGAGGAAGCCCTGTGCCCGCTCCAGCGCCTCGTTGCGCGGCACATGGTCGATCTCGAGTGCAATCGCGACATTGTCGATCGCGGTCTTCCAGGGAAACAGCGCGTCCGCCTGAAAGAGATAACCGGCCTGCCGGTTGAGGCCCGATAACGGCGCATCGAAAATCCGCACGCGGCCGCCAGCCGGCGCCAGCAGCCCCGCGGCCACATTCAGCAAGGTCGATTTGCCGCAACCGGTCGGACCGACGATGGCCACGAACTCGCCCGCCGCAACGGAAAGATTGGCCTTTTCGACCGCCGTATAGATGCGCCCCTCGGCAAGGCGAAACGCAACGCTGGCGTCCTCCAGCGCGACCGCCGTTGACGCCTTGCTTGTTGGATCAGGCTCTCCCACCCCAAAATTCCTTTTCAGATTTTGGCCCAGCCTTAGCGCCTTCGAACGATAAGTTCAACGCAGCGTAGTGACGTGCTACTGAAGCGAGCTTCTCGTTTACCCTCCCCTGGAGGGGGAGGGTCGGCTCACAAGAAGCGGAGCGAAATGTGAGACGGGGTGGGGTGACAAGACTGCCAACGCGCGAGACCATCACCCCACCCCGCTGCTCATTTAATTCGCCATAGCCGAAGCTCGGCTTCGGCGTTCTATAAGGGACGGCCACCGAAGGTGGCCTATGCCTCCCCCTCCAGGGGAGGTTAAACAAGGTCGAGTAAATGCCGGACGCCGCATTGATCACCTTCGACCACGTGGCCAAGAGTTTTGATGGCGGCCGCGGCGCTAAATCTGTTTTGGCCGTCGACGACGTCTCGCTCGCCGTCGCGGCGGGCGAGTTTCTGGCCATCGTCGGCTCGTCCGGCTCGGGCAAGACCACGCTGCTGCGGCTCGCCAATCGCCTGATCGAGGCCGACCGCGGCCGCATCACCATCGACGGCGAGGACGTGCGCGCGGCCGATCCGGTCTCGTTGCGGCGGCGCATCGGCTACGTATTCCAGAGCGGCGGCTTGTTCCCGCACATGAGCGTCGCCGCCAATATCGGCATCACGCCGAGATTGAAAGGCGAGCGCGAAAGCGACATCGCGGCAAGGATCGATGAGTTGCTCGATCTCGTGCGGCTCGACCGCAACGAATTTCGCGACCGCTTTCCGCATGAGCTCTCCGGCGGCCAGCGCCAGCGCGTCGGCGTGGCGCGGGCGCTCGCGGCAAAACCGAAGATCGTCCTGATGGACGAGCCGTTCGGCGCGCTCGATCCCTTGACGCGCGATGCGCTGGGCGACGATTACCGCGCGCTGCATAAGAAGTTGGGGTTGACCACGGTCATGATCACCCACGACATGACCGAGGCCATCCTGCTGGCCGACCGCATCGCCGTCATGCGCGGCGGCAGACTGCTCGCGCAAGGCACGCCGCCGGAGCTTGCGCAAAGCGACGACGCCTACGTTGTCAAACTGCTGCGCACGCCGCGCCGGCAGGCCGAACGCCTCAACGCGTTGTTGCCAAAAGGCGGCACATGAAGAGGGGCGGCGCATGAACTTTTTGTCCGACCCGCGCTGGAGCGAGGCCTGGGGCCATCTGGGCGATTACCTCGGCAGCCATGTGCGGGTCAGCCTGGCTGCGATTGCGCTCGGGCTTCTCGTCTCGCTTCCGCTTGCGATCGTCGCGCGCAACCGTCCCGTGCTGCGAAGCCTGCTGCTTTCGCTCGCCAGCATCGTGCAGACCGTGCCGGGCCTGGCGCTGCTCGCGCTGTTTTATCCGCTGCTGCTCGCTGCGGCGTCGCTGACGCTGAAATGGTTCGGCTTCGGCTTCTCGGCTTTCGGCTTCCTGCCGGCGGTGCTCGCGCTCGCGCTTTATTCGATGCTGCCGGTGCTGCGCAACACCGTCACCGGGCTGCGCGGCATCGAGCCACAGGTCCTGGAAGCCGCCCAAGGCGTCGGCATGACGCCGCTGCAATCGCTTGTGCAGGTCGAACTGCCGCTGGCGCTGCCGGTGATGATGGCGGGCGTCCGCACCGCCGCCGTCTGGGTGATCGGCACCGCAACGTTGTCGACGCCGATCGGCCAGACGAGTCTCGGCAATTACATCTTCGCGGGACTGCAGACCCAGAACTGGGTGTTCGTGCTGTTCGGCTGCGCCGCCGCCGCTTTGCTCGCGCTCGCGGTCGATCAGTTGCTGGCGCTGCTGGAGAGCGGACTAAAGGCCCGCAGCCGCCTGCGTACGGCGCTCGGCGGCGCCGGCATCGCCGCGCTGATCGCGGCCACGCTCGTGCCGTCGCTGGCGCGCACGCCCGCGAACTACGTGGTCGGCGCAAAAACCTTTGCTGAGCAATATGTGCTGGCAGCGCTGATCGGCGAACGCTTGCGCGATGCCGGCCATTCGGCGACGACGCGCGCGGGGCTCGGCTCCAACGTGATTTTCCAGGCGCTGGTGAACGGCGATATCGACGTCTATGTCGATTATTCCGGCACGCTGTGGACCAACCAGTTTCACCACATGGGGCTCAAGCCGCGGCAACAACTGCTGGCCGACCTGAAAGCCGAACTGGCGCGCCAGGACGTGACGCTACTCGGCGAACTCGGCTTCGAAAACGCCTATGCGCTGGTGATGCCGAAGAAGCGCGCCGAGAAGTACGGCATTCACTCCGTCAGCGACCTCGCGACAATCGCGCCTGCGCTGTCGATTGCGGGCGATTACGAGTTCTTCTCGCGGCCGGAATGGACCGCGCTGCGCACCGCCTATGGGTTGAATTTCCGCGAGCAACGCCAGATGCAGCCCGACTTCATGTATGCGGCGGTCGCCTCGGGCGAGGTCGACGTGATCGCCGGCTACACCAGCGACGGGCTGATCGCGAAATACGATCTGGTCACGCTCAGCGATCCCAAGGCGGTGATCCCGCCTTACGATGCGGTGCTGCTGCTGGCGCCGAAGCGCGCCGAGGATCAAGCGTTGCGCGACGCGCTGCGTCCGCTGCTTGGCCGCATCGACATTGCGACCATGCGCGAGGCGAACTTGCGGGCCGCCGGCGGCGACGGCAACGCCTCGCCGGATGCGGTGGCGCGCTGGCTATGGGACAAGATCCAATCGAAGAAATAGCGCGCGACGGTCGAGACCATCGCGCGCCACCCGTTCATTCAATACGAGCTGTGGTGCATGGCCGGACCGCACTTGATGTCGGTGCGGTCGTCCCAGCCGCCGCGGCCACGATAACCGCTCCAGGCAATGAAGTCGGTTACCCTGTTATGGGGATTGCCCGGCTCATACGCGCAGGAATCGGCTCTCGCGTAGGTGTTGGCGGGATTCATTCTGTGCTGCGCATAGGCAGGCATGGCGAAGGCGACGGTAGCGGCAACGGTAGCAATGCCAAGCACTGAGATTTTGGTCATGGTGTTCTCCTCGTTGCAGTCCTTCATTGCGATGCCGGGCACGATCTGAAAAAAGCAAAGCTTTTCCGGCCGCGCCAAGCCTTAACTCCGGGCGCGATGATCGTGCTCAAGCGGGTGACAAGACGGGGACCGGTTCGTGACGACTTTCGGTTCTCGCATCGCCTCTGTTGCCGGCGATGAATTGGAGACGAACCAGTCGATGCCAGTGAATCTACACCCGCACCTCCAGGGCCCAATTAAAGAATGATTTATTGAAGCCTAAAGTTTTTTTGAGAGATGCAATTGCGCGGAACCGATTTGCAACGGTTGGCATCGCTCGACCGGAGGGCTGGTTAACCCTGGCGCGGGCCCTCGCCTCGCCTGCCCGTGCCGGCCGATGCGGCCTTTTTGCCCGCCAAAACCACTTGCGAAGATTCTACCGATATGGCCGAATTTCGATCCGAGGATGCAGCCGCGGCGCGTCAGGCAGCACTAGTGTCCCGATTCCGAAGTTCGTATCCTCTTGCGGAGCCACGTTTCGAACTTCGGAATCGACAGGACACTAGCGAACCTATTGATCAGGTGTGGCTTTGGTTCAGAAGTCCGCATGACGAACCCTCGGCAGCGATGATGCGGGCTTCTGAACCGCCACACTAGCGGACTTTAAGAATTGGGGGCACGATGAAGTTCAAACGGTTCATTCAACTCGCAGGCGTGGCGATCGCTCTTGCCGCGGCAACAAACGCCCCGGCGCAGCAGGTGTTGAAAGTCGGTTCCACGCCGACCGGCGCGCCCTTCACCTTTCTCGACACCAAGACCAACAGCATCCAGGGCCTGATGGTCGATCTCATCACCGAGATCGGCAAGGACGCCGGATTCTCGGTGCAGATCGAGCCGATGCAGTTCTCGACCCTGGTCGCCTCGCTGACCGGCAACAAGATCGACATCATCTCGGCGGCGATGCTGGCAACCGCCGCGCGCAAGGAAATCATCGACTTCTCCGATCCGGTCTACTCCTACGGCGAAGGACTGGTGGTGCCAAAGAGCGATACGAAGAACTACGCCAGCGCGGAAGACCTCAAGGGCGAGGTGGTCGGCGCGCAGGTCGGCACGGCTTACGTCGACGCGCTCCGAAAGACCGGCATCTTCGCCGAGGTGAAGGCCTACGATACCCTTCCCGACATCCTGCGCGACGTGAACACCGGCCGCCTGAAGGCGGGATATGGCGACTATCCGATCCTTGCGCACAATCTCAGGCTGGGCCTGTTTCCGGAGGTACGCCTGGTCGAATCCTACAAGCCGATGACCGTCGGCACCATCGCGATTGGCGTACGCAAGAGCGATCAGGAGCTGTTAGGCAAGATCAACGCCTCGCTCGCCAAGCTGAAGGCGAACGGCACGGTCGCGAAAATTCTCGACAAATGGGGCCTTGGCGGCAAGAGCGGGTGAGAGCTTGCTTCGCTCAGCCTGACCGATGCAAAAATTCTTATCCGACGCCACCGAGTTCTTTCCGATCCTTCTGCAGGGCGTGGGCCTGACTGTCGTCGTCACGCTCGGCTCACTGGTGCTCTCGACCATTCTCGGCATGGTCTGGGCCTTGATGCGCGTCTCGGGCTTTCGCGTCGCGAGCGCGATCAGCGCGGGCCTGATCAATCTCATTCGCGGCATCCCGATCATCGTGATGCTGTTCTACCTCTACTTCGTGATGCCGGATTTCGGCATCACCTTGAGCGCACTGCAAGCGGCGATCCTCGGGCTCGGCATCGCCTACTCGGCCTATCAGGCGGAGAATTTCCGCGCCGGCATCGAGGCGATCGACAAGGGACAGGTCGAGGCCGCGCAGGCGATCGGGATGGGATGGTGGCTCACCATGCGCCGCGTGATCCTGCCGCAGGCCTTCCGCATCGTGCTGCCGCCCTACGGCAACATCATGATCATGATGCTGAAGGATTCCTCGCAAGCCTCCACCATCACGGTCGCCGAGCTTGCGCTGCAAGGCAAGCTGATCGCTTCCTCGACCTTCAAGAACACGTCCGTGTTCACGCTGGTGGCGCTGATGTATCTCACCATGAGCATTCCGCTCATTCTGCTGGTGCGGCATTTCGAGAAGCGGGCAGGTCACAAATGATCGAGCTTCGCGACGTTCACAAGAGGTTTGGCGCAAACGAGGTGCTCAAGGGCATCACGGCCGCCGTTTCCAGGAGCGAGGTCGTCTGCATCATCGGCCCGTCGGGGTCGGGCAAGTCGACCATCCTGCGATGCATCAATGGCCTCGAGAGTTATGAAGCCGGCGACGTGCTGGTCGAGGGCGCCCGAGTCGAGCGGCAAGCCGCCTCGATCGTCGGTATCC
Organism: Bradyrhizobium sp.; assembly: GCF_035652035.1. Classification (GTDB taxonomy): domain Bacteria; phylum Pseudomonadota; class Alphaproteobacteria; order Rhizobiales; family Xanthobacteraceae; genus Bradyrhizobium. The sequence continues at coordinate 9,219 of NZ_DASREO010000005.1, forward strand.
GCGAAAAAGTGTCGATGGTGTTTCAGCGCTTCAACCTGTTTCCCCATCGCACCGCGCTGGAAAACGTCATCGAGGGTCCGATCTATGTGAAGCAGGAGCCGCGCCATGACGCGGTTGCGCGCGGCCATGAGCTGCTGGCCAAAGTCGGCCTTGCCGACAAGGCCGGTGCATTTCCGAACCAGCTCTCCGGCGGCCAGCAGCAGCGCGTCGCGATTGCCCGGGCGCTGGCGATGCAGCCGAAGGCGATCTTGTTCGACGAGCCGACGTCGGCGCTCGACCCTGAACTGGTCGGCGATGTGCTGTCGGTGATGCGCAAGCTCGCCGAAGACGGCATGACCATGGTGGTCGTCACCCATGAGATGGGATTTGCGCGCGACGTTGCCGACCGCGTGCTGTTCATCGACGGCGGCGTCATCGTCGAACAGGGCCAGGCGAGATCGCTGCTGAGCCAGCCGCAGCATCCGCGCACGCAGGATTTCCTGCGCCGCGTGCTGCATCCGATGTGATCCTGTCCATGACGAGAGAAACGAACGCCCTCCCCTTGCCGCCGAGCCTTTACGCGGCCACTGCCGTTCCGCCGCTCGCATTGCCGCAGCTCGAGACCGACCGCAACGTGAAGGTTGCGATCATCGGCGGCGGCTTTGCCGGGCTTTCGACCGCGCTGCATCTCGCCGAACAGGGCACTGACGCCATCGTCCTCGAAGCCAACGAGCCCGGCTGGGGCGCGTCCGGCAACAATGGCGGCCAGCTCAATCCCGGTTTGAAGCTCGACCCCGACACCATCGAGGCCACGTTCGGCGCCGATCTCGGCCGCCGCATGATCGCCTTCTCCTACAACACGCCTGTGTTCACGCTCGAGCTGATCCGGCGCCTTAACATCGCCTGCGATATCAGGCAGAACGGCACCTTGCGCGCCGCCTATCACGAGAGCCACGCGCGCGCCGTCGAAGCGACCGCAAGCCAGTGCATCGCGCGCGGCATGCCGGTGCGGCTGCTCGACGCCTCGGACTGCCGCAAAATGACCGGCACCGATCGCTACGTCCGCGCCATGTTCGACGCGCGTGGCGGCGATGTTCATCCGCTGAATTATGCGCGAGGTCTTGCGCGGGCAGCGCTCGCCGCAGGAGCTTCGATCCATGGCGCAACTCCGGCGACCTCGCTGGCGCGCGAAGGCGGGCGATGGCGCATCACAACGCCGCGCGCGGTCGTTCGCGCCGACAAGGTTCTGCTCGCCACCAATGGCTTCACGGACGATCTGTGGCCCGCCTTGCGGCAGACCGTCGTGCCGCTGTTCTCTTCGATCGCGGCCACCGCGCCGCTACCGGATGACGTCGCGCGGCAGATCATGCCGGCGCGGTCGGTGCTTTACGAGAGCGGCCACATCACCGTCTATTACCGCATCGATGCCGAAAATCGCCTGCTGATGGGCGGGCGCGGGCCGATGAAGTGGATCCACAACGCCAATGCCGTCAGCTACCTCATGCGTTACGCGGAGCGGCTTTGGCCTGCTGTCGGCGGTATCGCCTGGACCCATGGCTGGAATAGCCGGCTTGCGATGACATCAGATCACTATCCGCATGTCCATGAACCCGCGCCCGGCCTGCTCGCCTATCTCGGCTGCAACGGCCGCGGCGTCGCGCTCGCGACCGCGATGGGAGAGCAACTCGCGAAGCGTTTGACCGGCGGCGAGACGGCCGAGATCGACCTTCCGATCACGGCGATCAAGCCCATTCGATTCCACGTCGCCTGGCCGGTCGGCGTGCGCAGCGCCGTTTTGCTCGGGCGCGTCCGGGACCGACTCGGGGTTTAGCGGTCCAATTAACCATGTCACGGTTTTGACATACACGCTCATAGCGCCCATCGAGGCGGAATCTCGACGCGGCGTTGCCTTGCTTATGCCACAAGCGTTGCGGGATTGCGGTCGCAGCCGGGCAACGTTTTGATCGCCGGCCCTTCGCCCGCCCAAACGCCTGCGCCTGAAGAAGCTTTTTTGACGCGCGGAGGTAAAGTCATTTTTTTGCCCCACTAAATCAACATCCTTTTGGCGCGGTGAAATTGGTCGATCGTACTCCGCAGCAAATTTCGCGACGGGAAGTTCGGCCGGGGGACGAGTGAATCCTGTAGCGAGTAGTGCGTCATGGATACGCTGTACGATTTGCTGGGCGCTCTTCCGCGCGACGACGCCGAAGCGTTGAGAGTTGCGTTTCGCAAGGCCGTCAAGGGCGCGCATCCCGACTTACGCCCCGACGATCCCGAAGCTGCCATCAGATTCCGCCAGATCGTCCGCGCCAACGACATCCTTTTGGACAAGGATCAGCGCGCGGTTTACGACCACTTGCTGGTGCTCGCAAAGCACGAGAAGGATCCGGCCTCGGCGCACCCAATCGCAGCAAGGGTTCACAAGGTCGCATCCACCGTGCTCGCGCTCACGTCGCTTTCGCTCGTGACGGCCGGCGGCTACTTCCTGTTCATGCATATGTCGATGGCATGGGTTGCCCCTGCTCGCGTTGCGGTCGCCTCCTATGCACCGCTCTACGCACCTCCGAGCAGCAGCGACCTCAAGACGCGGGTTTCGGCGAGCATCGCCGCCGTCACGGCGGACGCGCCCGATCCTGCCGCCGTAACCGCCTTTATCGCCGCAAGGGGCGAGGGCACCGGAGCACATCTGCAGAAGGCGTCGAACGCGATGGCGATGGCGCCTGCCGACGCCGAGGGCGCGTCACCGTCAACTAACGCTTCCGATGCCGCGCCCGACGCGTCAAGCGGCTCGCACCCGCACGACATTGCGGCTCTCATCGCAAGCGAGGTGAGCGGGTCAGTCCTCGATCCCGAACACGTGGCGCACCTCGACCAGAATTTCACGGCGCCCTATGTCGATCGCGGCCTGCTGTTCATTCGCGACAAGAAGGACGACCATCCGCTCGCCGAGCTTCCGGCCTTGAAGCCCGCTGACAAGCCGGGCCATCCGAAATCGCTGGCGGCGGCCGCGGCAGGCAAGACGCAGCATCCCGAGGCGTCGCCGAAGACCGACATGTTGCCGAAGACCGTGCCATTGCCGATCCCGCGCACGGCGCCGCGCGTTGCGCAGCCACGCCGCGAGCCGTGGCCTGCGCGGGAACCGTGGTACACCGCCGGCAGCATGTAAAGAACTCAGGCGACCTCGAGCAGGATCTCGGCCAGACGATCCGGATGATCGACCATCACGTCGTGTCCTGACGCCACCTCAAAGGTCTTCCAGGTGGGCTTCGTCTTCATCCGCGCCAGCGTCTCGTCGAACACAGGGCTCTTGAAGCCGGTCGCGCGAATGTAGGTCTTGCGGGCGATCTTCTCGCGGCTGCCAGTGGCCGTCACCTTGTCCACCACGACGGCAAGCGGATGCGGCGTGCATTTGGCATCCACCCAGGCGCGATCCTTTTCGTTGACGTTAAAGGCCGCGGCCGGCACCGGCTTCGCAGCAAGATCGCCGCGCGCCACCGCTTCCTCCAGCGCCTTGCGCGGTCCGGGGTTGGCGAGCGAGATCAGGCTGTCGCCGACATCAGGCACGAATGCATCGAGATAGACGATCGAGGCCACTTGCGGGCCGATCAGCTCGGCCGCCTGCGTGATCACGAAGCCGGCGGAGGAATGGCCGACCAGCACGACGTCCGTCAGGTCTTCCCATTTGATCAGGTTCGCGATGTCGTTCGCATGCGTGGTCAGGTTGACGTCTCTCGTCAGCAGGTGCGAGCGGTCGGCAACGCCCGTCAGCGACGGCGCATAGACCTTGTGCCCCTTGCTTGCTAGCAGATCGGCAACGCGGCGCCAGCACCAGCCGCCATGCCAGGTGCCGTGAACCAGCACGAAGGTTTTCGGCGCCGTTTGCGCCTGAAGTCGCGCACCGCCTGCAGTGAGCGCGCCAACCGCCGCGAATGCGCCGAGCGCGGCGCGGCGCGTGGTTCTCAAAGATGATGCCGCCATAGCGTGTCCTTCCCGTTTTCGAATTTTGTTGCGGCCTTGCGCAGCCGGCACGACTAGTGCGGCGAATTTGAAGTTCCTGTCAGTTTTGCCGAGAGTCCATCATAGGAACTTCAAATTCAAAAGCCGCGCTAGCATCAATAAGTTGCTAGAGCTCCTTGGATTCCGAAGTTCGTAATCGTGGAGCCGCAATATGATACGAACTTCAGAATCGGAGCTCTAGCCGTCTCGTCTCCGGAACAGCGAGAACTGAAACCGCTGGGTCGCATTCCAGGGCGTTGCGTGGTCGTGCCTGCGGGAATCGACCAGCGTGAAGTCATCGCCGAGCTCGCGCGCCAGCCCGTCCGGGTCATAACGGTTGACCGGCAGTCCGCTGCATTTTTCCGGCCCGTCGGAGGCAAAGGTTGCGATGATCGCGTGCCCTCCTACCCGCAGCGCCTCCGCCATGCGCGCGATATAGGCGGCGCGATCGGCGGCATCGACCAGGAAATGAAAAGCGGCGCGGTCGTGCCAGATGTCGAAGCGGTGCGACGGATTCCACTCCGTCACGTCGGCTGCGATCCACTGCACTTCGCTGGCGCGGCGGCCGATGCGCAAGCAGGCGAGATCGAGCGCGGCTTGCGAGATGTCCAGCACCGCGACGCGGCGAAAGCCGCGCTGCAAGAGATGATCGGGGAGCCGCGACGCGCCGCCGCCGATATCGACGATATCGGTGTCCTTGCCCTTGCCATTGCCAGCCGCAATCCGTTCGATCAGTTCGAGCGAGGGCGCAGGATTATCCTGAAACCAGCTGACGCCGGTTTCCTCCTTTGACGTATAGACCCCTTCCCAATGGGCCTGTCTTTCTGCCTGTCTTGGTGCCAGGCGGTTCTCTTCTGTCACGAACACCTCTCACTCACCGAGCAGCTTGGCCGAAGCGAGATCAGCCTGGGCGCGAGAATCGCCCTTGGCCTCATAGGCCAGTCCGCGCGTCTTCAGCGCCCGCCCGTTATTGGGATTGAGGCGGACGGCATTGTCGAGATCGACGAAAGCATGAGCGAAGTCGTCCTTCCTGAAATAGGCGAAGCCCCGCTCGGTGTAATAATCCGATAGGGCGACGTCCTTGCCGAGTTTTTCGGCACCCCCGGCGACGGTTGCATCCGCCGCGGGACCGAGCTTGATGGCCTGGCCGCATTCGGTGATGGCGGAATCATAGGCTTTCTTGAAATTATAGATCGAGCAGCGGTTGAAATACGCGTCGGCATATTTCTTGTCGGCCTTCACGGCCTCGGCAAAGTCGGCCAGAGCCGCGTCATAGTCTTCCTTGGCGCGCCGCTCGACGCCGCGATTGAGATAAAGCCGCGCCAGCACGTGGCCGTTGTAATGCTTGGACGCAATCGCCTTCGAACAGGCGTCGATCGCGACGTCGCCACTTTCCTTGGTGCAGGTTTTCGCATCGTCGGCGGCGCTCGCGGCAACGGTGCCCGACAGCATCAGGGCAGCTGCTAGCGCGCAGGCGTGGTACGTCCGAAATCTCGTGACCATGGCTCCCCTCCCCGCCCGGCTTGTTTGCCGGATCCTCCCGGGAGAATAGCACGATGGATGGGGACGAAAAGCGGGGAAGCAGGCGGCCGGCGCCGTTTATCTTGACCCGGGTCTGCTAACAATTGGCCCTTTCGTGCCCCCCTCGAAAGCGTCTACCATCGCGCCCAATCGGGGAAAGCTGCGGGGATTCGCGCGCTGCTGAGCGCGGCGCGATCCTCAGAACTATCGGGGGCACACTCTGCTCAAAGGATTGCTTATCTTCAGCCTGACCCGGCGGCCGCTGGTGCTGCTGGGCCTGCTCGCGTTCGTCGGCGCCGGCGTCTTCGCGTTCTTCCGCCTCAACATCGAGGCCTATCCCAATCCGGCGCCGGTCATCCTGGAGATTACCGCGCAATCGACTGGGCTCTCCGCAGAGGAGATGGAGCGCTACTACACGATCCCGATCGAGGTCGGGCTGGCGGCGACGCCCGGCGTCGACGTGATCCGTTCCACCTCGTTCTTCGGCCTGTCGTTCGTCCGCGTCGTGTTCCAGTACGGCGTCGACTATTATTTCGCGCTGACGCAGACGGCGATCAACCTGCAGCAGAACGTCAGCCTGCCCGGCAACGTCACGCCGCAAATCCAGGGGACGAGTCTCGTCGGCGAGATCTACCGTTACGAGCTGGTCGGCCCGCCGCATTTCGGCTTGAGCAACCTGCGCACGGTGCAGGACTGGATATTGCAGCGGCGGCTGTTGTCCGTTCCCGGCGTCGTGCAGGTCAACACCTGGGGCGGCACCACCAAGGAATACGACGTCGAGGTCGATCCGCGCAAACTCGAAGCCTACGGCGTGACGCTGCAACAAGTGATATCGGCGCTCGGCAACGCCAATGTCAACGTCGGCGGACGCACCATCAATATCGGACAGCAGTCGGTGAACGTGCGCGGCGTCGGCCTGATGGACACCGGCGGCGAGACGGATCTGACGCAAGGCTACAAGGTCCGCGACATCGAGAACGTGATGCTGGCCTCGCCGAGCGGCCTGCCGGTCTTCGTCAAGGACGTCGCGAAGGTTTCGGTCGGCTATGTGCCGCGGCTCGGCAAGGCCGGACGGGACCACTCCGAAGACGTGGTGGCGGCGATCGTCATCATGAACCGCACGCTGCACACCAACGATGTCATCAAGCGCGTCCGCGCCGAGATCCAGAAGATCAACTCCGACGGCAGCCTTCCGCCGGGGCTCAAGCTGGTCCCGTTCTACGACCGCTCCACGCTGGTCGGCGTCACCACCTCGACTGTTCTGCACAACCTTCTGTTCGGCTGTCTGCTGATCTTCATCATCCAGTGGCTGTTCCTCGGCGACATCAGGAGCGCCGTCATCGTCGGCGTCAACGTCCCCTTTGCGCTGTTCTTCTCGATCATCATCCTGGTGCTGCGCGGCGAAGACGCCAACCTGCTGTCGGTCGGCGCGGTCGATTTCGGCATCATCGTCGATTCCGCTGTGATCCTGGTCGAGAATATCTATCGCAATTTCCAGTCGAGTCCCGAAGATCAGCAATTGCTGTTTCATCAGTTGGCCGAAAAGCGCTGGGGCGACGATCCGACCGGCGCCGGCCAGCCATCGAGCGACGAGACATGGACCGACCGGCTTCGGCTGATCCTGATCAGCGCGATGCAAGTCGACCGGGCCGTGTTTTTCTCCACCGCCATCATCGTCGCGGCGTTCATTCCGCTGTTCACGATGCAGGGCGTCGAGGGCCAGATCTTCGGGCCGATGGCGCGGACCTATGCTTACGCGCTGGTGGGCGCACTGCTCGCGACCTTCACCGTGACGCCGTGCCTGTGTTCGCTGCTGTTGCCCACGCATGTCAGCGAAGTCGAGACCTTCGTCGTGCGCAACGTGCGCCGGATCTATGAACCGGTGCTGCGCTGGTCGTTGCGCAGGCGGCCGATCACCATCGCGCTCGGAATGGTTTTCCTCGTGCTCTCCGGTTTCCTCGGCTCGCGGCTCGGCAGCGAATTCCTCCCTACCCTCGAGGAAGGCAATTTGTGGATTCGCGCCTCGATGCCGCCGACCCTGTCGCTCGAGGCCGGCATGCCGATCGTCAATCAGATCCGGGAAATCCTGCTGAAGCACCCTGAAGTGATCACGGTGGTCTCGCAGCATGGCCGTCCCGACAATGGCAGCGATGCCGCGGGTTTCTTCAACGCCGAGTTCTTCGTGCCGTTAAAGCCGTTCGACGAGTGGCCGGCGAATTTCACCAAGGAAAAGCTTGTCGAGGAACTGCAGGCGGAGTTTTCGGAGAAGTTCGTCGGCATCAATTTCAATTTCTCGCAATACATCCAGGACAACGTCGAGGAAGGACTGTCGGGCGTCAAAGGCGCCAACTCGATCAAGATCGTGGGGCCCGATCTGACGACGCTGGAGAAGATCGCCAAGCAAGCCATGGCGGAAATGGCCAAGGTGCAGGGCATCGCCGACCTCGGCGCGTTCTGGGTGCTGGGGCAACCCAATCTCAACATCAAGATCGACCGCGAGAAAGCGGCGCGCTATGGCCTCAACGTCAGCGACGCCAATGCCGTCGTCCAGGCGGCGCTGGGCGGCACGGTGGCGACGAACATTCTCGAGGCGGATCGCTCGTTCGGCGTCGCGGTGCGCCTTGCTCCCGAATACCGCAACGACATCGAGAAGGTGCGCAATCTTAAAGTCGGCGTGCAGACCGCAAGCGGCACCGCCTATATTCCCCTGAGTGACTTCGCCGCGATCACGCTCGACACCGGCGCTTCCTACATCTTCCGCGAACGCAACCAGCGCTTTGTGCCGATCAAGTTCTCGGTGCGCGGCCGCGATCTCGCCGGCGCGGTGGAGGAAGCCCAGGAGCGCATCGGCAAGAACGTGAAGCTGCCCGTCGGCTATCGCATCGATTGGGCCGGAGAGTTCGAATGGCTGCAGCAGGCCAAGAAACGGCTTGCCATCATTCTCCCCGTGACCTTCCTTTTCATCATGGTGCTGCTGTACGGCCTGTTCAATTCATTCCGCCAGAGCCTGCTGGCCCTGCTCGGACTGCCCTTTGCGATTTCAGGCGGCATCCTCGGCCTGTATGTCTTCGATCTGGATTTCTCGATCTCGGCCGCGATCGGATTCATCTCGCTGTTCGGCGTCGCCGTGATGAGCGGCATCCTCATCATCCACGGCTACGAGCGGGTTGCCAGCCACGGCACGCCTCCCGAAGAGGCCATGTTCGAGGCCGTCAGCCAGCAAATGCGTCCGATCCTGATGATGACGCTGTCGGCCTGCATCGGGCTCTTGCCGGCGGCGTTGTCGACCGGCATCGGCAGTCAGGTGCAGCGGCCGCTCGCCACCGTGATCGTGGGCGGAATGCTGATCGGGCCGATCATGTTGCTGGTGGTGGTGCCGGCGTTGCAGAGCTATTTCTTGGGGCGCGAGAGCGAGCACCGGCCGCGCCCAAGCGGTCAGGAAGCCGGGCAACAAACATAATCGCGTGAGGCTGCAAGCGGCCTTTTCTGGACATGGATTTTGTTTTGGAAATGGATCTCGAAAGCCCCATGCCGAGAGGGGCCATGTTGGCCCATGCCCTACTGATGGGGGCCATCGGCCGCTCTCGGGACGGTGTTCGTGAGTTGCCGCTACGCTTAAGCCCGAACCGATGCTCGCGCGATCGTTGCGGCGCGCTTTGCAGGTGGAGTCATCAAACCTCCTCTGCTTTGGCCAACGTCAGTGTTGGTCACGACATAAGGTTGGTAGCGTCGCACCGATTTGTCAATGTTCCTCATCATAGCGACAGCATTGCTGCCGTATGATCGCGCGAAGCTAGGCGGCACGCAACCGCACCGTCGATTGCGGCAGCGACGCCAGAAACAGCACCAGGCAGACACAGAGCAGGACGATGTCCTTGAACAGGAATTCGCCTGTCAGATTCCAGGCGATCGGATCGGTCGACAAGCTCCAGACAACGACGCCCGGCGTCGTGAAGAAGAACGACCACGTCACCACGAACGTGACCACGCCCATGAACGAACCGAGCGCCGACAGGATCGGGCTGAATGCGCCCGCGACGAGAAGCGCCGCAATGGCAAATTCGGTCACACCAAGAAAATAAGCCTCGCCGCGCAGACCAAACACATGCAGCCACCAGATGAACGGACTGTTGGTGATGAACCGCTCGATTCCCTGCGCCGACTGCAAGGTGAACTTCTGAATGCCGAACGACACGAAGATGACCACCATGACCCAGCGAAGAATGGCCAAAGAGCGGTAAGACCCCTCGCCTTTCTCGGCGATGTTGAACGTTGTTTTCACGTGAGCTCCTGATTTCGATTGATGGTTGCATTTGCCGCACGCACCGGCAGCCCGGCGCGCGCGGTTCAGGCCTGCCCGCACGCTTCCAGGATCAGCTGCGCGATCGTATCGGGGTGCGAGATCATCGAAAGATGGCTCGCCTTCACCTCGATCGTCCGCGCATTCATGCGCTTGGCCATGAACCGCTCGAGGTCGGGGTTGATGGTGCGGTCTTCCACCGACACCGCATAGAAGCTCGGCTTCGACCGCCACGCCGCATGCGTGGTTTTTCCGGCGAGCAGAGCTTTTTGGAACGGCTGCTGGACTGCGTAGAGGACCTTTGCCTTGGCTTCCGGCAGGTCGCCCGCGAAGTCGCGCAGGAATGCGGCTTCGTTCAGACGCCCTTCATCGCCGTCGAAGACGATCCCGGCCGACGCCGGCGGCGCCGGAAACGTCTTGGCGAGCGCGGTGTAATCTTCGCCTGCGTCCGGCGCGCGCGCGGCGACGTAGACAAGCGACGACACGTTCGGATGCATGCCGGCTTCCGTCACGATCATTCCGGAGAAGGAGTGCCCGACCAGAACTGTCGGACCGTCTTGCCGTGCCAGTACGCGCTCGGCCGATGCCACCGCGTCGGGCAGCGTCGTCAGCGGATTTTGCACGGCCGTGACATTCAGCCCTGCTCCTTGCAATCTTGGAATCACCTCCGACCAGCATGACCCGTCGGCGAACAGCCCGTGCACCAGAACGACATTTCGGACCGCCGGCGCGGCCTGCGTCGCGGCCTTGCCGGCAGGCAGGAGCATGCTCCCTGCCCCGGCCGCTGCCATGCTCATGAATGTGCGTCGATTCATCGGACCCTCGCGTCGTACGTGTTTGATGGATTTCAGCCAGCGGGCTGCCGGCGAAAAGCGGCAACCGTCGGCGCGCAACACCGCGTCCTGCGATGTCACGTTGGTATATTCTCCAGGAGGGGACGCCTTGTTACGCGGCGTCACGGGGTCGTGATGCCGCGAGAGATGGGGCAAAATCGTCATTGCCTGCGACAAACGCAAAGCGTTTGCGCAAGGGAGCAAAGCGACGAAGCAATCCAGTTCCTTGCAAGAAAATCTGGATCGCGGAGCCTGTCATCGGGCGCGCATTCGCGCGACCCGTTGGCTGCCGCTCGCGATGACGGCTTCCTTCGATCTGCCTAGCTGTGCAATCCCGGCGCTTCGTGGCCGGAGCGCGCGACATATTCGGTATAGCCGCCGCCATATTGATGGACGCCGTCCGGCGTCAGCTCCAGCACGCGGTTCGACAGCGCTGCAAGGAAATGCCGGTCGTGCGAGACGAACAGCATCGTGCCCTCATATTGCGAGAGCGCAGTGATCAGCATTTCCTTGGTCGCCATGTCCAGATGGTTGGTCGGCTCGTCCAGCACCAGAAAATTCGGCGGATCGTAGAGCATGATCGCCATGACGAGGCGCGCCTTCTCGCCGCCTGACAGCACGCGGCATCGCTTCTCGACGTCGTCGCCGGAAAAGCCGAAGCAGCCGGCCAGCGCACGCAACGAGCCCTGGCCCGCTTGAGGAAACGCATCCTCGAGCGACTGGAACACCGTGCGCTCGCCATCGAGCAGGTCCATCGCGTGCTGGGCGAAGTAGCCCATCTTCACGCTGCCGCCGACTGAAACCGATCCATCGTCCGGATCGCTCTCACCTGCGACGAGTTTTAGCAGCGTCGACTTGCCCGCCCCGTTGACGCCCATCACGCACCAGCGCTCGCGCCGGCGGATCATGAAATCGAGCCCGTCATAGATCACGCGGCTGCCATAGGCCTTTTGCACAGCCTTGAGACTGACGACATCTTCGCCCGAGCGCGGCGCCGGCGGAAAGTCGAAGGCAACCGTCTGGCGGCGGCGCGGCGGCTCGACCCGCTCGATCTTTTCCAGTTTCTTCACCCGGCTCTGCACTTGCGCCGCGTGAGAGGCGCGCGCCTTGAAACGCTCGATGAACTTGATTTCTTTCGCCAGCATCGCCTGCTGCCGCTCGAACTGCGCCTGCTGCTGCTTTTCGGACAGCGCGCGCTGCGCCTCGTAGAATTCGTAGTCGCCGGAATAGGTCGTCAGCGAGCCGCCGTCGATCTCGACGATCTTGTTGATGATGCGGTTCATGAACTCGCGATCGTGCGAGGTCATCAACAGCGCGCCTTCGTAACCTTTGAGGAATTGCTCGAGCCAGATCAGGCTCTCGATGTCGAGATGGTTGCTGGGTTCGTCGAGCAGCATCACGTCGGGACGCATCAGCAGAATGCGCGCCAGCGCGACGCGCATCTTCCAGCCGCCTGAGAGATTGCCGACATCGCCCTCCATCATCTCCTGGCTGAAGGATAAACCTGCGAGCACTTCGCGCGCGCGACCTTCCAGCGCATAGCCGTCGAGCTCCTCGAAACGATGCTGCACCTCGCCATATTGGGCGATGATCTCTTCCATCTGATCGGCGCGATCGGGATCGGCCATCGCCGCTTCGAGTGCCCTCAGTTCGGCGGCGACCGCGGCGACGGGCCCGGCTCCATCCATCACTTCGGCGACCGCGCTGCGGCCACTCATCTCGCCGACATCCTGGCTGAAATAGCCGATGGTGATGCCGCGATCGAGCGACACCTGGCCTTCGTCCGGCAGCTCAGTGCCGGTGATCATGCGAAACAGCGTGGTCTTGCCGGCGCCGTTGGGGCCGACGAGGCCCGCCTTCTCGCCCTTCTGGAGCGCGGCGGAGGCTTCGATGAACAGGATCTGATGGCCGATTTGCTTGGAGATATTGTCGAGACGGATCATGCGTTAAGGGAACTCGCGGGAAAGCTTTTCGCGCCGCTCTTAGAGCATGGGAGAAGGAAATGGAAGCGGTGAAGTATCCGGCCTCATGGTTCGAGACGCCGCGTCGCGGCTCCTCACCATGAGGAGCTAGATTCTCCGCGCGGGGCCTCATCCCGAGGAGGCGCGTTAGCGCCGTCTCGAGGGATGCGCTTCTATTTCAACTCCGTAATCACCGCGCTCGCTGAGCCGCGAACCAGAAGCTCGGTGTGAACGCGATTGCCCTTGTTGAAGCGGATGTCGCCGGACTTGTAGTCATTCACGACGCTCTTGCCGTCCGGCGTGGTCGATTGCAGCGCCGAGTCCTCAAGATAGGTCACCACGACGTCGGTGTTGTGGAAATGCACCGGCGTCGGCTCGCCGAGATTCCAGCGATAGCGCCAGACGATGACACGGTCGTTTTCCAGAAGCTTCTCGATATGCGGGCGCGGAAAGGCGTTGGGATAGCCGGAATTGTTCGCGAGCGTTGGTACCGGATGATTTTTCAGATCGATGACGACGGTGCGCGCGCCATTCGCCCCCGCCGTCTCGCCGGCATGACCGAACACGGCGTTGCCGCCGGCAAAGGAGATGGCGACGAAATCGTCCGGCATCGCCGTCATGGCGGAGGTCGTGTCGAAAACCTTGACGCGCTCGTTGTCGATCACGGCTGGCGCGGTCTCGGCCGCCAAAGCGGGCGTGAAGGCAGGCGCGAGAGCGCTCAACGCGGCCACAAGGGCGATGACGCGGGAGTTTTGCATGTTTGCTTCAAGTCCGTCGGCGGGGATGAGGTGGCGCAAACTTAGCGGCGGCCCGGAGCCCCTTCAACCGAGAGGCGCAGCACAGCTCTGTGATGACAGCAGCTTTGCCGGTAAGGCCGGGCCGCGTCTTAAGCGGAAGCCGCTTCGGGCTCGTCCGCGATGGCATCCCAATCCGAGGCCTTCAGGCCGCGGTTGACAGTGCCCAGCGGCCGGACGACCAGCCGCTCGAGGTCGTGGTAGTTCTGCTTCTCGATGAACTGAACCGCAAAGCCGGACGGAAAAGGCCTGATGACGCGGCCGACGCAGGCGCCGATCGCAAGCGGCGTTCCCACCTCGAGTTGCACCGCGGACGAGACGGCGGCACCGGCGACCGACATGTCGATGATGAAGCGTTCGTGGACGGCGCCGTCGGCGAGCGTCAATGTCGTATGCGGCTTGGCCGGAATGATGCGCGGCGTCCGCCTGAGCTCGACGACCTTGTCGGGGTCCTTCTGCTTCTGCTCGAGCCAGACCAGCTTGTCCGCGATCTTTTGCCGTGTCGCGGTGTTGACGTCGAGTTCGAGCAGGAAAGAGCCACGCTTGGTGTCGCTGATGCGGCCATCGAGCTTGCCGAAATCCTTAAAGTACGAGCTGAGATAGTCGCCGACCTTGCCGACCACCGGCACGTCGACGATCATGCGATATGGCGACACGCGGTTGGTGCGACAGGCGAAGGTGCGAAGCCGCCCCTCCGGATCGTACCAGTTGGGTAGCGTGTAGTGCCCGTCAACGACGACCTCGACGCCGCGCTGCTTGAGAAACTTTTCGGTCGACACCAGAGATCCCCGAGAAACTCAAACTTCCTGACGGTCGGCTTCATAAAACACCCATGTTAATGAAGCAGAAGCACTGAATACCTTTCGGCTTCTATCCCTATCAAATCATGACTGATTTCGTTAAACCGCTGATGGTTTCAGCTTGAGGTCGAGGCGGGATGCGCGTCTCGCGGGATGGTAGTGGTTTTGGAAGCCTTTTGAGACCAGGGCGAGAAATGCCCCGCCTTGCAACTGAGATCCCTGTGTTACCGGGTAACAGTCGCGGGGAAGACTGAACGACAGGCAGTGCCTGACGACCCCTACTCGGAGCGCTTATCCTACAATCCCTGGATCAGGCCGGCGTCGATCAGGAGACGATTGAAGCGGCTTGCCTCTGCGCCATTCCTGCAGGCGTAGAACAGGCCTTTGCATCGAAGCATGATCTCGCGTTGCTCGGTAAAGGACGGATCGAGCGGAAGGCCCGCCGCCTCCTGGATCACCAGCGGCAGATAAGGTCCGTCAACCGTATCCATGACCGCGGGACTTTTGACCGGCTCGAAATTGATCGCGTCGATTGCGTAGTAGGTGGCGTAATAGCTCGGATCGTAACTTTCGAGCTTCTTGCCGATGCCGCCCTCATCAAGGCCGGGATCGAGCAGATGCGGCGAGAATTCCGGCTGATGATCGCCATAGCGCACGATCAGGAACGGCTTGCCCGGAAATTGCTTCTTCAGGCTGGCCACGAATGCCGCATAATCCTGCACGCTCATCGCCTGCCGCCGCAGATATTCGTCGACCTCAGGCGCGTTGCCGGCGTCTCGCCAGGCGGGCATCAAATCGGGGCGAAAGCGAAAATCCCACGGAAAGTGATTGGCCGAGAGATAGACGAAGGTGAACAGCGGCGAGCTCGCGAGATGCTTTGACATCAGCCCGAGCGCCTTGCCGTAGAAAAAACTGTCGGTCTCGATTTCCGAGGCGCCGAGATCCTGCGCATCGTAGAAATGCTGAATGCCGGTGGTGAGCTGGAAGTTGCGCGCGCTCATGAAGGCGCCGAGCGCCGGATAAAGCGAGAGGGTGTCATAGCCGCAGCGGCGGAGCGCGAACGGAAGGCCGCGCTCGACGCGGCCCGATGCGATGCGGGTGACGAAATACGCGAAGCGGCCGAACGAGCGCGACGAAAGTCCGGCCAGCACGTTGTATTCGGTAAACCAGCTCGGCCCGCCATTGCCCTCGGCGAGGAATTTGCGCTGCTTGCCGTCAAAGGACTTGAAATGGCCGCCGTAGCCGGCAGGCAGCTTCACGCCGGGCGCCTGGCGGATGTCGAAACTCGACTCGTCGTGAATGAGAACGATGTTCGGGCGGGGTCTTGTGGGATGGCAGGAATCGACCAGCGGGATCTTCAGGCGCCCATCTGCGACCGCATCCTTTTCCATGTAGCCGAATTGAATGAAATCCGAGACCGCAATGACGCCGGACCGGGCGAATTTCGAGACATAGCCGTCGTCGAAATAACCGCGCCAGGCCTGGTCCGGGAAGGCGAGGGAATAGCCGACAAGGCCGGCCAGGCAGGCAAGCGCGCTCGCCGCCGACGGCAGGCGGCGGAAACGAAAGGGATCAAGCCACCACAGCGCGGCCATCAAGGGCAGCGTCACCAGCGCCGCCGAAATCACCGACCAGCGCAAATCCGGAAAGATCGTGAACAGGAACGCGGCCGTGTCATGGTCGATCACCATCACGTCGACGAAGTTCGCGGTCATCTGCGCGACGTCGTGCTTGAACCGCGACAGCAGGATCAACACCACGACCAGGGTCAGCGACAGCGCGCCGGACAGCGCCGGCCGCCTGAGCAGCGCGATCCAGAAGCAGTTGAGGATCCCCCAGGTCAGGAGAAAGCCGAACCGGCCGGGGAAGTCGACTTCGGTCGCGAGCATGATCGCCACCGCCGCCAGGTGCGGCGCGGCCACCGCAAGCCACCGCCAGATCGAGACAGCGGCAAGGCCGCTGACGGCGGCAGCCGCGGGAGGACCGGCAGTCGGACCAGGTTGTGGCGGGATTGCCATGAACACCAGCGCCGCCCGACACAACTCATGCCTTGGCTGGCAACGGCCAGAAGACGCACGGCGAAGCCCGGGCCCCCGACACCGTGTCATAAAATCGTAGTTGAACTGTCACATAGCCGCAATGCTGCGGCATTGCAAAAACCCACCTGACGTTAATTCCGCCTCACCTTGCACTGCGGCGACGGAGCTCTCGCTGCATCGTTTGATGCTTCGGCGAGGTTGGTGCACTCCCTCCCCCGGAAAGCAGCGCCATCGCATATGGCTGCAAACCAGTTCGGCCTCGTGGTTCGAGACGCCCGCCAAAGGCGGGCTCCTCACCATGAGGGTCTGAGATCTCGCCGTGAAAGAAGACCTCATCCTGAGGAGCCTGCGCAGCAGGCGTCTCGAAGGATGGCCAAGGTGAGACTGCGCACCCGGTGTGTCTTCAAATGCGATTGCCCTGCCTCAGAAAGGGGGTCGGGTGGGGTCTATCCACGCCTCTGGATTGACCCGCTCCCGGCTCGCTAGAAGCGCAAGCGCGCTTCTGAACTCGCCGACCTGCCCCCTTCAGGTGAAGGTGAAGAGCATCAACACGCGACGGCGCTTACTTTCGCCGGGGCCGCTTCGCGATGCCGTCGATGAAGAGGTCGACCACCGCCTCGGCGGTGGCTTCGGCCTCCCCCGCGGCGACGCCCCAGCGCGGGAAATGCCCGTCGATGTTCATGCGCGCAAAACCGTAGACGAGGGCGCGGGCGGCGATCTGCACGTGGCCCAGCTCGGCGGTGCGCAGCTGGCCTTGCGCGAAGGCCTCTTTCAGCGTGCGCTCGAACATGCCGATCACCTCGGCATTGTCCCGCACAAGATCGGCCGCCTTGTCATAGTCGAACAGCCGGCCGGTCGAGATGATCTCGAAATGCGCCGGGTTGCGCATGGCCCAGCGCAGGTACGCGATGCCGAAGGCGCGAACCCGCGCCAGCGGGTCGCCGGGCGGCGCCTCCTGCAGCGCCGCAGCGATCTCGGACCGAAAGCGCCGTTGCGCTTCCAGCGCCACTGCCGTCATCAGCGCCTCGCGGCTTTCGAAATGCCGGAACGGCGCGGCGGGCGAGACGCCGGCGCGGCGCGCGGCCTCGCGCATGCTCAAGTGCTCGACGCCCCGCTCCTCGACAAGTTTAAATCCTGCCTCGATCAAGGCGCGGCGGAGATCGCCATGATGGTAGGGCTTTGGCTGCGGCGCGGCGCGGCGGCGCGGCCTGGATCCTTGTGTGGGCGGCCGTTTGGCTTTGCTCGGAGTGGGCATGATCCTCATCATAGGCTCAAGCAAACGTGAATGTAAGCAGTGATTACACAATTGACCCAAGCTGGGCTTTGCAATGTAACTACTGATTACATCATCATCGGGGAGAACGACATGGCTCCGTCCCGCGTGAACTGGTTCGAAGGCTGGCGTCTGTTCTGGGTCCTGACGCTCGCGCTGACCGTGCTTTCGCTCTGGGTCGCTGGCATGCGCGGATTCGACGTCGAGGGCGTCCGCATGGCGATCCGCTTCACCGCCCGAACCTCGCTGTTGTTTTTCTGCCTGGCTTTTTCGGCCAGCGCATTGTGGCGGCTTTGGCCCAACGCCTGGACGCACTGGCAACGGCGAAACCGCCGCTATCTCGGCGTGACCTTTGCCGGCTCGCACGCCTTGCATGCGATTGCAATCGCGGCGTTCGCCGGGATGGACCTACCCGGCTTCCTCGCATCCACGTCGACCGTCACCTACGTCTTCGGCGGCATCGGCTACGCCATCATCATCGCCATGACCGCAACGTCGTTCACCCGCACTGCCCAGGCGATCGGCCCGCGCGCCTGGCGCATCCTGCATCTTGGCGGCAGCTATTTCCTGTGGGCGCAGCTCATGGTGTCGTTCGGCAAGCGCGTGCCCGCCATGCCGCTCTACGCGCTCTTCCTTGTCCCGCCGCTCGCGGTGATCGCGCTCCGGCTGGTCGCGATGGCCTCGGTAAAGTCAACGCGCACAGCGCCGGCGGCCTGACGAGCAATGCGTTTTCGAGCGAAGTGGGCACCGGTTCGCGTGAAGAAAACGCGTCAAAAACAAGAATCCATAGCCCGGTTTTGATCGATCAAAACCGGCTCGGCTTTACGGCTGCTCGCCTTCGAGAAGCTCGATGTAGCGCGCGGCCGAGCGTTGCACGACGCCGGCTCCGTCCGCCATCACCTGCCGCCCCGGAAAGGCGCCATAGATCCGATCGAACGGCCACGGCTTGAGGGTGTCGGCGATGCGACGCACCGTCGAGCCCGACAACGGCATCATGTTCGGATAGCTCCACAGAAACGAGACGCGGTTGAGATCGGCTGCCACCTGCACGATGTCGCCGGAGAGCAGCGCGCCGCGACCCTCAGCGCCGTCGGCCCAATGCAGCACAGTGCCGCCGGGAAAGTGACCGCCAAGCCGAAGCAATGTGATGCCGGGCACGATCGCCAGTGTCTCGCCTTCCCAATAGCGGATGCTGGAATCCGCCCGCATCACCCATTCGGCATCGGCCTTGTGCAAGTGGACAGGACAGCCGAACGCGCGCGCCCAATCCTGCATGCAGGAATAGTAATGTGGATGCGAGATCGCGATCGCGGCAAGACCTCCCAGTGCGCGCACCAACGCTTCGGTCGCTTCATCAAACAGCGTGATGCAGTCCCAGAGAATATTGCCGTGGGAGGTGCGGACGAGGAGCGCGCGCTGGCCGATGGCGAAGTTCGGCGCGGTGTGGATCTCGAACAGATCATCCGCGAGCTTGCGCCACGCGTTGGCGTGGCTCGCTGCCAGCCGTGCCGGCGTGGTCCAGCCCTGCCCGCCACGCGCGACGTATTGCCGTTCGTCCTCGCAGATCGCGCAACCCGCGGGCGGCGCGTTGGCATCCGGATACGACGTCCCGCAGGTGGTGCAGATATGGATCGGCATCGAGAACTCCCGCCTGACCAAGCCATCCCCTCTACGGCAACGAAAAACTCCGTTCGCAGTTCATTTCGCCGGAATCAGGCCCAGCCGCTTGGCGATGATCCTGTCTCCCACGCGCTTCGGCAACATCGTGATGATGAGATGCCGCATGGGATCGGGCGTGATCTGGTAGCGTGTTTTCGGCTTGTCGCCTGTGAGAGCGGTTGCGATGACCTCCGCGATCCGCTCCGCCGGCAAACCGCCCTGCGCGAGTTGAGCAACGAAGGCGCGGATGTTTTTCAGCACTGGATAATAAGGTGAATTGCCGTACCTCGAAACATCGAGCTCTTCTGCCTTATCCCAGATCGGCGTCTTGACCGCGCCTGGCGCGACGATGACGACGTCGATACCGAACAGCATCAGCTCGCGGCGAAGCGATTCCGATAATCCCTCGATCGCATGCTTGGACGCTGAATAGGGCGAAGACAGCGGATTGCCACTTTTTCCCGCCACCGAAGAGACCATCACGATCCGCCCCTTCGGTCCGCGCAACGAAGGATCCGCGCCGAGCAGCGGGGCGAACGCCTGCGTTGCCATGATCGGCCCCATGACGTTGACATCGAACTGCCGGCGGAATTCGTCGATGGCAAGCTCCAGAGCCGGTCCCGCAACCGCGATGCCGGCATTGTTGACGAGGCCGGCGAGCGTCTCGCCGTTAAGCGCCGTGCGCACTGCGCCCGCGGCTACCCGTATCGCCGCCTCATCGGTCACGTCGAATAACAAGGGAGTGAAGTTCGCGCCGAATTCACTTCGCAGACGTTCGGCATCGGCCGCCTTGCGCACGCTGCCGAAGACGCGAAAGCCACGATCCAGCAGCAGTTTCGCGCTGGCCCAGCCAATGCCGGTCGAAACGCCGGTGATGACGACAGATCGCATGGAAACCCCCTTCTTCCAGTTGGCGGCAAAGTCTTGTAGACTGAATTGCAGCCAACGCAATCGACACAATCGACAGTTGAGCTGGCCTGACCTTGTTGTGAAGGACAACGCGAGCAGACCTCATCCATGCATTCGGCCGATCCGCTCCAGCGCTTTCCGGTCTTTCACGCATCCTCTTCGGAAGAATTCAGGCACGCACTGCTCACGCGATTCGGCGCCCGCCGCGCCGAGGTGAAAACGCCTGCGAATTTTTCGGCGAGAGGAAATCGCGTTCAACTGCAAAGCATCGACCTCGTCTACGGACAGGGCAGCGGCGGCGCCACCGTCGATTATCCGCAAGCCGAGCAGTTTCGATTGTTCACGACCCTGGCCGGCAAGGCCCATGCAGCCATCGGAAAGAACTCGGTCGCGCTCGATGCCGATCAATCCTGCATCATCTCCCCGGGCCAGGAACTCACACTCACGACCGAAGCCGACCACCAATGGTTCAACCTGAGGATCGATGCCGGCGCGTTCGAAAACAAGCTGGCCTACCTGCTCGGCGCGCGGCCGACCGGCAAGCTCGAGTTCTTGCCCGACGCCGATCGCAACTCGCCGCGATTTGCGCAACTGTGGCGGCTGATCCGTTTTTTTGCCGAGCAGCTCGATTCCACGTCCGGGCCGCATTTGCCGTCGCTGGTGCTTCGCGAACTCGAACAGACCATTCTGGTGGCCTTCCTCTGCGCCAACCGGCACAGCTTCAGTCATCTCCTGGAACGCGATCCAGCCGAGACGCTGCCGTCGCACGTGCGGCGCGCGGAAGATTTCATCGAGGCCAACTGGGATCAGGCGGTCACGATCGAAACGCTGGTGGAAGCAACCGGGATCGGCGCGCGGGCGATCTTCCGGGCGTTCCAGCAGACCCGCGGTTATTCGCCGATGGCTTTCGCCAGGATGGTCCGCCTCCGCCACGCCCGCGACATGCTCGCTGCGCCTGACGCGGAGACGTCGGTCACGTCAGTCGCGTTTGTGTGCGGATTCGGCAATCTCGGACACTTCGCGCGCGACTATCGCCAGGCCTTCGGCGAACGCCCGTCGGAGACACTGGCGAAGGGCGCGCGGCGGTCCTGAGTTGGCTAAAGTTCGGCGTGCTCACCTGCTCGCAATGTGTGCGAGCTTCGGTTCGGGGCGCCAGTGATCCTTTGACTCAAACTTTCGCAAAAGTCGCCGCTCGCAAGCGATGCGAATGTCAGAATCGAACATTAGACTGCCGAACCGACTTTTGTTCCCGTGTTGTGGAACCAAAAAAGGGTTGGATAGATGCAAAGCGGTTAGGCCGGCGAACTCATTTCGGGCCTAAACTTCCAGATGATATGCGCGAGCCAAGGGGGCGTAGATGGTTTGGGACAAACTCAAGTTGTTCTTCGACAGCACCATGTTTGCCCCGCATGGGATCTGTCTTCAATGGGAGCCCGAACTCCTGGCCGTCCATATCGCGTCCGACTCCATCATTGCACTGTCTTATTTTTCCATACCTTTCGCACTGGCCTATTTTGTCTCAACGCGCAGAGACGTTGAATTCGGCTGGGTGTTTTGGGCTTTTGCCGTGTTCATCATGGCGTGTGGTGTCACCCATGTGATGTCCATCTATACGCTCTGGGTGCCGGCGTACGGACTTGAGGGAGTCGTCAAGATCGTAACTGCCATTGCATCGATCAGTACGGCCGCACTGTTATGGCCGCTGATCCCCTACCTCCTGAAGGTGCCCTCCCCGGGCGAGCTCCGGCACGCCAAGGCAATGCTCGAAGCGGAGGGCCAGCAACGGCGGGAAGCCGAGGCGCGGCTCAGCCACGCTCAAAAAATGGAGGCGATCGGTCAGTTGACCGGAGGGGTGGCACACGACTTCAACAATCCGCTCACGGTCATTTCCGGCAATCTCGAGATTGCCGAGCGCACGCTCAAGCGCTGGAACGACAATTCTCGCGACAAACTCGTGCAACTGATCTCGCGCGCTCGTGACGGCGCATCGCGGGCCTCGATCCTGACCCAGGGCCTGCTGTCTTTCGCGCGCAAGCAGCCGTTCAACACCGAGGTCATCGATGTCAACGCCTTGATCACCGGTATGGCCGACTTCTTCCAAAGGGCGTTGGGCGAAAACATGGTTCTGGAGACGCATGGTGCGCCGGGCTTGTGGCATACCGAGACCGATCCGCATCAACTCGAGGTGGCCCTCCTCAATCTCGTCGTCAACGCCAAGGATGCAATGCCGGCGGGCGGGAAGCTCACCGTCGAGACCAGCAATTCCCAGGTCGACGGCGATTATGCAAAGACCAGTCCCGATGCGCGCGAAGGACAATATGTCCTCATCACGGTCACCGACACCGGCACGGGAATGGACAAGCAGACGCGCGAGCGCGCGTTCGAGCCGTTTTTCTCGACCAAGGAAACCGGACACGGTACGGGTCTGGGCCTGAGCCAGGTCTACGGTTTTGCGCGGCAATCGGACGGCTTCGCCGAAATTCGCAGCGAACGCGGCAAGGGGACCACGATCAAGCTGTTTCTGCCTCGCGCCAAAAGCACCGTTGCAACGACCGGCCAGGCGGCGGCGAACCGCGAGCCCAGGATCGCCGAAGACCTGCGCGGGCGCGGCCAATGGGTGCTGGTTGTCGAAGACGACCAGCACGTCCGCAACTTCGTGACCGAGACCCTGACCGACTATAACTATCGGGTCGCCGAGGCCTCCAATGCGGAGGAAGCGGCCCAGGCCTTCTCGGGCCGCGGGAACGACATCCAGTTGCTTCTGACCGACGTGGTGATGCCGGGCAAGAATGGACGTCTTCTCAGCGAAGAGCTGCTGAAATTGAACTCAAAGCTCAAGGTCGTCTTTATGACCGGCTATTCGCGAGACATCATCGCGCGCGATGGCCGACTCGGTCGCGGCGTCGAGTTGCTTCAGAAGCCGATCACGCAACATGACCTCGCCGCGAAAATCAGCAACGTGCTCGCTCCGGACGAAACGGAATCGCTGGTCGATCAATAACACTTCGATCGATTTCGAAGCATGACATGCCTCTCCGCGATAGCGTGAGCGTATCGGCTCACATTACGGAGAACATGAATGGCCAGGGAAGTCATCCGCGTCGAACCCTTGTCGACTTACCTTGAACGGGTGAAGGCGCCCGCCTCGGTCGCCACGCGGCACGGCGATACGATCTACGTGTCGGGGCTTCCGCCCTTCGATCCCGCAACCGGAGAAGTTGCGAAGGCTTCGATCGAGCGTCAGACTGAACTGGTGCTGGAGCAGCTCAAGCTCTGCGTCGAAACGGCGGGCTCGTCGCTGGATCGCGTTCTCAAGTGCAACGTCTATTGCACATCGGCCGAGAAGTTTGCCGCCGTCAACGCGATCTATGCGCGGTACTTTCCGAACAACCCGCCGGCGCGCATCTTCGTCTGCGTGCCGCAATGGTTCGGCGCATTCGATATCGAGATCGATTGTATTGCAGCGGTGTAAGCCTCGTGTCCTGGCCGAAGAGCCGGGACCCAGCTCACAGGAATCATAGGCCCCGGATCAGCAGCGCATCACGCCAAGCGGCGCGCTGCGCAGCATCCGGGGCACGCCGCCGAATGCATTGCTCGAAGGGCATTTTTTTCTCTTGAATATAACAAATTACTTATATAACCTATTTGTTATGATAGTAGCTCGACACTCCGCCCGACTTGATGCAGCTTTTCTGGCTCTGGCCGATCCGACGCGCCGCGCGATCCTCGCGCGCCTCACCAAGGGTGAGGCCACGGTGATGGAGCTCGCCGAGCCCTTCGAGATGAGCCAGCCCGCGATCTCGCGGCACCTGAAGATGCTGGAAACTGCGGGCCTGATCGCCCGAAGAGCCGACGGCACGCGTCGCCATTGCCGGCTGGCGGATACCGGGCTCGACGACGTCGACCAATGGCTCGCGATGCTGCGCAAGGCGCACGACAAGAATTACGAGCGGCTTGACGGGCTGCTTGCGGCGATGACTTCGAAACGAGGAGAAAAGTAATGAGTAAGATGACGCTGAAAACCGAGGGCGACCGTTTCGTGGTCGTGACCCGGCACTTTGCCGCACCGCCGGAGGCCGTGTATCGCGCGCATACCGAGCCCGAACTGGTGCAGCAATGGATGCTGGGGCCCGAGGGCTGGAGCATGCCGGTCTGCATCAGCGAACCGCGGCCCGGCGGCAAGATCCGCTACGAATGGGCCATGCCGGGCCGCCAGGGCTTCTATCTCACCGGCGAATATCTGGAGCTCGAGCCCTTTAGCCGCATCGTGCATGTCGAGCGCATGTTTCTGCCCGATCCGACGCCGGACAACCACTGCGAAACCCGGTTCGAGAAGGACGGCGACGGCACGCTGATGACCATGCGCATGACGCTGCCGGACTCGGAAACGCGCGCGCGCATGCTCGGAAGCGGAATGGAGCACGGCATGGAAGCAAGCTATGTCCGGCTCGAAAAGCTTGCGGCAGCGCGGAAATGAAAAGACGGTGCAACGCCATTTGCCCGTGCTTATCCCTCCCCCTTGCGGGGTCCGAGGCGAGCAAAGCTCGCTCTCGAGGTCGACGCGAATGAAATGAGCGTCGGGGTGGGGGGCAAGAAAAGCCCCCACCCTGGCCTTCGCTTCGCTTCGGCCTTCCCTCCCCGCGCTGCGCGGAGGAGGGATAAGAAAGCCGAAGCCTCAATTCTTCGTCTTGTCCACCAGCGCGCCCTTCTTGATCATCGAGATCGCGCCTGCGCGATCTCGCAAACAAGATCGTGGATCAAGCCCTAGTTCTTGGTTTTATCGACCAGCGCGCCCTTCTTGATCCACGGCATCATGTCGCGGAGCTTTTCGCCGACCTGCTCGATCGGGTGTGCGGCGAGCTTGGCGCGCGTCGCCTTGAACGAGGTCTGGTTGACCTTGTTCTCCAGCATCCAGTCGCGGGCGAACTTGCCGCCCTGGATGTCGGCGAGAACCTTGCGCATCTCCTTCTTGGTCTCGTCGGTGATGATGCGCGGGCCGGTGACGTATTCGCCGTATTCGGCGGTGTTGGAGATCGAGTAGTTCATGTTGGCGATGCCGCCTTCATAGATCAGGTCGACGATCAGCTTCACTTCGTGCAGGCATTCGAAATAGGCCATCTCCGGCGCGTAGCCGGCTTCGACCAGCGTCTCGTAACCGCCCTTGATCAGTTCAACGAGGCCGCCGCAGAGCACGACCTGCTCGCCGAACAGATCGGTCTCGCACTCTTCCTTGAACGTGGTCTCGATGATGCCGGCGCGGCCGCCGCCGATCGCCGAGGCATAGGAAAGGCCGAGGTCATGCGCGTTGCCGGAAACGTCCTTGGCGATCGCGATCAGGCAGGGCACGCCGCCGCCGCGCTGATATTCCGAGCGCACGGTGTGGCCGGGGCCTTTCGGCGCGATCATCAGCACGTCAAGGTCGGCGCGCGGATCGAGCAGGTTGAAGTGCACGTTGAGACCGTGGGCGAACACGAGCGCCGCGCCCTTCTTCATGTTGTCGTGCAGGTGCTCGCGGTAGATGTCGCCCTGCAATTCGTCCGGCGTGAGCATCATCACGAGGTCGGCCCACTTGGCGCCTTCGGCGACTTCGAACACCTTGAAGCCGGCATTTTCCGCCTTCTTGGCCGAGGCCGAGCCATTGCGCAGCGCAATGGCGACGTCCTTGACGCCGGAATCCTTCAGGTTCAGCGCATGGGCATGGCCCTGGCTGCCATAGCCGACGATCAGGACCTTCTTGCCCTTGATCAGATTGATATCCGCGTCGCGATCGTAATAAACACGCATGGTCGTTTCCTTGAATGTAGGGGCCGAAAAACGGGCCGATGGATCAGGCTCTTGAGGTCAGAAAAGACCGCCGGTTGCCCTGGAATTTCCCGGGTGGTCTAAAACATTTTCCGCATGGGGGTAAACCCCTCTTCTCGCATGGTTTTGGTCCTACTCCATGAAGACCGGATACAGCGAAGCCAGCAGCAGCGCGGCCATCGCGAGATTGAAGGCGCGCACCGCGCGCGGTGAGGTCAGGAACGGCCGCAGGGCGCTGCCGAACAGCGTCCAGATCGTGATCGAGGCGGTGCCCATTGCGAGGAAGGTCAGGACCTGGATCACGATGTTGAACGGGAAACTGGCGATCGCCGCATAGGCCGTGATGGTGCCGATGATCGCGACCCAGCCCTTGACGTTGACCCATTGGAACATCGCCCCCTGCCAGAAGGTCATGGGGCCGCGCCCGGTCTCGCCCGGCTTCGGCGGGCCTGCCATCGCGATCTGAACCGCGAGGTAAACCAGATAGGCCGCGCCGGCATATTTGAGGATGGTCTGCAGCACCGGAAAGGCAATGAAGACCGTGCCGAAGCCGAGGCCGACCGCGCCGACCATGAAGGCAAAGCCGATGACGACGCCGGCGATGTGCGGGATGGTGCGGCGGAAGCCATAAGTGAGGCCCGACGACATCACCATGATGTTGTTCGGTCCCGGCGTGAAGAACATCACCGCGGCGAACAGGATGAAGGCGATCAGAAGCGACGAATTTTGCATCGTCATGCTCCGGCTTCGGGAAGAGGTTGCGGACGCTTCGCCAGCAGCATCACGGCGATGCCGCCGACCACCGTCAGCATGCCGGCGAGCCTAAGGCGCCCAAAGGTTTCACCGAACACGATGCTGGACGCCGCTGAACCGACGAACGGCACGAGAAGCGCAAACGGCACCACTTGCGCCGCCGGATAGTCACGCAGCAGCCGTCCCCACAGCCAGTACGCAAAGCAGGTGGAGACGAGGCCGATGCCGAGCATGCAAAGCAGAACGGCAAGCGACATGTGCGAGAGCTGATGCCAGGTCGGCGCGACGCCGTTTTTCGCCACCGCCAATGCCAATAGCGGCACCGCGGCAACAAGACAGAGCCAGGCGAACAGGTCGAACATCGCAACGCCCTGCGCGCGCCGCAACAGCAGGTTTCCAACGGCAAAAAAGACCGGCGAGAGCATCAGCACGGCGAAGACCGTTACGCTGAAATCATAGCCGACGGTGCCGCAGATCATCAGAAGTCCGATGGCCGCGATCGCGATGCCGACAGTCTGCATCCGTGTCGGGCGCTCGCCGAACAGAACAGCGGCAAAGGCGATCGTGAACAGCGCCTGGCTCTGCACGATCACGCTGGTTAAGCCCACCGGCACGCCGCCCGCGATCCCGTAGGCCTGGGCGAGGAACTGACCGAGAAACAGCGTGAAGCTGATCGCGATCAGCGTCGGCCATGATACTTTTGGCCGCGCCACGAACAGGCACGGGATAGCAGCGATGATAAAACGCAGCGCCGTCATCAACTCCGGCGACAGTTCGTCGAGCGCGATCCGGCTGAGCACGAACGCGCTTCCCCAGATCACCGCGACCAGGACGGCGAGGCAGACGTCGGCGGGTTTCATTTTTGTTTTTCTTAGCCCCTTAATATCCCGACGCCGTCATTGCGAGCGAAGCGAAGCAATCCAGAGTGTCTCCAGGACAATAGTCTGGATTGCTTCGTCGCTTCGCTCCTCGCAATGACGAAAGATCCACTGACTAGCCCTGCTCGCCGTGTTTCGGTTTTCGCAAAAGATAAGTGCCGTGCAGCGGCGCATGATAATCGACAGAGGTGAGCTCGAAGCCGGCCTCGACCAGCATGCGTTCGATCACCCAGCCGAACGTCGAATACTCGTCGCGCATATGGGTGACGACGCTGTCACGGTTGAAATCGTGGTTACTGATCGAGAACTCGGCCCACTCGTCGACGTCGCGCTCGGTGCCGTCAGGCGTCCGCACGAACACGATGTCGCGCAGGTAAAAATTCGCGCCCGGCTTGAGCGCGGTGAAGATGCGCGACATCGCCACCGCCTTCCAGAAATCCGGCAGGTGATGCAGCGTGAATTCGCTGACGATCAGGTCATAGCTTTCGGGCTGATAGGCAAAGCTCAATAGCCCCGCCGACTGGGTGCGGATCGCGACCTTGCGGTCTCTCGCCTCGACTTGCGCCAGCGCCAGCATAGCCGGCGAAATATCGATGGCGTCGACCTCGGCGCCCATCAGCGCCGCCTCGCACGCGAACAGGCCGTTGCCGCAGCCGATATCGGCGACGCGCCAGCCTTTCTTGACGCCCAGCATGACAAGCGCGGCGCGCGCACGCAGATCGCGGTCACTCTCGCGATCGAACAGCGAGGCCACGGCAGAATCGATGCCGACCTTTCGGCGTTGGTTATAGAACCAGTCGCGCGCCAGCATGGCTCACATCCCCTCGGCTCCGCGGCCGATGGCGGCGACGCCCGTACGCGACACTTCGACCAGGCCGAGCGGGCGCATCAGGTCGACGAACTGGTTGATCTTCGACGAATTGCCGGTGATCTCGAACACGAAGCTCTCCGTGGTGGCGTCGATCACGCGGGCGCGGAATGCTTCCGCAAGCCGCAGCGCCTCGACGCGATGCTCGCCCGACCCGCGCACCTTCACCATCGCAAGCTCACGCTCGATCGAGCGTCCCAGCAGCGTCATGTCGACGACGCGATAGACCGGCACCATGCGGTCGAGCTGATGCTTGATCTGCTCGATCACCATTGGCGTGCCCGTGGTGACGATGGTGATGCGCGAGAGATGCTTCTGGCTTTCGGTCTCGGAGACGGTGAGGCTTTCGATGTTGTAGCCGCGCCCGGAGAATAGCCCGATGACGCGCGCGAGCACGCCCGGCTCGTTCTGCACCAGCACCGAGAGCGTATGCGATTCGTTCGGCGCCTTTTGTTCTTCCATGAAGTAGGCGGATGCGGGCTGGTTCATTGGTGTCCCCTTAATTTCATCGGCATCACGCCACCATCGTCTTCTGGGCGGCGGGCTCCGCCATCACCCATTTGCGAAACAGCTCGAAATCGATATTGCCGCCGCTCAGAATCAGACCAACGCGTTTTCCCCGCAGCCTTGCCTTTTCCTGGAGAGCAGCCGCGAGCGCTGCGGCGCCCGCGCCCTCGCTGAGATTATGCGTGTCGGTCCAAAGGTAGCGGATGGCGCTGCCGATCTCATCGTCGGTCACCTCGACGATGTGC
The DNA here is from genome assembly GCF_035652035.1 of Bradyrhizobium sp. Classification (GTDB taxonomy): domain Bacteria; phylum Pseudomonadota; class Alphaproteobacteria; order Rhizobiales; family Xanthobacteraceae; genus Bradyrhizobium. Next base: position 38,336 of record NZ_DASREO010000005.1, read on the forward strand.
GAGGCGCCCTTGCGAATGATGTCGAACGCTTCGACGTCGGGCACGCGCGTCGCCATACCATCGGCACGGGTGTTGCTGGAGTTGGTGCTGACGACCTTGCCGGCCTTGAGCGACAGCGCGTAGGACGGCGCCTCGGTCGACTGCACGCCAACGATTTCGGTCTTCAGGCCGAGCAGATCGCGCGCGAGGATGCAGCCCGAGATGCCCGAACCTTGCCCGATCGGCACGTACAGCACGTCGAGATCAGGCGAGTTGCGAAACAGTTCGAGCGCGTAGGTCGAAACGCCCAGCACGAGGTCGCGGTGGAAGGACGGCACGATGTGCAAGCCCTCGCGCTGCGCATGGCGCTCGCACTCCTCGCGTGCTTCCTGAAAGTCGGCGCCATATTCGACGAGGTGAGCGCCGAACGCCTTCATCGCGCGGTTCTTCTCGGTCGAATTGCCATGCGGCACGTAGATCGTCGCCGGCACGCCATAGCGCGCAGCGGCGAAAGCCAGGCTCTGACCGTGATTGCCGCGCGTCGCAGAGATAATGCCTGAGACCAGCGGCTGCTCGCGCTTGAGGCGCTCCATGAAAACGAGCCCGCCGCGCACCTTGAAGGCGCCGATCGGCGTGTGGTTCTCGTGCTTGACGACGACGCTGGTGCCGAGCCGCTCACTCAGCAGCGGCCACGCATGCGCGGCCGTCGGCGGCATCGCCGCATGGACGATCTGCTCTGCGCTTTCGAGTTCGGCGAGGCTAAACATGGTCACACCAGCGCCTTGCCGCTCGCAAACGCTTCCGCGGTTGCCTCGTCGTTGGCTTCCGCCGGAAGCAGCATCTCGTTATGCGCCTTGCCGGACGGGATCATCGGGAAGCAGTTCTCCAGCGCGGCGACACGGCAATCGAACAGCACCGGCCGCTTGACCTTGATCATCTCCTTGATCGCGCCCTCGAGATCGCCGGGCTTGGTTGCCTGCAGGCCGACGCAGCCATAGGCATCCGCGAGCTTGACGAAGTCAGGCAACGCCTCGGAATAGGAATGCGACAGGCGATTGCCGTGCAGCAATTGCTGCCACTGCCGCACCATGCCCATGTACTGGTTGTTCAGGATGAAGATCTTGATCGGCAATTCATACTGAACCGCGGTCGACATTTCCTGCATCGTCATCTGCACGGAGGCATCGCCGGCGATATCGATGACGAGGCTGTCCGGATGCGCGACCTGCACGCCCAGCGCAGCGGGCAAGCCATAGCCCATGGTGCCGAGGCCGCCGGAAGTCATCCAGCGGTGCGGCTCCTCGAAGCCGAAGAACTGCGCCGCCCACATCTGGTGCTGGCCGACTTCGGTCGTGATGTAGGTGTCCTTGCCGCGCGTCGCCTCGAACAGCTTCTGGATCGCGAATTGCGGCAGGATGACATCGTTGTTCTTCTTGTAGGACAGCGAATTGCGCGCGCGCCATTTCGCGACCTGCGCCCACCAGGCCTTGATATCCGGCTTCTTCGCCTCGGCCTTGAACACCTGCAGGAGATCGCCGAGCACGTTGCCGGCATCGCCGATGATCGGCACATCGACACGGATGTTCTTGTTGATCGACGACGGATCGATGTCGATGTGGATCTTCTTCGAGCCCGGCGAGAACGCGTCCGTGCGCCCGGTGATGCGGTCGTCGAAGCGCGCGCCGACGCACAGCATGACGTCGCAATCATGCATCGCCATGTTGGCCTCGTAAGTGCCGTGCATGCCGAGCATACCCAGCCAGTTCTTGCCCGAGGCCGGATAGGCGCCGAGCCCCATCAGCGTCGAGGTGATCGGGAATCCGGTGACCTCGACCAGCTCGCGCAGCAGCTTTGAGGCCTCATTGCCGGAATTGATGACGCCGCCGCCGGAATAGATCACTGGGCGTTTGGCATTGGCCAGCAGCGCGACCGCCTTGCGGATCGCCATCGCGTCGCCCTTGACGCGCGGCGCGTACGACACATGCACGTCGGACTTGCGCGGCGGATGGTAGGTGCCGGTCGCAAACTGAACGTCCTTCGGCACGTCGACGACAACCGGTCCGGGACGGCCGGTGGTTGCGACGTAAAACGCCTCGTGCAGCACTTTCGCCAGATCATTGACGTTGCGCACCAGCCAGTTGTGCTTGGTGCAGGGTCGCGTGATGCCGACCGTGTCGCATTCCTGGAACGCATCGTTGCCGATCAGATGCGTCGGAACTTGACCTGTGATGCAGACCAGCGGGATCGAATCCATCAGCGCGTCGGTGAGCGCGGTCACCATGTTGGTGGCGCCGGGCCCCGACGTCACCAGCACGACGCCCGGCTTGCCGGTCGAGCGCGCATAGCCTTCCGCCGCGTGACCGGCGCCCTGCTCGTGCCGGACCAGAATGTGCTCGACGTCGCTCTGCTGGAAAATCTCGTCATAGATCGGAAGCACCGCGCCGCCGGGATAGCCGAAGAGGTGCTGGACGCCATGATCGATGAGCGCGCGCACGATCATGGCGGCTCCCGTCATCTGGTTCGGATCGTGGCTCTTGTCACTCATGGCGTATTCCTTGGCTGGCTCAGGATGCGCCGCTTTTGGCGCGATGGTCTCGTTGGTCTGGTCTGGGAAATAAAAAAGGACCCGAAGAGGGCCCTGGCGCACCGTCCGAATGTGGATGGCATCTAGCCATCCCCGGCGGCGCGCCAAGGTACGACTACGATAAGGAGTTTGGTAATAATATTGCGCATCGGACCGAATATACTTCCCAAAGGTTGCGCGAACATACTGGCCATCAGGCGAAAGTCAAGCCATCGGCGCCGGTTCACGCTCAATTGGAAGTGTAGCGGGCTTCGCGGCATTCGGCGAGGGTGAATTTTGGGTTTCTGCGATGGGGCATGCTCTCTCGCCTCGTCATGCCCGGCCTTGTGCCGGGCATCCACGTCTTACTTCTTCGCCGCTGGGCCAAAGACGTGGATGGCCGGGACGAGCCCGGCCATGACAGCTCAACCACTGACCTGATCCACCCACGCGCCCGCCGCCTCGGACGTCATCCATTCGAACTCGCCCAGTTGATGCCGAAACCAGGTGAACTGCCGCTTGGCGTAATGGCGCGTGTCGGCGCGGCCGATCTCGCTGGCCTCCTCGCGCGTGATCTCGCCTTTCAAGTGGCGGATCAGCGCCGGCACGCCGTGCGCCTTCATCGCGGGAAGAAGCGGGTCGAGCTTGCGCGCGGCAAGCTTTTCAACTTCCTCCAGCGCGCCTTCCTTCAGCATCGCCTCAAATCGCGCATCGATGCGCGCATAGAGCACGTCGCGCTCGGGGGAAAGAAACAGCGCGCGAAAGGAGCCCGGCGGCAGCAGTGGTGGCAGGCCCTCGCGATGCCAATCGGTGAGCGAACGCCCTGTCGCCTCCATCACTTCCAGCGCGCGCGCAATGCGGATGCGATCGCGCGGCTTGAGCTTCTCGGCGTAAGGCGCGTCGCGTCGCGCGAGTTCGGCATGCAGCGCCTCGACGCCGTCGCGTTCCAGCCGCGCGCGCACGGCCTCGCGCACCTCAGGCGGAATCGGCGGCACGGCCGACAGACCGCGCGTCAGCGCCTTGAAGTAGAGGCCGGAACCGCCGATAAAGATCGGCAAGCGATGTTGCGCGCGCGCCTCGGCGAGCACGCGTCTCGCATCGTTCACCCAGGCGCCGGCGGAAAAATTCACGGACGCATCGACGTGGCCATAGAGCCGGTGCGGAACTTCGGTTTCTTCGTCGGGCGTGGGGCGCGCGGTGAGCACGGAGAGGTCGCGATAGACCTGCATGGAATCGGTATTGATCACGACCCCGCCGGTCTTGCGGGCAAGCGCAAGCGCGAGCGCCGACTTGCCGCTGGCGGTCGGCCCTGCGATAAGCACGGCAGTCTTGTCGTGATCCAGCGAATTCATGTCCCTCGTCGCCACACTGATCTGCAACCCGGCCAATCCCGCCCTCGATAGCACGGTGCTCGACGGCGCGCGCACCATTCTCCCCTCGCCCGGCCCTGCAAGATGGCTGTGGGACGAAGTCGCCGCCGATATTCCCTTCGGCGACGGCCACGAGGACATGGCTGCGATCACTGAGCGGCTGCGCGAGGCGCGTCAGGATCTGCCGATCGATATCGTCGTGCAGCCGATCGCAACGCGGCGCAAGAAGCTTTTTTTGGCCGATATGGATTCCACCATGATCGGCCAGGAATGCATCGACGAACTCGCCGACTTCGTCGGGCTGAAAGCGCATGTCGCAGGGATCACCGAGCGTGCGATGCGCGGCGAGATCGCCTTCGAGCCCGCGCTGCGCGAGCGCGTGGCGTTGCTCAAGGGATTGTCGGTCGACGTCGTCGACAAGGTGATCGCGGAGCGCATCACGCTGACGCCGGGCGGCCGCGAGCTTGTCATGACCATGCGCGCGCAGGGCGCCTACACCTGTCTGATCTCGGGCGGCTTCACGCTGTTCACGCGGGCGATCGCCAAGAAAATCGGCTTTGCCGAAAACCGCGGCAACGAACTGATCATCGAGAGCGGCAAACTGACCGGTGAGGTCAAGGAGCCCATCATCGGCCGCGACGCCAAGCTCGCCACATTGACCGAGCTGCGCGAGAGCTTCGATCTCGACAATATCGACACGCTGGTCGCCGGCGACGGCGCCAACGATCTCGGCATGATTCAACAAGCAGGCCTCGGCGTCGCCTACCATGCCAAGCCGGCGGTCGCAGCGAGCGCCGCCGCGCGCATCGATCACGGCGACCTCACAGCATTGCTCTACGCGCAGGGTTTTACGCGCGAAGAATTTGTTTCGTGACCGGTGGTCGCACGAAACCTGTTTGAAACAGTTGAAGCTATCTCACGGAGAATCATCGTCCACGCGCAGGGCAACAAACGAAATATTCTTCATCTTGCGTAGGGATATTGATCTCGCCATATCGTCGTCAGTGATTTGTCAAACGGTCATGCGACTGCTTTGAACCAAATCACATGGGGAAGAGTCCAAGGATGCGAAACGTGATCGCGAAACGCGCGGTTGCGACAATCGAAATCCAAAGGATCTCTTCCATGCAACGTCCCTTCGTCAAAACTCTTCTCGCCTCCACCTTTGTCGCCTTCGCTGTTGGCGGCGCCGCCGTCGCCGGCGAGTTGCCCACATACGAAGTCTCGTCGTTCCCGGCGACGCCCGTACAGGTCTCGGTGATGGGCGGAGCGAACGTCCAGGAACAGGCTGCGGCGCCGATGCTGACGCGCAACAACATGCCCGCTTCGCCGGTACAGCTCAGCGTGCTGACGCCGCGCCACAAGACCACAGCCTCGCTGACGAACGAGACCACGGTCGGCGCGGCGCGCGCGAACTAGCAAGGATTAAGATTGTCATTCCGGGATGGTCCGCAAGGACCAGACCCGGAATCTCGAGATTCCGGGTTCGATGCGTCGCATCGCCCCGGAATGACTGTGATTACTGCACGCTCAGCGCGACGAAGCGCAGTTCGCCGTCGGCATTCGAGACCAGCAGCAGCACGGATTTCTTGCCGTCCTTCTTCAGCTGATCGACGCGCTTCTTGATATCGGCGGCGCTAGCGACCGCCTCCTGCGCCACTTCGACGATCACGTCGCCGGCAGAGAGCCGCTTGTCGGCAGCGTCGGAGGCATTGTCCACGCCGGTGACGAGCACGCCCTTGACGCTGTCCTTGATCTTGTAACGGCTGCGCAGGTCCTTGCTCAGATTGGCAAGGTCGAGGCCGAGCGCCTTTTGCGTCACCAGCTTTTCCGGCTCCGGCGCCGACTTCGCCGCAGCCGGTTGCGGCTTTTCGCCGTCCTCGAGCCGGCCGAGCGTGACGCGCTTGGTCTGCTCCTGCCCCTTGCGGATGATGACGACATCGACCTCCTTGCCGACCGCGGTATCCGCGACGACGCGCGACAGATCCTTCGGCTCCTTGATGTCCTTGCCGTCGAAGGTGACGACGACATCGCCGGGTTCGATACCGGCGGGCTTTGCCGGGCCCTTGTCGTCGATGCCGGCGATCAGCGCGCCGCGCGCCGGCTTGATGTTGAGGCTTTCGGCGATCTCGTCGGTCACCTGCTGAATCCGCACGCCGAGCCAGCCGCGGCGCAGTTCGCCGAACTGCCGGAGCTGGTCGACCACGCCGGCCACGGTTCGCGATGGCACAGCAAAGCCGATGCCGATCGAGCCGCCGGTCGGCGAAATGATCAGCGTATTGACGCCGATCACTTCGCCGTCGAGGTTGAAAAGCGGTCCGCCGGAATTACCGCGATTGATGGCGGCGTCGGTCTGGATGTAGTTGTCGTAGGGACCCGAGGCGATGTCACGGTTGCGCGCCGAGACGATGCCCGCAGTCACCGTGCCGCCGAGGCTGAACGGGTTGCCGATGGCGATCACCCATTCGCCGAGACGCAGCTTGTCGGAATCGCCGAACTTCACCGCCGTCAGCGGATGCGGCGGCTTGAATTTCAGCACCGCAAGATCGGTCTTCTTGTCGATACCGACGATCTCGGCCTTGATCTTGGTGCCGTCATTCAGGATCACGTTGATCTCGTCGGCGTCGGCGATGACGTGATTGTTGGTCACGACGACGCCGGATGTGTCGATGATGAAGCCGGAGCCGAGCGAGTTGGTCTTGTGCGGCTGCAGGTCGCCGCCGCGCTGGCCGCCGGGACCGCGCCGGTTCTTGAAGAAGTCGTCGAAGAATTCCTCGAAGGGCGAGCCGGGCGGCAGCTGCGGCGTGGCGCCGCGTCCCTCGCCGGGGCCACCCTTGGCCTCGACGGTTTGCGAGGTCGAGATGTTGACCACCGCGTCGATCACTTTCTCGGCAACATCGGCGATGCCGTCAGGTCCGCGCGCCATTGCCGGCGCGACCGGGATCAAAAGCGTCGCCGCACCCAGGCATGCCGCCGCCAGCACGGGGCGCAGGCCATGGCGCAAGGCATTGGTTGCAACGGTCATATGGGTTCTCTTTTTTGAAGGCGCAAAACTTTGGCGGTCACAGTGCGCCCGAAGGGGTAGCCGCGCAAGCTTTTGAGCCCACCATTTCGGCGAAAAACAGACGCTGCCAAAACGGGCAGTTAGGAACTTCAGTTGGGCGGCTTAGCGGCGAACCAGCCAGATCAGGATCAGGCCGACCACCGCCGAACCGATGCCGACGGCGCGCAAAATATGATCGGGTGTCTCAAGGGCGCTTTTCATCGCCCGCTTGAGCCAGACGGGCGCGGCTGCGAACATCAGCCCTTCGATCACAAACAGGATACCCACACCGATGAGGAAGTCGGCGAACGCTATGGACCTCATCGGATGAAAACCTCCCGCTTGAAAAACTTTTTTGTTTTATGGCCGAAGCGAATTTCGCTTCGGCCATAACTCAAGGCTTTGCCGGCGCCGCCGGTGCGGCGGCGGCCGCGGCCGCCGGCTTGTTGCCGGCGGCGCTGCCGAAGTACCTGAAGAAATCCGAATCCGGGCGCAACAGGAAGCGCGTATCGTTGCTCTTGAAGCCGGTCTCGTAGGCCGACATCGAACGATAGAACGCGAAGAAGTCCGGATCCTTGCTGTAGGCCTCGGCAAACAGGCGGTTGCGCTCGGCATCGCCCTCACCGCGGATCTGCTCGGCCTTGGAGTTGGCCTCGGCCACGATCACGGTCGCCTCACGATCGGCGTTGGACGTGATCTCCTGCGCCTTCTGTTTGCCCTGAGCACGGAACTCGGCGGCCTCGCGCTGCCGTTCGGTCTTCATGCGCTGATAGACCGCCTGGCTGTTCTGATCGGGCAAGTCGGCGCGGCGGATCCGTACGTCGACCACCTGGATGCCGTAGCTGCCGGCCTCGTGGTCGAGTTGGTCGCGGATTCGCGCCATCAACGCTTCACGCTGGTCGCGCACCACCTGGATCAGAGTGACTTCGCCGAGCACGCGGCGCAATCCGGAGTTCAGCAGCGTCGTGAGCTGGAGATTGGCGGCCTGGATCGAGCCGACGCTCTGATAGAATTGCAGCGCGTCCTTGATGCGATAGCGCGCAAAGGCGTCGACAACGAGCCGCTTCTGGTCCGAAGCGATCACTTCCTGCGCGGGATTTTCCAGATCGAGAATGCGATTGTCGATCGGGATCACCGTGTCGATGAACGGCGCCTTGAAATGGAGGCCGGGATTGGTGACGACCTGCACGGGCGCGCCGAAGCGCACGACCAGTGCCTGTTCGGTCTGCTGCACGGCGAAGACCGAGCTATAGCCGACGACGATCAACAGCAGCAGCAGGAGCAGCAGCATAATGCCGGTGACGGGAGATCTCATCGTGCGCCTCCCGTGCCTTGCTGCGACTGGCCGGTTTGCGGCCGCCGTGACAGTTCGCTCAAGGGCAGATACGGCACGACGCCGCCCTGCCCCGCCGCTCCGCCGTCATAGACCAGCTTGTCGGAATTGCCGAGAATGCGCTCCATCGTTTCGAGATAGAGGCGCTCGCGCGTGACGTCAGGCGCCTTCTTGTATTCCTCGTAAACTTTAAGGAAACGCGCACTCTGGCCCTTGGCTTCGGCAATCGCCTGCTGCTTGTAGCCCTCGGCGCCCTGCACGATCTGCGCCGCGCTGCCGCGCGCTTGCGGCACAACCTGGTTGGCATAGGTCTGCGCCTGGTTTTGCGCGCTCTCGAGCTCGGTCTTCGCGTTCTGCACGTCGTTGAACGACTGGATCACGTCGGCCGGCGGATTGACCTGCCCCATCTGCAATTGCTGGATCTGGATGCCCGAGCCGTAGCCGTCGAGCGTCTTCTGCATCAGCTCAAGCACCGCCTGCTGGATCTTGTCCCTGTCGTTGGTGAGAATGGGCTGGATGTCGGAACGACCGACCACTTCGCGCATCGCGCTTTCGGCCACCGCCTTCACGGTGCCTTCGGGGTTCTGGATGTTGAAAAGAAAATCGGCAGCGCCTTTCGGCTTGATCCGCCACAGCACCGTGAATTGCACATCGACGATGTTCTCGTCGCCGGTCAGCATCAGGCTTTCTTCCGGAACGTCGCGCCGGCCGTCGCGGCTGCGCCGCGGCGTGTCATCGGAGGAAAAGCCGATGTTGAGCGTCGAGACGCGGAGCGCTTTCGGCAACAACACGGCCTCGATCGGATAGGGCAGATGATAGCTCAGGCCGGGTCCGACGGTGCGCACAGCTTTGCCGAAACGAAGCACGACGCCGAGTTCATCGGGCTGGACGCGGAAGAAGCCCGACATGCCCCAGATCGCGAGCACGACCAGAAGCGCGAGCGCAACGCCAAGGCCCGAGAAATAGCCGCCGGGCAGGAATTGCTGCATGCGGTCCTGGGCGCGGCGCAGAAGGTCTTCGAGGTCAGGCGGCCTCGGTCCGCTTCCCGTCGGCTGCGGTCCGGAGCCCCATGGTCCCTTCGGACCCGAGCCCCAGGGCCCTCCGCCCTGATTCTTCCACGCCATTCAACATCTCCCAGGCAAGAGCGTTTTCGGCCCGATCGGGCCCCGCCCTGCAGCGCCCGCTTTATAGGGGACGGCACCTTCCCTTACAACGCGCTGCTTTCGCCCGAAGCAGCTATGCCGGTGGGGCAATTTGTCAATGTTAACATTGGATAATGCGGTTAATCCGGCTTTCGCCGCCGCCAGGTGACGAAGGAGAACGGGACACTGTCATCCGGTCCGGCCGGATTTTCGGTTCGCGCCACCTCTTCCCAAACCGTCTTGTCTATTGGCGCAAAACGCGTATCGCCCTCAGGGCTTGCGTGAACTTCGGTGACCTCCAGGCGCGTCGCGCGGTCCATCCAGAGGGCATAGATTTCAGCCCCGCCGATGACGGCGATTTCAGTGACGAAACGCCGCAGCGCATCGCCCTTCGCAACGTCCAGCGCGGCGTCGAGCGACGTCGCCACGACCGCACCATTGGCTCGAAATGCCGCATCCCGCGTCATCACGATATTGGTGCGCCCGGCCAAGGGGCGGCGCAGCGAGAGGAAGGTCTTGCGGCCCATCACGACCGGCTTGCCTGATGTCAGCGCCTTGAAGTGCTGCATGTCGGTCTTGAGCCGCCACGGGATCGCGCCATCGGCGCCGATCACGCCATTGTCGGCGACGGCGACAATGTGCACGATCTCGATCGCCATCAGCGCTGTCCTTCTGCGAGCTGATGTAGCGCGGGACCGGCGACCTTGCAGAGCGTCCACTCGTCTAGCAAGACCGCGCCGAGCGACTTGTAGAAGGCGATCGACGGCGCATTCCAGTCGAGCACCGACCATTGCAGGCGCGACCAGTTGTTCGTCACGCATTCTTTCGCCAAATGAGACAGCAACGCCTTGCCGATGCCCTTGCCGCGAAATGCAGGCCGCACGAACAGATCTTCCAGATAGATTCCTGAGCGGCCCGAGAAGGTCGAGAAATTGATGAACCACACCGCAAAGCCCACGACCTCCCCATTCCATTCCGCGATATCGCAGAACAGCCGCGGATGCGCGCCGAACAGCGCGTCGGCGATCATGGCGTCCGTGGCTTCGACCTCGTGCAGGAGCTTTTCGTATTCGGCGAGTTCGCGAACCAGCGCGAGCACGACGCCGGCTTCATCGGGGCGCGCGCGCCTTATGTTTAAGCTCACCGGTGCGGTGGATTTGACATTCGCTTCAGTTTCACCGCGGGCTGTCATAGCGAATGTCAAATCCAAAACCGCACCGAGAAATTTATGTTTGCCGTTGATCCTTTGATTTCAACATGCGCAAAAGCGCCAGCCGCGAAGACATGCGCATGTTGAAATCGGATCAAACAGCGACCTTGGCCTTGATGTGCGGATGCGGATCGTAGCCTTCGAGCACGAAGTCTTCGGAACGGAAGCCGAAGATGTCCTTGACCGCAGGATTGATCTTCATTGTCGGCAACGCCTTTGGGGCGCGCGTCAGTTGCAGCCGCGCCTGCTCGACGTGATTGGAATAAAGATGCACGTCGCCGAAGGAATGCACGAATTCACCGGCCTTCAATCCCGTCACCTGCGCCACCATCATGGTGAGCAGCGCATAGGAGGCGATGTTGAAGGGCACGCCGAGAAACACGTCGGCCGAGCGCTGATAAAGCTGGCAGGACAATTTGCCGTTCGCTACATAAAACTGGAACAGGCAGTGGCACGGCGGCAGCGCCATCTGATCGATCTCGGCCGGATTCCAGGCGCTGACGATCAGGCGCCGCGAGTCCGGATTGCGCTTGATCATCTCGACGACATTGGCGATCTGGTCGATCTTGCGCCCGTCCGGAGCCGGCCATGAGCGCCACTGCAACCCATAGACCGGACCGAGATCGCCATTGGCGTCGGCCCATTCGTCCCAGATGGTGACGCCATTGTCGCGCAGATATTTGATGTTGGTGTCGCCTTTCAGGAACCACAAAAGCTCGTGGATGATCGCCTTCAGCGGCAGCCGCTTGGTGGTCAGCATCGGAAAACCCGCCGCCAGATTGAAACGCATCTGGTGACCGAAGACCGAGATCGTGCCGGTGCCGGTTCGGTCGGACTTTTCGACGCCGTCGGCCAGGATTCGTTCGAGCAGGTCGTGATACTGGATCATATGCGTTCGCAGGCGGTTCGGATGGGCGTTCGTCGGACCGGCAGTTTTAACGGCGGGTCGGGCCGTTCGACATGCCGATTCGTCGCCAATACGCTCTTATACCCCGAAAAGTGAGCATTCGGCCCGGCTCCGGCAAGACCGGAACCCCGGCTCAAAACCTCACCCGATCAGGCCGGCAAAGCCCAGCGCGCCGCCGGCGACCAGCATCCACAGCGGGTTGAGTTTTGTCATGGAGGCCAGCACAGCCGCGCCGATCGTGACAAGCGTCGCCACCACCGTCCGGTCCGAGGTGCGCGCCAGGATAAAGCCGCTGGCGCCCATCAACCCGATCGACAGCGGCACCAGCGCCGTCTGGATGATGCCGGGCCAGCGCGACTCGCTGGCGCGGGTCAAAAAGCGGCTGACGATCAAGGCCAGCACCGCCGTCGGCACGCACATCGCAATTGTCGCCACCAGCGCCCCCAAAAGTCCCGCCACCGAATAACCGATCAGGGTGACGATCAAGACGTTCGGTCCGGGCGACAATTGCGCAATGGCGTAGACGTCGGTGAACTGCTTGTCGGTCAGCCAATGGTTCACGTCGACCGCAACGCGATGCATTTCCGGGATAGCCGAATTGGCGCCGCCAACCGCAAACAGCGACATCACGGCAAATGTCCAGGCCAGCGTCACGACCGGATTGGAATCGGAGTTCATGCCGGCTGCCTCCGCACCCACCAGGTGATCGCGATCGAGATCGGTATGGCCACAATGAGCACCAGCGGCAGCGGCAAACGCACGATGCCGATGGCAATGAAGACCACGGCCATGACGAGTAGCGCGATGACGTCGCGCCGCTTGAACAGCGGCGTCATCATCCGGAACACCACCGCGAGCATCAAACCGATCGCGGCGCAGGCGACGCCTGACAGGATGCGGCGCAGCGCATCGATCTCGCCATAACGGTGATAGAGCACGCCCATGATCACCATGATCAGCGCCGGCGGGCCGACCAGTCCGGAGAACGCCGCGATCGCGCCGGGAATGCCGCGAAGGCGCGAACCGAACACGAAAGTGAGATTGACGATGTTGGGACCAGGCAGGAAATGGCAGAGCGCAAAGGTCTCGTTGAACTCGTCCGCCGTCATCCATTTGTGCTGGTCGACGATGCCGCGCCGCGCCCACACCAGCACGCCGCCAAAACCCGCCAGCGACATCTTGGCGAAGGCGACAAAGAGCGTGATGAGGCTGGGTGGGGATTTGGAGATATCCGGCGCGGTGACGGCGGCCGATGACGAATCCGGTGGCATGACCTCATTTAAAGGGAGGCCCGTAATGGGCCAACCCTTAATCCGGCATATCCACCCTTCTCACCCCTCCGGGCATTTGGACCATCGGGTTTCCCCAAAGCTTAGTGTTTCCAGCACTTTTCCGGCACTGTCTTTCTCAACCTTTGCGCCCTATATTGAGGGTGCCGGCTCGCTGGCTATGGAAATAAATGACCGTCGCAATAAACCATTCGGACCCGGGGGCAGTACCCGGCGCCTCCACCAAAACCCACTGAAAAGACCACTGAAAGAGTGGGTTTCGGCGGGGGCGAAACAGGATCGACGAGGGCGTAAAGGGCGTGTTTTTTCTCGGTATGGTTCCGCCGATATCGGGCCATGCAATAGTTGCAAACGACAACTATGCTCCGGTTGCTCAGGCTGCGTAACGCAGTTTGAAAGACCATCTTAAAGTCCTAGCGGGTTAAGCTCCGTTAGGCGGGGTTCGGAGGCACCTGGCAACAGAAGCCTCCACTTCCTTTCTTTTGCCGGGACCAATCGCCCTGCTGACCTCTTGGAAGGAGCGGGGTACGATAGGGAACCCGTTTTCCGAGTCGGCCGCGACCGCTGGCATCTTCGGGAAAACATCATAGTTTCAAAATCGCGCGACAGGACCGATCATGGCGACCGATCACATCCGATATGACGTACTGGCCCGCGACGCGCTGCGCGGGGTGCTGCGTCGCGTGCTGGCGGATGCCGCCGAGCATGGCCTGCCGGGCGACCATCATTTCTTCATAACCTTCACCTCGACGGCCGAGGGCGTAAAGCTGTCGCCGCGCCTGCTGGCGCAATATCCGGAGGAGATGACCGTCATCCTCCAGCACCAGTTCTGGGACCTGGTGGTGACGGAAGACCGCTTCGAGGTCGGCCTGTCATTCGGCGGAATCCCCGAGCGCCTCGTCGTTCCCTTCAGCGCGATCAAGAGCTTCTTCGATCCGTCGGTGCAGTTCGGCCTGCAATTCGAGACCACTGACGCGGCCGCGACCGCCGAGGAAGGCGAGGCCGCGCCCGCACCTGCAACCTCCGCCTTGCCGTCGCCGGTTGCGGAGGAAAAGGACGAGGTGGAAAAGCCGGCCGAGGGCGCCGAAGTGGTACGGCTCGATCGCTTCCGCAAGAAATAACGGCCCGCTGCCACTCCCTGACGGTGCCGAAAATCCACAAGGCAAGGATCTATGGCCCGTTCGAAATCTTCATCCACTGCCAAAAAAATGGCGACGCGCACCGAGACCGACAGTTTTGGTCCGATCGAGGTTGACGCGAGCCGTTACTGGGGTGCGCAGACCGAGCGCAGCAGACAGAACTTCCGGATCGGCCGCGACCGCATGCCGATCGAGATCATTCATGCGCTCGGCATCGTCAAGCTGGCATCCGCCGAGACCAACCGCGTCTTGCGCCTGCTCGACCAGCGCCGTGCAAGCGCCATCGCCCGCGCCGCGCGTGAAGTCATCGACGGCAAATTCGACGATCACTTCCCGCTGGTGGTCTGGCAGACCGGCTCCGGCACCCAGACCAACATGAACCTCAACGAGGTGATCGCCAATCGCGCCAGCGAATTGCTCGGCGGCAAGCTCGGCGCCAAGTCGCCGGTTCATCCGAACGATCACGTCAATATGAGCCAGTCGTCGAACGATTCCTTCCCGACCGCGATGCATATCGCAGCAGCGATGGCGATCACGCACGACCTGTTGCCGGCGCTGACGATGCTGCACCGCGCGCTGCGGACCAAAGAGAAGGCGTTCGCACATATCGTCAAGATCGGCCGCACCCACACCCAGGATGCGACGCCGCTGACGCTGGGCCAGGAGTTTTCCGGCTACGCCGCCCAGGTCGAGCACGGCATCGCGCGGATCCGCGCAGGGTTGAAGGAGCTTTATCCGCTGGCGCAGGGCGGCACGGCCGTCGGCACCGGCCTCAATTCGAAACCGCGTTTCGCGAAAACCTTTGCCCGCCACGTCGCGAAAATCACCCGCCTGCCCTTTGTCAGCGCCGGCAACAAGTTCGAGGCGCTGGCGTCCAACGACGCCTATGTGTTCGCGCATGGCGCGCTGAATGCGGCCGCAACCGGCCTGTTCAAGATCGCCAACGACATCCGCCTGTTGGGCTCAGGCCCCCGCTCCGGCCTCGGCGAACTGATCCTGCCCGAAAACGAGCCGGGCTCCTCGATCATGCCCGGCAAGGTCAATCCGACGCAGTGTGAGGCCGTCACAATGGTGTGCTGCCAGGTGTTCGGCAATCAGACGGCCATTACAACCGGTGGTAGCCAGGGCCATTTCGAACTAAATGTCTACAAACCACTCTTGGCATATTGTATGATGAATTCCATACAACTGATGGCCGATGTGACCCGTTCTTTTACGGAGCACTGCGTCGAGGGTATACGCGCCGACGAAAAACGCATCCACGAACTCATGGAGCGTTCGCTGATGCTGGTGACGGCGCTGGCCCCGAAGATTGGCTACGATAATGCGGCCAAAGTGGCCAAATCCGCGCATGCCCGCGGCACCACCTTGAAGGAGGAGGCGGTCAGGCTTGGATATGTTTCTGCCAGCGAGTTCGACCGTCTGGTGAAGCCGCGCGAAATGACGCACCCGGGATGAAAGGTGCTTGTCATTATGTAAAGGGGACAACAAAACGCCGTATCGTCTAAAGAATTATGGTTGATTGGCTTTTACGGCGGCGCTTGCACGTGGTAGAGCAAAAATTATTTGTCGGAAAATCGACACACTACATTTGCGATCAGACCGAATAATGGGGAATTTCATAATGAGGATCGGGCTGCCTTGCACGTATCCAGCAGCTTTCAGTGCGATTGATCTAGCTCAAAGCCGAGCCGCTTCATTGAACCATGATGTCAATTTTCGGGCCATCATGGGTAAGCATCGCGACAAGCTGAATAATCGTATGCGCCTTCGGCCGGCTGCAGGCCGGCGATTTGCATAACGGGGGCAGCCATGGGGGATTTGGTCAATCTAAAGCAATTCAGGAAACGCGCAGAGCGCGAGCAGGCGGAAGCTGAGGCTGCCGCCAATCGCACGCGATTCGGCCGCACGAAGTCCGAGCGCAAGCTGGAGGAAGCGCGTGACCAGCGGGCGCGCGAGCTGCTCGACCAGCATCGCATCGACGGCGGAGATGCATCATGAAGTCGCCCGTCGTGAAACGATCGATCGTGGTCGCGGGTCATAAGACCAGCGTCAGCCTGGAGGAAGCCTTCTGGAACGGCATGAAGGAAATCTCCGGCCTTCGAAACATCACGCTGTCCGAACTGGTCGGCGAGATCGACAGCAATCGCCAGCAAGGCAATCTGTCCTCGGCGATCCGGCTTTTCGTGCTGGATTATTTCCGCTCGCGCGCACAGGCCGCCGGGGGAGCCACGCCGTCGTCGGCGGCGGAGTCAAACCCGCGCCATGACGGTCCGAACCAGCCGCGCACCTGAAACTATTCCGTTTTCATATTGAGCGCGTGGCAGCCATTGCAACGCAGCCGCAATTCCTTGATCTGGGCCCTGAACTCGTCGGGCTTTTTGGCGTGGCTTGCATTCCAGGCGATTTTCGAGGCTTCGGTCGCGCGCTTGTAGAAGTCGGAAAAATTTGACCAGATCGCCGGATTGGCAAACGTGTCGGTCGCGGGATCGCGGGTCGCGCCTTCCTTCCATTGATTGGTCGAAGGCGGAAACAGGTGCGGAAACGCCATCAAGAGCGTCGAGATCACTTCCGCATGCTCCTGGGCGTCTGACAGCTCGAGCTTGCCTTCCGGCGCGAGCATCGTCTCGATCTCGTCCATGTTCATGTCGATCTCGCCCATCACGATCTTGCGGGCGAAGATGGTGTCCTTGGGCGGCGGTTGATCTTCCGCAGAAGCCGGCAACGCGGCGACACCGAGCGCGGCTGCGAGCACGCCGATCAGCATGCGGCTTTGTTTGGGGGCGGGACGCATCCGGCTCACGCTCTATTCGTTGTCCGCTATTTGCCGGTCGCGGAGATTGGTCGCGTAGACCCGGCCGTTGGCTAGCGTCGTCAGCTGACGCAACAGGCCCAGCCTTTTGCCTTCGCGGTGCGGATGGAACACCACCTCGACCGCCTCGCCTCGCTGCGCGACGTCTTGCCGCCAGCCCTCGTCGAGCCGCGTCAGGCTTCCGGGGCTCGTGGTTTCGATCAGCCATTCGGCCGGCGCTTCGCCTGATTTGAGCGTGCCTGTCACGGTCAGCGTGACATGCGGGTTGACCCAGCGCAGCTCCACCAACTTGCCCTTGAGCACTTCGCTCCGCAACATGTCGAACATCGCCCCCGAGTGGTGCGCGGAGCTTCGCGAAATTCCCGCGGCCGCGATCGCCAGGACGGCAAACAAGCCGATTGATTTCACGCCGATCGATTTCGGAACAGGCCGCATCGTCATCCCCCCCTTGACGTTCTTTTCGCGGCTGCCCCGCCGCGCACCTGATTCATTCGAGGCCAGGCTTCTCCTGGTCGCGGATATTGGCCGGGAAAACTTCGCCGGTCGAGAGCAGCTTCATCTCCCGGAGCAGCCCATCCTTCTTGCCGGCCTCGCGTTCGGGGTGGAAGGTCACCTCGATCTCGTCGCCGGGCTTGATGATATCGCGCCGCCAGCCGCCGACGCGCGTCAGATTGCCGGGGCTCGTCGTTTCCATCAGCCATTCGGTCGGCGCTTCATCCGGCGTGGGAGAGCCGTTGATGGTGATCGTGACATGCGGGTTGACCCAGCGCATTTCCACCACCTTGCCTTTCATCGTTATCTTTTTCGAGAAGTCGAACATTGCCGCCGAATGATGCGCGGCCGCGCCCGTGATTCCGGTCGCCACGAGCGCAAAGACGGCGAATGCGCCGGTCGTCTTCAAAAGTTGTCGCATGATCATCTCCTGATTTTCTTGCTAGTGGAGTGAATTTGACATTCGTTACCCCTTGGGCCGCAGAGTCTGAAAGCGAATGTCAAATCAAAAACTCCACTAGAAACCTTTATTTGCTAGTGGTCTTTTGATTCTAACATTTGCAAAAGTGCGCGCCGAGAGTGGCTAGCAAATGTTAGAATCAGAACCACTAGTCTACTTCGCCGGAACGGCCGTGGTGTGGCCCCATTCGGATTTCTGGACGGGCACAAAAACATGGTCGCCATCCGCATTGACGCGCTCGACCAGGTCGCCGGTGGCGCAGACGCCTTCGACGATGTCGAACTTGCGCGCACGCTGACGGAAGAAGATGCGCGTGGTCTTCCACGGCTTGGTGAGAAGATGCGGCGCGATGATCTCGAGATCATCATGCAGGATGTCCTTGTCGGCGAGATGAATGCGCTCGATCACGTGCATGTCGCCGTTGTTGGGCAGGCCAACCGCCTCGCTGACGGCGAGCGGCGCCTCGGGAACGATATCGGTGGTGTCGACCACCAGGGTGTCGCCTTCCCAATGGCCGATCGAATGGCCGTGGAAGGTCGGATCGGAATGCTCGGAGTGGCCTCTTCCGTCGGTGTAAATACGACGAAGACGATTGCCGTCGGATTCGCCCAGCATGGTCACGCGGCCCGGCGTGAACAGGATCTCCATCGCGTTGTGGGTGACCAGCATCCACGACGGAAGCGCCTCGGGCAGGCAGTTGGCGAAGATCAGCGTCGGACGGCCGGCCTTCTCCTCCTCGAACATGTGCTGGACCTTCTTGGCGGCCTCTTCATTCCATGGCGGCGGATTGGTTTTCACCTGCTGATCCTGATCGGTGATCTTCGGATTCCAGACGCCGCTCCAGTCCGGCAATTTGGCGATGTCCGCCCAGTCCTGCGCCGTCGGCGGCGGGTTGATGACCGTGGGTTCTTTCTTCGGTGCTTGCGCAAGCACCAAGGAAGACGACAACGCAAGGGTAAGGATGGCAACAGAAGCGATACCGATGGGACCCGATTTCACGTGCATGTCTCCGAACGAAGATGAGTGATCAAAAGAGCGATCTCAAGAAGGCCTCGGCAACTCAACTTAAAGGCTAGCCAGAACGTGTTTCAATGTGAAGTCAATCCATCCAGAAGTCAGTGCATCGTGAAGCCGGTGCCGCGGCCGAGCGAGACCACTGTGATCCAGACCAGAAGTGAAATGGTTGCCGCCGTCTTTGCGGCGGCCGGCGGCCTCGCTCCCGGCGCTTCCCAGCGCTCGATGTCGCGCACGCCGAAGACATGAAATACCGCCATGTTGAGGCCGGCCAGCACAAGCATGACGAGCTTGGCCTGAAACAGGCGATTATGCGCGTAGTGAGTTGCATCGGATGAAAACATCAGCGATCCCGTGATCGCGGCCACCGCAAAGGCGACCCATGTATAGGGGATGATGTCGTTCATCAGCCGCTTCGCGCTGATGTCGAGCGAGGCGACACCCAGCAGCCGCAAGTCGACGATCGAAATCGTTCCGACCACGAGCACAATCGCCAGAACGTGAAATGACTCGATCCACGGAAACAGGATGTCGTTTTCGGCGACCGCGATGGCGACCGGTGTCGACTGCAACCATTCGAGAGCGCGCTCAATCTCCACCGAGACAATCCCTGTGCTGGCATGTGGGGCAATGAATTAGGCGGCGAAATAGGCGATCCAGCGCCCGGCAAAAATGATCGACGACCAAAGCAGGATCGAGACGATGGCGAGCGTCACGGCGGCCGCGCGCGGTCCCGTGACGTCGCCGAAAGCGGCGTTGCGCCGGTGAAGAAATTGAAACACCAGAGTGGCGGTCAACGCGCCAAGCAACAGCAGCATCTTGAGCTGAAACGCCGGGTTCTTCAGCGAACGCGCCGGCTCCGCGGTGATCATGATGATGCCGGTGAAAAGCAGAAGCAGCAGCGGCCACCAGATCAGCGGCAGGAAGCGTGCCTTCACGGCCTCAACCGGCCGGTTGGCCCAGAACACGCCAATCAGGCGCAGATCGATCATCAGCGCGGAGCTCGCGACCATCGCGATGCCGAGGATGTGGATGGTCTGCACGGTCGGAACGACCCAGCCGGCGGCCGCGATCGACTGGCTCAGCTGCGTCTGTTCGATCCAGTGACAGATCTCGTTCAGCGTCATGGCGGCCGATGACCCCAAAAAACGTCGGCCGCAACGTACCTTTGGTCAGGAAACCGGGAAAGGCGCGTTTTTTCATGGACGCATGCTAGCGGGGAATTTCGAGAAATAGTTTCGTCAGGAGAAACTTCAGAACGCCGGCTGCGCCGCTGTGGGCGGGGTCAGTTGCAGCGGGGGCCTTGGCCTGGCCGGACGCGGCGCGGGCCGCACCTCGATCGGCGGCGGCAAAGGCGGGGGCACTTGCTGGGCCTGCTGGCTCGCGGCAGGGGCCGGCGCACTCGCGACCGGTGGCCGCGGCGCATTGACCCGCGGCTTGATCGGCGCGAGTCGCGGCGGCTCGGCGGACGGCGGGGCGGATGATGTCGCATCCAGCGGACCGGGTTGTGGGACCGGCGGGGCAATCGCAGCCGGCGTCGGCTCGCCGCGCTCGATCGAATCCAGCCGCTTGGTCTCGCGGTCGATCGTCCTCACCGCAAGCCACGACGACAGCGCCGCAACGTCGACGGTCCGGTCGAGCCCATCGGGCGAGCCGGCCGCGAAAATCGCAATTTCCGGCGGGCTCGCCTGTCCGGTGACGCCGGGGGCTGCGAGCGTGGCGCGAATATCGGCCTGGTCTGCGGTAATGTCATAACCGCCGGAGACGATGGCCCGGACGCCTTCTGCCTGAAGCGCGGTTGCGCTGACGCGAAGGCGTCCATCGCGAATGGTGAACGGGATTTGCGCCGACGACACCAGAAGCGCGCCGCCCGACAGGGCCGGCTCGACGATCTTGCGCAGGCGCTGGTCGTCGATCGGCTGGCTGGTGTCGCTCGCGCGGATCGCGACATCGAAGGCGCGGGGATCGAGACCCGTGATGCGGGCGGCTTCCAGCGTGACGGTGCCGCTTCCCGAAATCGCGCCGGTCAGCGCCGACGCGCTACGTCCCTGGCTCGACAGCGTCATCTGCGCCGATGCGCGCCCTTCGGGCATCGCAAGCGCGCGATAATGCAAGGCGCTGCCATCGACGCCGCTCAGCGCAATGCGGGCATTGAACGACAGGCCGCTCGGGGTTTGTCTCGCTTCGATGTTGCCGCTCGCCTCGCCGCTGCCGATGCCGCCCTTGATATTATCCACGATCAGCGACTGGCCATCGCCTTTGACCGTGCCGCTGAGGGGGCGCAATTCGCTGCCGCTCGGCAGCGTGCCGCGCAACGCCTGAAACGCGATCTGTCCGCGCCAGTTTTTCAAGAAACCGCTGCCAAACGGCTCGGATGCGTCGCGCCCGGCCGCACCGATCATCAGCGCCAGCGCAGGCGCAAGGTCCAGCGAGTCGAGACCGAGTTCGCCGTCGACCTTGCGCTCGCCGTCGAGCGTCACCGCCAGGCGCCCGCGCAGCCGCGACCCTGCCATGGTGCCGTCAACGTCATCGAAAGTGAGCTTGCCGCCGGCAAGCGCAACGCGCGAGGTGAGGCCGATATCCTGCGCCAGCCGGTCCGATGGCTTGACGTCGAACAGCGGCGACAGGTTGAGGCCGCGCGCCTTCAGCGAGAGATTGGCCTGGATCGCCTTGAGGTCCATCGACTTGAACGGGTCGGCGGTACCTTGCGCCACGGCTTCAAAACCGGCGCCGGTGAGATCGAGCTTGACGCGAAGCGGCGCGCCCCACGCGCCGCTGATCGAGCCCTGAAGCTGCCCTGGTCCTTCGCGCGCGGCAATCACACCATCGAGCCCCAGCAATGTCAGGAGCGATCCGCCCTGCTCCGACGACAGCTTGGTGTCGACCGTGACGTCACCGTGCATGAGCTTGTCGAGATCGGCGTCGCGAAGGCTCGCGGTGCCGGGCTTCGCCGCCAGCGTCACCGACCCCTTGAACTGCGGCGCGTCGAGATCGATCGAGGCTTGCGCGTTGGTGCGATCGGCGCGGCCACTTTCCCTGTCGACGGCGAGCGCGAGTCGCACATGCGCCGGGCCCGGACTGAGCTTCATGGCGTTCAGCCGCGTGGCGACCTGCGGCCATAACGGCGTGACCGCGCCCGCGATCCGCGACAATGACGGAGCGTTTGTATCAAGCGTCAGCTTGCCGGTCGCGTTGGCGCGATCGAAGGATCCCGCGCCCTCCAGCATGACGCCCGCGGCCTCGCCGATCTTCAGGGATTCCAGCGTCCACGTCTTCGGATCATAGCCGAACTTCGCCGCGAACGGATGCAGGTCCTGCCCGGCCGAGACGGCGTGATTGACCTCGAGCGAAAGTCTGGCCCGCTCCGGCCAGTCGCCTTGCGGACCGAGCACGGCGCGCGCAAACGCGTTCGCGGCATCGAGATCGAGGCGGTCGGCCTTCAGCGCCGCGTCGAGCGCGATGCGGCCCGAGGCATCGTGTGTCACGGCAATTCGCCCGGCAACCGAGCCGCCATCGAGCTCGCACTTGACGTTCTCGATCACGACACCATTGCCGGCGATATCGACGTCGCCGTTCAGCTTGAAAGGGCTCTGGCTGCGATAGGCCGGCTCGCTCCGTCCCTGCAACCACATCACCAGCGCATCGGGGTCGGACGACTCGATCGATAGCGCGCCCTTGAAATGGCCGGAGCCCGCGTCCGGCGTGCGGCCCGAGAGCGCGACATGAGTGGCGCCCGGCGCGCGGACGTCGAGGCGATCGATCGTCCACGACTTCGTATCGGTGCGAAGCTCCGCGTCGAGATTCTGCAGGCTGCGCCCGCCCAGCACGATCTGCTCGCTCGACAGTTCGAGCTTCGCCGGGATAGGCGAGGACGGCAACGCGGCCATCAAGCCTCGCAACGCGGGCAGCACCCGGACCGGCTCAGCGGCAACAACATCCTTCGGACTGGTTTGTTTGGCGCCGCCTTCTTTGGTTCCGGCTTCCCTCGCCGCGAAACGATCGGCGTCGAGTTGCCGCGCCGACAGTGCGGCATGTAGCAGCGGCGACGCGCCGAAGGAGATATCGCCGGTGCCGGCGACTTTGAGCGCGGCATCGTCCGCGCCATAGCTCGCCTCGATCTGGTCGAGTTTTGCCGCGGCGTGATCGGCCTTGATCTTCGCCGTCACGCGCCAAGGCGCGGTCGGCTCGGCGCCCTTGTCTCCCTTGGCCCCCGCCGTCGCAGCCCAGGTGATCGCGCCGTCAAAGCGGGGGCTGCGTCCTTCGAAGCTCAATAGCCCGTCGAGATCGGCCGACACCGGCCGCTGGCTGGAATCGACGACGAGATGCAGCCGTGTAGCGTCACCGTCGGGTGTCTGGCCGGACGAGACGCGGAACGGATAGCGCGCGCCGGATAACGTGAAGCTGCCGTCGCCCTTCATCGAGCCGGCCAGCGAACGGACGTCACCGGAAAAGGCGATATCGTTGAGCTCGAGCGTGTGATGGCTCAGCGCGTCGTGCAGCGCGGCACGGCCGGTCAGATGCAATTTGTCGATGGCGAGCGAGCCGAGGTTGAATTTTCCTTGTCCCTTAGGCCAGTCGATCGCGCCTTTCTGGTCGAGCCCGAGATCGAGCGCCATGCCGCCGATCGTGAGTTCGGTGGCGCGCCATTCGCCGCGCATCAGCGAGCCAAGGCTGAATTCGACGTCGAGCTTGTCGGCCCGCACCTTGCCGAGATCGTTGGCGCCGCCGACCACGACCGAACGCAGCCGCAATGTCGGGGACGGCAACAGGCGCGCCTGCAATTCGCCGGCAACCCGCACCGGAGCGCCGATCACCTGCGTCGCTTCGGCCTCGAATTGCGGCCGGAACTGATTCCAGTCGACGAAATACGGCCCGATCAGCGCAGCAACCAGCGCGATGATGAAGGCAATCGCCAATCCGAGCAGCGTCGTCTGCACGGTGTCTCCTTTTGAGGACGCTGATGACATGTGGCGGGCGCAACCGCACCACTCAAGCTCAGCCCTCAAGCCCAATAATCAATAATAAGCAAGCGGCGTGCCGCCGTTCCCATCATAAAGGGAACTGTGGCGAAGTCACAGCAATTGGCTGCGACGTGGGTTCACCAGCTGGCCGGCAACCGCTTCAGGCCGCGTAAGACGAAGGTCGGACGCCACTCCGGGTTTTCCGCGTCATCCAGCCGCAGTTCCGGCAGCCGCCGCAGCAGGGTCGAGATCGCGACTTCGGCCTCGATCCGCGCCAGTTGCGCGCCGAGGCAGAAGTGGATGCCGCCGCCGAACGACAGCGGGCGCACATTGGGTCGCGTAATGTCGAGCCGGTCGGGGGAATCCGGATAGACCGCCGGATCGCGGTTGGCCGAGCCGAGCAGGCAGAGCACGCTCTCGCCCTTGGGGATCTTCTTGCCGGCGAGGTCGTCGATGTCTTCCAGCGCCACCCGGCCGGTCATCTGCACCGAGGAATCGTAGCGCAGGAACTCCTCTATCGCATTGGTGATCAGTTCCGGTTTCGCCTTGAGCAGCGCCAGCTGGTCCGGATTGCGATGAAGCGCCAACAGGCCGTTGCCGATCAAATTGACGGTGGTCTCATGGCCGGCGCCGAACAGCAGGATGATGTTGGACGTCAGCTCCTCGTTGGTGAGCTTGGAACCGTCTTCCTCGGCCTGCACCAGTTGCGTCGTCAGGTCGTCGCCGGGCTGTTTGCGCCTGAGCTCGAACAGCTGCTGAAAATACATCTGCGACATCATGTAGGTCGCATTGCCGTTCGCGATCTCCTGCGGCGACAGCGGCACCGGGTCGAGGATGCGGCCGCCATCGCGCGAGCCGGTGTAGAAGACCTCGCGGTGCTCCTCGGGAATGCCGAGCATGTCGCAAATGATCGTGACCGGCAGGCGGAACGCAAAGTCCTCGATCAGGTCCATGTGACCGTTCGGGATGACGCGGTCGAGCGTCTGATCGACGATCTCCTGAATGCGGGGCCGCATGTCCTCGACACGCCGCGCGGTGAAGGCCTTCACCACGAGGCCGCGCAGCCGGGTGTGATCCGGCGGGTCCTGCTGCAGCATCCAGTGGCTCATCGAACGGAAGATCGGTTCGTCCATGATCTTCGGCCCGTAGCGGCGCGTCGAGCGCTCGACGAAATCCTTACCGAAGCGCTTGTCGCGCACGACGCCGCTCACTTCGGCATGGCGGCTGACGAGATACATGCCGTGCGGCGTGATGTGCACGGGGTCGACGCGGCGGAGCAAGTCGTAATGCGGATAGGGATCCCTGATGAAATCCGGCGACAGCGGATTGAACAGCGGCGCGGTTGCCTTGGCCTCGGCATGCTCGCTCATGGGCGTCTTCCTCGGTTTTGGCGTTTGCAACTCGATACAATATTGTATTGAGTTGCATTCTCGTCTAAAACCGCAAAATGTCAAGAGTTCGCACTAGGCCGACCCGGGACGACACCCGCGAGAAGTTGTTCGAGGCTGCCGCGCGTGTTTTCGAGGAACAGGGTATCGGCGGCGCCTCGATCGAGGCGATCGCGGCCACGGCCGGTTTTTCCCGCGGCGCCTTTTATTCGAACTTCACGAGCAAGGATGAATTGATCATCGCCATGCTCGAGGAACACGTCGCGCAATCGATCCGGCGCAATCTCGATTTGCTCGAGAAGCACAAGGATCCGGCTGACTTCATCCAGGCGCTGAAAAGCGTGGACAGCTCAAAGCAGGATCCGCTCGGCCGCACGCCGCTGTTGCACATGGAGATGATCCTCTATGTGGCGCGCGCCGAGAAGCGCCGGCCGGAACTCGCCAAACGACTGCGCGCGCGGCGCAAGCTCGTTGCCGAGATCGTCGAGACTACGATGCGAAGCAGCGGACGTCCGGCGCCGAACGCCGCCTGGACCGGCGCCATCCTGCTGGCGATGGAGGATGGCTTCCGGCTGCATCGCCTGATCGATCCGGAGACCACGCCCGCCGACAGTTTCCTGCGCGCGATCACCGACCTGCAACGCGCGCTCGGCGGCGTGTCGGGCTCGTCGCGCGACTAACCCTGTGCCTCGCGTAGTTTTCCGGCGACGGCGCGCACCCTTCCCGGCGACGCGCGCCAGATCGCGAGCGCGGACAGTGCGCTCATGCCGATCGCGATCAGGAAGGCCGCCGTGTAATTTCCGGTGACGTCATGCAGCAGACCGGTCACCCACGGTCCCGCCGCGCCGCCGCAGAGCGCCGCAACCTGGATGGTCCCAAAGATGCTGCCGTAATGCTTGCCTTGAAAGATTTCGACCACGATCGGGCCCATGACCGACGTCAAGCCGTAGCCGAGCGCGCCTTGCGTAAACACCATGAGGTAGATCAGCGCCAGCGAATGAAATTCAGGGAGCGCCATCAGCGCGGCAAAGCAGATCGCAAAGCCGGCACAGCCGATCGCCCAGACCGATTCGCGTCCGATCCGGTCGGAGACGTGGCCGAGAAAGATCTGGCCGGGAATGCCCAGAAGACTGACCGCGCCGAGCGACCACACCGCGACCGCAGGAGTGAAGCCGATGTCGAGCAGATATTTGGTCTGATGCACCTGCACGGCGTACCAGATGTAAAGCCCGCCGAAATAGCCGACCGCAAGCCACCAGAAGCGCGCGGTCGCGAGCGCGCGCGGCAGCGTCCAGTCGGTGTTGGCCCAGGCGGGATCGACCACGTTCGATACCGGCTTCGGCGCGCTCGGCGACGGCGCGGCTTCGCCGTCAGGAAGAAGGCCGATATCCTCGGGGCGTTTGCGCAACAAGAGATTGATCGGCGCCAGCACGATCAGAAGCAAGAGCCCCATCGCGGTGCAGGCGGCCCGCCAGCCACTGTGATCGATCATCACCTGCACCCAGGGCAATAGCGTCACCGACCCGACGCCGACGCCGGCGAAAGCGAGCCCGATCGCAAGACCGCGGCTGCGG
Source organism: Bradyrhizobium sp. (assembly GCF_035652035.1). Classification (GTDB taxonomy): domain Bacteria; phylum Pseudomonadota; class Alphaproteobacteria; order Rhizobiales; family Xanthobacteraceae; genus Bradyrhizobium. The sequence goes on from NZ_DASREO010000005.1 coordinate 65,012, forward strand.
TGAAACCAGTTGGGGAGAAACAGCGATTGTCCGGTATAGCCGAGGCAGATGCTGCCCGCGCCGACGAGAACGCCGATGGTCAGATAAAGATGCCATGGCTCGCTCAGCAGCGGCGCCAGCAGCAAGCCGCATGCCATCAGCGCCACGCCGAGCTCCATCACGCTGCGCGGACCGAAACGATCCATCAGGCGTCCGATCAGGGGGCTTGCGACCGCCGACACCACAAAGCCAAAGGAGAAGGCGCCGGCGGTGACGCCGCGATCCCAGCCGAACTCGCCGAGGATCGGCGGAAACAGCAGCGAAAAGGCGGTGCGGGCGTTGACGCCGATCGCCATGGTGACGAAGGTCACCGTGATGATGATCCAGCCATAGAAAAACGGAAGTCGTCGCATCGGTGGTCCTTGGCGTCTGCCGGAGAAAAACTATATCCGTCATTGCGAGCGATAGCGAAGCAATCCACCCGCATCTGGATGCAGCACTGGATTGCGTCGTTACGCTCCTCGCAATGACGAGAAGGAAGGAGTAGAGCTAGGCAATACTATGCTTCGCTCAATGACGTTGCAGGTAAAGACTTAGAAGGCAAAACTTGGGAGGTAAAACATGGCACTCGGTGTCAAGCAGATGATGGAAGCCGCCAACGCCGCGGTCCCGAAGATCAGCGCGACCGAAGCGCGCGAGAAGATCGCCAAAGGCAATACGCTGCTCCTCGACATTCGGGACGGTACGGAAGTGCAGGCGAGCGGCAAGGCTGCCGGCGCAGTTCACGTCTCGCGCGGACTGCTCGAGTTTCGCGCCGATCCGGATTCGCCGACCCACGACAAGAATTTTTCGAAAGACAAGACCGTGCTGATCTACTGCGCCTCGGGCGGGCGCGCCGCGCTTGCCGGCAAGCTGCTCAAGGACATGGGCTATGGCGAGGTCTACAATATCGGCGGCTTCAAGGACTGGTGCGAATGCGGCGGCGCGGTCGAGAAGTAAGCGGGCGCTGACACGCTTCACCTCTCTCCGCCTGCTCGTCCTTCTCCCTCCCCCTGCGGGGAGGGTCGGCGAGCTCGGAAGCGCTCTTGCGCTTCGAAGCGAGCCGGGGTGGGGGTTCTCGATAATCACTGCGGGCATCTAATTTCCGTACGACGCTAGGCCCCACCCGACCGTCGCTTCGCGACGGCCACCCTCCCCGCGCGTTCCGCGGGGGAGGGATAAGAAAGCTAAGTCTCGAGCTGCGGGTGATCGCGCAGCACGTCCTCGCGAATGGACGCCGCCTGGATCGCGCGAAATAAAATCCGCGCCGTCCGCTGATCGTCGGCCATGAAACACAAATCGACGATCTGGCGCACGGCGGAGTCGCGGAGCAGGTCGTCGCCGACCTTCATGGCGGTTTCCATCGCAGCGCGCGCCGCGCGCTCATAGCGCTGAAATTCGTCCTGCCGGTTTTTGCTATCGGGAGCGGCCGCCTTGGCGGCGCTGTCCGAGGCGGAGCGGCAGATATCGCGGATGCGATGCGCGGCCTCGATATCCCCGAGTTGCAAGGCCGCGGGCTCTTCCCATATCTCCTTGGGCTTGGGCTTGTTGAACCAGCGCATCGCCATGGCGAATTTCTCGAAGTAAATATCGCAGCTGCAAATTTGCGAATGTCAGAACCAAACGAACACAGCGATCGTACGATGCCAGTGTGGCTGGACTCTGACATTCCTTCGAAGAACTCGCGGCGAAAGTGGCGCTAGCCCTGCCCGCGGATCGTCGGCGCGGACGGATTGACGCGCCGCACCGTGATCGGCGAGCCGTCGGATTCAAAGCGCAAGTCGTATTTCCTGCCGCTCCGGTCGGTCGCCGAGCAGACGACGCTGGTGATCTGGAGGGCCGCGAAATTGCCAAGCTGCACGCACCGCCCCGCAGACTTCACCACCGCCGGCACCGGCAGGCCGTCGGCCTTCGGCTGGCTTTTCGAGTTGAGCAGCATCCGGTCGACGGTCAGGTCGTATAAATTTTCGTTGGTCCGGTGACCGTTGCCGCCGGAAAACGAAATGATGTGGTTCGGGTCGGCGGGGTCGTCGAGCGCGATGGTGAAGTAGGCGCGGCCACCGACGCTATGGGCATAGGCGACCGTGCGACAGGGGAAATCGTGCCCGGCAACCTTGAGCGTCGAGCATCTGCCGGACATCAGCGCGAACAAATCGGTATCGGCCGCCTGCGGTTTCAATTCATCCGCAGTGTCATCGATGCTGTTCGCGGGGGCCACTTGATTTTGCGCCGAAGTCGTATTCGGCCCCGCCGGCGAGTTGTCGTCGGCAGCGGCCGGGATCGCGGGCGCGAGCGCAAGGAAGAGAGCTGTGAAAATATTTCGGGACAGACGCATCGTCATGACCGCAAATGATGTCATCCAAGGGGGGCCGGAATGATTTTTCCGGGGTTGAAGATGTCTTTCGGATCGAGCGCCTGCTTGATAGCACGCATGGCGTCGATCGCCTCGCCTCCGAGTTCGCCTTTCAAATATTTCTGCTTGCCCTGACCGATGCCGTGCTCGCCGGTGCAGGTGCCGTCCATCGACAGCGCCCGCTCGACCAGGCGATGCATGAACTCCTCGCCGCGCGCCATCTCGTCCGCGTCGTCGACGTCGCAAAGCAGCGAGCAATGAAAATTGCCGTCGCCGACGTGACCCACGATCGGCGATTGCAGGCGCAGCCGCTTCAGGTCGTCCTCGGTTTCGGTGACGCAATCGGCAAGCCGCGAGATCGGCACGCATACGTCCGTCGCGACCACGCCCGCGCCAGGACGCAGCGCTTTCACCGCCCAATAGGCGTCATGCCGCGCCTGCCATAATTTCGTGCGATCCTCGGGCCGCGTGGTCCAGGTGAATCCGAGTCCGCCGCATTCGGCGGCGATCTCGGCGAAATTCTTCGACTGCTCGGCGACATCGGCTTCGCTGCCATGGAATTCGAGCAGCAGCAGCGGCGTCTCCGGCAAGGTCAGCTTCGAGTAGGAATTGCAGGCCACGACTTGCTCGGCATTCAGCAGTTCGATGCGCGCGACCGGAATGCCGGTCTGGATCGCCATGATCGTCGCCTGGCACGCGCCGCGCACGCTGTCGAACGAGCATGCCGCCGCCGCGATGGTTTCCGGAATGCCGCGCAGACGGATGGTGAGTTCGGTGATGATGCCGAGCGTGCCCTCGGCGCCGACGAAGAGATGGGTCAGGTCGTAACCGGCGCTCGATTTCTTCGCCCGCGTGCCGGTCGTGATGATCTCGCCGTCGCCGCGCACCACTTTCAGCGCCAGCACGTTGTCGCGCATGGTGCCGTAACGGACCGCATTGGTGCCCGACGCCCGCGTCGAGGCCATGCCGCCGAGCGAGGCATCGGCGCCGGGATCGATCGGAAAGAACACACCCTGATCGCGCAGATGTTCGTTCAGCGCCTTGCGGGTGACGCCCGGCTGGATCACGCAGTCGAGATCCTCAGGGTGGACTTCCAGCACCTTGTTCATGTCGCGGAAATCGATGCAGACCCCGCCGGCGGGCGCGTTGACCTGCCCCTCCAGTGACGTGCCGGCGCCGAAAGCGATCACGGGAACGCCATGGGCGGCGCAGACGCGCACGACGTCCTGTACGTCGGCGGCCTCCTGCGCGAACACCACCGCGTCCGGCGGCTGCGTCGGCAGCCAGGTCGTGGTATGGGCGTGCTGCTCGCGTACGGCCTGGGAGGTGACGAGGCGATTGCCAAACCGCGCGGCAAGCTTTTCGACCACGGCGGCAACCGCCCTGGGCTCTGCACGCTTCGGATTATTGGTAATAGTCATTGCCAAGAAAATTTCCTCCCACGGGTCACCGTGGCAAAGGATATATGGAGGGTCAAGGGACTAGCAGAATGGACACCATGACGACACAAATAAACGGCGTCCCGACGCCCTTCCTGTCCTCGGTGATGCAGATCGAACCGCAATGGATCGACTATAACGGCCATCTCAATATGGCTTATTATAATGTCATGTTTGACCGGGCGATCGACGAGCTGTGGCTCCTGCTCGGCATCGGCCCGGATTACAAAAGCTCACGCGGGAACTCGACCTTCACCGCCGAATGCCATGTGCGGTATTTGCGCGAAATTCATCTCGGTGACCCCGTGCAGGTTGCAATCACCCTGCTCGCCGCCGACGACAAGCGCCTGCATCTGTTCGAGGAGCTGCGCCACGCCACTGAAGGCTGGCTGTCGGCGACCTCGGAAACCATGACGCTGCACATCGACATGGGTCAGCGCAAGACTGCGCCCTTCCCGCCCGACGTCCGCGTCACCATCGATGCGGTGGCGAAAGCTCACGCACTGGTTCCTCGCCCGGAAGGCGTCGGCCGCGCGATCGCGATGCCGGCGAAGCGCTAGTTTTGCGTCACCCACGCCGGCAAGCGGTCGAACCAGGGCTGCGCGACTTCCAACTGCCGCGCCAGTTGCAACAGCCGCGCCTCATCGCCCATCTTTGCGACAAACTGCACGCCGAGCGGCAGGCCGTCCGCAGTCCAATGCAGCGGCACGCTCATCGCGGGCGTGCCCGTCAGATTGGCAAGTTGCGTGAACGGCACGAACTGCAGATTGTCGTGTGCAATCTTGTCGACGACACCCGCGAGCAGGCCCGTGCGCGCGAGCAAGCCCAATAAGCCGCTGCGGTCGAGCAGATTCAGCACCATCTCCTCAGTCGGAGAGGGATCGCCCTGGCCGTGCTGGATAGCGGGAAACGCCACGGCCGGCGTCAGCAACAGGTCATAGCGCGCGTGAAAACGCGCGAGCGCTCGGGCGAACTCGTTCCATTTGCGAAGCTGCAGCGTCATGACGCCGGCCGAGGTCGCGCCTCCGAGCGTGGCCGTCAGGCGCGTCAGCAGCTCGAAGTCGGTCCTGGAAGCGCCTCTGGCGCGTGCGTCCGCCACAAAGGATGCGACCTGCCCGAAGTAAATGTGCAGGAACGCCTTTGCGAGCGCGGCGCCGTCGATCTCGGGCGTGGCCTCCTCGACGTCGTGGCCAAGACCAGCGAGCAGTTTCGCCGCTCCCTTCACCGCACTGACCGCCTCGGGATGAACGTCGGTCCCGATCGGCGACACCGACGAGAAGCCGATCCGAAGACGCGGGCAGTCGCGCTGCATGGCCTCGGTATAAGGTTCGTCCTGACGCGCGGCCAGCGCCGACAATGACGTCCAGCGCAGCCGCTGTATCGCGCACACTGCGCGACAACACGCCCTCAGAGCTCGCGCCGAACCAGATTTCGCCCTCGGCCGGCCCTGGCGAGACACGTCCACGCGAGGGCTTCAAGCCGAACAGTCCGCAATAGGCGGCGGGAATCCGGATCGAGCCGCCGCCGTCATTGCCGGCCGCCATCGGCACGACGCCTGAGGCAACTGCGGCCGCCGATCCGCCGCTGGAGCCGCCGGGTGTGCGCGAGAAATCCCAGGGGTTTTGCGCACGGCCGAACAGTTTCGAATCGGTGACGCCCTTCAGCGCAAATTCCGGCAAATTCGTTTTGCCGAAAATCACAAGACCCGCCTCGAGATAACGCCGCACCACATGGGCATGGCGGGGTGCGACCGCATTTGCCATTGAGCGGCTGCCAAAGCTCGTCGGCAGGCCCGCATAGTCCTGCGTACAATCCTTGATCAGGAAGGGAACGCCGGCCAACGGACCGCTGAGCGGCTGCTTCGTCTGCGCGCGCGCCTCGCTGTCCATCAGCCGGCAGATCGCGTTGGTCTTGGGCTGCGCGCGCTCGTTCTGTTGCAGCGCAAGCGCCAGCAGCTCGTCGGCCGTGACCTCGCGGCGCGCGACGCACTCGGCAAGCGCCACCGCATCATGCTTCACATAATCTGAGAAATTCATGGCGCCCCTCTGCCGCGCTTTCGGCGCGAGGGGCCATCCTATCCGCTATAGCGGGCCGCGCCAGTTCCTGCGGCCACGTCAGCCATCAATGTCGCCAACATCGTCAGCCGGCGCCAGATGCCAAGTCAGACGCGATTTCTTCCGCGCGCCACCCCGATCACGGCGGAAACGATGAACAGCACCACCGCTATGAAGAAGATCGTCTTGGCGATTTCGATGGAGGCGCCCGCGACGCCGCCAAAACCCAGGACGCCCGCGATCAGCGCGATGATGAGGAAGGTGATGACCCAGCCCAACATGACACTCTCCGCTCGATTCTCGACTGCGGCGCCGGCGCCACGGACGCTGACGCGTCTGGAAATAATCGGCCCGGGGAACAAAGGTTCCGCGCCGCTCAAAGCTGTGATCGCGGGCGAAAAATCGTGGCCGAAAGGGCGCAAACGGCTGATGTTTGAAGGCGGGATAACTCCTGTCAAAACCAGTCCTTAAGCCCCATATATTTGCCATTCCTGCTATGAAGGCTCCCCTTCGGTGCCCAAGTTGCACCGAACATGCCATCGTGGGTTAAAACCGAATCAAGACATGACCGAGCCGAGCCACCTGCCCCGTCACGACGTTCCCGAGCACCAGCCTTTGGCTGGCGGGATCGCCGCGCGGGCGCGCGCGACGGCCGTACCTGCCTACCTGACCCGCCTCAATCCCGAGCAGCGCGAGGCGGTGGAAACGCTCGACGGCCCTGTCCTGGTGCTGGCGGGCGCCGGCACCGGCAAGACCCGCGTTCTGACCTGCCGCATCGCCCATATCCTCAGCCAGGGCCGGGCGCGGCCAGGGGAGATCCTTTCGGTCACCTTCACCAACAAGGCCGCGCGAGAGATGAAGCACCGTCTCGGCGAGATGCTCGGCCAGGCGGTCGAAGGCATGCCGTGGCTTGGCACCTTCCATTCGATCGGCGGACGCATCCTGCGCATCCACGCCGAGATGGTGCAGCTCAAATCCAATTTCACCGTGCTCGATACCGACGACCAGGTGCGTCTGCTCAAGCAGCTCTTGCAAGCCGAAGGCATTGACGACAAGCGCTGGCCGGCGCGGATGCTGGCCGGGCAGATCGACGGCTGGAAGAACCGCGGCCTTGGGCCCTCGCAGGTGCCCTCGGGTGAAGCCGCGATGTTCGCCAACGGCAAGGGCGGCAAGCTCTATGCGAGCTATCAGGAACGGCTGAAGATTCTCAACGCCGCCGATTTCGGCGATCTCCTTTTGGAAAACATCCGCCTGTTCCGCGAACACCCGGATGTGCTGCGGCAATATCAGCACCGCTTCAAGTTCATCCTGGTCGACGAGTACCAAGACACCAACGTCGCGCAATATCTCTGGCTGCGGCTGCTCGCGCAGGCGCCTTCGTCGAAAGCGGCTCCCTCTCCCGTCATTCCGGGGCTGACCGAAGGTCAGAACCCGGAATCTGGAGGACGGGAGGACTCAGCTCGAGATTCCGGGTCTGTGCTTTCAGCGCATCCCGGAATGACGATGCAATCTGCCCCCCGCAACATCTGCTGCGTCGGCGACGACGACCAGTCGATCTATGGCTGGCGCGGCGCCGAGGTCGACAACATCCTGCGCTTCGAGCACGACTTCCCCGGCGCGAAGGTCATTCGCCTCGAGCGCAACTACCGCTCGACCGGCCACATCCTCGCCGCCGCTTCGCATCTGATCGCGCACAACGAAGGCCGGCTCGGCAAGACCCTGCGCACCGAGGATATCGACGGCGAAAAGGTCACCGTCACCGGCGCATGGGATTCCGAAGAGGAAGCGCGCGCCATCGGCGAGGAGATCGAGGAGCTTCAACGTCGAAAAGAAAATCTCAACGAGATCGCCATTCTTGTGCGCGCCTCGTTCCAGATGCGCGAGTTCGAAGACCGTTTCGTCACCCTCGGCCTGCCCTATCGCGTGATCGGCGGTCCGAGATTTTATGAGCGGGCCGAAATCCGCGATGCGCTGGCGTATTTGCGCGTCGTCAATTCGCCGGCCGACGACCTCGCCTTCGAGCGCATCGTCAATGTGCCCAAGCGAGGTCTGGGCGATGCCACCGTGCAGATGTTGCACGACCACGCGCGCAAACGTCGCATCCCGCTCTATGAAGCGGCGCGCGCGGTGGTCGAGACCGACGAATTGAAGCCGAAAGCGCGCTCGAGCTTGCGCGATCTGCTCGCGAGCTTCGATCGCTGGCGTGCGCAGGCCGAAGTGGCGTCGCATACGGAATTGGCCGAAGCCGTGCTCGACGAGAGCGGCTACACCGATATGTGGCAGAAGGATCGCTCGGCGGACGCCGCGGGCCGGCTGGACAATTTGAAGGAACTGGTGCGCTCGATGGAAGAGTTCGAGAACCTGCAGGGTTTCCTCGAACACATCTCGCTGGTGATGGACCGCGACGGCGGCGCGGAAGAAGAAGCCGTGTCGCTGATGACGCTGCATTCGGCCAAGGGGCTCGAATTCGACAACGTCTTCCTGCCCGGCTGGGAAGAAGGCCTGTTTCCGAGCCAGCGCACGCTCGACGAACAGGGCCGCGCGGGACTGGAAGAAGAACGCCGTTTGGCCCATGTGGGCTTAACCCGCGCGCGCCGCCGCGCCAAACTCTATTTCGCCACCAACCGCCGCATTCACGGCACCTGGTCGACCACCATCCCCTCGCGCTTCCTCGACGAGCTGCCGGCGCATAATGTCGAGATCACGGAGTCAAAGGGGGGCTCGGGCTGGGGCGGCGCCGGCGGCTATGGCGCCTCGCGCTTCGACAATCTGGAGTCCTTCGGCTCGAGCTACGCAACGCCGGGCTGGCAGCGCGCCCAGGCCAACCGCGCGCGCGGCAGCGGGCGTCAGAATTACGGCTTCGAGGAAGGTCAATCGTCGTATGGTTCGCGCGAGCAAGGTGGCTTCGCAAAACCAAAGCGCGCGCCGCTCGTGATCGAAGGCGAGTTGATCGCGAAGTCGACCGGCACGACCTCGGACTTCAATCTTGACGACCGCGTGTTTCACCAGAAGTTCGGCTACGGCCATGTGGTGAAGATCGACGGCAACAAGCTCACGATTGCCTTCGAAAAAGCCGGCGAGAAGAAAGTCGTCGACAGTTTTGTGGAACGGGCGTGAGTCCGCGCGATTAACTTGCTGCGGACAAAAACATGACCCACACGCTCGACAGCGGCAGCATTTCGGCGACCATCAAGGCCGCCGGCGCCGAACTGTGTTCCGTGAAAAACGCCGAAGGACTCGAGCTGTTGTGGCAGGCGGGACCGGCCTGGCCGCGCCATTCCCCGATCCTGTTTCCCATCGTCGGCCGGCTCAAGAACGACGAGTTGCGCCACCGGGGAAAGACCTTCTCCATGACGCAGCACGGATTTGCCCGCGACCAGACGTTCGACTGGCGCGAGCGCAGGAAAACGTCCTGCACGCTTGACCTCACCGACAACGTGGCAAGCCGGGCGCATTTTCCGTTCGCGTTTCGGCTCGCCGTGACCTACGCGGTGGACGACGTCCATCTCGACGTGCGCTTCGAGATTACCAACACCGGCGATGAAACCTTGCCCGCGTCGCTTGGCGGTCATCCCGCGTTCAACTGGCCGCTCGCACCGGGATTGCCAAAAGAAGCTTACGGAATCCAGTTTTCGAACGAGGAGCCCGCGCCCATTCGCCGCCTCAAAGGCGGATTGCTGCGCGCAAAGAGCGAGCCGACCCCGATCAAGGGCAACACGCTCGCCCTTTCGGAACAGCTTTTCACCGATGACGCCGTCATCCTGGATCGCCCGGCCAGCAGGAGCATCCGCTACGCCGCCGATCGCGGCCCGGCGATCACCCTGCAATGGCAGGGCTTTCGCGAGCTCGGCATCTGGTCCAAGCCGGACGGCGCGCCGTTTCTCTGTCTAGAACCGTGGCGCGGCACCGCCTCCCCGCTCGATTTCGACGGCGAGTTTCTCGACAAGCCGGGCATCATGAAAATCGCGCCCGGCAAGAGCGAGATGCTCTCTTATCGCATATCAGTGGGTTGAGCCGGGCTTGCCCCCCCCCTCAGGCCTGCCTCATCAGGCCTGCATCGTCAGAACCACGTCATCCATGACAAGCGCATCGATGCCGGACTTGCGAAAGGTCACGATCGCATCGGTCGGCGTGCAGACGATCGGCTCGCTGTCGTTGAAGGACGTATTGACGACAAGCGGCACGCCGGTCTCGGCATGAAAGCAGGATATCAGCTCGTGAAAGCGCGGATTTGATTTGCGGTTGACGAGCTGCACGCGGGCGGTGCCGTCCTTGTGCACGACGGCGGGAATGCGGTCGAGCTGCTCGGGCCTGACCCTTGGCGCAAACAGCATGAACTCGTGACAGGTCTGGTGGCTGCCCACTTCGAACCAGTCGTTGGCGTGCTCGGCGAGCACGCTCGGCGCGAAGGGACGAAAATCCTCGCGGTGCTTGACCTTCTGATTGAGGATCTCGCGCATCTCCGACCGGCGCGGATCGGCGAGCAGCGAGCGGTTGCCCAGCGCACGCGGGCCGAATTCCATGCGGCCCTGAAACCAGGCGACGATCTTGCCCTCGGCGATCATCTTTGCGGCGTCGCGCGCCGGCGACTTGCTTTGCCGCGCCTTCAGACCGGACGCCTTGACCGCCTGCAGAATGTCACGCCGCTTGAACGACGGCCCGAGATATGGCGTGGAATAGCCACGCTGCGGCGGCTTCTTCTGCGTTGCGGCATGCACGAACTGCGCAGCGCCAATCGCAGTGCCGGCGTCGTGCGGCGCGGACGGAATGAAGATATTTGCGAATTCGCCGGAGCGCCTCACCACTTCATTGGTCACGCAATTGAGCGCGACGCCGCCGGCCATGCAGAGATTGTCCGATGGCACCAGGCGCTTGACACGCCGGACCAGCGCCATGACCGCGGCATCCGTCGCTTCCTGCAGCGCAGCTGCGATATCGGCATGACGCGGCAGAAATTCGGTTTCCGCCTCGTGACGCGGACCGAACATCTTCTCCATCGCGGCAAGCTGCTTGGGCTGAAGGCCGAGCACGTCCTGGGCGACGCCATAATTCTCCTGTTCGGCGCGCAGGATCGAGTGAAATTGCTGACGATAGACCTCGGGATTGCCATAGGCAGCGAGCCCCATGGCTTTCGACGCATCGTAGTGCGAGAAGCCGAGAAATTCGCTGAACACTTCCCAGAGGAAACCGATCGAATGCGGATATTCGAAGGTTTCGATGACCTTGATACGCGCTCCTTCGGCCTTGGCGAGCGTGGTGCCGGCGGTTTCGCCGATACCGTCGACCGAGAGGATCGCCGCGCGATCGAAGGTGGAAGGGAAATAGGCCGACGCGGCATGCGCCAGGTGATGCGGCACGAAATGAAATCGCTCCTTCAGCGAGCGCCCGAGAAGCTCTTCGGCCGCGGCCTGCACCTGACCGATCCTCAAGCGAAAGGTTTCCTCAAACCGCCAATCCCACCATTCAGAGCGGTACTGCTTCGCCCGCAGCTTCGGAGCAAACGAGTAGGCGACGTGATGGATATCGCGAGCGTCAAGCCCGGCATGCTTCAGGCAATACCGGATCGCGCGTTCCGGGAGCTGATGCGGGTTATCGAAGTCCGCTTCCTTGCCGTGCTTGATGCGGTTGAACCGCTCCTCCTCGACGGCGGCGACGAGCTCCCCGTCGACCAGCAAGGCCGCGGCAGACTCGTGGTACACGGAGTTGATTCCAAGGACGTTGACCACTCTGCTTTTCTCCCTGTCGCTGTTCCACCGCTCAACAGTCACTGGCGGCCGATTCCGAAGTTCGCAACATTTTTCGGAGCCACTTTTCGAACTTCGGAATCGAAAGGACACTAGCAAAACCTATTGATCCAGTGTGGCTTTGGTTCAGAAGTCCGCATGACGAACCCGCGGCAACATGTGATGCGGACTTATGAACCGCCACCCTGGCTGAACGGTTCATGACTTTAACGAAATTGAACGCATTTTAACGAATTTTGATCGACAATACTTCGCGGCCATTTTTACGGAAAACTTGCGCGTCCCCTGTATTGTGCATCACCGAAAGAGGTTTCGCCGAAGGATTTGGCTGCCCAAATGAGCTTAGAATTTAAAACGGCCAAGAAGGCCGAACAGACGTCGTTCATCGACGATCTCGAGGAAGCGGTCGCACGCGGGACGCCCGCGAGCCGGGCGCGGGCACTGTGGCATACCACGGACCTGATGATCGCGGGCAGCTTCTCTGACGACGAAATCTGGACGTTCGGCGAGGTGGTCACGCGGCTCGCCGACGAGATCGAGGTCGCGGCCCGGGCGCAGCTGTCCGAACGGCTGGCCCACTTCGACCAGGCCCCGGTCAACATCATTCACAAGCTCGCCTTCGACGACGCGATCGAGGTCGCAGGTCCCGTCTTGCGGGAATCCAAGCAGCTCGAAACCTATGCGTTGGTCGCCAATGCCTGCACCAAGAGCCAGGCGCACATGCTGTCGATTTCGCAACGCGAAACGCTCGAGGAGCGCGTCACCGACGAACTCGTCAAGCGCGGCGACCAGGAGGTCGTGAAGTCCGTAGCCAGCAACAACGGCGCCAAATTCTCCGACTTCGGTTTCCTGAACATGGTCCAGCGCGCGGAAGGCGATTCCATCCTCGCCGAGCAGCTTGGCCTGCGCAAGGACATCCCGCGGCATGTCTTCCAGCAGCTGATCGCCAAGGCGACCGACGACGTCAGGAAGCGGCTCGAGCGCGAGCGTCCGGACATGGCGCGGCAGATCCAGTCCTCGGTGACCGACCTTGCCGGCGAGTTGCAGTCGAAATTCGGTCCCGCCTCGCGCGGCCACTTCGTCGCCAAGCGCGTCGTAACGACGCAGCACCGCCTCGGCAATCTGAACGAAGCCTCGATCTCGAGCTACGCGCGCTCGCACCGGCTCGAAGAAGTCACGATCGGCATGGCGCTGCTTTGCTCGCTGCCCAGCGACATGATCGAGCGCACGATGCACGACAAGAATCGCGAGATGCTCCTGATTCTGTGCAAGGCGCTGGGTTTCTCCTGGGACACCACGATGGCGCTGCTGTTCCTCGGCGCCAAGGATCACCGCATCACCGCCAGCGACCTGCGAACGCTCGAAAGCGATTACGACCGGCTCAATACCGAGACGTCGCGCAGCGTTCTGTCGTTCTGCCAGTCGCGCAAGGGCGGCACACCGGTCGATGCCGGCCTGAAGGCCGCGCTATATGCGTGACGAGGGGGAGCTAGCATGAGCGGGATTCCGTTTGGCAAGGGCGTGCCTGCTTTCGGCAAGGCGCCCGGACAGGGTTTTGGTCGCAAGGGCGGCGCGATGTCGGAGCAGCCCGAGGCGGCGAAGCAGGACGGCGGCGCGCTCGACACCGCACGCACGGTGCTGGAAGCAGCCAACGACTTCAGGGACGAGGCGACCGCCGCGGTCTGCCGCCGCGTGATCGAGCAGAGCATGAACGGCCAGCAGCCGTCGCTCTCCGACATGCGCGTCATCAATAATTATTTTCAGTAGGCTCTCTTATCCCTCCCCCTTGCGGGGAGGGTGGCCGTCGCGAAGCGACGGTCGGGTGGGGGTGCATCGCGGGTGGGCTTTTTTAAAACCCCCACCCCGGCTCGTTGCACTCGCCGACCCTCCCCGCAAGGGGGAGGGATAAAGAAGTCACTTCTCCCCGAGCACGTCCCCGAACAGCACCCAGGACTTGCCGTCAAAGCGCGCCATCTGGATCTGGCGAATGGGCGTGACGTTGTTCGGATCGGTATGGACCTTGATACCGGGCAGCAGCAGCGGCATCTCGATCCCGTTCAGCGACTTGGTCTGCTTGAGGATGTTGTCGCGCGAGAGATCGTCGCCGCAATTCTTCAAGACCAGCGCCATGATCTGCGCCACCGTGTAGCCCTGCACGTTGTAGAGATCGCCGGTCGACGCGTTCGGCTGATACTTCTTCATCCAGGCGAACCAGTCCTTCAGCGCGGGATCGCTCGCCCAGCGCGCATCGTTCGGATCCTTCAGGTAAAGCCCTGTCACCACGCCGATCGAATTCTCCAGACCCGCCGGCTCCAGCACCGCCGAGAACGAGTTCGACACCGACGGCAGGATGATCAGCGGCTTCCAGCCCATGCTCGCGGCTTTCTTGATCGCTTGCGCGGCAAATTTCGGCGTCGCTTCGGCAAAGAAAACATCCGCGCCGGATTCGCGCATCGTCACCATCTGCGAGTCGATGGTAGGATCGGCGGTGAGGTACGTCGTCTCGGAGACCAGTTGGTTGATATGTTCGCCGAGACCTTCCTTGAAGCCGCGCACATAGTCCTTGCCGGCGTCCTCATTGGGCGCGATCACCGCGATCTTCGCGTCGGGCTTGGTCTTCAGGATATATTCGGCGTAAAGCCTGCCCTCGAGTTCATAGGTCGGGTTGAAGCCGACCGTCCACGGAAAATGCGAAGGGTCGTTCCAGCGCGTCGCGCCTGACGAGACGAAGATCTGCGGCACGTGTTTGGCGTTGAGATATTTCTGCACCGAGATGTTTGGCGCAGTGCCGACCGAAGAGAACATCGCCAGCACCTCGTCCTGCTCGACCAGCTTGCGGGTCTGCTCGACGGTCTTCGCCGGCGAATAGGCGTCGTCCAGCGTCAGAAATTCGATTCTGCGGCCGTTGATGCCACCCTGATCGTTGAGCATCTGGAAATAGGCGGCCTCGGCGCGGGCGATGGTGCCGTAGGCGGAAGCGGGGCCGCTATAGGGCGCAGTGTTGCCGAGCTTGATGGTGGCATCCGCAGCGTCAGCCGCCAGCGGCGACGCCACAATCGCCGTTGCAAACAGCAAGGCCGCGCATAGATTCCTGGATAATGACATCATGCTGACAAAGCCCCCCGCCACCGGTTATCTGGCCGGCTGTTTTTGATTTGTTGCTTGCCTTGAAGATAGGTGTTGGTCGCTCCCGGACAACCGCCAAAAGCGCCTCACGGGATTGCACAAAAATTCCTTCCACTTATCTGAGGTCCGGTGTACGTCCCGCCTCGCTTTTCGCGCCAGCCTTGGAAAAACCTCCCTCACGAGAGCGCCCTCGCCTGCCATGCCTTCCATCATTTCCGTCTCCAACCTCTCCAAAACCTACGGCTCCGGCTTCAAGGCGCTGAAGGACATCAATCTGGAAATCAAGCAAGGTGAGATCTTCGCGCTGCTCGGGCCGAACGGCGCGGGCAAGACCACGCTCATCAGCGTCATCTGCGGCATCAACAATCTCTCCACCGGCCGCATCACCGTCGGCGGCCATGACATCATCTCCGATGCCCGCGCCGCACGCAGCATGATCGGCCTCGTCCCACAGGAATTGCACACCGACGCCTTCGAGAGCGTGTGGGGAACGGTCAGCTTCAGCCGCGGCCTGTTCAACAAGCCGAAGAACCCGGCTTATATCGAAAAGGTGCTGAAGGACCTGTCGCTGTGGGACAAGAAGGATTCCAAGATCATCACGCTGTCCGGCGGGATGAAGCGGCGCGTGATGATTGCCAAGGCGCTGTCGCATGAGCCGCAAATTCTGTTCCTCGACGAGCCGACGGCCGGCGTCGACGTCGAATTGCGCAAGGGCATGTGGGAAGTGGTGCGCACCTTAAGGGCCTCCGGCGTCACCATCATCCTCACCACGCATTATATCGCCGAGGCCGAGGAGATGGCCGACCGCGTCGGCGTCATTAACAAGGGCGAGATCATCCTGGTCGAGGAGAAGGCAAGCCTGATGCAGAAGCTCGGCAAGAAGCAGCTCAAGCTGCACTTGCTGTCGACTATCGCCGCCATTCCGCCGGCGCTTGGCGCCTATAATCTCGAACTGGCGAACGACGGTCAGGATCTCGTCTACAACTACGACAGCACGGCCGACCGCACCGGCATCACCAGCCTGCTCGGCGACCTTCGCAGCGCCGGCATCCGCTTCGCCGATCTCGAAACCAATCAGAGCTCGCTGGAGGACATCTTTGTGAGTTTGGTGAAGCAGCCATGAATTTCCGGGCCGTCCGCGCAATCTACAAGTTTGAAATGAACCGCACCCGGCGCACGCTGCTGCAGAGCATCGTCTCGCCCGTGGTGTCGACCTCGCTTTATTTCGTCGTGTTCGGCGCGGCGATCGGCTCGAAGATCACGCAGGTCGAAGGCGTCAGCTACGGCACCTTCATCGTGCCGGGACTGATCATGCTCCAGGTCCTGACCCAAAGTATTACCAATGCTTCGTTCGCGATTTATTTTCCGAAATTCGTCGGCACGGTTTACGAGATCCTCTCCGCGCCGATTTCCTATGTCGAGATCGTGCTCGGCTATGTCGGAGCGGCCGCGACCAAGTCGATCATCCTCGGCCTGATCATTCTGGCCACCGCCGGCCTGTTCGTGCCGCTTCACATCCATCACCCGATCTGGATGCTGATCTTCCTGGTGCTGACCGCCGTGACGTTCAGCCTGTTCGGCTTCATCATCGGCATCTGGGCCGACGGATTCGAAAAGCTTCAGACGATCCCGTTGCTGGTGGTGACGCCGCTGACCTTCCTCGGCGGCAGCTTCTATTCGGTGAACATGCTGCCGCCGACTTGGCGCGCCGTCACGATGCTCAACCCGGTGGTCTACCTGATCTCGGGCTTCCGCTGGAGCTTTTACGAGCTTGCCGACGTCAGCGTGTCGCTCAGTCTCGGCATGACGCTGGCGTTCCTCGTCATCTGCCTGATCGTTGTGTGGTGGATTTTCAAGACCGGATACCGGCTGAAAAACTGACCCCGCAGGGGTCATTCCGGAGCGCGAGCATTTGCGAGCGAATTACGATGTGCAATTGCACATCGGAAAATCTCGAACTTACCTGATGTGCAATCGCACATCATAGTTCGATGCTTACGCATCGCCCCGGAATGACGGTGCGTTCACAGGAGATGCGGAATCGCGAGCAGCGCGAGCGCGAACACCAATGCCGCGAGCCAGCGCACAGCCGTCATGTCGATGGAATACGCCACAGCCCTGATCGGCTTTTTCTTGACTGACATCGTCAATTCCTCGTCCCATGGACACGAATTGATAACGCTGGCCTCACACGGGGGTTCCGCATTCACCAACGCGCCCTCTCAAGACCACGAAGATGAACGCATCGACACCAGCTTTGGCCCGGCTTCGCCGTTAACGATGCGAAACGCGACATCGTGATTTTGGCAGTGCGATAGCGCTACTGGAACCATAGGTGGAATTCGGGCATAGTATCGTGGTTGGGATGGGGTGCGGTGCGAAGTGAAAGGCCGGGAGGCCAGAGGTAAAATGCGTTCCGTTCTCGTTGCTGTTACGACCCTGATGCTGTTTGCCGCGGGCGCCGCACAGGCCAAGGTTTCCATCACCGTCGACAAGGACAACCAGATGATGACCGTCGCCGTCGATGGCGTCGATCGTTATCATTGGCCGGTCTCGACGGGCAATCCGTCGCACGAGACACCGAACGGCTCTTTCCGCACCTTCCGCATGGAAGCGGACCACTTCTCCAAGGAATTCGACGACGCGCCGATGCCGCATTCGATCTTCTTCACCAAGATCGGACATGCGATCCACGGCACGGAATCCGAACGAAGCCTCGGCATGCCGGTCTCCCATGGTTGCGTGAGGCTGTCGCGCGCCAATGCCACGACGCTTTACGCGCTGGTGCAGGAGCAAGGCGTGCTCAACACCACCGTGACGCTGACCGGTTCGTCCACGGTTGCGATCGCCCGCAAGCGCGGCAGCACCGCGGTCGCGCGCGCCGAACCCGCGCAGCCCGACCAGCAGTATCAACAACAGCAGTATCAGCAACAATATCAACAGCAGCCATATCAACAGCCGCAATATCAGCAGCCGCAATATTCCGACGCCGGCCAGCCGGTCGTGCTGACGCCGCAGCCGCAATATTTCCCCGGCAGCCGTCCCGCTCAGCAGCCGCAGCAGCGGGCCGACGACGGCTACATCTATCCGGCTGATGGCAGCTCGACCGATCAGCGCTATCCGGCGCCACGCGGCACGCGGCGCGGCAATGACGGTCAGGCCTATTATCAGCAGCAACCGGGTTACTATCAGCAGCAACAGCCGCAAGCCGTTGACGCCTACGGCAACCCATATCAGCAGCGCAGCTACTATCAGCAGCAACAGCGCTACTATTATCCGAACTGAAATTTCATGGTTCGAGACGCGCGGCGCGAAATACGCACCGCGCTCCTCACCATGAGGATCGACCTCATCCTGAGGAGCGACCGCACCCGAGCAGGCCGAGCGGGAGCGAGGCCGTCGCGAACGGTGTCACGAGGCTCGCGTCTCGAAGGATGGAAGCCGCATCGCTTAGAGCTGCGAGGCGTCCTTCAAGTCTCGCTTGATGGACGCCAGCAGCGATTGCAGCGTGTCCGACCGCTCAGAAAAAGCAGCGGACAACGGCGCAGCATGCGGCTGCGCGGGGAGCTGCTCCGTCGGCGTCGGCTTCAAGACAGCAGGCTTGGTGGTCACAGGCTTGACCGCGGCCGGTTTGACCGGCTGAGCGCTGGCACGCTTGATCACGGGCTTGGGCGGAAATAGCGGCCGCGCCGGAAAGGCCGGATCGGAAAGCGCCGCCGCCTCGGCGCCCTCTTCGGCATGAACGAAATCGCCGTGCAGCACGTCGTCATGACGACCCATCAGCCACAGGGTCACCCAATAGCCGACCGCCAGCACGATGATGCTAATAATACCTATTTCAAACATTTGGGGCTTGCGCCTGAAAGCCCCAATGATTCGCCGCCTTCAAGGGCCCGGTCAAGCCCTGGCCTTTAAGGGTTTGCGCGTTAACCAAAACCGGCAGGCGCGAGGCCTTAGGGGCTAGTGGTCCGATTCTAGCATTCGCATCCCTTCTCGGCGGCCGCTCTTGCGAATGTTAGAATCAAAGGGCCACTAGCAAATCTATGTTTCTAGCGGAGTTTGGGATTTGACATTCGCTTTTCGAACTCGCCGCGGGGTGGGGTAGCGAATGTCAAATCCACTCCACTAGGGCTGCTCGGGCGGCGGTTTCGCGCCGCGCAGCCGGCACGAGGTGTTACAGGTGACCACATTGCCCTTCATGCAGATGCGGCACACGTCGACACACTCGTTGAGCAGCTTGGGATCGTAGGCTGCATAGTGCGAGGCGATACAGAGCCGCTGCTCGGGGGTGTAGTCCGGCTCCTGCGAACAGGCCGCAAGACTTAGCCCCAGCGCCATCGCCATCAGACAAAGCAGACGTTGCAATCGCACGGCACGCTCTCCTGGCCGCGCCAAACGGCCAGTTCCATAACAATCGACGGTTATAACCGGTTCTGCAAAATCGTGTTGAAAATGCGCGCACAACATGGCCGGCCGAGTGTCATCCACGAGCCCCGCGACTATCCCCAAACGCCACCATGGTTACGCGATTCGGCCGGCTTGGCGATGACGGGCGGAGGCCAGCCAACACAAATCCTGCGGCCGGACTAGCCCTTACAACCCCGGAGCATGCTAGAATGGTGCAGCGCATCGGCGGCCTTGTGGGCCTTGCCGGTCACAGGTCATCTGGCGGCGACATGTCTGTCTCGGACGGTTTGAAGGCGAATCCTGCTTCCGGAGGACGGAAGAGGAGTTCGCCGTTCCTGGTCATAGCGGCAGGACTTCTGATCTTCGCGGCGATTATCGGCGCAGCGTTCCTGCTATGGCGGCCGGCGACCCTGCGCATCGCGGTCGGACCGGCCGGGAGCGAGGATCAGAAGCTGATCCAGACCCTGGCGCAGACGTTCATATCAGAAGGAAGTCCGGTCCGCCTGACTGTGGTCTCGACCGCCGGCCCCGTCGAAAGCCTTGGGCTGCTTTCGGCCGGCGAAGCCGACCTCGCGGTTGGCCGCGCCGACGAGGACATGCCGAAAGGCACCGGCGCGGTTGCCATCCTGCGCAAGAACGTCGTCGTGCTGTGGGCGCCTTCCGGCGCGCCAAAGAAGGCCGGGGCCAAGAAAGACAGCAAGTCGAAGATCAAGGAGATTGCAGATCTCGAAGGCCATCGCGTCGGGGTGCTCGGCCGCACTTCCGTCAACGTCACCCTGCTGAAGGTGATCCTGAGCGAATCCGGCCTCAACCCCGACAAGGTCGCGATCTCGCGATTCTCGGTTTCGCAGATCACCGAGATGGTGAAGGATTCCGCGATCGACGCGTTCATGACGGTCGGCCCGCTCGACAGCAAGATCACTGCCGATGCGATCAACCAAACCGCGCGGCTGCGCGGCGAGCCGGCCTTTCTGCCCATCGACGTGTCGGAGGCGCTCGCCCACAAGCACCCGCTCTACGAAGCGGAGGAAATTCCCGGCAGCTCTTTCACCACCTCGCCCGCCCGCCCCGACGACACCGTCGATACCGTGGGCGTGAACCACCTGATCGTGGCGCCGAAGTCGCTGTCGGATGCAACCGTTGGCGCGTTCACCCGCGCGCTGTTTGCCGTTCGCCCGGCGCTGATCAGGCAAGACCCGGGCGGATCCAAGATCCAGAAGCCCGACACCGACAAGGATGCGGCGATCCCGGCCCATGCGGGCGCGGCGGCCTATATCGACGGCACCGAACGGACGTTTCTCGACAAATACAGCGACTACTTCTGGGCCGCCATTCTGGTGTTGTCGGTGCTCGGTTCAGGCGCGGCGTGGGTGCGGCATTACATCAAGCGCGACGAGCGCTCGCTGACGAGCGAGCACCGCGACAAATTGCTGGCGCATATCGCACAGGTGCGCAAGACGGACTCCGTCGAGGAACTGGATGCCCTGCAGGAGGAAGCCGACGAATTCCTGCGCGAGACGCTGGAATGCTACGACGACGGCGCAATCGACGAAGGCGACCTCTCCGCCTACAGCCTCGTGCTCGAGCAGTTTCATCACGCGGTCGCCGATCGCCGCGCCGTGATCGCCGGCAGTCCGGTCGGCACCTCGCGCATTCGGGCGTGATCTCTTCTTCACCTCCCCTAGAAGGGGGAGGTCGGCGAGCCGAAAGCGCGCTTGCGCTTGAAGCGAGCCGGGAGGGGGTCACGACGTGCGGTTCTCAAGATGACCCCCACCCCAACCCTCCCCCTTTCAGGGGGAGGGAGCACCACATCGCCGCGGGAAGAGGCGAAAGAAAGATTTAGAACCCGATCAGCCGGCGCACGAGGCCAACCATGCTGGCATGATGGCGGTGATGGTAATAGTGCCGCCGCGGAGGAGGCGCTGAGACGTCCTCGTCCGAAGCCGACGCCTGGCTGACGCCGCGCGCCGGTCCGATCGATTCAAACTGCGCCTTCTGCTCGTCGGTCAGTTCGGCATAGACATCGTCGAGCGCCGACTTGACGGTCTCGACCGCCTGCAACATCACGTTCAAACGCTTGCCTGCGGCCTCAAGCCGCGCCGGCGGCGTCAAGGCCTCGTTGGGTTCGCAGACGTCCTTGAGCATCTGCGCGGCCTTGGCATTGGCGTCCTTCAGATTGTCCAGGCTCGCGCGCTGCGCCTCGGTCGGATGCAGCTTGCGATCGATTTCGGCGCTCGGCCAATCGGTCGCGCCTGACAGGTCATTGCCGCAGTTCTGCGCCACCGTACCCTGCTGTCCGCGGCCACGCCGCTCCTCTTCACCGAGCGACGTCAATCGCGCCTTCTGCTCGTCGTTGAGGAGGCCGTAGAAATGATCGAGTGCCGGCTGGACCATGTTGACCGCCGTGATCATCGCTTCCAGCCGCGTCTCCATCGCAGCCAGACGTCCGGGCGCGGTCGATGCGACCTGCGACGGACAGGCGTCCTTGATGGTCTGGGCCGCCTTCATCGAAGCGTTGGCGAGATCATCGAGCGCCTTGCGCTGCTCGTCGTCCGGGTTGAGCGCCTGCTGGATCCGGTCGATCGGCAGGCCGGCGATCTCCTGCGTATCCTCGCCGCACATCTGCGCCACTTCGTTCTGTTGGCTCGGCGCAGCCCCGGTGCGGGACGACGTCTGTCCGCCGCCGCCATAGGCAACAGCGCCGCCGCCATAACCATAAGGCAGATAGCCGGCGAGGTCGTCATAGCCGTAAGGAGCGAAGATGCCGGCATAGATATCGCCGTAACCGTAATCCCACAGCGAGGGATCGTAGCCCCACATCGCATAGTCAGAGAGGTCGTAATAGGCGAACGGCCAGAACAGCGGACCGACCCAGCCATAGCCGCCATTGGCGTGACGCCACCATCCGCCGTTGCGATCATGCCCGCGCCATCCGGCGGTCGCCGCCGCCGCAGAAATGTTGTTGCGGGATGCGGGGTTGTTCATCGCGCCGTGATTATGCAGTGCACCGGCGACCGCACCCCCGGCGAGCGCATGATGAACGGCGTTGGCGCGCATCGTGCTTTGACGATTCATGTTGCGGCCGACATTGTTGCGGCCGAGATTGTTGCGGCCGACATTGTGATCAATCGCGGCGTGACTGTTGCGGAAACTGCTGCCGCCCGCCGCGCGCGAGAAATTGGCCCGGGTGTGAGCCGCGGCGGCCGCCCGGCCACCGAAATGACGAGCGCCTCCGGCGAAATGCGCTGCACGGCCGCCGCCTCGGAAACCGCCGGCTCGCCCGCCGGCAAAATGTCCACCCCCGAAATGCGCGCCGCCGACGCGCGCTCCGCCAAAGTGCCCGCCACCGAAATGCGGTCCTCCGCCACCGAAATGGCCTCCGCCGAAGTGAGCGCCACCACCGCCGAAGTGTGCGCCGCCTCCGCCGAAGTGCGCGCCACCGCCGCCGAAGTGCGCGCCACCGCCGCCACCGTGAAAGCCTCCGCCGCCGCCGCCATGAAAGCCTCCGCCACCGCCGCCGTGGAAGCCTCCACCGCCGCCACCACCGCCGCGGGGTCCCGCATAGACTGCGGTCGACAACGCAACCGACAGAGCGACGACCGATAACCATTTGATGTTTGACTTCGTGCTCGACATGGCACTCCTCCAACACAACTGTGGCACCGACTTCGCGCAACCTGTTGCGGGCGCGGCGGCAAAATTTCGACAATTTGTTGGAAAACGCGGCGATTGCCCGGCGAGTTCCGCCAAACGCGGAACCCAAGACTAAAAACGGATTCAGAATCGATAGCGGCGATCTCGGCTATTGGCTCTTTTCGCCCTTGCCTTTGTCCTGGCTGTCGTCGGGTGGACCGTTTTCACCCCATTTGAGCCGCCGATAGACCGCACCCAGCACGTTGCAATAGTCGTCGGTCCACACGCGCTGATTGGGTGTCGGGGCGGTTTCTTCCCACTTGGACGATTCCGACGATGCGATCGTGCCGACATCGGCCTCGCTACGCGCCGAAACCACGACATTGGTCGCGAAAACGTAATCGCCGTCGCGGCCGGAATCTTCGTCAAACACCCAGCTCTTCATGCCGTTGGCGTCGGCAATGCCGACCACGACGCTCGCCAGTTCGAGATGCCGGTTCGAGACGTGCATCAGCACCACGCCGTGCGGCGCCAGCTTGTCCTTGTAGATCTTCATCGCCTCTTGCGTGGCAAGATGGATCGGAATGGCGTCCGACGAATAAGCGTCGACGACGATCAGGTCGTAGACGCCGTCGGGCTCGCGCGCGAAGGTCAGCCGCGCATCGCCGATCACCGGCTTCAGATCCGGCTGGCACTTCTGCACATAGGTGAAGTATTTTGGGTCGCGCGCGGTATCGACCATGCTCTGGTCGATCTCGAAGAACTTCCAGGTCTCGCCCGGCAATCCGACGCAGGCGAGCGTGCCGGAGCCAAGCCCGATCGCCGCCGCGTGCAGCGGCGCGCCCTTGCGTTCGCGGATCGCGGTGACAGCCTGACCGATGCCGCCTTCCTTGTCGTAATAGGAGATCGGGATAGGCCGGCCCGTGACCGGCGTGCCGTCGTCGTTCTGGAATTTTTGGGCGCCGTGAATCGTCGTGCCGTGCAGCAGCACGTGATACTGGCCGCTCGACGTCGTCACGATCTTGTGGACGCCGAAGAAGCTGCGCACGGTGTCGACGCGTCCGTCGTCGGCCGGATACACGCGAACCAGCACCAGCGCCAGCGCCGCGACGGCAGCGAGTTTGAGCCGCGCGGGGTTGAAGGCGAGCGCGAGCAGCATGCCGAAAACGGCGACGCCGCTTGCGACATAGACGCGATGCTCCTCAAGCCATTCGAACGCCTCGCCCTTGGTCTGCGACGATACGATCAGCCCCAGCGCCACCACGACCGCAAGCACCCAAAGCAGGCCGCTGACGCGCGGCCAGCGTTCGTTCCGGACTGGACGGCAAAGCGCGGCGAGTACGATCAGGATCGGATATTCGGCGATCCAGGAAAACACGTTCGGCGCGATCAGCCCGGCAAACAGCCCGCCAATCATGCCGCCGAACGACAGCGCGACATAAAAACCGGTGAGATATTTCGCGGACGGCCGGGTCGCTGCGAGTTCGCCGTGACAGGCCATCGCGATCACGAAGAAACAAAGCTGGTGGCCGCCGAGCGTCAGCAGCAGGTTCTGTTCGCCGCCGACCGCGAGCAACACGATCACGCCCGCGATCGCGACCGGCTGCGCCAGCAATACCCATTTGTGCGGGAATAACGGCCGCGACTGGAACACCAGCACCCAGGTCAGGAGATAAAGCGACAGCGGCAGCACCCACAAAAGCGGCGCGGCGGCGACGTCGGTCGAAATATGCGCGGTCACCGCGATCAGAAGCCCGGACGGCACCGCGGCCAGAAAGATCCAGCGCAAGCGTGTCATCAGGGATGGCGCCGGCGCGTCGCTTTCGGCGTCAGCACTGCTCGCCGCCACGGCCGGCGATCGCCATAACAGAAGACCGCAAGCAGCGATCAGAACGATCAACAGGCCATAGCCGGCAGTCCAGATCAGGTTCTGCGTACGCAAACTGAACAACGGCTCGACCGCAAACGGATAGGACAACAGCGCGAGGAAGCTGCCGACATTGGACGAGGCATAGAGGAAATAGGGATCGGCCCCGTCTGGATGGCCTGACCGGACGAACCAGGCTTGCAGCAGCGGATTGTTCGCCGCGAGCGCGAAGAACGGCAGGCCGATCGAGGCCACGAACAGGCCGAGCAGCCACAGCGCATAGCCTGAGGTCGGCGGCTCGCCCCAGCGCACGGCGATCGCGAGCGGCAGCGTCGCGAAAGCAACGATCAGCAGCGCCAGATGCACCAGGATCGGGATCAGGCGGCTGTTGATCCGCATCAAGAGATGCGCATAAAGGTAGCCGCCGAGCAGCAGCGACTGGAAAAACACCATCGCCACCGACCACACCGCCGGCGAGCCGCCGAGCCGGGGCAGCACCATCTTGGTGAACAGCGGCTGCACCGAAAACAACAAGAGCGCGCTGACGAAGATCGCCGCCGTGTAAACCAGCAGCACCAGCCGGTTGCGCGAGACGGACGGGGCGTCTGTAACCAATTCAGCAGCGGACATGGAAACTCCGGAAGTGGAGCTGGCGGGGCGAGCGGCGCAATAGAGCAGAAGGCGGGGACACGAGCAATCCGAAGCGCCATCAAACCGCTGTGCTGGGAAGCGTAGGTTCGCTATGTAACTCATCAGTCATTCCGGGGCGCATCGAAGATGCGAGTCCGGAATCTCGAGATTCCGGGCCTGGTGCTCGCGCACCATCCCGGAATGACGGAATCATGTCAGATCATTTCTTGAAGGCCACATGAACGAAACCGACGTCGTCATCATCGGAGCCGGCCACAACGGCCTCACCTGCGCGGCCTATCTCGCGAAAGCGGGCCTGCGCGTGCGCGTGGTCGAACGGCGAAAGGTGGTGGGCGGCGCGGCGGTGACGGAAGAATTTGCGCCGGGTTTCCGCAACTCGGTCGCGGCCTACACCGTGAGCCTGCTCAACCCGAAAATTATTTCTGACCTGAAACTTGCCGATCATGGCCTCAAGATCGTCGAGCGCCGCGCGCAGAATTTTCTCCCCGCGCCCGACGGCCGTTATCTTCTGACCGGCGAAGGCCGCACGCGCGAGTCGCTTGCCAAACTCAGCCCGCGCGACGCCGATGTGCTCGACGGCTTCAATCGCAGGCTGGAAGAGATCGCTGACGTCTTGCGCGCCTTTGTGCTGCGCGCGCCGCCGAACCTTGTCGAGGGATTTGGCGCAACCGCGATCCGCGAAAGTTTCAACGCGCTGGGCACGGCGAACATCCTGCGAAAACTGTCGCTGGAGCAGCAGCGCATGCTGCTCGACCTGTTCACGCGCTCGGCCGGCGACATGCTCGATGACGTCTTCGAGAGCGACCTGATCAAGGCGCTGTTCGGCTTCGACGCCATCGTCGGCAACTACGCCAGCCCTTATGCGGCGGGCTCAGCTTACGTGATGCTACACCACGCCTTCGGCGAGGTGAACGGCAAGAAGGGCGTCTGGGGCCACGCCATCGGCGGTATGGGCGCCATTGGCCAGGCGATCGCACGTGCCGCCAAAGAGGCCGGCGCAGAGATCACGCTTGACGGCGGCGTAGCCGAGGTGATCGTCGAGCGCGGCCGCGCAATTGGCGTCACGCTCGACAACGGTGAGACCATCCGCGCGAAATATGTCGCCTCAAGCGTCAATCCAAAACGGCTCTATACGCGCCTGGTGCCGTCGGGTGCGTTGCGGGACGATTTCCTCAAACGCATGCAGAACTGGCGCAATGCCTCCGGCACCTTCCGGATGAATGTGGCGCTCAAAGCGCTGCCCTCCTTCGCCGCGTTGCCGGGCAGCGGCGATCATCTGACGTCGGGGATCATCATCGCGCCCGATCTTGTCTACATGGACCGCGCCTGGCAGGACGCCCGCGAGCACGGATGGAGCAAAGCGCCCGTGGTCGAGATGCTGATCCCCTCGACGCTCGACGACTCTCTCGCGCCGTCAGGCCAGCATGTCGCCAGTCTGTTCTGTCAGCACGTCGCGCCGCAACTGCCTGACGGCCGGTCGTGGGACGATGCCAGAGAGGACGTCGCCGACCTCATGATCGCGACCATCGACCGATACGCGCCCGGCTTTGCGGCAAGCGTGATCGGACGGCAGGTTCTGTCCCCACTCGATCTCGAGCGCCAGTTCGGCCTGCTCGGCGGCGATATTTTTCATGGCGCGTTGACGCTGAACCAGCTGTTCTCGGCCCGCCCGATGCTCGGCCACGCCGGTTATCGCGGGCCGCTGAAGGGGCTTTATCACTGCGGCTCCGGCGCCCATCCCGGCGGCGGCGTCACCGGCGCACCCGGCCACAACGCCGCGCAGGTGATCTTGCGGGACCACCGTGGATTATTTGGGTAAAGGCGGTGGATGGTCGGTGGACGTGATGTGGACAAGTTTGGGTTCAAACTGAAACGCGCAAGATCGACAGGAAGTTAGCAATGCCTGAAGCGCCGCGTCACAGCATCGTCTCAATCCTGCCCTGCACCAACATCGAGGCCAGCACGGCGTTCTATGCGCGGCTGGGGATTGCGCTGCACGGCGATTTTGGCACTTACCGCATTCTCACCGACGGCGCGGGTTGGGTGCTGCATCTGTCCAGCGAGTTTCCGGAAGGATGGCTGACGCCCGGCAAGAATCCGAATGGGCTTTATGTGTACCGGCAAGACGTCGACGGTCTTGCTGCTCACGTCGATGATCTTCTTGATGGCGCGCGCCCTGAACACAAGCCGTGGGGGATGTATGAATTCGCGCTGTCGGATCCCGACGGAACACTGGTGCGAATTGGCTGGCCGAGCCGCCTGATGAAATCCGCCTCGGTGATGCGGCCCCGCGACGTCGTCACGAGCTGGATCGATGCGTTCAATCGCGCGGATGTCGAGGCGCTCGCGGCGCTCTATCATCCCGACGCGGTCAACCATCAGGTCGCGCAAGATCCGATCGAGGGGCGCGAGGCGATCCGCGCGATGTTCGCGGCCGAATTTGCCAAGGCCGAAATGGTCTGCATTCCCGAAAACCGGTTCGAGGACGGCGAATGGGCGATTCTCGAGTGGCGCGACCCGAAAGGGTTGCGCGGCTCCGGCTTCTTCCACGTCACGGACGGGCGGATCGCCTTTCAGCGCGGCTATTGGGACAAGCTCTCGCTCCTCAGGCTGCACGGCATCGCCACCTGACCGGGCGTAAATCCCCTATCCTTCCACCAGCCGCTTCAGCACGCCGCGAAAACTCAAGGAGCGCTTTCCCACCAGCATCGTACCGAAGACCTCGGACGTGTCGTCGGAGAATGTGCCCGAAAATCCGCTCGAGACTTCCTGGCCGCCGAATAGCGGTCGGACGCCGGGATCGTTGAAGGGCGTGTGCTGGTTGGTGACGAGTTCGCCTTTCCAGGTGCCCCGATTTCCGCTGCTTTGCCCGACGCTGTAGCGGCCGACCGACCAGAAATAGGGACCGCCGCTCAAGAGCTGACCATCCCGCAGGATGGCGATCCCGCCGTCACGGCCCTTCACGCCGTCGCCGAATTGGAGCTGGATTGAGTAAAGCCCGTTCCGCATGGGTCAGATCGTCGTTCGCTCTCGAGGATGCAGCCTATGATCTAAGCCTCAAGTCGCGCCGTTGTCGCGGGACTTGTGCACCTGATGCGGTGGATCCGATGTGGAAGGCTTGGGGATGCCGGCATGCACAAGACTTTGGACAAGACGCTGAGCGGCGAATTATGACGCCCGGATGAACGCTGGGGATAAGCTGGCAACCGATTGGGACCACAGCGGATGTTCCGCGTCAGCAACTGTGGACAAGTGTTGCGTTGGCTGTTCGGATGTTAGGTCGCGTCTCGGTTTGAAATGCGGTGAAAGCTACGCTGCTATTTTCCCTCTAAGCACGCATCGTTAAACGTGCCGAAACCTGAAATGCAGGTGGCACCCAAATAAGAGTCGACAACTTTAGCCGCACATCCAATTACTGCACGGCCTGAATGTGTTCTCGGCCGGGTTCGTCCTTGGCATGCTCGGAGCGTCCATCGCGACTTACCTGTACGGATATCGCAAGGTCGCCTGAGTTCGCACGATCGATCAGCAACTTCAAAATGATGGAATCGCTGCTTTAACCAACACTTAACCAACGGCGCGATGAAGCCTAAGAGGAAAGGAGCTGTGACTGGAGATCTGAGGCGGCTGGTGAAGTGCCTCAAAAGGTGGTTTGAGAACCGCCGCTATGCCCTTGCTTATTAACCTGTTTTTAACCAACAGACCGCGCGAGGGCGAAATAAGCGCAAAAGCAGCGCCCTGACGCGGCAAACCTAGAATAACGGGGTGAACGAAATCTTAAACTGACGGGGTGCGCTCCCTCCCCCTGCAAGCGGTCGTGACGAGCAAGCTCGCACTAGGAGGCGCCGGGGTGGGGGTCGGTTTGCATTTCGCTTCGCCCTTTGATCCCCTCCCGCTTGCTCCTTCGGATCAAGCGACCTTCCAAGCCAACTGACAGACAATGACCTCGACCCTCACCCCGCAAACCTACCGCGCCACGCTCGCCATCGGCGACGAGGCCACCGCCCGCCGGATCTCGGATCTCTTGACCGAAACCCTCGATGAGGAGCAGGCCGCCGTCGGCGCCTTCGAGGGACCGGGCGGTCGCTGGGACGTGACCTTCTACTTTGCAGGTCAGCCCGACGAGGCCGCGATCCGCAACCTGGTGGCGCTGGCCGCCGGCGACGGCGCAGCGCGATCGGTCACATTCGACACTGTCGCGCCCAGGGACTGGGTCAGGGCCACCCTCGACGAGCTGGTGCCGGTCCATGCCGGACGTTTCGTCGTCCATGGCCAGCACGACCGCTCGAAAGTGGCGGCCAACAAGCTCGGCATCGAGATCGAGGCCGCGCTCGCCTTCGGCACCGGCCATCACGGCACGACGCGAGGCTGCCTGGTGCTGCTCGGCCACGCCCTGAAGGCGTACCGGCCCCGCCGCGTGCTCGATCTCGGCACCGGAACCGGGGTTTTGGCGATCGCCTCCGCCAAGGCGCTGCGGACCCAGGTCCTCGCCAGCGACATCGACGCACCGTCGGTGACGGTGGCCGCCGAAAACGCGCGCCTCAACGGCGTCGGCCCGCTCGTGGAGGTCACGTGGGGAAGCGGCTTCTCGGCCCCTCGTTTGCGGGAAAAACAGCCCTTCGACCTGATCCTCGCCAATATTCTCGCCAATCCGCTGCGGCAGATGGCAACGCCGATGTCGAACCACCTCGCCGGCGGGGCGCGGGTGATCCTGTCGGGGCTATTGTCGCCCCAGGCGGCTGGCGTCATCGCCGCCTACCGGGCGCGCGGGCTTGTGCTGGAGCGGCACATCCGGATCGAAGGCTGGAGCAGCCTGTTGCTGTGTAAGGTTTGATCGGGTCATTCCGGACGACGCGAAGCGGCGATCCGGAATCTCGAGATTCCGGGTTCGCTCGCTACGCTCGCGCCCCGGAATGACAGGATCACTTCTCAGGCTTCTGCTGCTGCGGCTGGCCGGCATTTTCGTCGGCGGCCATGCGCCTGACGCGCGCCTCGACGAAGCGGTCCAGGAACTGGACAATCAAGCCGCGCGGCTTCTCCGCGGCAGGCTGAGCGGAGGGTACGCGGCGGATCGGCGACGAAATCTTCTCAAAGGTGAAGACGGGCATGGTTGATCCCTCGACGCTAGAAACTGAACGCCCTTGGAACTGCCTTGGAATTCCACCCGAAGATTTTGTCGAACGCTCCGTGACCAACAGTGGACGTCACGAAACGTTCAGCCCCGTCTAACGCAGGTGCAGCAATTCAATCACAATAAATTCCGAATCGGAAGCGATTTGAGTCGGTTACCCCACTGTCGCAGGAAGGATGATACTATCGACCGATGTTTGAAGCCCTGTTCCAGACCTTCGAAGAACCCGAAACCGGCGTCGCTTTGACCGCGCGCCTGTCAGCATTCCGCGAGGAGCTGACGAGACACAACCTGACCGGGTTCGTGATCCCCCGCGCCGACCAGCAGCAGAACGAATATGTGGCTCCGTCGGAAGAACGGCTGGCCTGGCTGACCGGCTTTACCGGCTCGGCCGGAATGGCCATCGTGCTCGCCGCCGAGGCCGCCGTCTTCGTTGACGGGCGCTACACCCTGCAAGCCGCCAAGCAGGTCGACACCAAGGCGTGGAGCATTCAGCCGCTGGTCGATCCGCCGCCGGACACGTGGCTGACGCAGCATCTCGCGAGCGGCGATCGCCTCGGCTTCGACCCCTGGCTGCATACGAGCGCATCTGCGGAGAAGCTCGCCGCCGCCTGCGCCAAGGCGGGCGCGGAACTGGTTCCGGTCGATCACAATCCGGTCGATGCGATCTGGACCGAGCGCCCGGCGCTGCCGCTCGCCCCCGTCGCCCTGCACGGGACGCAATTCTCCGGCGAAGTGGAAGCCGACAAGCTGAAGCGGATCGAGGCCGAGATCGCCAAACTTGGCGCCGATGCGCTGGTGCTGTCGGACAGCCATGCCGTGGCCTGGACCTTCAACATCCGCGGCGCCGACGTCGCGCATACGCCCCTGCCCTTGTCCTACGCGCTGGTACCGAAAAGCGGCCGGCCGACACTCTTCATCGATCACCGAAAACTCTCCAACAGCGTGCGCGATCATCTGGAGCGGATTGCGACCGTCGTCGAGCCCGGCGCGCTGACGCCAAAACTGGTCGAAATGTCGAAGAGCGGCGCTGCCATCGCGCTCGATAACGCCACCGCCGCCGACGCGCTGACGCGCCTGATCACGTCCGCCGGCGGCAAGGTCGTCCGCGGCGCCGATCCCGTCAGCCTTCTCAAGGCCGTCAAGAACGACACGGAAATTGCCGGCACCAAAGCCGCGCACCGCCGCGACGCAATTGCGCTGGCGCGCTTTCTTGCCTTCATCGATCGCGAGGCGCCCGCAGGCCACCTCACCGAGATCGACGCCGTCGAGGCACTCGAGACCTTCCGCCGCGACACCGGCGCGCTGAAGGACGTTTCGTTCCCGACGATTTCCGGTACCGGGCCGAACGGCGCCATCGTGCACTATCGCGTCACCCGCAAGAGCAACCGCCGCATCGCGCACGGCGATCTGCTGCTGATCGATTCCGGCGCACAATATGAAGACGGCACCACCGACGTGACCCGCACCATTGCGATCGGCGAGCCGACGCAGGAAATGCGCGACCGCTTCACCCGCGTGCTGCGCGGCCACATCGCGATTGCCCGCGCGCTGTTTCCCGACGGCACCACAGGCGCGCAACTCGATACGCTGGCGCGGCAATATCTGTGGCAGGCCGGCGTCGATTTCGAGCACGGCACCGGCCATGGCGTCGGCAGTTACCTGTCGGTGCACGAAGGCCCGGCGCGGATTTCGAAACTCGGGTCGACGCCGCTCAAGCGCGGCATGATCCTGTCCAACGAGCCCGGCTACTACAAAACCGACGGCTTCGGCATCCGCATCGAGAATCTCGAACTGGTGGTCGCGGCCGAAGTTGCCGGCGCCGAGAAGCCGGTTAACGCGTTCGAGACCTTGACGCTCGCGCCGATCGACCGCCGCCTGGTCGATCTCAACATGCTCTCCGGCGACGAACTGAGCTGGCTCAACGAATATCACGAGCGGGTGCGCCACGCGGTGCGCGGCCACGTCGACGACGCGACAAAAGCCTGGCTCGACCAGGCGACTGCGCCGCTGTCGTTGTAAGACCGTATTTTCAACGTCATCGCGAGCGAAAGCGAAGCGATCCAGAAAGCTGGATTGCTTCGTCGCTGGCGCTCCTCGCAATGACGGCTTCTTTCCCATCCGCCATTCCCCCACGACATCCCCCGTTGCGCCCAACGCATCCCGCACAGCGAATAGGCGTATTCGAAAACACCCGTATTCGTGGCGGATGATCCCGCTGTAAGTCTGTGTCAATGATTTGGACCGGACTCACATGCACGGGGTTGTAGGCAGACAGGACGCGCTCGCGAACGCAAATGTAGCGGCACCGCGCGTGATGCTGTTGCTGCTGGTCGCCATGACCGGCGTCGCGCCGATCTCGCTCTACATGCTGGTGCCGGCGCTGCCGCTGCTCGCCACCAGCTTTGCCAGCGACATTTCCATCGCGCAGATGACGGTGTCGCTCTACATGGTCGGCATCGCCTGTTCGCAGATCCTGATGGGACCGCTCTCCGATCGTTTCGGACGCCGGCCGGTGCTGCTCGCGGGCCTTACCCTGATGGTCGTGGCGAGCCTCGCCTGCGTGTTCGCCGAGAGCCTGCCGCAGCTGATCGTCGCCCGCTTCTTCCAGGCGTTCGGCGGCGCCACCGGCATGGTGGTGAGCCGCGCCATCATCCGCGACCTCTATCGGCGCGAGCGCATCTCCTCGATGATCTCGCTCGTGATCGCGGTGATGATGATCGCGCAAATGCTATCGCCGCTGACCGGCGGCCTGATCGAGACCGCATTCGGCTGGCGCGCGGTCTTCTACGTCATCACCGCGGGTTCGATTCTGGTCACTATTGCAATCGCGTTGGCTTTGCCGGA
Source organism: Bradyrhizobium sp. (assembly GCF_035652035.1). Lineage (GTDB taxonomy): Bacteria > Pseudomonadota > Alphaproteobacteria > Rhizobiales > Xanthobacteraceae > Bradyrhizobium. The sequence continues at coordinate 98,282 of NZ_DASREO010000005.1, forward strand.
AACGCGCCGCGTCCGGCCTAAAACAGGCGGCGGCTTTCGCGGCGATGTCGGCAGCCTGCTGACCAGCCGCGCTTTCATCGGCTATGTGCTGTGCCAGGTGCTGGCGTCGCAGATCATCTTCACCTTCGCCGGCGGCGGACCCTATATCGTCGTCACGCATATGGGCCGCACCGGCGCCGAATATGGCGCGTGGTTTGCGACCACGGGCTTTGCGTATTTGATCGGCAATCTCTTTTGCGTGCGCTACTCGCCGCGTTACCAGCTCGAGAAGCTGATCTGGTTCGGGCTCGCACTGCAACTGTTCGGCAGCTTCCTCAACCTCGTCTGGGGCCTTAGCGGGATCAACCAGGTGCCGTCGTGGCTGTTCGGCACCCAGATGATCGTGATGTTCGCCAATGCATTTGTGATGTCGAACTCCGCCGCCGGCGCGATCAGCGTCCGCCCGGAAGCGGCGGGCACGGCATCGGGCGCGATGGGATTTTTGCAGATGGGCGTCGGCGCGTTGCTGTCGCAGTTCGGCGCCTGGCTCGGCGGTCATTTCACGACGCCGGCACCGCTCAACGCCGCGGTCTTCGCGCTGTCGCTGGCCTGCGCCTCGACCATGGTCTTCATCATCCCACGGCGCAATGTGGTGGTGAGCGAGGAGCTGATCGAACAGGCGGAAGAAGAAGGCGGGATCGTGTGAGGGTGGGCCTATCCGTCGTCTTTGCGAGCGAAGCGAAGCAATCCAGAAAAACAAGGGCTGGATTGCTTCGTCGCTAACGCTCCCCGCAATGACGAACGAAAGAGCGATCACTCCCCCACCATCTTCAGCCACTCGTCTTCCGTCAGTACGGTCACGCCATGCTTCTGCGCTTCGGCGAGCTTTGAACCCGCGCCGGGACCGGCGACGACGTAATCGGTCTTCTTCGATACCGAGCCGGCGGCTTTCGCGCCGAGACGCTCGGCCATCGCCTTGGCTTCGTCCCGCGTCATCTTTTCGAGCGAGCCTGTGAACACCACCGTCTTACCGGCGACGGCCGAATTGCTCTTCGGCTTCTCGGCATCGAGGACGTCGACCTCTTTCTTCAGCCGCTCGACGATGCCGCGGTTATGGCTTTCGCCGAAATAGGCCTTGATGCTCTGGATCACGGTGTCGCCGATCTGGTCGAGCGCATCCATCTCGGCGATGGCGTCTTCGTTGTCCTTGGCGACCTTCAGGCACGCGTCGTGGAACGCGTCCCATGAACCATAGCCGCGCGCCAGCGCCAGCGCCGTGGTCTCGCCGACATGACGCATGCCGAGCGCGTAGATGAAGCGTTCCAGAGAAATCCTGCGCCGGCCCTCGATCGCGGCAAAGAGGTTGCGCACGGAGGTTTCGCCGTAGCCATCGATCTGTTCGAGTTTCAGCTTGGCGTTGCGCTTTTGCAGCGTGAAGATGTCGGCGGGCTCCCGCACCCATTCCTCATCGAAGAAATATTGCAGCTGTTTCTCGCCGAGGCCGTCGATATCGAAGGCACGCCGCGACACGAACAGCTTTAAGTGCTCGATCTTCTGGAAGGGACAAGCGAACTCGCCGGTGCAGCGGGCGCGCGAGCCCTCCTCTCCAGCAGCGGTTTCCTCGCGCACCACGGCGGTGTGCAGCGGACACGGGCATTTCTTCGGAAAGTGAAATTCTTTGGCGTCCTTCGGTCGCTTGTCGATCACGACATCGACCACCTGCGGAATCACATCACCCGCGCGCTGGATCACCACCGTGTCGCCGATCCTGATATCGCGCCCCTCGCGCAGCACCTCGCCCTTGTTGCCGATGCCCTTGATGTAGTCTTCATTGTGCAGCGTCACGTTTTGCACGATGACACCGCCGACGCCGACTGGCTCGAGCTTGCCGACCGGCGTGAACGAGCCCGTGCGCCCGACCTGGATCTCGATATCGCGCAGCACCGTCATGGCGCGCTCGGCCGGGAATTTATGCGCGATGCCCCAGCGCGGCGTGCGCGAGACAAAACCAAGACGCTCCTGCCAGTCGAGGCGATCGACCTTGTAGACGACGCCGTCGATGTCGTAGTCGAGCTTGGCGCGCTGCTCCTCGATCTTGCGGTGAAACGCGATCAGCTGTTCGACCGAATGACAGAGTTTGGTCAGCGGATTGGTCTTGAAGCCGCAATGCTCGAACCACGCAATCATGTGCGACTGCGTGTCTTCCGGCATGTCGCTCATCTCGCCCCAGGCGTAGGCGAAGAAGCCAAGCGGACGCGAGGCGGTGATCGAAGGATCTTTCTGCCGTAGCGAACCCGCGGCCGAATTGCGCGGGTTGGCGAAAATCGTGTCGCCGGCCGCCTTCTGCCGCTCGTTGAGCGCGAGAAACGCCTTCTTGGTCATGTAGACCTCGCCGCGCACCTCGCAGATTTGCGGCACTTTGCGGCCTTTCAGCTTTTTCGGCACGTCTTCCAGCGTGCGGATGTTGGCAGTGACGTCCTCGCCCTCCGCGCCGTCGCCGCGCGTCGCCGCTGTGACGAGTTCGCCGTCTTCATAGCGCAGCGACATCGAGAGCCCGTCGATCTTGGGCTCGGCGGAAAAGTCGATCGGCTCGTCTTCGCCAAGCTTCAGGAAGCGGCGGATACGACCGACGAAATCGATAACGTCTTCCTCGCCAAAGGCGTTGTCGAGCGAGAGCATCGGCACCGCATGGCGGACCTTCTTGAATCGGCCCGACGGCGCCGCGCCGACTTTCTGCGAGGGCGACTCGGCGCTGACGAATTCCGGAAAACGCTTTTCGATGGCGTTGAAGCGCAGGCGCAGCGCGTCGTATTCGGCGTCAGTGACCGTGGGCGCATCGTCCTGGTAATAGCGCTTGTCATGCGCCTCAAGCTCCAACGCAAGGCGCATGTGTTCGACCTTGGCCTGCGCCTTGGTGAGGTCGGCGACGTCGGTCAGTTTTTTGGGTTTTGCTGCTTTGGCCATCATGCACGCATGTAATATGCTTCGTCATTCCGGGGCGCCCGAAGGGCGAATCCGGAATCTCGAGGTTTTAGGCACCCTATGGCGTACTACGTGTATATCGTGGCGAGCCGAAAGGATGGGGCGATCTATATTGGTGTGACGAACGACATTGTCCGTCGCGTCTATGAGCATCGTATAAAAGCAGTCCCAGGCTTTACTTCCAAATACAATATTACACGGCTGGTTTGGTTCGAGATCTACGATGATCCAACCAACGCCATCGAACGCGAAAAAGAGCTCAAGAAATGGAAGCGGGATTGGAAACTTCAATTGATCGAGGCCAAAAACCCAGCGTGGCTCGACTTGTACGATTCGATTTGTCAGTGATCCGATCTCGAAAGACATGACTTGGAATCTCAAGATTCCGGGTTCGATGCTTCGCATCGCCCCGGAATGACGAAAGTCAACCTACGCCGTCGCCGCCTTCAACAACCGCTCGGCAGCGGCGCGGGCCTCGGCTGTAATCTCGGCGCCGGCCAGCATGCGGGCGATTTCCTCGCGGCGGTGATCGGCGGCGAGCGCATTGACGCGGGTGGCGACACGCTTGCCCTTGTCGAGCGCATCCTTGGAAATCAGCAGGTGCTGATCCGCACGGGCGGCGACCTGCGGCGCATGCGTCACGGCCATCACCTGCACCTTGGAGGCAAGCCGGCCCAGCCGCGCGCCGATCGCATCCGCGACCGCGCCGCCGACGCCGGTATCGATCTCGTCGAACACCAGTGTCGGCGCCGAGCCGCGGTCGGACAGCACGACCTTGAGCGCCAGCAAAAAGCGCGACAGCTCGCCGCCGGAGGCGACCTTCATCAGCGGACCTGGCCTGGTGCCGGGATTGGTCTGCACCCAGAACTCGACGCGGTCATGGCCTTGCGGGCCGGGCGAGGCGGGATCGGATTCCACCTGCGTCGTAAATTTCGCCCGTTCGAGCTTCAGCGGCGCGAGCTCGGCATTGACCGCCTTGTTCAGTTTTTCCGCCGATTTGACGCGAGCCGCCGAGAGCTTGCTGGCTGCCGCTACGTAATGCTTGTCGGCCTCGGCCGCTGCGGCCTCGAGCTTTTTCAACTGATCGGCGCCGGCATCGATCAGCGCGACGTCCGCGGCATATTTAACCGCAAGCGCCGCAAGGTTATCGACCGGTGTCGAATATTTGCGCGAAGCGGCGCGCAGCGCGAACAGCCGCTCCTCGATGCGCTCAAGCTCGGCTGGATCGAAATCGGCCGCCGCAAGCGCCACCGAGAGATGCTGATCGGCCTCTTCCAGCGCGTTGATCGCAATGTCGATCGCCTTCACCGCGCCCTCGACCAATGCCGGCGAATTCGCCGCCCGGCGTTCGAGCCGGCGCACCGCGGCCGAGAGAGCTGCGACCGGCGAGTGATCGCCCGAGACCGCCTCCTGCGCCTCGCGCAAATCGGCCGCGATCTTCTCACCCTGCATCATGGTGGTGCGGCGGGAGGCAAGACTGGTTTCCTCGCCATCTTTCGGGGCGAGTTGCTTCAACTCATCGGAGGCGTGCCGCAAGTAATCGGCCTCGCGCGCAGCGCGCTCCATGCCAGCGCGATGTTCGTCGAGTGCCTTGTTGGCCTCGCGCCTGACATCCCATAGCGCTTCCAGCGCCGCGACATCCTTCTCCAGGCCGGAAAACGCATCGAGCAGGCGGCGATGGGTCGAGGCATCGACCAGCGCGCGCTCGTCATGCTGGCCGTGGATTTCGACCAGCGCCGAGCCGAGCGCCTTGAGCGTCTGCACGCTGATCGACTGGTCGTTGATGAAAGCTCGCGTGCGGCCGTCGGCAAGCTGCACCCGGCGCAGGATCATCTCGCCGGTGTCTTCGAGGCCGTTTTCGGTGAGCAGGCTGGAGGCCGGATGGCCCTTCGGCACATCGAATGTCGCCGTCACCTGCCCCTGCTCGGCGCCATGGCGCACGAGGGTCGCATCGCCGCGGCCGCCCAGCGCCAGCGCAAAGGCATCGAGCAGAATCGATTTGCCCGCGCCGGTCTCGCCGGTCAAAACCGCAAGGCCACGGGAAAACTCGATATCGAGCCGTTCGATCAGGACGATGTCACGGATCGACAGACGCGCCAGCATGCGAGGATTAATCCCAGATCACGTTCCAAACAGGTGGAATCGGAACATCATCCCATTTCTTTATTCAAGCATGATCTTTTTGGGAAAAGCGCTTCCCCTGGAAGCGAATCATGCCTTGCCGATGCCGAGCTTCCTGAAGGTCTTGGAAAGCCAGGACCCCTGGTCCTCGCTCGGCTCGAGTCCGCCGGATTTTACGAGATTATAGGCGTCCTTGTACCAGGGGCTGTCGGGGAAGTTGTGCCCGAGCACGGCGGCCGCAGTCTGGGCCTCGCTGACAATGCCGATCGCCATATAGGCTTCGGTCAGCCGCGCCAGCGCTTCCTCGACGTGCCGCGTGGTCTGGTACTGCGTGACCACGGTCTTGAAGCGGTTAATGGCGCCGGTGTAGTTGCGCTTCTGCAGGTTATAGCGGCCGACATTCATCTCGCGCCCGGCGAGCTGGTCGCGCGCGGCTTCGAGCTTCTGCTTGGCGCTGACGGCATATTCCGAGGTCGGGTACTTGCGGACCACTTCCTCGAGCGCGGCGATCGCCTTCTCGGTCCGGCCCTGGTCGCGCGAGACGTCCGTGATCTGGTCGTAATGGGAAGCCGCGATCAGATATTGCGCATAGGCGGCGTCCGGGCTGCCCGGATGCAGCGTGACGTAACGGGTCGCAGCGCCAATGCAGCTGTCATAGTCGTTGGCCTGGTAATAGGCGTAGGCCGACATCAGCAGCGACTTGCGCGCTAGATCCGAATACGGATGCTGGCGATCCACTTCCTCGAACTTCTTCGCGCCGCCCTTTGGATCGCGCTTCTCGTTGGTCAGGTACAGGCCCTCATTGTAGAGCTTGTCCGCCGGCTCCTCGACGAAGGTGTCGTCCTTTTGGGTGACCTTGTCCCACAATTCGGTGGCCGAACTGCATGCGCCGAGCACCGTGCCGGCAACCGCAAGGCCGGCCGCGACGCGGATCGTCCGCGCGAGCGATTCAACGCCCCAACGGTTCGAAGATCGCAAAGATGCGAGCGTCATACGCTTTGTCGACATCGAGTTCAGGCCTGACGCCTTTCATGCGCTAGTGGGCCAGCGCGCAACGAAAATCGGGGGCCAGCGCGGGCCTTGCTGGCGTCGCCCCGCCCCTGTCTATCTAAAACAAGTTTCTAAACCAACCGGATACGCAGCCATTTCGCCCGGATTAAGGCGGATGGCTATCGGGAAAAACACGTAGTTTTGGCGCTTCAAAGCGCGAAAATCAGACAAGGAGAGAAATAAAGACGTTTTCAGGAAACGTCGGGGCCGTAAGCGGGCGCCACCATGCCGCCGACCATGCCGCTGCCGACTTCGGCGTGGGTGCGGGGACGGCGAGAGATCTCGGCCTCGACCACCCGATAGGCGGCGCGATCGGCCAGAAGCGCGGTCAGCACGGCGTGGTTGAGCTTGTGGCCGCCGCGGATCGAACGGTAGGTGCCGAGCAGCGGCAGCCCCGCCAGCGACAGGTCACCGATTACGTCGAGCACCTTGTGGCGAACGCATTCATCGCTGTAGCGCAGGCCTTCGGTGTTGAGCAGGCGGGTCTCGTCGAACACCACCGAATTCTCGAACGACGCGCCGAGCGCAAAACCAGCGCTCCAGAGGCGGGCGACGTCGTTGACGCAGCCGAAGGTCCGGGCGCGCGAGATTTCGCGGCGGAAACGCTCCGGGCTGAGGTCAAGGATGTAATTCTGCCGGCCGATCACGGGATTGGCGAAATCGATTTCGACCTCGGCGCGGAAGCCGGACGCGTTCGGCCGCAGCTCGCCAAAGGAATCGCCGACCACGACCTGCACCGGCTTGATCACCTGGATGAAGCGGCGCGCCGCCGACTGCGAGACGATGCCGGCCTGATCGATCGCGGCGACAAAAGCTGCCGCGCTGCCGTCCATGATCGGAACTTCGGGGCCGTCGATCTCGATGGTGGCGTTATCCACACCCATGCCGCGCAGCGCGGCCAGCACGTGCTCGGCGGTTGAGACCAGCGGGCCGTGGCGGTCGCCCAGCACGGTCGCAAATTCGGTGGCGATCACGGATTCAGCTTCGGCGCGAACTTCGCGATCGCTGCCATCAAGGCCTGTGCGCACAAAAATAAAACCCGCATCCACGGATGCAGGTCCGATCGTAAGACTAACCGGAAGTCCGGAATGGACACCGACGCCCATAACGGTAGCTTGCGCACGCAGCGTTGTCTGCCGGCCGAATTTCATACAGAAGCCCACACTGACTTACCGTGAGACCGGGCTGACTTCCCCTTTAGATGTCAGCCGACTCAGTGGTTCCCCAAGTCACGGTTGAGAATAATCGCTGCCTTATTACCCGCCAACTCACGCTTTTTTACCGATTGTTACCCCATCTCTGCCGTATTCGCGCCAAAGCTTGTCCCCAATCCGGCATCGAACAGTGCCGTCCAATGGCTGTCATCCGGACTCTAGAAAACATCTTTAGCGTTTTAATTTCAAAGGCTTCGACGGTTTTCCACAGCCGCCTTATGGCAAAATCAATAGGGCCCCGGCGATCACGCCGGGGCCCTTTGACATCGCCACGATTGTTACAAGTTTCAGGTCACCTGCCGGCGCAGGAAAGCGGGGATATCAAGATGATCATCGCCCTGTGGTGTTTGGGTCACAGGTGCCGAACGGCCGTGGACGTCCAGACCTTGAGGCGCCTGCCGCGGAGCGTATTCAGATACTGGAGCGCGGCTTGCCATCTGCTCGGCGACCGAGCGCTGCGGCTTGCGCTCAGGCAGCGGCGGCATGGCCGGCATCGCCGGACCCGAGGCGGCCCGGCCGGCAATCGGCGGCTCGCTTTCCTCGTCGCGGCGGCCAAGGCCGACATTGGCCAGACGCTGCAACAGCGACAGCTTGGCCTTCTGCGGATGATCGTCTTCCAGTTCGCCGCGGGCCTGGCGGATTTCGGCCTGGGCCGGCATCGGCAATTCCTCGAATTTCGGCATCCGCGGTGCGCGGGCCGGCGCCCTCTCGGCCGCCTGCGGGATGAAGGTCTCCGGCGGGTGTGATTCGGCAGCCGGCGCGGTCTTCACTTCCGGATCGGGAAACAAGGTCGGCTTTTGCGCGATCGGGCGCACCGTGACGTCGCCATAGGCCGCCGGTTGCAACGGCGCCTGAGCCACAGCCGACTGGGGCGATTCGGTCGCAACGGCGGCGGCAATGGCCGCGAGCGCCGCGCGTTCGACATTGCCGGAACGCGGCGGCGCGCTCGGCGCTGATTGCACGGGATTGGAGGTTTCGAGCTTCTGGGCGCGTTCGGCGAGCCGCGCATTGTCGGCGCGAAGCCGCGCGGTCAGTTCAGCCAGGCGCGAATCGGCGGACGAAGATGACGCCGTGTTGCTGCTCGTGGAGTTGCTGACGGCAGGAGCCGGCGCCGAGCCGCCGGTCGAACGGGAAATCGCCGCCTGCTCGATGCCGGTGGCGACGACGGAGACGCGGATGATGCCGTCGAGTGCCTCGTCGAAGGTGGCGCCGACGATGATGTTGGCGTCCTGGTCGACTTCTTCGCGAATACGGGTTGCGGCCTCGTCGACCTCGAACAGCGTCAGGTCCTTGCCGCCCGTGATCGAAATCAGCAGGCCACGCGCGCCCTTCATCGAGGAATCGTCGATCAGCGGGTTGGCGATCGCAGCTTCCGCGGCGGTGAGCGCGCGCTTGTCGCCGGAGGCCTCGCCGGTGCCCATCATCGCCTTGCCCATTTCTCTCATCACCGCCCTTACGTCGGCGAAGTCGAGATTGATCAGGCCTTCCTTGACCATCAGGTCGGTGATGCAGGCGACGCCCGAATAGAGCACCTGGTCGGCCATCGCGAAGGCGTCGGCAAACGTGGTCTTTTCGTTCGCAACCCGGAACAGGTTCTGGTTTGGAATGATCAGAAGCGTATCGACGACCTTGTGAAGCTCGTTGATGCCGGCTTCCGCCGTGCGCATGCGGCGCTGGCCTTCGAAGTGGAACGGCTTTGTCACCACGCCGACGGTAAGGATACCGGCGTCGCGCGCGGTCCTGGCGATGACGGGAGCAGCGCCGGTTCCGGTGCCGCCGCCCATGCCGGCGGTGACGAACACCATGTTGGCGCCGGAGAGATGATCGCGGATCTCGTCGATCACTTCCTGCGCCGCCGCTGCGCCGACATCAGGCTGCGAACCTGCGCCGAGACCCTGCGTGACCTGCGTGCCCATCTGGATGATGCGCTGCGCTTTCGACATCGTCAGCGCCTGCGCGTCGGTGTTGGCGACGACGAAGTCGACCCCCTGCAGGCCCGCCGTGATCATGTTGTTGACGGCATTGCCGCCGGCGCCACCGACGCCGAAAACGGTGATCCGCGGCTTCAGCTCATGAATGTCAGGAGGAGTAATATTGAGTGCCATGGTTGCCTCTCGGGTCACGCGCGCGTGGGTTCGCCCCGGCATTCAGCCGCGGGGGGTGTTGGTGAAAATTCGTGCTTACGGAAAAAATTCATCAGAAGCCCTCTCGAAGCCATCGTCCGACTTTTCCGAAATAGCCGTCGGTCCCTGTCCGGAGCTGCCGCGTATGCCGCGGTTCAACATGTTCGAGATGAGCGTATTGCGGGTAGACGAGCAGGCCTGCCGGAACCGCTGACGAGGCCCCCTTGGCCTCGTTGGGCAGCCGGGAAAAGCCGAGCGGACGGCCAATCCGCACCGGGCGGTTGAGGATCCTGGTTGCGAGTTCCAGCGTGCCGGTGAGCTGCGAGGCTCCCCCGCTCAAGACCACACGGGCTTTCGGTTCCGCCGCAAAGGGAGAATTCGCAAGCCGGTCCCTGACCATCTCAAAAATCTCCTCGGCACGGTGCCGGACAATGTTCGCGATCGTGGCGCGTGACACGACCTGCGGAACATCCAGCTCGTCGTCGCCGGCAGACGGCACGGACATCAACTCGTGTGCGTCAGACCCGCCGGTCAGCACAGTGCCATATAACGTCTTGATTCGCTCAGCATCTGCAATGCACGCTGAGAGTCCACGCGCCAAATCCATGGTGATGTGGTGCCCGCCCAGGGCAAACCCGGACGCGTGCATGAACCGTCCGCCGGAATAGGTCGCAATCGTGGTGGTCCCCGCCCCCATTTCGACCACCGCCGCGCCCAGATCGGCTTCATCGTCGGTCAGGACCGACAGGCTGGCGACATAGGGGCTCGCCGCCATCGCCTCGACATTGAGGTGGCAGCGCTCGACCACCAGCATCAGGTTCTTGACCACGGTCGTATCCGAGGTCACGACGTTCATGTCGACGCCGAACTGCCGCGCCACCATGCCCTTGGCGTCGCGAACGCCCTTGACGCCGTCGATCGAATAGCTGATCGGCAGCGCATGCAGCGCGGTGCGGCCCTCGGGCGTCGCGTGACGCATGCCGGCGGAGGTCACGCGCGAGACATCGGCTGACGTCACGGCGCCGCCCTTGATGTCGGCCGCCGCCTCGACCAGCTGACCCTGAATTCGCCCCGCGGAAACCGACAGCAAGACCGATTCAACGCGGACCTTGGCCATGTCTTCGGCAAGGGCCACGGCCTGACGAACCGCCTGCTCGCACTCGGTCGGATCGACGACGGCGCCGGCCTTGACGCCGCGCGCCTGGATCTGGCTGTAGCCGATCAGTTCGACCGCATGGCTGCGCCCGCGCAAGGCTTCGCTCGGCGCGCACGGCTTCAGCCGCGCGATCATGCAGGCGATCTTGCTGGTGCCGATATCGAGCGAAGCGACAAGCGCGGTGCGCTTGCCGGACATCGGGCGCGTCTTCGGCGCCTGGGTGCGATCAAAGCCGCTCATGCGTCGCCGACCTTCTTTTTCGGTTCTTTTTTCTTGAGCGCTTCTTCCCGCGCCTTCGCCGCCTCGTCCGACAATTGCACGACGAGGCGATCCGGCAGCCGCAGATCGATCGCGACGATGTCCTTGGAAAACAGGCGCTCGTCGTGATCGAGGTTGCTCAAGGTGAGAAGCGCATTGCCGACGTCGTTTTCCGGCAGGCGGACGTCGAGGCCGTCATTGAGGCGCAGGTTCCAGCGCCGTTCGCCGACAAGGGTCGCAGCCCTGGTCACGGCATTGACCTGCGGATAACGGGCGAGCAGCGCCAAAAACTCCTTGGCGCGGACCGCCGCGCCCTTGCCCACCACCAGCGGCAATTTGATGAGGCGGTCAGGCACGTAGTTCTGCAGCACCGAGCCATCCTCGGAAATCACGAACAGGCGGCCATCGTGCTGCCAAAGGGCGAACGGCGCGCGCTCGGTGATGTCGATGCGGAGCTCGCCGGGGTAAAGCTTGAGCACGGTGGCTTCTGAGATCCAGGCGTCGGCCTTCAGCTTCTCACGGACCGACGCCGCATCCAGGAACAGAAGCGAGGAGCGGCCATTGACGCCGCCGATCGCCAGAACCTCGTCCTGCGAGAGCTGCTTGCGGCCGTTGATGGCGACCGACGTGATGCGGAATCCGGCCGAATTGGCGAGCGCGTTGCGCGTGTCGCTCAAGGTCGTCAGGAACGCTTCGAGATGGCCGCCCTTGACGACGCCAAGCGAGGCGCTGCCGGCCAGCAGCAACAGCGTCGCCGTGAGGCCGGTGCGGCGCGGCAGGCGTTCCAGGAAAGCGATTAGACCGGTCGGCTGTTTGCCGCGGGCGAGACGGCGCGATTTTGCAGGAGACGGCGCACGGGTCAGCCGCGCGCGCAAGGCTGCTGCCACGCCGATGACGGCGTCCATCAGACCAGACTGTTGCCTCGGCGATCGCTGTGACCGGGCGAGACGTCCTCCACCATCCATTACTCGAGCTCGTCAACCGTTTGTGCCCGCAAGAATTTGCGGAGCGGGCGTATGACGGCTCGGCCGTTCCGGGCTTGAGCGTAACCCCCGCTCAAGAAGACCACGATCCCCGCGCGTAGCTCGAGAGTTCCCCAAACAGCACGCGCCCCGGCGGCCAAGCGCATACGCGCCGCCGGCGTTAACCTTCGGACTTCCTGGTAAACAAAGGGTAAATTTGCCCCGCTCAGGACCGGATTTGGCGTGTTTTGATAAGGCTTTGGTAAGTAACGTTAGGATTTCGGTAACGGGTAAGCCGGTTCCCGGCGAGTAGACCGGCCGCAGGCGAATCGGTGGCCTGGTGGTCCGAATCTAACGTTCGCACCCCCGTCTCAGCTGCCACTTTTGCGAACGTTAGAATCAAAAGGACCACTAGTAACTGCAAGTTAGTAGTGGAGTTTGGATTTGACATTCGCTTGACGAGCCTGCGGTCAGGTGGGTAGCGAATGTCAAATCCACTCCACTACCCCCGCGCCCGCCGCTCGGCGATGGCGATCTGACCCTTGAGGAAATCGGCGAAATCGATTCCTTGCGCCTTCAGCTCCTTTGGATAGAGCGACGCCTTGGTCAGGCCCGGCAGCGTGTTGGTTTCCAGATAAACCGGTCCCTTGTCCGAGACGATGCAATCGGTTCGGGAATAGCCGGTGCAGGACAAAGCAAGGTGTGCGCGCGCGGCCATGTCCATGATCGCGGCAGTGATCTCGGGCGAGAAGCGGCCGGGACAGATCTCTTGCGTGGCCGCGGCGAGATATTTGGCGCGGTAGTCGAAGCCGAGCCCGCCCTCGGCCGGAATGATCTCGATCGGCGGCAGCGCAATGACAGAGCCGTCCATCTGCTCCAGCACGCCGCAGGTTGCTTCCGTGCCGACAATGAAGGGCTCGATGACGTATTCCTCTGTTCGCGCAGCATTGCGGACGGCGACGATGTCCTGCTTCGAATTGACGAAGATCAGCCCGTAACTCGAACCGTCGCGCGCAGGCTTTGCGATCAGCTTGCCGTGCTCGGCAAAGGCCGTTTCGATATCGGCAAGCGCGATGCCGTCAGGCGCATGAACGCCGGCAATCGCCGCAAAGCGCTTGGCCGCGACCTTGTCGAAGGCAAGATTCGACGACGCCGAACCTGAGCCCGTGAAAGCGATGCCACGCTGCTCGCATATCGCCTGCAACTCGCCGTTCTCGGCGCGTCCGCCGTGCAGCCCCAGCACCAGCAGACGGTCGTCGGCCTTGGCTTGGTCCATCGCCTGCTCGATCGAGAGACCGACGCGCGCGCCATCCGCCTTGAATGGATCTTCAAAGGGGCGCGCGTGCGCGAGCAGCGCCTTGCCGCTCGCCTCGTGCACGCTGTCGTCGGCGTCCCAGAACCACAGATCGGCGTCGGGCAGCGCCTGATGCAGCGCTTGCGCAGAGGCCACCGACACCAGCCGCTCCTTGTTCGTGCCGCCGAAAAGAATGGTGATCCGCATCAGTTCGATCCGTCCGTGTTGTCATTCCGGACGACGCGAAGCGGCGATCCGGAATCTCGAGATTCCGGGTCTGGTCTTTCAGACCATCCCGGAATGACACTTAACCTGGAACGACAATTCAAAGAGAAATCCCGATCCGCTTGATTTCCCATTGTAACTCGATTCCGGAATTTTCCTTCACCCGCGTGCGAACCGTCTCACCCAACGTCTCAATATCGGCTGCCGTGGCTTCGCCCGTATTGATCAGGAAGTTGCAGTGCATTTCGGAGACCTGCGCGCCGCCGACGCGCAAGCCTCGACAGCCGGCGGCATCAACCAGCTTCCAGGCACTGTGGTTAGGCGGATTCTTGAAGGTCGATCCGCCGGTTTTCTCGCGAACAGGTTGAGCGGCTTCACGATGAGCCTGCACCTCGTTCATGCGGGCGCGGATCGCCTCGGCTGTGGCAGGTTTGCCCTTAAAGCGCGCCGAGGTGAAAATGATGGAGGGATCGACGCCGGAATTGCGGTAGACGAATTTCATCTCGGCGTTCGTGAAGACGTGCCTTTGGCCGTCGCGGCCGACGCCTCTTGCTTCGATTAAGACATCCTTGGTCTCGTCGCCATTGGCGCCGGCGTTCATGCGCAGCGCACCGCCGATGGTGCCGGGAATGCCGAAGAAGAATTCAAGCCCGGTAAGGCCAGCGGCCGCCGCAACTTCCGCCACGCGCTTGTCGAGCGCGGCCGTACCCGCCGTCACAACGTCGCCTTGTGCGGCTGCTTCGCCGAAACCGCGGGGGCTGAGGCGGATGACCATGCCCGGCAGGCCGCCGTCGCGCACGATCAAATTGGAGCCGACGCCGACGACAGTGACGGGGAACTCGGCCGGCAGGCGCGCGAGACAATAAGCGAGATCGTCTTCGTCAGCCGGCGCGAACAGCACTTGCGCCGGGCCGCCGACACGAAACCAGGTCAGTTCCGCCAGCGACTGATTTGCGGTCAACCGCCCGCGCAGCTTCGGCATCGCTTTCTTGAAATCTCCGGTGATGTTTGGAAACGTCATGCGAGATGTCTCAACCCGTCATGGCCGGGCTTGTCCCGGCCATCCACGTCTTGGAAAGCCTCCACCTGGCAGGTGGATACGTTTACATTCTGACGAACCGTCCAAACGCAATTCTTTACGTCGGCGTTACAAGCGACCTTGTCCGCCGAGCATATGAGCTTCGCTCCGGATTCGTCGACGGGTTCACTAAGAGGTACGGACTGAAGCGGCTGGTTTATTTCGAACAATTCGACGATATCCAAGCTGCAATTCAGCGCGAACATAACATCAAGCACTGGTCGCGCGCGTGGAAGGTCCGGAAGATTGTCGCCGTGAATCCGAACTGGAATGATCTCTTCGATACAATCACGAAGTGAAGACGTGGATGGCCGGGACAAGCCCGGCCATGACGAAATTGTGGGCGGGTTGGCGCTCACCCCAGCGCCTTCAATTCGCCCGGCAGCGCGTAGGCCCATTGCGTGATGCTGCCGGCGCCAAGACAAACGACAAGATCGCCGTGACCTGCGAGGCCCTTGACGATGCCGGCGAGCGCGGCCGCATCCGGCAGCGGGATCACTTCGCGATGGCCGTGCGCGCGCAGGCCCAGCACGAAATGATCGCGGTCGATGCCTTCGATCGGCGCTTCGCCCGCCGCATACACTTCGGCCACGACGACGGCGTCGGCATCGTTGAAGCAGGTGCAAAATTCCTCGAACAAAGATTGCAGGCGCGTATAGCGATGCGGCTGCACCACGGCGACGACCTTGCCGTTGGTCGACTCGCGCGCGGCCCTGAGCACGGCCGCGATCTCGACCGGATGATGGCCGTAGTCGTCGATCACGGTGACGCCATTCCACTCGCCGGTCCTGGTGAAGCGCCGCTTCACGCCGCCGAAACCTTTCAGCGCGTTGCGGATGGCTTCGTCCGAAAGCCCGAGCTGATGCGCTACTGCAATTGCAGCGGTGGCGTTGAGCGCGTTGTGCCGTCCCGGCATCGGCAAGGAGATATCGGCGATCTCATGCGCCGCATCGCTCTTGCGATCGCGGATCACGACCTTGAACGTCGAGCCGCCGCCCATCGGCGCAAGATCGACGAGCCGCGCATCGGCTTGCGGGTTCTCGCCATAGGTGATGATGCGGCGATCCTCGATCTTGCCGATCAGCGTTTGCACGACGGGATGATCGATACACATCACGGCAAAGCCATAGAACGGCACGTTCTCGATGAAATTGTGGAACGCCTCCTGGATCGCGTCGAAGGTCTTGAAGTGGTCGAGATGTTCGGGATCGATGTTGGTGACGATGACCACGTCCGCCGGCAATTTCAGGAAAGTGCCGTCGCTTTCGTCGGCCTCCACCACCATCCAGTCGCCGGCGCCGAGGCGCGCATTGGAGCCATAGGCGTTGATGATGCCGCCGTTGATCACGGTCGGGTCGAGCCCGCCGGCATCGAGCAGGGTTGCGACCATCGTCGTCGTCGTGGTCTTGCCGTGGGTGCCTGCGATTGCCACGCAGCTTTTCAGGCGCATCAGTTCGGCGAGCATTTCGGCGCGCCGCACCACGGGAATGCGGCTGGCGCGCGCCGCCATCAATTCCGGATTGTCGCGCTTGATCGCGGTCGACACCACGACGACATCGGCGCCGTCGACGTTCTCCGCCTTGTGGCCGACGGTGACCTTGACGCCCTTCTCGCGCAGCCGCACGACGTTGGCACCCTCGGCGGCGTCCGAGCCCTGCACGGTATAGCCGAGATTGCACAAGACCTCGGCGATGCCGCTCATCCCTATGCCGCCGATTCCGACGAAGTGGATGGGTCCGATCTCGCGCGGCAGTCTCATGGTCGGTCTCTCTCCGTCGTCATGCCCGCGCTCGTCGCGGGCATCCACGTCTTGATTCGATCAACTTATGAAAGACGTGGATGGCCGGGACAAGCCCGGCCATGACATCCGACTTCTAAAAATTCACCGTTTTTGCCTAAATCCCGGCGACTTTTACTACCAGATCGGCGAGCCGTTCCGCGGCATCGAGCCGGCCGGCCTTGCGCGCCGCGTCGGCCATGCCTGCGAGTTTTGCGGGCTCGGCGGCGAGCGCGGAAATCTCGCTGGCCAGCCGGTCCGGCGTGAATTCTGCTTGCGGAATGCGCAAGGCGCCGCCCGCCTGCGACAGCACCCCGGCATTGGCGAACTGGTCCTGATCGATCGAACCCGGCAACGGCACGAGGATCGAGGGCCGACCGATGGCCGCGAGTTCGGCGACGGTGCCCGCGCCCGAGCGCGAGACGATCAGATGATTGGCCGCAAGGCGCGCTGGCAGATCTGTAAAGAATGGCGCGAGTTCCGCCTTGATCTTGAGCCGGTCATAGACGGCGCGCACCCGGCCCAAGTCTTCGTCGCGCACCTGTTGGGTCAACAGCAGCCGCCCCCATAGCGAAGGTTCGAGCTTCTCGATCGCGCCCGGAACGATATCGGCCATGATGCGCGCACCCTGGCTGCCGCCGACCACGAGCAGACGAAATGGTCCGGTCGTGTCAGGCGCGGCGTATTTCACCGCGGCAGCGGCGAGGATCGCCGGGCGCATCGGCGTGCCGACGGTCGTGGTCTTCGATGCGAGGTGCGGATCGCGGTCGAGCACACCGGGCAGCGAGGTTGCGATCGCGCTGACGTAGCTCGACAAAAAACGATTGGCGCGGCCGAGCACCGCATTGGCGTCGTGGACGACGGAGGGAATGCGAAGCAGGCGCGCGGCGATCAGCGGCGGCAAGGTCGGATAGCCGCCGAAGCCGACGACCGCGGCGGGCTTCAATTTGCGGAGCAGATAGATCGCAACCGCCATGCCCGTGGCGAGCGTGACGCCGGTACGCGCCAGCGAGATAGGATTGCGGCTGCGCACGGTTTCGCTCGGCACCACGTCGATGGTGTCGCGGGTGAACAGACCCGAATAGCGCAGTGCGCGCGAGTCGGTCGCAAGCCGCACGCGAAAGCCGCGCTTCATCAATTCCACACCGAGCGCCTCGGCCGGAAAAAGATGACCGCCGGTGCCACCGGCGGCGAGCAGGATGAGGGGGTTTGGCTCCATGGCGCCTCTTTACCGCCAAAGCGCTGATATGGCGAGGCGCGAAAATCTACGCGTAGCTCTGCGCGGCTGAGGCGTTCATCGATTCGAGTTCGGTGCGCGGCCGCTGTCGCGTCAGGGCCAGCATCATGCCGACCCCGTAAGCAAGAGACACCATCGAGGAACCGCCATAGGAGATGAACGGTAGCGTCATGCCTTTGGCTGGGATCAGTTGCAGATTAACCGCCATGTTGATGGCCGCCTGCACGCCGAACAGGATCGCAAGGCCGGAGGCCGCAAAGCGCGCAAACATGTCCTCACTCTGATAGGCCCGCGACAGCGCGCGGATCACGATGAAAGCGAACAGCGCCAGCAGCACCAGGCAAAGAATAATTCCAAACTCCTCCGCCGCGACCGCAAACACGAAGTCAGTGTGGCTGTCCGGCAGGCTGCGCTTGGCGATGCCCTCGCCCGGCCCGAGGCCAAACCAGCCGCCATTGCCGAAAGCTTCCATCGCGGTGTCGACCTGAAAGGTGTCGCCCGAAGCCGGGTTCATGAAGCGCTTGATGCGTCCGGCCACATGCGGCACGAACAGATAGGCGGTGAATAGCCCGACGCCCGCGGCGCCTGCGAGGCCCATCACCCAGATCATGCGCATGCCGGCGATGAAGAACAGCGCGCCCCACACCATCAGGATCAGCATGGTCTGGCCGAAATCGGGCTCCATCACCAGGAGCGAGACCAGCATCAACAACAGCACCAGCGCCATCGAGGTCGCCGGCATTTCCGGCTTTTTCGTCGATTCCGAGAACAGCCAGGCGGCGAGCACGACGAAGGCAGGCTTGGCGGATTCCGAGGCCTGAATGTTCACGCCAAGCAGCGTGATCCAGCGCCGCGAGCCCTTCACTTCGGGGCCAACCAGCAGCGTGAGCACGATCAAGGTCACGCTGACGAAAAAGACGATCAGCGCGGTGCGGCGGATCTGTTGCGGCGAGAGAAACGACACGCCGATCAGCACCGTGAAAGACGGCAACAGGAACATCACGTGATGATTGAAGAAGTGGAAGGGATCGAGCCCGATCCTGGTCGCGACCTGCGGGCTTGCCGCGAGCGACAGGATCACCCCGCCAAGTATCAGCGCGATGATCGCCGCCAGTTGCAGGCGATCGACCGTCCACCACCAGTCGCTGAGGGGGTTGCGCTGTTCACGGGAGAGCATGGGCGTTCCCAAGGAATAAAGAGACGCCCATTGGTCGCCCATGATGGTTTCCAAGGGGTTAATGGATTGGAAAGAACTTCACCTCTCCCGCTTGCGGTCTCATGCCCCGGATGCTGCGCAACGCGCCGAAGCACGACGGCATTGTCAAACCGATTCAGCGGTGCGCTGCTGATCCGGGGCCTACTGCACTTTGGGTCCCGGCGCTGCGTGGCAGCATACCGGACAATGCTTCGCATCGCCGGGAGCATGCCGCAACGCGTCCGGGATACGAGACCGTCAGACCACCGGCTTGACGCCCACCAGGGCCTGCCCCTCCCTCACCACAGAACGCACGCCGTCATGACGGCGGTAGCGACGATCCCGATCAACCAGGCCGTCGAGCGCAGCCCTTCCACCTTGAGCCAGTAGCAAAGATCGAAGGTGGCGCGCGCCAGGACATAGATCAGCGCCGCCCAATAGCTGAGCCCGGATTGCTTCTGCAGGACGACGATCGCGAGCGCGACCGGCGCGTACATCGCGCAGGATTCGAGATTGTTCTGCACCGTGCGCGCGGCTCGCCCGGCAAAGCCGTCCAATGCCGGAGGTTCGGATCGCGAACTCAGCACGTAGCTTACTCCCTTGCGCGATATGTTGGTGAAGTGCTGAACGAGCACCGCGACGAGCACCAGCGCGGAAGCCAAAACAGCAGACGTCAATTCCATGGGACCCTCATTGTCACTAAGGCAGCTACCGGCATGATGACCGGTCGGCCGCGGTTCGTTTCTCGACCTGCTGGGTGAACGATCACAATTGGACCGACAAGTCCAATTGTGCTAACCCGCAGCGATGTTGAGGAATTCAACGACGAGATTGACCAAACGCGGCGCGGCGACCCGCCGGCGCATCATCGAGGGCGCCGCCAGACTCATCCTGGAACAGGGCGTGGCGGGCACGAGTCTCGACGAGGTCATGGCCGAGACCGGCGTGAGCAAGTCGCAGCTCTACCACTATTTCGCGGACAAGGATGCGATCGTTGCCGAGGTCATCCGCCTTCAGGTCGAGAACGTTCTTGCTGCGCAAAGCCGCGAACTCGATGTCATCGATTCGATGCGTTCGTTGCGGCACTGGCGGGACGCGATCGTCAAGCTGAGCAGTGTTCAGGGCACCGAAAACGGTTGCCCCATCGGCTCGCTGGCAAGCGAGCTGACCAATCGCTCGGAGGCGGCGCGCGGCATGCTGGCCGGTGGCTTCGAAACCTGGAGCCGCCGCATCGAAGCCGGTTTGAAGAAAATGCGCGAACGCGGAGAGCTTGCAGAAACCGCCGACGCCGAAGAACTGGCGATGGCTATCCTGGGAGCCGTGCAGGGAGGATTACTGCTCGCCAAAACGATGCGATCGGTTCGGCCGGTCGAACTGATGCTCGACATGGCGCTGGCACGTGTCGAGCAACACCTCGTTGCGCCATCCGCCGCACGTCGTCGCCGAAAATAGCGCTACGGCCTCACACCACCGGCTTGACGCCCGGCAGGGCCTGCACGAGGTCGCGGAATTTGGAGCCGCGAATTTCGAAATTGCGATACTGGTCGAACGAGGCGCAGGCCGGCGACAGCAGCACCACGGCTTCCTTCAATCCCGACGCCTCGGCATCGCGCGCCGCGTGTTCGACGGCGACGTCGAGCGTCCGCGACATTTCGTGCGCGACGGTCGCGCCGAGCGTTCCCGCGAATTCATCCGCCGCCTCGCCGATCAGGTACGCCTTGCGGATGCGCGGGAAAAATTCAGTGAGGCCCGTGATGCCGCCGGCCTTCGGCTTGCCTCCTGCGATCCAGAAAATGTCGGCAAACGACGACAGCGCGTGCGCGGCCGCATCCGCGTTCGTGCCCTTGGAATCGTTGACGAACAGCACGTTGTTGCGGCGGCCGACCTGCTCCATGCGGTGCGCAAGACCGGGAAAGCTGCGCAATCCCTTTTGCAAGACATCGCTGGCGACGCCCAGCGCGAGTGCGGCACCGGAAGCGCAAGCCGCGTTCTGCGCATTGTGCGCCCCGCGCAGCGAGCCGATGCCGCCGATCTTCGCAATCTCGCTGCGCGCGCCGCTGGCGGCGCGCCAGATCACCTCGTGAGCGACATAGATGCCGTCAGGCAGCGGGTTCTTCACCGAGATACGAACGACGCGCTTGCCGGCCTGCTCGATGCGGTCGGCGCTCGCGCGGCTCCATATATCGTCGACTCCGACGATCGCCGTGCCCTGCGCCTGAACGCCGGCGACGAGGCGCTCCTTCACCGCGGCATAATGATTGAGCGTGCCGTGACGGTCGATGTGGTCCTCGCTGATATTGATCAGGATGCCGACGGTCGGATCGAGCGACGGAGTTAGATCGATTTGATAGGACGACATCTCGATCACATGCACGCGGCCCTTGCGCGGCGGCTCCAGCGACAGAATTGCGGTGCCGATATTGCCGCCCATCTGGGTATCGTAACCGGCGACCTTCATCAGATGCGCGATCAAGGCCGTGGTGGTCGACTTGCCGTTGGTGCCGGTGATGGCGACGAACGGCGCATCCGGCGCGTAACGCTGCCGTTCGCGACAGAACAGCTCGATATCGCCGATCACCTCGACGCCGGCCGAGCGCGCCATCAGCACGCTCCAGTGCGGCGCGGGATGGGTGAGCGGCGCGCCGGGCGTGAGGATCAGCGCGGCAAAGCGTGACCAGTCGACCGTTCGCAAGTCCGCCGTGATGAAGCCGGCCTTGGCGGCTTCCGCCAGCCGCTCGGTCCCGTCGTCGCCGGCGACGACTTCGGCGCCGCCGGCCCTCAGCGCATGGCAGCTTGCAAGCCCCGAACCGCCAAGGCCGAACACCGCGACCATCTTGCCCGCAAAGGAGGTGACGGGGATCAAGTGATCACCGCAGCTTCAGCGTCGAGAGGCCGGCGAGCGCCAGCATCACCGAGATGATCCAGAAGCGGATCACGATCTGCGGCTCGGTCCAGCCGAGCTGTTCGAAATGATGGTGGATCGGCGCCATCTTGAAGATGCGCTTGCCCGTGAGCTTGAACGAGGCCACCTGCACGATGACGGAAACCGCCTCCAGCACGAACAGGCCGCCGATTACAGCGAGCACGATCTCGTGCTTCACCGCAACCGCAATCGAGCCGAGCATGCCGCCAAGCGCCAGCGAGCCGGTATCGCCCATGAAGATCGATGCCGGCGGCGCGTTGAACCAGAGGAATCCGAGACCGGCCCCTAACACCGCGCCGCAGATCACCGCCAGTTCGCCGGTTCCGGGCACGTAGTTGATTTGCAGATAGTCGGAGAATACGGCGTTGCCGGTGAGATAGGAGATCATGCCAAAGCTCGCGGCCGCGATCATGACCGGCACGATGGCGAGACCGTCGAGGCCGTCGGTCAGGTTCACAGCGTTGCCCGCGCCGACAATGATGAATGCGCCGAACACGACAAAGAACATGCCGAAGTTCAGCGCGACGTCCTTGAAGAAGGGAATGACCAGCGAGGTCGAGAACGGCTCGCGGCCGAGCCGCACCAGCGCGTAACACGCCGCAACCGCAATGGCAGCTTCGAGCAGAAGGCGGATGCGGCCGGCAAAGCCGCTCGAGGTCTGCTTGGTGACCTTCAGGTAGTCGTCGTAGAATCCGACAAAGCCGAAGCCGAGCGTCACTGCCAGCACGATCCAGACATAGGGATTGAGCGGGTTGGCCCAGAGCACGGTCGACACCACGAGCCCCGACAGGATCATCAGCCCGCCCATCGTCGGCGTGCCCTTCTTGGTGAGATGCGACTGAGGGCCGTCGGTGCGGATCGGCTGACCCTTGCCCTGGCGCAGCCGCAGATGGTCGATGATCCAGGGGCCGAACAGGAACACGAACAGCGCACCCGTCACCATCGCCCCGCCGGTACGGAACGTGATGTAGCGGAACACATTCAGAAGGCTGTGCAGGAAGGCAAGCGACGGGACGGTGTTGGAGAGGTCGATCAGCCAGTAAAACATCTAGTGGTCCGATTCTAGCATTTGTATCCCTTCTCAGCAGGCACTTTTACAAATGTTAGAATCAAAGGACCACTGGCAAATATCAGATTCTGGTGGAGCCTTGGATTTGACATTCGCTTTCGTATGCGCGGCCAGGTGGGAGCGAATGTCAATCCGCTCCACCAGTTGTCCCTATACCGCAGCTTCGTCGAGTGCGGCTTTCCCGGGGAAGCGCTTTTCAAGCGCGGTGACGATGGTTTTCATCTTCGAGCCGAACGAACCCTTGATCATGACGGCATCGCCAGCGCGAATGGCGGCGAGAAGCTGCGCTTCGAGATTCGCCGCGCTATCGGCATAGCCGCCCCGCTTGCCGGTGGAAAGGGCGTCCCACAGGTTGCGCATCAACGGGCCACAACAATATACGAGATCAATGTGATAGGTCTTGATGGCGTCATTCAGGCCGGCATGCAATTGCGCGCTGGCCGACCCCAATTCAAGCATATCGCCGAGGACGGCGATGCGCCGTCCCTGCGGGCCAATCTTCGCACTCCCGAGCACGCTGAGCGCCGCCGCCATTGAGGCCGGATTGGCATTGTAGCTTTCGTCGATCAGGGTGATTTCCCCGCCGGGAACAGTGAGCGTCTGCCGGACGCCGCGGCCGGCCGCGGGCGCCAGCTGCGACAATGACAGCGACGCCAGCGCGAGATCGGCGCCGGCGAGCGAAGATGCGGCAAGCACCGCCAGCGAGTTCATCGCCATGTGGCGGCCGGGCATGCCGAGCTTGTAGGTGACTTCGGACTTGAGGATTTCCGCATGCACCGCCGAGCAGGTCGCATGCAGCGCGATGTCGATGAGCCGTGCTTCGGCCTTCTTGTTTTCGCCGAACGAGACGATGCGCGAAATCTTGAGCTCTTTGGCGCGGCTGGCGAGCCGTTCGAATTGCGAATTGTCGCGGTTGAGCACAACGGCGCCACCGGGCACGACGCCAGCGAAGATTTCTGCTTTCGCGTCGGCAATCGCCTCGATGCCGGAGAAGAACTCCAGATGCACCGGTTCGACTGTCGTGATGATGGCGACGTGCGGCCGCACCATCTTGACCAGCGGGGTGATTTCGCCGGCGTGATTCATGCCGATCTCGAACACCGCAAATCGCGCATTCGCCGGGCAGCGCGCCACCGACAGCGGCACGCCCCAGTGATTGTTGAATGAGGCCGCTGAAGCGTGGGTTTGCCCCTGCGCCGAGAGCACATGCAGCAGCGCTTCCTTAGTCGAGGTCTTGCCGACGGATCCCGTGACCGCGATCACCTGTCCTTCGAGCCGCGCACGCGACGCGCGACCGAGATCGACGAGACCTGCCAGCACATCGTCAACGATCAAAAGCCGCGCGTCAGGCGCGAACTTGTCAGCTTGCGCCGTTTCCACCACCGCCACCGCCGCGCCGGCGTTCAAGGCGGCCTCGACAAAGGCATGACCGTCGTGGACCGCGCCCTTGATGGCGAAATATGCTTCGCCCGGGGCAAGCGTGCGCGTGTCGATCGAAATGCCGGTGACCAGTTCGGGCAACGCGCCGCGAGCTTCGGCGCGCATTGCCGCCTGCATCGCTGCCGATGTCCATAACGGCTCAGCGCTCATGCCGGAACCTTTCGTGCAAGAGCAGACGCGACCGCGTCGTGATCGCTGAACGGCAGCACATGATCTCCAATAATCTGTCCGGTCTCGTGGCCCTTGCCAGCGATCAGGAGCACATCGCCCTTGGCGAGACCGGCGATGGCGCCTGCGATCGCCTCGGAACGATCGCCGATTTCCTTGGCGCCCTTGGCCGCCGCCATGATCGCCGCGCGGATCAGGGCCGGATTTTCGCTGCGCGGATTGTCATCGGTGATGATGACCTCGTCGGCATTGTCGGCCGCGATCGCACCCATCAAGGGCCGCTTGCCGGCGTCGCGGTCGCCGCCCGCGCCGAACACGACGATGAGTTTTCGTTTCGTGTAAGGACGCAAGGCCTGCAGCGCTTTCGTCAGTGCATCCGGCTTGTGGGCGTAATCGACAAAAATTGGCGCGCCGTTGTGTTCGCCGACCCGTTCCAGACGGCCTTTCGCGCCTTCAAGCTGTTCCAGCGCGGCGAAAACCTGATCGGGGTCGCTGCCTGTACCGATCGCAAGGCCGGCGGCGACCACCGCGTTCTCGATCTGGAACTCGCCGACCAGCGGCAGACGAATGGAATAGCGGCGGCCCAGATGTTCCAGCTCGAGCCGTTGCGCGAATCCGTCGATCGCACTGGCTTCGACACGGATCCCCTCACCCGCGCCGTCGCCGTTGTGACCGACGGTGATGAGGCGCAGTTTGCGCTTAGAGGCAACTTCGACCACTTCACGCGAGCAGTCGTGATCGGCCGAGATCACGGCAGCGCCGCCGTCGGCCACGAGATCGCGGAACAGCCGTAGCTTTGCGCCGAGATAATGCGCGACGTCAGGATGGTAGTCCATGTGATCGCGCGAAAGGTTGGTGAAGGCGCCGGCATTCACGCGCACGCCGTCAAGCCTGAATTGATCGAGCCCGTGCGACGAGGCCTCGAAGGCGAGATGCGTGACGCCCTCGCGCGCGATCTCGTCGAGCTGCCGGTGCAACGCGATCGGATCGGGCGTCGTCAGCGAGCCATAGACGGTGCGCTTGGGGGAAACCAGACCGATGGTGCCGATGCTGGCGGCCTCGAACCCGAGCCGCTGCCAGATCTGGCGCGTGAAGGCGGCGACGGACGTCTTGCCGCTGGTGCCGGTCACGGCGGCGATGGTCGAAGGTTGTCTGGAGAAAAATTTCGCGGCCGCCAGCGACAATGCGCGGCGCGGATTGGACGTCCTCACGAATGGAACGCGGCATCCGCCGGCGGGAGGCTGGCTGCCCGCGATCGCAACGGCGCCCGCCGCAATCGCCGCATCGACGAAGCGCGCGCCATCGGTCTTGGCGCCGGCGAGCGCAAAGAACAGGTCGCCCGGTTTGACCGCGCGGCTGTCGACGGCAAGACCGGCCACTTCGACCGCAGCTGCCTGCGGGTTGACGACGGCATCAGAACCGAAGAGATCGGAAAGCTTCATGGTGTTCCAACCAGGCCAACGCTCCTGTTGCGTCACGGCTCGCCCTCTTCCCTCATCCTGAGGAGCCGCGCAAGCGGCGTCTCGAAGGTTGAGACCAATATCTGGGCCTCATGGTTCTCCCCGCGACGCAAAGCGTCGTCGGGAGACGCGATTTTCTATTCTGCACCGTTCGCAACGGCCTCGCCAAGCTCGGCCTGCTCGGGTGCTGGCGCTCCTCACCATGAGGGTTTGACCCGGCGGGATACAGACTCCGCTCCCGAATCCAATTGGCGCGGTACGAGAATTACGCCTTACTGGGTTGTCCTCGATGCCGCAAGAATAAGGCGGTCGGACGGCGGCAGGTCGAAGCGCGGTTCGACGCCCAGGATCGGCGCGATCCGGGAAATCACGTTGCCGGCGGTCGGCACCGCGTTCCAGCCCGAGGTGATGAAGCCATAGGTTTCCTTCAGCGGCTGCGGCTCATCGAGCATGATCAGGACCTGGTAGCGCGGCTTGTCGGCCGGCAGGATCGCGGTAAAGGCGGTGAGCACGCGTTTCTTGGCGTAGCGCCCGTTGATGACCTTTTCGGCCGTGCCGGTCTTGCCGCCGATATAGTACCCCTTGACGTCGGCCTTGCGCGCGGTGCCGATCTCGGCATTGAGCCGCATCAGGAACCGCATCTTCTCCGACGTCTCCGGCCTGATCACGCGCTTGGCCAGCTGCATCGCTTCGTCTTCGCTGCGCTTGAGGAAGGTCGGCGGGATGAGATAGCCGCCATTGACGAGCGCGCTGACGCCCATCACCGCCTGCAACGGCGCGACCGCCATGCCGTGCCCGAAGGCGATCGTGATGGTGTTCAATTCGCCCCAGTGATGCGGCACCAGCGGCGCCGCACTCTCCGGCAGCTCGGTGCGCAGCCGGTCGAGCTGGCCCATTTTGCGCAGGAACGCCTTGTGCGCATCGACGCCCTGCGCCAGCGCAATGCGCGCCGCGCCGACGTTGGAGGAGAAGGTGAAGACCTCCTTCATGTTGAGGAAGCGGCCCTTCGGCTCGTCGTCATGGATCGCGAATTTGCCATAGTGCAGGGGCCCGCGCGCATCCCATTGCGAGTCGAGGCCGTATTTGCCGGTGTCGAGCGCCATCGCCAGCGTGAACGCCTTGAAGGTCGAGCCCATTTCGTAGACGCCCGTGGTCAGGCGATTGATGCGATCGGGATCGTGCGCTTCCTTCGGATTGTTGGGATCGAAATCCGGCACCGAGACCATCGCGATCACTTCGCCGGTCCTGACATTGGTGACGAGGCCGGACGCCGCCTTGGCGTGGAACTTTTCTTTCGCTTTGAGCAATTCGTCGCGCAGCGCGTGTTCGACGCGCAAGTCCACCGACAATTCGATCGGCCGCTGCAATCGATCGGTGGCGAAGCCGGCGCGATGCAGATCGGCAAGACCGTTATTGTCCAGCCACTTCTCCATTCCCGCAATGCCCTGGTTGTCGATGTTGACCAGACCAATCAGATGCGCGACTTCATTTCCGGTCGGATAGACGCGCTTGTTCTCGCGCAGGAAGCCGATGCCGGGAATGCCGAGGCGGTGAATCTCCTGCTGCTGTTGCGGCGAGATTTCGCGCTTGAGCCAGACAAAGCCCTTGCGGCCGGACAGGCGCTCGCGGGTTTCGATGGTGTCGAGATCGGGCAAGGTCGCGGTCAGAAGCTCGATCGCCTCGTCCTTGTCGATGATGCGGCGCGGTTCGCCGAACAGGCTCGGCGCCTTGACGTCGGTGGCCAGAATCTCGCCGTTGCGGTCGACGATATTGGGCCGGGCTGTCGCGATCGCATCCTGACCGGCGCCGCGACGCGAGCCGTGGTTGTCGGCGGCGGCAAACATCACGAGCCGACCGCCGATCACGGCATAGATGGCGACGAAGGCCAGCATCACGAAGCCGACACGGGCGCGCGCTTTCGCGGCGCGATCGACATTGCGCCCGTAGAGCAGGCTGCGGACCAGCCGCTGCCGCCAGGGTTCCTGGGATTTCTGAACGACGAGCTCGCGAGAGGTCATCGCGGCGCCCCCTGCGAAGGTGCCGGGATCGAACCCGTCGTCACCGGCGCATCGGCGGACGCCTCGATGGTCTGGACCAGCGCGCCGATCGGGTCGGGTTCGCCCGGCTTGACCAGGCTTGGCGGACGATCGGGCAGGTTCTTCAGCGCGTCGTATTGATTGGCGTTGAGCGGCTTGAGGGGCAAATGACGCTCGGCCAGGCCTTGCAGCCGCAGCGGCGAATCGAGCTTGGCCCATTCGGCCTGCAACGTCGCGATCGCGTCGCGCTCCTCACGGATTTGCGCGCGCAGCCGCAACACTCTCTCGGTGCGATCGGTCGATTCCATCTTGATCCGGTAGACATAGGCGGCCGCGAATATCAGTGCACCGATCACGAGGAGATGGATGATGCGCATGCCTCAGCCTCCCCGCATCACGGTCGCAAGCGTCGGCCATCCCGGCAGGTTGCCTGCCGCATGCGCCGGCGCATCGGTTCGCGCGGCGGCGCGGAGTTTTGCCGAACGCGCGCGCGGATTGGCGGCGACTTCGTCGTCGTCCGCCGTCACCGGGCGCTTGGTGAGAATGGCAAAGCTCGGCGGACGCTGCGCCTTCTCCGGCTGATGTCGCGAGCCGCCACCGGCCTTCGCGCGCTCGCTCAAGAAATTCTTGACGATGCGGTCTTCCAGCGAATGAAACGAAACGACCACGAGCCGGCCGCCTGGCTTTAGCACGTGCTCGGCTGCAATCAGCGCCAGATGCAGCTCGTCGAGCTCCTGATTGACGAAGATTCTCAAACCCTGGAACGTTCGTGTCGCAGGGTGAATGTCGCCCGGCTTGCCACGCACGACCTTGGCCACAAGATCGGCAAGCGCGCGCGTCGTCACAATCGGTGCGTCCTTGCGCGCGGCAACGATCGCCCGCGCGACGCTGCGCGAGTGGCGTTCCTCGCCGAAGATATAGATGATGTTGGCGAGATCGGCCTCGGAGGCCTTCGCGATCACATCGGCCGCGGTCGGACCGTCATGCCCCATCCGCATGTCCAACGGTCCATCAGCGCGAAACGAGAAGCCGCGCTCCGCTTGGTCGAGCTGCATCGAGGACACGCCGATGTCCATGACGACGCCGTCGACGGCGGTAGCGCCCTGCCCGGCGCAAATCTCGGCAAGGTTGGAGAAGCGATCCTCGACCAGGGTCAGCCGCCCGTCCGAGCGATCGACCAGCTCGAACCCTCCCGCAATCGCGGTGCGGTCGCGATCGATACCGATGACGCGGGTATTCTTGACGTCGAGGATGGCGCGGCTATAGCCGCCGGCGCCGAAGGTAGCGTCGACATAGATCCCGCCGCCCTGCGGTTCCAGCCAGCCGATCACCTCCCGGCCCAGGACCGGGATATGGCGCGGACGGGCTTCACCCGGCTGCGTCATGCCGGGCCTCCCGGCAAAAGCCGAGCGGCGAGGTGGAACTTGCACGCGAAGCAGCCCATGGCGCCTCAAAAATAAGCTTTTCGCCGGCCCCTCATATGTTGGCGGCCGGCGTTCGGTCGGAATTTGCGCTGGGATACCAGAGGACACGTCAAACCTATGCTTCCCCGCGCCAGACCCGACCCTGAAGCGCACCCGCTATGCAGACACCGGCAGGCCGGCGGCGCCCACCGGCTTGTCAGGAAAATCAGGCGCAATTCTTCACCACTTAGTAACGACAGGTAGCGTTAAGAAAGCGTTGAAGAGCTGCAAACTCCGCCTGCTTCCAGCCAGCAAAGCCAAAGGCCGTCCAGGCCAATTGCGCCGCCACCCCGGCGCGACGAAGTGATGCGTTCCGCACACACTCCGCCAAAATGCGGTTCGGAAAACCTGTCAGCCGATTGCGCCGCGGCAGCCGGCAGAGAATAGTGATGAGGTTCCTTTTTTGAAAAAAATTGATTGTCGTTCTCTTGCCGGGTTTGAGTATTGATATGTCACTTGGTTCGTTCGCAACTAGTGCACACTTTCCGAAGTTCGTGCACGGGCGCGGCACCCACTTTCGCGAACTTCGGAAAGGTATGGGCACTAGCAAATCTGTCAGTTCTAGCGCCGCTTTCCATTTGAAGTTCCTGGACGGAGGCTGCTGCACGTGACACAGGAACTTCAAATGGGCGGCGCTAGTGATTCGAAGCGGCGCGCCATTCCGCTGCCCCGGCCCATCGCGAATATGCAGAACTTCACGCCAGACTCCTCGATCGCTTCCGACGTCATTCCGTCCGCAAATTTCGGCGAACGAAACAAGGGCCGTCTGCCCGACATGATCCTCCTGCACTACACCGGCATGCCGGACGTGCAGGGCGCGATTGCGCAGCTGTGCACCGCGGGCACCGACGTCTCCGCGCATTACATCGTGCTGGAAGACGGCCGCATCGTGCAATGCGTGCCGGAATCCAAACGCGCGTGGCACGCAGGCGTGGCGTCATGGGCGGGCGAAGACGACATCAATTCCTGCGCGATCGGGATCGAGATCGTCAATCGCGGGCACGACTGGGGCTATCCCGAGTTCCCGCTGCGCCAGATCGCCGCCGTGATCGCGCTGTGCCGAGGTATCATGCTCCGCCGCAACGTCCCCTCGCATCGGGTGCTGGGGCATTCCGACGTGGCGCCCTCGCGCAAGAAGGACCCCGGCGAGAAATTTCCCTGGCATTCGATGGCGAATTCCGGCGTCGGCCATTGGGTTCAGCCGGCGCCGATCGTGCGCAGCGAGGGCTTGCGGCTGGGCGCGATCAGCGATGAGGTGCGCGGCCTGCAACAGGCGCTCGCGCGCTATGGCTATGGTCTCTCGATCACGGGCAAGTACGACACCGCGACGATGGAAGTGGTGACCGCCTTCCAGCGCCATTTCCGCCCCGCCAAAGTCGACGGCATCGCCGATCATTCGACACTGGTGACCCTGCAAGCGCTGCTCGCCAGTCTTCCGGCCGAGGCGACAGCAGCCGCGACTGTGTAGCTGACACCTCGGCCATAGCTGCCGTTGACCGGTCTAATTCGATCACCGAAAGATGGGGATGTTCCACAACAACCCGTCGAGGACACACGTGATCATTCGCGAATGGCGTGGGCGAGCAGCCAAATCCAATCCGCAAGGCTATCCGCATCACTTTCGCTCGAAAGTGATGCCTGAGCTTGGCGAGTTACCCGGCTTTCTGGGCGCGCATCTCTGCAGGCGCGACCTCGGCGGCACCATCGAGTTTCTCGTGCTGACGAAGTGGCGGTCGCTGGAGGCCATCAGCGCGTTTGCCGGCGACGACGTCGGCCAGGCGATCGTCGAGCCTGAGGGCGTGGCCGCGCTTGTCGATTTCGATAATCGCGTGCAACACTACGAGACGATCGAAGACATCTGAGCTTCGAGCAGCGCGATCAACCGAGCTCCGCCAATCGCCGCGCGTAGAGCCGCCGCAGCGGCTCGAGCTGTGTCGCCGCCGTTGCCGCATGATAGGCCTCGCGGGCATCTTCGCGCCGGCCGAGCCGGCGCAACAGATCGGCGCGAACGGCAGGCAGCAGTTCGTAACCCTCGAGGCCGCCGCGTGCCTGCAACGCATCGACAAGATCAAGCGCGCGCGCCGGTCCGTCGACCATCGAGACCGTCGCGGCGTGATTGAGCGCGATGACAGGCGACGGCGAGATTCGCAGCAGCACTTCGTAAAGACCGGCAATCTGTTTCCAGTCGGTATCCTGAAAGTTGGCGGCTCGCGCATGCAAAGCTGCGATCGCCGCCTGCACCGAGTAGACCTCGGGAAGGCCCGGCAGCAGCAAGGCTTGTTCCACGAGCTTCAAGCCTTCGGCGATCTGATCCTGATTCCAGAGCGAGCGGTCCTGCTCCTCGAGCAGCACGATATCGCCGCCATCGGTCTGCCGCCCCGCGCGCCGCGAATCGTGCAACAGCATCAACGCCAACAGACCCTTGACCTCGCGGCGGCCCGGCATCAGCCCATCGAGCAGACGTGCAAGACGGATCGCCTCGCGGGCGAGATCCGGCCGCATCAGTGCTTCACCGGACGTCGCGACGTAGCCTTCCGTGAAGACGAGATAGATCACCGCCAGCACGCCGCGCAGCCTTGGGCTGAGCGCGTCGCGTTCCGGCACTTCATAGGGAATGCCGGCGAGCTTGATCTTCTGCTTGGCGCGCACGAGGCGTTGGCCCATCGCGTCCTCGCTGACGATAAAGGCCCGCGCCACCTGCTCGGTGGTCAGCCCGCACACGGTGCGCAGCGTCAAGGCGACCTGCACCTCGGCCGCGAAGGAAGGATGGCAACAGGTGAAGATCAGCCGCAGCATGTCGTCGTTGAGGACGGCGGTATCTTCCTCGGCAAGGACCTCCGCGTTGAGCAGCGCCTCATGCGTCAGCGCGGCCTCCTTCGCGCGAAACGAGACTTGCCGGCGAATGCGGTCGATCGCCTTGTTGCGTCCGACATTGACGAGCCACGCCCGCGGATTGTCCGGCGCGTCCGTGCAAGGCCAGCGCTCCAGCGCTGCGGCGAAGGCTTCCTGCAGCACGTCTTCGGCGAGATCGAAATCGCCGACGAGGCGGATGAGCGTGGCCAGCGCCCTCCCCGCCTCGTCGCGAAATATCTTTTCGATCTCGGCTGGAGTCATGTCTCAGTCGTAGATCATGACCGGGCGAATTTCGACCGAGCCGTCCTTGGCGTTGGGAATTCGCGCCGCAATCCCGATCGCCGTGTCGAGATCCTTCGCATCAATCATGTAATAGCCGGCGAGTTGTTCGCGCGTCTCCGCAAACGGGCCATCTGTCGTCAGCGTCTTGCCGTCGCGAACCCGCACGGTGGTTGCTGTCGAGGTTGGCTGCAAGCCGTCGCCACCCTTGAAGTGGCCGCTCTGCACGATGGACTGGGTGAAAGCGCCGTACGCCGCGGTGACTTGCTTGCGGTCCGTCGGGGTCATTTGGCTCAGTCCGGCTTCGCTCCGGTAGATCAACAACAGGTAATTCATGTGCCACTCCTTATGTTGGCTGGATTGCCGACAACCAGTCGAAGGGGAGGATCGCCGAACGACATGTTCACGATAATTATTTTTGCCCCTCCGGTCCCGCCACGAACGGCTTGACGCAAGCTGTCATAAACCCCATGCCTTGGCGGTCAGTCGGCCGGACGGCCGCTCCCTTTAAAGGAGAGGAAAGTCCGGGCTCCATCGACATACGGTGCCGGATAACATCCGGCGGGGGCAACCCCAGGGAAAGTGCCACAGAGAACGAACCGCTTCCCCCTTCGGGTGGCAGCAAGGGTGAAAAGGTGCGGTAAGAGCGCACCGCGGGTCCGGCAACGGAACCGGCATGGTAAACCCCACCGGGAGCAAGACCGAATAGGGATGGCAACGCGGGTGGTTCGCGAAAGCGATAATGCCCGCGGGAGCGATGTCAGGCTCGCCATCCGGGTTGGTTGCTCGAGGCCACGCGCAAGCGTGGTCCCAGAGGAATGGCCGTCACGTCTTGTCCGCGTGAGCGGGCAAGGCCCTACAGAACCCGGCTTACAGGCCGGCTGATGCTTGATAAATGAGGGGTTCGGCGTCAACGCGCCGGGCCCCTCACCATTTTAGGCCCACGGGATTGCGCAGCCGCCGTAAGCCTTTGCCTTGCCGACGCCATATCCTGCCTTTATTGCTGGACATTCGACCGGCCCCGTCCATCGGTCAGGGGGAGCAACTTGAATCGCGCATTGTCCTGGATCCGGACCGGTGCCGCCTTGGCCGCGGTTGGAATCGTCGTCGCCGGCTGCGCGGCGGCGAACAATGCGACCTCGGCGCAGGCGTCGGCTCAAGGCGAGCAGCCGTACAAGACAATGTACGGCATGACGAGTGAGGGGCCGACCACCGATCTCTACACCGAGCTGTTCGGCCCGCGCCAACCCGCTCCCGCCCCGGCGACCGACGTCGCCTCAGCCCAGCCGGTTCAGCCGGTGACGAGTCAGCCGGTCACGCCGGTTCAACAGGGCCAGCAATATTCGACGGCTCAGCCATATCCGGCGCCGCGCCAGGGTCAGGTCGCAACCTCAACGACGCCGGGCCGACCGGGCCAGACTCAGACCGCGGCGACAAGCCGCGCGCCGCAACCCGCCTACGGCCAGCCGGCACCTGGCCAGCCGGCGCCGGTGCAGGTCGCTCAGCAACCGGCGCCGCCCGCACCTCCGCCAGAACCGGACACGCCGGCCATGTATGGCATCACCGCCAACGGGCCGAGCACCGATCTCTACACCATGATCTTCGGATCCAAGCGCGACGGCCAATAGGCTGGCCGCGACAGGCTCTCCACGCATGGCGTGAAGCCGATTTGACATTCTGATCCGAATATCAGAACCACCTTTCACATGAGCATGATCACGATCGCCGTGCTGTTGTTCGGCGCACTCGCCGGCGGCTTCGTGTCGGGCCTTGCAGGATTTGGCACCGCGCTGATGGCGCTCGGCATCTGGCTTTACGTCGTGACGCCGGATGTTGCGGTCCAGCTGGTGGTGATCTGCTCCGTCATCGCGCAGACCTGGACCATGCCCTCGATCTGGCGGTCGATCGACTTCAAGCTGGTGGTGCCCTTTCTGGTCGGCGGCCTTGCCGGTGTGCCGATCGGCACCCTTTTGGTCGCCTATGCCGATCCGGGCCACTTCAAGCTCGCCGTCGGCGTCCTGCTTCTGGTGTTTCCAACTGCCCTTTATCTCCAGCGCAAGCCGATGGCGCTGAGCATTGGCGGCAAGGCAGCCGACGGTGCGATCGGCTTTGCCGGCGGCGTGCTCGGCGGTCTCGCGGGTCTCTCCGGCCCGATCCCGATTCTGTGGGCGAGCGTGCGCGGCTGGGGCAAGGACGAACGGCGCGGCGTGTTCCAGATTTTCAACTGGACGATCCTCACGGCTGCCTTTGTCGTGCAGACGGCATCGGGCCTGGTTACGCAGCATACGATGTGGCTGACATTGCTGGTCATGCCCGCGACGATCGGCGGCGCCTGGCTCGGCACCCGCACCTATCACGCGCTGAGCGACGGTAATTTCCGCGACGTCGTGCTCGGCCTGTTGTTTCTCTCCGGCGTCACGCTGGTGTGGAGCAGTTTGGCGGGGATGATGCCATGATGCATCACCCCGCCACCGCGACAGGCGTGAACTCGGTCGCCTGGCGTTCGAACAGCCCACGATAGATTCCGCCGCTGCGCAGCGTCAGCGACGCGTGGTTGCCCTGCTCGACGATCGCGCCGCGATCGAACACCAGAATCCGGTCGAGGCCGCGCACCGTGGAGAGCCGGTGCGCGATCACGATCGACGTCCGTCCCTTCATCAAGCGCTCCATCGCCTGCGCAATCAACGCTTCCGACTCCGAGTCAAGGCTTGAGGTCGCCTCGTCCAGAATCAGGACGGGCGCATCCGCCAGGAACGCGCGCGCCAAAGCCACACGCTGCCGCTCACCGCCGGAAAGCTTGACGCCACGTTCGCCGACCAGCGTTCCATATCCCTTGGGCAGCCGCGTGATGAAGTCGTGCGCATTGGCAAGCCGCGCCGCCTGCTCGATCGCCGCATGGCTCGCACCCGGCCGGCCATAGGCGATGTTCTCCGCCAGTGAACGATGAAACAGGATCGGGTCCTGCTGCACGATTGCGATCTGACTGCGCAGCGATTGCTGCGTCACCTCGGAGATGTCCTGACCGTCGATCAGGATCCGCCCACCGGTGACATCGTAAAGGCGCTGCACCAGCTTGACGAAGGTCGTCTTGCCGGATCCGGAGCGGCCGACCAGGCCGACACGCTCGCCCGCACGGATGGCGACCGACAAGCCGTCGTAGAGCGGCGTGAGGTGACCGCCATAGTGAAACGTGACGTTCTCGAACACGATATGGCCGCCCGCGATGCGGATCGCTTGTGCATCCGCCGCATCCGTGATGCCGATCTGCTCGGCATGGATCGCCACCAGTTCCTCCATGTCGTTCACCGATCGCTGGAGGTTGTTGATGTGCATGCCGACATCGCGCAAGTAGGCGTGGATGATGTAATAGCTGGTGAGCACGTAAGCCACCTCGCCCGGCGAAGCGCGGCCCGCCAGCCACAACACCACTGCTCCGCCAATCACCGAGGCACGCAGGCAGAGCAGCATCAGAAGCTGCATCGCGTTGGTGTAGTTGTAACGCAGCCACGTCCGCTTCACGCGCCGGCGCCAACGGCTGACGACGCGCCCAAGCCTCGCTTCTTCGCGCAGCTCAGCGCCGAAGGATTTCACGACGGCGTTGCAGGTCAAGGCATCGGCGAGCGTACCGCCGACCTTGGTGTCCCAGGCATTGGAGACGCGTGCGGCCGGCGCGATGTAGAGCGTCGAAAATGCGACCGTCATCGCGACGTAGATCGTTCCTCCCAGCGCGACCACGAGACCAAGAACAAGCCAGTGCAGTCCGAGCAGAATCATCGAGCCGAACAGCACCATCAGCGACGGCAACAGCGCCATCAGGATCGTGTCGTTGTAGAGATCGAGTGCCCACATCCCCCGGGTGATCTTGCGAACGGTCGAGCCGGCAAAGCTGTTGGCGTGCCAGTCCGTCGAGAAACGCTGCACCCGCACGAAAGCATCGCGCGCGACGTCGGACATGATCCGCAACGTGAACGGAACGATCGCCTGCAGCCCGATCATGCGAAGCACGATCGACAGGAGACCGAGCGCAACGATCGAGCCGAAGGCCCAAAGCGCCGCGTGGCGCGCAGCCGGCAGCGCCGGGCCTGACGTGAGCGCGTCGATCAGGTGCCCGGAGAAAACCGGCATGAACAGGTCGGCAACGGTTGCCCCCAGAAAACCGGAGACGACTGCCGCCGTCATCATCGGCTGCTTGAGCCAATGACGAAACACGAACGGAATGACCACGCGGATTGCGGTGGGTCGTTGGCGAGTATTGGCGGCCATGGCTCGGGTCCGGCTGGCTTTGCGCATTTTGACGCGGACGCGCCGGCGACAAGCCGAACGCAAACGTCGATCAAGAACGCAGCTTCAGGAAATGGGAAGATCGGGCGTCAGACCCGGTCGGTGCTATCGGAGATGGCTCTCAGAAGAACCAGAAGGCATCCGGCACAAGCTTCGGACGCGGGAGCGCGATCTGCGAATTTGACAAAATCATGCAAATCTCCCCGGTTCGAGCGACGACGAGCTGCTTATAGAAGCATTGCCGGAGATTCGCAACACGCGACGCGCGCCCGCTCGAACACTCAAAATTGAAAGTACAGGAATTCCAGCCGCTGCCACATGCCGAACAGCGAGATCGTGAACGCGAGCGCCGAGAACAAGGCCCATGCAAAACTCGGCCGCCATTGCGGCCACGTCGATTTTTCAGGCGCGCGGCGATATTCGCGATACCTGAAGATCTGCGGAACGTTCGGCAAGGACAGTGCGATCAAAAGCGCGACAATGACGACGCCGCTGCCAATCAGAAGCAAGCGCTCTTCGCCGACCAATATCGGCAGATCCATCACCCGCAGAACGCCCGGCGAAATATAGGCCGAGCTTCCTGCGGCAAATCCGAACAGCGCCTTCAACATCGCCCAAGCGCTGCCAACGGTCTTGGCGCGAAAGAACACCCACGCGATGACGACCGCGGCAAACGTGATCGCCCATGACGCGACCTTGGCAAGATGGTTGGATGGCAATGCCTTGACCGATTCCTTGACCGCCGCGCCGCGCCACGTCTGCCAGAGATGATTGATGCTGAGATAGAGGCCATGCAGGCCGCCCCAGATCAGGAAATTCCACCCGGCGCCGTGCCAGAGCCCGCCGAGCAGCATCGTCAGCATCAGGTTGATGTAGCGGCGCGCCTCGCCGAGGCGATTGCCGCCGAGCGGAATGTAGAGATAGTCGCGCAGGAAACGCGACAGCGTGATGTGCCAGCGCCGCCAGAAATCGACGATCGACGCCGCCTTGTAGGGCGAGCGAAAATTCACCGGCAGGCGAATGCCGAACAAGAGCGCCAGCCCGACCGCCATGTCGGAATAGCCGGAGAAGTCGAAATAGATTTGCAAGGTGTAGGCCAGCGTCGATAGCCATGCCCATGACGTCGTCACACTGCCGCCGGCGTCCAGATGCGCGAACACCGGCGAGACGAACTGCGCCAGATTGTCCGCGATCACAATCTTCTTGAACAGGCCGGCGGCAAACATCGCCATTCCTCTCGCCGCCAGCACGGCGGAACGCGAGGTGCGCCCGCGCTTGAACTGCGGAATCATCTCGGCGTGATGAACCAGCGGCCCCGCGATCAGGTGCGGAAAGAACGTCACGAACAGCGTGTAGCTGACGATGTCGCGTTCGACCCTGGCGCCGCGCATCACGTCGACGAGATAAGCGATCTGCTGGAAGGTGAAGAACGAGATGCCGAGCGGCAATACGACATTCACGAATGGCAGCGGCGCGCCGGTTAGCGTGGAGACGCTGTCGAAAATGAAGTTCGTGTATTTGAAGTAGCAAAGCAGCGCGAGATTGAGCGCGACGCCGCACATGCCCACAGTGCGACGGCGATGCGGTTTCTCCATCGACAGGCCCAGCGAAAAATTCGCAGCGATCGAGGCTAGCAGCAGCAGGAGATAGATCGGTTTCCACGCGCCGTAGAAAAACAGCGAGGCGCCAACCAGGACCAGAATGCCGGCGCGCGGCGAATGTCGCCGCGCGGCAGCAAAGGCCAGCACGACCGCAGGCAGGAACTGGAACAGGAAGGTGTAGGTGGAGAACAGCATTTAACGCTTCAACTGCGACACGAGATAGCGCGTATAGATCGGCACGCCGGACGCATTGACATGCATTTCGTCGGCGTAGTTGCCCTGCTCCAGACCTGGTATCGCGGCAATGTTCAGGACGTCGAAGCCGCAGGCACGTCCGGCATCAATCAAGAGCGCCGCAACCTGATCTTCCTTCTCCTTCCATGAAACATCGCGCGAACGGTCGTAACGCGGCGCCCACGGCGGAATGACGACGGTCACTTTCCGCGAAAGTTTGACCATGTCGCACAGCGCGCCGACCTCGAGCCGTGCCTTCGGCCCCGCGATGTTCCAGTTGGCGTAATGCGGATGAGAGCCGATGTCGGCCGCCCACTGGTTTTCCGGCTGGTTGCGATCGATGATATTGACGCCAAACGCCGCCGGCTGCGGCGCGGTGTCAGCCACGTTCTGCTCGGAAGCAAGACGCGAGGCAAACGCCTCACGAATGAAACGGATCAGCGTGCCCACGCGCATCGGCAGGAACGACGCCATCTGGGTGAACACGCCAAGCCGCGGCAGAACATCCTGCGGATAAACAGCTGCCGAACGAACGCCCTCGTTGAAAATGAACGGCGCAACGCTGACCACGACATGCGCGCTTCGAAACACATCGCTTTCGCGGCGCATGGCAGCGAGCAGCGCCAGTGGCTCACCGGCGTCATAGGCGATATTGACCGCCGCGCCCTCGGGCTTGCCGATCAACTGCGCCGCAAGACGCGGGTCGACCTGGTACTCGGTGCGGCTTTCGCCGCCGAAAATCAGCTCGGGATGCGATGACAGCAGCGGCAGCTTGATCGCGAGCGACACCGGGATGTCGTCGTGAACGCGATTGGCGACCGCAAGAAGACCCGCCAGCACGACGAGCCACGCGACACCTGCGAGCGCCATCGACGCAGCGATCCATCGCGCCGAGAAAACCTGCATGCGTTGCAGTGGACTTCGTTCCGCTTTGGAAGGGCCCTGCGCCATGGCGCCCTTCAACCACGGATTCCCGGTTCAGACAATATTCGTCATTGCGAGGAGCAGCGCGACGAAGCAATCCAGAATCTTGCTGCGGCCCTGCTGGATTGCTTCGCTTCGCTCGCAATGACGCCGCAAAGGCCTCAATGCGCGTCCGCCGGAGCAGCCGCGGCGGCGGGTTTCTTCAGCAGCATGACCATGATGGCGAGGCCGACGTAAAACACCGCCAGCATGAAGAATGCATCGCCATAGCCCATCACTACCGCCTGGCGATGCACGAGCTGTGACAGCTCCTTCAACGCCATCAACGCCGCATCGCCCATGCCCTGCAGGCGCTGGGTGAAGTCGTTCAGCGTCTCGGTCGCCGTCATGTTGCCCCAGGTGACGCGATCGGAAAGCCGCGAGATGTGCAAATCGGTGCGGTCGTTCAGCACCTGGTTGATGAGCGCAAGCCCGACCGCGCCGCCGAGGTTGCGCGTCAGGTTGAACAGGCCGGAGGCGTTCTTCACGCGGTCGGGTTCCAGCGTGCCGAGCGCAATCGTGTTGGTCGGCACCATGGCGCACATCATGCCGATGCCGCGCAGGATCTGCGGCAACAGCAACTCGTAGAAATCGTATTCGCGCGTGATCCACGTCATCTGGTAGGAGCCGAGCGCAAAGACGACGAGGCCGAACGCAATGATCAGGCGCATATCGACCTTGAGCATCAGGCGGCCGACGATCGGCGCCATCAGGAACATGGTGGCGCCGGAGACGAACATGGTCTCGCCGATCATCAGCGCGCTGTAGCCGCGCACTTCGGCGAGGTAGCGCGGATAGATGTAAGTGAGCCCGTAAAGGCCGATACCGATGCAGAACGAGATCAGGCAGCCGACGGCGAAATTCCGGTTCTTGAAGGCGGTGATGTCGACGATCGGAACGTCCGCGGTCAGCACGCGGTAGAAGAACGCGATGGCCGAGATGACCGAGACTGCGGCGCAAATCGCGACTGACGTATCCTGCAGCCACTCATATTGCGGCCCCTCCTCGAGCACATATTCCAGCGCGCCGAGAAATCCCGCCATCGCGATCAGGCCGAACCAGTCGAAATGTTCGAGCAGCGCGAAATGGGGCTCGTCGAAATCAACCAGCGCCAGCACGCCGACGGTGATGATGATGCCGGGCACGACGTTGATGAAGAACAGCCAGTGCCATGACATCAGGTCAGTGATGATGCCGCCCACCGTGGGCCCGATGGTCGGCGCCAGCGTCGCAACGAGACCGATGATCGGACCGACGATGTAGAATTTCGTGCGCGGAAACACCGTATAGGCCGAGGCGAACACCGTCGGGATCATGCCGGCGCCGAGAAACCCCTGGATCGCGCGCCACACGATCATCTGCTCGATGGTGGAAGCAAAGCCGCAGAGGAAGCTCGCCACCGTGAAGCCGGAAGCCGAGATCGCAAACAACAACCGCGTGCCGAGCGCGCGCGACAGGAAGCCGGACAACGGAATCGCGATCACTTCGGCGATCAGATAGGCGGTCTGCACCCAGGAGATTTCGCTGGAGCTCGCCGACAGGCCTGCCTGGATGTCTGACAGCGAAGCCGAGACGACCTGGATGTCCAGGATCGACATGAACATCCCGAACACCATGATCAGAAACGCCACCAGCCGCCGCGGCTCGATCCGGTCGGCCGGCGGGGCGATGGTGACCGACGATATTGTTGCGTCGGTCATTGCACGTACCCGTCGTCATTGCGAGGAGCCCGCGACAAAATTGCGGAGCAATTTTGCGCTGGAGCGACGAAGCAATCCAGAACCTTCGCCCGACACTGGATCGCTTCGCTGGCGCTCGCGATGACGAGGAGAGAGTTCATCTCGTCGCTCTCGCTACTGCGGATGGATCATCGCCGGCGCGTCGAGATCGGCATCGCTGTCGGCGTCGGCTGCGCCTTCCGTGGTGTCGACGGTGGCATAGACCGACATGCCGGCGCGGAGCAGGTTCTGCCGCGCCACATCCTTCGGCACGCGAATGCGAACCGGCAGGCGCTGCACGATCTTGGTGAAGTTGCCGGTGGCATTGTCCGGCGGCAACAGCGTGAACACCGAGCCCGCAGCGGGCGAGATGCTGTCGACGACGCCGGCAAACTTGCGATGGCCATAGGCATCGACCGAGATCGTCACCGGCTGACCGGGGCGAATGCGCTTGAGCTGGGTTTCCTTGAAATTGGCGTCGATGAAGACGTCGTCGAGCGGCACCACATTGCCGAGCCGCTGGCCGACCGCGATGAAGTCGCCGGTATTGACGAGGCGATTGGAAAAGGTCCCGTCGACCGGTGTGCGCACATAGGTGAAATCGAGATCGCGCTCGGCCTTGGCGAGCGTGGTCTGCAATTCCATCAGTTGAGCCTGGGCTTCCGCCTTCTGCGCTTTCGCCACTTCGACATTGCTTTGCGCAGTGTCGACGGCGGCGCGGGCGGAC
Source organism: Bradyrhizobium sp. (assembly GCF_035652035.1). Classification (GTDB taxonomy): domain Bacteria; phylum Pseudomonadota; class Alphaproteobacteria; order Rhizobiales; family Xanthobacteraceae; genus Bradyrhizobium. Next base: position 140,148 of record NZ_DASREO010000005.1, read on the forward strand.
TTCACGCCCGCCAGGCCCTGATCGCGGCCAGCTTCGGAAACTTCGTAAGTCGCGCGTGAGGCGTAACCCTTCTCGCTGAGCTGCTGCTGGCGATCGTAGTCGAGGCCGGCGCGCTTCAGCCCCGCTTCGGCGGACGCAAGATTCGCCTTGGCCTGCTCGGCCGCGCTCTCCTGCGCCGCCACCTGGCGGTCAAGCCGCTCGATGGTCGCCTGCTGGGTCGCTATCTTCGTGCGCGCGGCATCCACCGCGATCTTGTAGTCGCCATCGTCGATCCTGAAGACCACGTCGCCCGCACGGACCACCGAATTATCGCGCGGCAGGATCGCAGCGATATGTCCGGACACCCTTGCGCCCAGCATCGTGTTGTTCGCGCGCACATAGGCGTCGTCGGTCGACACGTGAAAGCGTCCGACCAGGAACCAGTGCACGCCATAGGATGCGGCTGCGAGCGCCAGCACGGCGACTGCGCCAAAGAAAATCGTCTTGCGCTTGTTGCTTTTCGCGGGCGGCGCAACAGCCTCGCGAATGGCGGGCTTCGCAACCGGCGGGCGCTCGGGCGCATCTTCGGATCGGCGCGCGGTCTCGTCGGAAAGCTGGGCGCGAATGGCGTCGGCAATCTCAGCGGAAGATTCTTCGGGCGCGGGCGCGCTCGCCTGCTCGGCGCGCACGATACGCGCGGCCTGATCTCTCGCTGCGGCCATCATGGCCTCCCCGTTGCAATACTCGACTGAAATAAAGACCGGAGCGCCGGCCTCAGCTGGACTAAAATTATCATTGACCGAACCGTTCGGTCAATATATATCTTGCCCCGCTTATCTACGGGGAATACCCTTCGAAGTTGTTTCCCGCTTGCCAAATCTTCCCGAAAGCTAAACCAATGGTTGCAGAGAACCACCAACCTCTCCGTTTGGTCGGCGAAACGGATTCCTCCAAGCGGCGGCAAATCCTCGACGGCGCCCGCAAGGTCTTCATGGATCTCGGCTTTGATGGCGCCAGCATGGGTGAGATCGCGCGCGCCGCCGGCGTCTCCAAGGGCACGCTCTATGTCTACTTTGCCGACAAGAGCCGACTGTTCGAGGCGATCGTCGAGGAGGAAAAGCTCGAACAGGGCAAGCTCGCCTTCAACTTCGACCCCGAGCGCGACGTGACCACGACGCTGATGGAGTTCGGCGACGCCTATATCCAGGTCCTGTGCCGGCCAGGCGGCGGCTCCGCGATCCGCACCGTGATGGCGATCGCTGAGCGGATGCCCGATGTCGGCAAGCGCTTCTATGATAATGTCATCGCGGTCACGATCGGGCGGCTTGCCGACTATCTCGAGGCGCGCGCGGCTCTCGGCGATGTCGCGATCGACGATTTCCACCTCGCCTCGGCGCAATTCATGCAGATGTGTCAGGCCACCCTGTTCCAGCCGTTCATTTTTCAGGCCGCTCCGACGCCCTCGGCCGAGCGTATCGAGGAAGTGGTCGCCAGCGCCACGCGGATGTTCCTGGCGGCGTACGGGACGAAGTGAGGACACTGTAACTCCCGCTTCTCTTTAGTTCGTCATCGCGAGCGCAAGCCAGCGGGTCGCGCGAATGCGCGCCCGATGACAGGCTCCGCGATCCAGCCTTGTAATGCGACAAATCTGGATTGCTTCGTCGCATTTGCTCCTCGCAATGACGCAATCCTGATCAATCCGGGCCTCATGGTTCGAGACGTCGCTTCGCGCCTCCTCACCATGAGGGTTAAATCGCTTGCTCCGACCTCATCCTGAGGAGCATCGCGACAGCGATGCGTCTCGAAGGATGAAGCCACAACTCAGAACCCACTCCCCCCTTCCCGCGAAGCCAATGCCTCCGGGTCACCGCTAAACATCGCCTCTCTGAAGTCAGACGTTCAGGCGACAGCCCGCCTTCTCGCTGACGCCTCGGCCTCATGAAGATAAGTCGTAAAGCCATCCTTCGCCGGCGGAACGGAATTGAACAGCATCAGCGCGCTGATCTGTCCGCGATGACCGATGCCGTGAGTGATCACATGCATGAGCATCTCCTCGCGCGACATGCGGCCGGGGGCGCCGTCGGTGAACGAGAAATCGATCTGTTCCGCCAGATGATCGCGATCCAGCGTCGATACATAATCGACGTACTCCTGATCGCTCGTTCTGATATCCACGGATAACCGTTCCAGCGCCGGCAGTTCGCTTGCGTTGGCGGATACATACGCGTGAGGTTGTTCTCTCATATGCGCGGCGAAGATCCGGTCGACGATGTAGCTGTGGCTCAGGGCCTTGATGGCGAGCCCGGTTATCGGGGAATTGTCGCCGATGCCGGCGAGCCTCGCCAGCAGTTCGTCGTTAGCCCAGGCCTTGCATCGGAACAGGCGCAGCAATGTGTCTTGCATGTCGTGATCTCCTTGCCGGATTTGCTCGCGCGTGCCCGCACGCGCACTTGCTTAAACTTCGCCATCGGGAGATAATATGAGCAATCATTCGCTTTTGAGTACTCGCATTTGGCGGCGCAAGGAATGGCGCGCAGACCGCTCACAAAGGTCAGGAAAATCGCCTCACAACAGCGATCGCGCGCGACGGTCGATGCGCTGGTCGAGGCAACCGCTCGCATTCTCGTCAAGGATGGCTTCGACAAGGCCAGCACCAACCGCATTGCGGACGTGGCGGGGGTGAGTGTCGGCTCGCTCTACCAATATTTCCCCGGCAAGGAGGCACTTGTCGCCGCCGTCATCGAGCGCCACCAGCATGAGATCATGCAGACGGTTCGCGGCGAGTTGGCGGGCGTGCTGGATCAGCCGGTGGAGAAGGCGGTGCGCAAGCTCGTCGCCGCCGCAGTCAAGGCGCACCGTGTCGACCCGAAGCTGCATCGCGTGCTTGCCGAACAGATTCCGCGCGTCGGCAAGCTCGAGAAGCTGGAACGCTTCAATGGCGAGAACTTCACGCTGTTCAGGACGTATCTCGAGAGTCGCCGCGACGAACTCCTGGTCGACGACCTCGAACTCGCGTCATTTGTATGCGTGACTTCGATTGAGGCGCTAACCCACAACGCGGTGCTGCACCATTCCAGGATGCTTTCCGACGCAGCGATGGAAGCACTCACCGACGAGGTTGCGCGCCTCGTGATCAGGTATCTGAAGGGCTGAACGCTCTCGGCAGGATTACTTTGTGCGTTCGACGTCGGAAGCCGACTGCCACTGCGCGGCGCGATCCGCCAGCCGCTCGTACTCGTCCACCACCTTCAGGAGCTTCTTCTTCTGCGCTTCGCTGGTCCGGTAGCGTTCGGCAATGGCCCTGGTCGCTTTGGCGCGATCACGCCAATACTTCTCATTTGCGAGAAATTCAGACATGCACGCCAAACCCGTCATGGCCGGTAGGGACCGAGCCGCTTGATCGTCAGAGCCGCGATCTCCCGGGGATTGCGCGTACCGTCCAGACCGATCTCGATGACCTTGCGCGCGACGATGTCACAGATCGGGTCGTTGCGATCAACCAGATGCAGACCGTTGAGCGCGAGGTTGAATGCCTGCTTCAGCCTTTCGGCATCATCCGATCCGATCGAACATCCATTCAACAAGCGATCCAGCGGCATCGGCACCTGCGCGATTTGCACGACGTGAAATTCCGCGACGCGGACGCGTCCGTGATAGTGTGTTCTCCCCCCCCCCGCAGATCAAGAAGATAATCGGTAGTTCAAGGCGTTGCTGATGGCGTCGGCTCCTTTTCCGCTTATGCCGTTAACCTATGTGAGTGCGACTAAACAGACTAAGTAGTAATTGGCACATCTTGAGCGTTTTACGGTTTAGGAGTGGGGACGTGGGCGAGTTGAGCCGAGGCGAACGCCTTCAAATCATGCTGTCGCCAAAGGAGCTTCGCCTCATCGAGACGTGGCGCTTCAACAAGCGCATGCCGAGCCGGGCTTCGGCCATCCGCGAATTGCTCAAGCGTGGTCTTGCGGCGGAAGGATTTCTGGAGGCCGACGACGGTCACAAGTCCAAGGACTTTTCGGTTCTTCCGGATTGAACCCGCTCACGGCGAGGTTCTCACTTCTGCGCCGCTGACCAAAGCAGAGATCACGGCGCTCAACGCCTATTCGATGACGTCGTCGGCGCGGGCAATCAGCGATTGCGGGAGAGTGAGGTCAAGCGCCTTGGCGGTCTTGAGGTTGACTGCCAGAACGTATCGCGTCGGCTGCTGCACCGGCAGCTCCCTCGGCTCGGCGCCGCGAACAATCTTGTCGATATATCCGGCAGCCTGCCCCCAAACTTCGAGAAGGTTGGGACCGAGACTGACGAGACCTCCCGCCGCAACCGTTTCGATGAATGCGTGGCAGGAGGGAAGGCGGTGAGCAAGAGCCAGATCGGCAATCCGCTGGCCGCTGGCGTAGGTCAATAGACCGGCAACGACGATCAACGCCTCGGCCTGGCCGCGCTCCATTTCATCGAATGCGCCGGCAAGATCGCTCGCAGAATTCACGCCGAAAGGCAGCAATCCAACGGCAAAATCCGGCGCGGCTCTTTCCAGAGAAGCCATCGCGAATTTGACGTTCCTGTCGCCGTTCGCTTGCAGTACCGCGACGCGGTTCAGCTTCGGCATGATCTCCTTGAGAATTTGCAGGCGCTTTGCATAGGTTTCGCTCGCAGCCTCGAAAGTGATGCCCGTCAGGTTTCCGCCAGGGCGGGCGAGGCTTTCGACCAAGCCAATCTCCACCGGCGCACCGACCGAAACGAATACGACCGGTTTCGTGGCCACGACCTTCCTTGCGGCAACCGCGCCGATCGTGCCCACAACGACCAAAAGATCGATGCTGGAAATGAGAGATGCAATGACCTTCTCGAAAGCTTCCGGAGTCGGCTCGGTGAGTTGATCGATCAAGACGACGTTCTTGCCGCTTGTGTAACCAAGATCGGCCAGGCGCCGTTCAAGCTCTCTCACGTCACGATCGTTCGCACTGGCTCGAACGATGCCCACTCGCCAGGCTTTCCCGGTCCAATCGGCGCGTGAATATGTCGGCCAACCGATTACGGTCCCGCCGAGCAGCCCCATGAACTCCCGCCGCTTCATTCGATCCCCGTCGCAGCTCTCGGAAAGCAAATTATCACGTCGAGATGGTTCTCGCATCTACCCGGGCGGCAAATGCCGTCAAATCCAAAACCCCACTACTATCCTATATTTGCCCCTTGGTCCCATGATTCCAACATTTGCAAAAATGCCGTGCCGCAACCGGATGCGAATGTTAGAACCGGACCACGAGAGATGGCCGCCGTGTTCAGAAATCGATTCGTTTCATTTGCCCTCGCCGTGTGGGCGCTTGCGTCCGTCGGTCCCGCTTGTGCGGGTCCGCAGGAAGATGCGCAGGCGGCGATCGATGCCGGCGACTATGTCAAGGCCCTGCAACTGCTCGGGACCCTGCTCGACCAGGACAATCCCTATGCCGAGCACGCGCTCGGGGTCATGTACATCAAGGGCCTCGGCGTCCCGCAGGATGACGTGATGGGAATGAGGTGGCTGCGGCTTGCGGCGGACAAGGGATTCGCCGACGCGCAGAACGAGGTCGGGGTCCTGTATCAACAAGGCCGCGGCGTCGAACGAAACCTCGCCGATGCGGTGAAATGGTTTCGCCTTGCTGCCGACAAGGGCGGTTTGCCGCTGGCCCAAATCAATCTCGCGGATTGTTATCTTGTCGGTCTCGGCGCGCCGCAGAACCTTGCCGAAGCTCTCAAGTGGTATCGCATCGCCGCGGACCAGGGCTCCGCCTACGCCGAAAATGTCATGGGCGTCGCGTACGAACATGGCTTTCAGGTTACCCAGGACGACGGCGAGGCGTTTCGGTGGTACCGCCGCGCAGCCAACAAGATTTACGACCGGCCCGGCAGCACGTGGATACACTCGCCGCAGTACAATATCGCCGCCATGTTTGCGTCGGGTCGCGGCACCGCCCAGGATTATGTCAGGGCGCTGATGTGGTTCTCATTGGCCGCGGCATTTGGCGATACCAAGCCGCCCGCGCAATTCGGCGTCGAGCTGGTCAATACGCCGAAAGACACCGCGCCGGAACAACGGGACAGGCTGATGGCGCTGATGACGGGCGCGCAAATCAGCGAGGCCCAAAGACTGGCGCAGGAATGGCGGCCGCATCTCGTCGTGACCATCCAATCCCAGACAAAATAGTCTCCCGAAGAAAATAGCCTCGGAAAAACGACGGCAGAAAAAAGCCCGGCGCGAGGCCGGGCTTTCGTCTGATAGTGATTAGTCGCCGTCGTTAATGGCGTTCGCGACCCGGGCCGCCGCCGGCCGGTGCGCCGCGCGGCGCGGCGTTGACGTGAGGCGCGCCGCCACCGCCATGCGGCATCGCAGGCGCAGCGTGCGGCTGCGGCATCGGGGCCTGCGCATGCGCGTTGACAGGCGAACGCGGGCCGATCGTCGGCTGCGCCATACGCTGCACTGGCCGCTGGGCGGGAGCAGCAGAGACGCGCGGCGCTTGCTGCGCTCTTGTCGCCGCTCGTGTCTCCGCTCTCGCCGCAGGCGGCTGCATGCGGGCATTGGAACGCAAGGCGCCGTTTTCGCGGTTCATGCGCTCACGACCCATCCGCTCCTCACCCGTGCGAGCCTGGGTGGCTTCACGTCCGCGCATCTCGCGTCCCACCTCGCGTCCTTGGACTTCGCGTCCGCCGCGGAACTGAGTCGCGTTCTGCTCGCGCATACCGCGCTCGGCCACGCCACCGCGCGGTGTTCGTCCCTCCGATATCGCGGCATTACGCGTTGCCGCGCGGCCGATGCGAGCAGCGTTCCGATCGAGCGTCATCCTGCTCGCGTCGCGCTGATGCGACGTCCAGTAGTCGTTCCAGTAAGACTGGCGATGATACCAGGGCCGGCCCGCATAATAGTTCGACCAGTACGAGCTCAGCACGAACGGGACGATGGGCACGTCGATCTCATCGACATAATCGGGAAGATAGACGTAACTGTTGCGGTAGAGATATTCGAGATATTGCGACGATACCCAGCCGCGATCGTCAGACCAGCTGACGTCGCACCAGGCGTCGCCCCTCAGACATCCGTGGACGTTGACGCGGGCGCCGCCGGGGATGCGATCGACCAGCGGAAAGCCGGGGCCGGGACCGGCCCTCAGGCCAACCGACTCCGTGACGATGCCGGGCGCCGCGAGCGCGGCCGTCGGCGCGAACAACATTGCTGCAGTCAGAACTGCTTTGAGTTTCATGACACGTTCCTCCTCAGCAAGCCGAACGTCCGACCATTGCGCGCGTTCCCCGAAAAATCGTCGCACGCGACGAAACTTTGGAACGATCTGGCGCGAAGGGTTTCGCTGTTCATTCAGCGTTCATCTTCAAGCCCCGCTTGCTCGAGAAACCAAAGGAGTTGAAAAAGCCGCGCGTCATTGCGCGACACGCGCCTCGTCCTTCTTGGAGACGTGCCAGATCACGAAATGGTAGTGCGGCATGTCCATGCCGGGATGGCCCGCATTGAAATAGAAGCTCACGTGATCGACCGGCCCGCTGACGCCGGCGGCCTCGAGCGCCTTGTGAGCGTCGATGTCCTTGATCGAGACCATGTAAACGGTCGCGATCAACTGGTCCTTGCGGTCGAAGCACAGATACGGCCCCGTCGGCAGCGTGTCCGGCTTGACGAAGATGATGCCGAGCCCGGGAAAGAATTTTGGAAAATTCACGAGATCGCTGACCCGCTTGTAACCGCTTTTCTCGGCGGTCTCGCGCTGGTTCTCGACCGGCTTGACGGGCTTCCTCCGGATCTCCTCTCTCCTGACGTTCCGCTGATTTCGGCTCTCCTCTCGCCGGACGCTCTTCTGATCTCTGTCAACATTCCTCAAGCTTCTCGCAACGTTTCTTCTTTCGACCGCCGTCCGCTTTCTTGGGGCGAGTTCGCGCCTGACCGGATGCAGCCGGCCGACACGCCGTGATGCATCGGCCCGTCCCGCCCTTCGCGTCACCGGCGGCTCGATCACCTCGCGCTGAGGCGCG
>NZ_DASREO010000006.1:0-4683 GCF_035652035.1 Bradyrhizobium sp.
GGCGCCCTTCTTCAGGTATTGCTCGGCGACCTTGCACAGGCCTTCGTTGAAGATCACGACGCGATGCCACTCGGTCTTTTCCTTGCGCTCGCCGGTTGCCTTGTCGCGCCAGCTCTCCGAGGTGGCGATACTGAGATTGGCGATCGGCCGCCCATCCTGGGTCCGCCGGATTTCGGGATCCTTGCCGAGATTTCCGACCAGAATCACCTTGTTCACGCTTCCTGCCATCGCCGTTCTCCACTTACTCCGCTATCCAAGCCGCAGACCCTATACGCCTGCCTGCCGGGTTCGCCCGGCCCATGCCTGTGTTATCCCCACATATAGCAGGTCGGATTGAAATGTTCCAGTTTTGTTCCGGTGTGGTTTTGAGAAAGCCCCAAGTAAAGCCCCAAGTGAGGAAGCCTACGGAATTACCGGGAAAATCACTGGAAAAGGTACTTGCGCCGCGCCCAATCCCGTCCTTTCCGGTCCCGCCACCGCGCTCGCAGCGCCTTTGGCGCAGGCGACAAAACGCATGACAAATCATTAACTTCGCGCCGGTCCACTTCGTTATGGAGTGTGGCTTTTAAGAGACGGCCGTCAGGGCCAAACTGCGGTAGGATCGAGTCCAATCAGGGGTGGAATGGGCGCTCCTTCGATCGATGGGACTAAACGCTTCCTTGGAAAAGCGAAGCGGACGAAGAAGCCGGAGTTGTTGGAATGAAGAGGATGATGCTGGGCGCTGTCGCTCTCCTCGCGTTGGGAGCAGTGGCACCGGCAGTGGCGGCTGATCTGCCTCCCGCACCCGCCTACAAGGCGCCGGTGGCGATGATGCCTGCCCTCTACGACTGGAGCGGCGTCTATGTCGGCGCCAATGGCGGCTGGGGAACGTCGAACCGCTGCTTTGACGTGACTGGTCCCACGATCATCGGCCCCGATGGCTGCCACACCACCTCAGGCGGATTTGCCGGTGCACAGGCTGGATATCGCTGGCAGACCGGTTCGTGGGTGTGGGGTTTTGAAGCCCTTGGCGACTGGGCCAGCTTGCGTGGCAGCAGCGTCGCTCTGACCAACCCGACCCGCATTGATCGCTCCCGCGTCGACGCGTTCGGATTGTTCACCGGCCAGGTCGGCTACGCCTGGAATACGGCGTTGCTGTATTTCAAGGGCGGCGGAGCGGTCGTTGCCGATCGCAACGACATCATTTCCAACGGCGCGCTCGTTGCAACCTCCTCCGGCGACAATCGCTGGGGCGGCGTTGTCGGCGCCGGTGTCGAATTTTCGTTCGCGCCGAACTGGTCGGCCGCGATTGAATACGACCACCTGTTCGTCGCCAACGCCAACACCACCTTCACCAACCCGGTTGGCGGCGCGGTGGTCTCGACTGACCGCATCCACGGCGACACCGACCTGGTGTCGGTGCGCGTCAACTATCGCTGGGGCGGTCCGGTCGTCGCAAAATACTGATCGCGCTTCACCCGCTTGATCTCGAAAAGGCCGGCCGTTGTGCCGGCTTTTTTGTTGACTGAACTCGTCAGGCGATCACGTTCAGGTTGCAGATTTTGGACGGAGTTGTGGTGTTTCGGTTACGGTATTTTGCCGGCGGCTGCGCTATCGCTTCGCGCATCAAATGATTCAGTTGCTGGTTGCGGCCGGCCGACCTGAGAACCAAGGTGAGAGACAAAATGAAAAAGGCCCTGCTGGTCGGCGTCAGTCTTGTTGCCATGGGAGTTGCGCCCGCGAGCGCGGCCGACCTTCCCGCCCGCGCGCCGGTCTACACCAAGGCGCCCGTCATGGCGCCGATGTACAACTGGTCCGGATTTTACGGCGGTCTGAATGCTGGTGGCGCCTCGAGCCACAATTGCTGGGACATCACCAATGATGGCTTCGGCCCGGTGCCCGCAACCGGCATCGGTTGCCACAATGCGACCGGCGGCCTGGCTGGTGGCCAGATCGGCTACCGCTGGCAGATGACGAGCTGGGTCTTCGGCCTGGAAGCGCAGGGCGACTGGGCAAGCCTGAAGGGATCGAACACCAGCACGATCGGGACCTTCGGCGGTTTCCCGTTCTCGGATCAGACCAGGATCGACGGCATCGGCCTCTTCACCGGCCAGATCGGTTATGCCTGGAACAACGTGCTCTGGTACGGCAAGGCCGGCGCGGTCGTCACGCACAATACGTATAGCGGGATCTCGCAAGTCACCGTCGGCGCTTTCCCGGCCGGCTTTGTCTTCGATCAGGCGAAAGAGACGCGCTGGGGTGGTGCGATCGGAACCGGTCTCGAACTCGGCCTTGGCGGCGGCTGGTCGATCGCTGTCGAATACGATCATCTCTTCATGGGCAACGGCAGCAGCGTCAACTTCATCAACTTCCAGGGCGGCTTCGATCGCGCCAACAGCATCAAGCAGGACGTCGACATGGGCACAGTGCGCGTGAACTACACGTTCGGCGGCCCCGTCGTGGCGAAGTACTGATCATCGCAAACCGCGTCTGAGTTCGAAAAAGCCGGCGATTTCGCCGGCTTTTTGTATTCCGATGCTGACCGCTGCTGCCATGTTCCAACTATCCGTTGATGGCGCGCACGCGGCGCTGGAAATCCTCTCCCGTTCTTCCTATGTTCCGAGCATAGCCATTGGCGTCCGATCGCGTTGCCGCGACGCGCCCCGAAACGTCGCGCGGCCACTCGCGCGCCTGGAAATGCCGATATGGATGAAATTCTCAAAGCGCGCCGCCAGCAATCCGCAAGTTCATTGCGAGCGATCACCATTCGCGGCGCGCGCGAACATAACTTAAAGAACATCGACGTCGAGATTCCCCGCGACAAGCTCGTGGTGTTCACGGGCCTCTCCGGCTCCGGCAAATCCTCGCTCGCGTTCGACACCATCTACGCCGAAGGCCAGCGCCGTTACGTCGAGTCGCTCTCGGCCTATGCGCGGCAGTTCCTCGAGATGATGCAGAAGCCAGACGTCGACCAGATCGACGGACTTTCGCCGGCCATTTCGATCGAGCAGAAGACCACGTCGAAAAATCCGCGTTCGACCGTCGGCACCGTCACCGAGATCTACGACTACATGCGTCTCTTGTGGGCGCGCGTCGGCGTGCCCTACTCGCCCGCCACGGGCCTTCCCATCGAAAGCCAGATCGTCTCGCAGATGGTCGATCGCGTGCTCGCGCTGCCCGAGGGCACGCGGCTCTATCTGCTGGCACCGGTGGTGCGCGGCCGCAAGGGCGAATACAAGAAGGAGCTCGCCGAATATCTCAAGAAGGGTTTTCAGCGCGTCAAGATCGACGGCAAGTTCTACGAGCTCGCCGAAGCGCCGACGCTCGACAAGAAATTCCCGCACGACATCGACGTCGTGGTCGACCGCATCGTGGTGCGGGGCGACATCGGCCAGCGTCTCGCCGAAAGTTTCGAGACCGCGCTGAAGCTCGCCGAAGGCCTGGCTGTGATCGAATACGCCGATGCGCCGGCTCCAGCCGCCGAAGTCGACGACAAGAAGAAAGTCGCCAAGATCCACGACAAGAGCGGGCCGGAGCGGATTCTGTTCTCGGAGAAGTTCGCCTGCCCCGTTTCCGGCTTCACGATTCCGGAAATCGAGCCGCGGCTGTTCTCGTTCAACAACCCCTACGGCGCCTGTCCGGCCTGCGGCGGACTCGGCATCGAGCAGCATATCGACGAAGACCTCGTCATTCCCGACAAGGAATTGACGCTGCGCAAGGGCGCGATCGCGCCCTGGGCCAAGTCGTCCTCGCCCTATTACATCCAGACGCTGACGGCGCTTGCGAAATTCTACAAGTTCACCCTCGACACCAAGTGGAAGGACTTAGCCAAGAAGACGCAAGCCGCGATCCTGCACGGCTCGGGCGAGGACGAGATCAAGTTCTCCTACGAAGATGGCGTGCGCTCCTACGACACCAAGAAGCCGTTCGAGGGCGTCATCACCAACATCAACCGCAGATATCGCGAGACCGAAAGCGAATGGGCGCGCGAGGAGCTCGGCAAGTATTTCTCCGACGTGCCGTGCGAGGCCTGCCACGGCCATCGGCTGAAGCCCGAAGCGCTGTGCGTCAAGATCGGCGGCAAGCATATCGGCGAAATCTCGGAGCTTTCCGTGCGCCGCGCCGGCGAATGGTTCGAGACCGTGCCGAAGGTGCTCAATGCGCAGCAGAACGAGATCGCCGCGCGGGTGCTCAAGGAAATCCGCGAACGGCTCTCCTTCCTGCTCGATGTCGGCCTCAACTATCTGACCCTGTCGCGTTCGTCCGGCACATTGTCCGGCGGTGAAAGCCAGCGCATTCGCCTGGCCTCGCAGATTGGCTCCGGCCTAACCGGCGTGCTCTATGTGCTCGACGAGCCCTCGATCGGCCTGCACCAGCGCGACAACGCGCGGCTGCTCGAGACCCTCAAGAGACTTCGCGACCTCGGCAACACCGTTGTTGTGGTCGAGCATGACGAGGACGCCATTCGGCTGGCCGACCACGTGCTCGATATCGGCCCCGGCGCCGGCATGCATGGCGGCGAGATCGTCGCGCAGGGCACGCCCGCCGACATCATGCACAATCCGGACTCGCTGACCGGCAAATACCTCACCGGCGAACTGTCGGTCGACGTGCCCGAGCGGCGGCCGCCGAACCATCGCCGCACCATCAAGGTCGTCAACGCGCGCGGCAATAACCTCAAGAACGTCTCGGCGGAAATTCCGC
>NZ_DASREO010000007.1:0-83734 GCF_035652035.1 Bradyrhizobium sp.
CGCTCGATCGCGCGGCGTTCGTCCGAAACCTCGACCAGCGTCGAGGACTATGCGGCGCATCTCGACGGCCGGCTGAACGCATTCGCGCGGACGCAAGCCATGGTCACGCGCGATCCGGAAGGAGGCGTCGATCTCGAATATCTCGTGGTCGAGGAGATGCTCGGATATAACGCGCGCGAGGGCGAGCAGCTTCGCGTGTCCGGACCGCCCGTGCGGTTCCAGCCGAAGGCGGCCGAGACCTTCGCGCTCGCCATCCATGAGCTCGCGACCAACGCCATCAAATATGGCGCGCTGAGCCAGCCGAAGGGCAAGGTCGACGTGTCATGGCGCGTCGACGAGTCGTCCAATCCACCCCAATTGGTGCTGGACTGGCGGGAGAGGGGAGGGCCTCGCGTCGGGCCGCCCCAGCGCAAGGGTTTTGGTACCGAATTGCTGGAAAAGACGCTGGCGTTCGAGTTCAAGGGCAAGACAACCCTGAACTACGATCCATCGGGCCTGCAATGCACGATCGCGATTCCGCTCAATCGCCAGGTCGTTCACACGCCCGCGGTCGGAGCGTGATCAGTTAAAAAAGCGCTATCGGATAGCTTGCCCGTCTCCGCAATCGGGGTAGCAGGTCGTTGACTATGCGAGAGAAGCGCGCTGGCGCTTCCGTTCGATGCGTTGCATCATCGCGGTCATGGCAGGCAGTATCTGGACCACCGAATTTTTTGACTGTCCCAATTGCGGACTGTCTTACGCTGCAACGAAAGAGCAGCATTCAGCCAAGCATTCCGGCAGCTTCAATTGCGAAGTCTGCGGGGTCGAAGTCCACGCATGGGCCGGCAACTACGATTTCTTCAACTGGAAGATCGATCAGCCGAACGCACCCGTGTTCGGCAAGCGGTGGGCGTGAGCGGACATCCGCCGCAACATCATTCGGCGGCCTGAGACGTGTCCGTCCGCTTGGCGATGACCTGCCGGAATTTCGCAGCGAGGTCGTCGCAGTAAGACGCGAGTCCCTGATAGAACGCCCGGTCCGGCCCGCTGGTCGCCTGCTCGGCCGACTTCTCGTATTGCGCGGCCTTGCGTTCGTATTTCTCTAGTTTCGTCTGAAGTTCACTCAACACGGACGCTACTCCACTCGACATATTGTTCTTGGCGTGAATGGTTGCCGGGCGTCCGACCGAAACGATGACTGGCTTGAGGCATTTTTGCAGCAGCCCTACGGCCCGCTTTTGACGTGACATTTCTGCACCGCGTCTTTCACGAACAAGTTCCCAGTCGAACAAACGCTGCGCGATAGCCCAGGAGCCGTTCCCCAATGGAGACGATCTGCAAGCCTGCTTAACTTAACGAGGCGGCTTTAACCCAGGTGAATGCGCGCCCCCCCCCGCGGTTTAGTGTCGGGCGATGGATGAGTCCCTTGCCCATCTCTCATATCGTTCGCTCGAAGCGCTGTGCCGTGAGCAAGCGAGGCTTTCGGCCAGCCCGGCGGTAAGGAATGAGCTCGAACATATGGCGCTCGAATACAAGCGATTGGCCGACTGGCAGGATGAGCAATGGCCCGAGCCGGGCGAGTAAGGTCGCGACGGTGGTAGTTCGCCCATGCATCGGAAGCGCCGTCGGCGCGGCGTAATGCGACCAAGCTACTTCTTGGATTTTTCACTCGCAGCCATGCACGAGATCAGGAGCGTAAAGTCACGCGCATTTTTGGCGATATCCGGCGTTCCCAGGTCCGCTTGGCCGTCCGAGGTTTGATAGGGCACAACACTGTTATCGAGGAAATCCCGCAGTGCGCCCGGCTTGATCGCAAAGTTGATGTTCTCGGGGATGGTGCCGGTCGCGCTGGCAAATTTCAGCGCATTGAGCTTGGCGGCAACGATGCCGACAACCTGTCCCTTCGAGTCCAGCAATGGACCGCCGCTGTTCCCCGGTTGAACGGCTGCGCTGATTTGCAAAAAGCGGGTGTCGTTCAATATCCCGCTCAGCGAACTGACGATGCCGGTTGTCACGGTAAAATCAGAGGTCAAGAGGCCATGGTACGGATATCCGATGGCCACCACCGAGTCGCCTGATCTGATGGGCTTGTCGCGGATCGACGCCATTGCCTTGAATGATCCGGCCGGGCCTTGCAGCAGCGCCAGGTCGTTGTTCTTGTCTGTGGATACGACCCTGAGCGGAACCTGCGCTTCGCCACTCAGGTTGCCCTGAATGTCGCCAACGCATCCGTCCACGACGTGATTGTTGGTGACGATGTGACCGCTTTGGCTGACCACGAAGCCCGTCCCATTTCGGCCAACCAGCTTGTCAGGCTTGGCGCTGTCCGCCGCCTTTTGCTCGCTGGTTGCTGGCGGCTTGGCTTCCCCGGAAGGGTTGGCTGCCGCGACCGAAAAGTCACCGGCACGGTCGACGCCGGCCGCTTTTACCCTTGTGACGCAGTTGGAGAGGGCCGGAAGCAAGGGGCCGGTGGAGCTCAGGGCGAACTGAAATGTAGCTCCCTTGGCGACCGCAACCATCAGGGTCGCCTTCTTGAAGTCGCGTAGCGCATTTGGGACCATGATCGCGCTGAGGAGTTGGTCCGATAACGCCGTCCCGAACAGGCGTACCTGCGACTCTCCGTCAAAGGTCAGGTCGATCGGAAATGTCTCGCCCTTCGTCAGGTGAAATTTAGAGCTAGCGAACGCCAAGAGCCATTGGTTCTTTACGTTGTAGCTGACAAGGAGCGATATCCCGCTCGCATAGCTCGAAAGGGCCGCGCAGTGCGAGAAGCTCCCGTCCGCATCGTTGGTGTAGGCCCCGCCATGCCAGCCTCCGAGGTGTATCGTCCCGAAAGGCCCGGCGGCGTTGGAGGGCGCGCAAGAAAACAGACCCGCCCATACAAAAACAATTGCAACTATCCGCTTCATTAACAGCCCCCAGGTTGAAATGACCTTACGTTCAAACTCGAGGCTGAGGAAGGGCTTTTGGGCGTGTGCGTGCCCGATCTGGATGGAGCCGAGGCGAAGTTCCATCGTGACGACGTGAATGTCCAATGATCGCGCGACTTCGACGCTCGCCACCAGTCCACCGCAGCGGGCTGTGCGCAGGTGCCGGCCTTCGCAGGCGAAGCGGACCGAGCCGGTGTGAGGACCTGCCTAGACCGCCTTCAGCTTGCGATAGGCGAACCACACCATCTTCAACAGCAGCCAACCGTCGCGGAAGCGCGAAATCTGGGTCTCGCCGAAGGTACGAGCCTTGTAGTGGATCGGCGTCTCGATGATTTTCAGATTCTGTTTCGCCGCGCCGAAGATCAGGTCGAAATCGCCGAACGGATCGAAGTTGCCGAAGTAGCTGCGCTCGCGCGCGAGCGCCTCGTAATCCCGGCGCAGCAGCACCTTGGTGCCGCACAGCGTGTCGGTGAGGCGCGTGTTGACGAGATAGCTGAACATATAGGCGAAGAAGCGGTTGGCGATGAAGTTGAGCGGCCGCATCGCCTCCTGCTCCATCGGATAGACCAGCCGCGTGCCGTTGACGAACTCGGCCTTGCCGGTCTCGATCACCGCGTGGAATTTCGGCAGCGCTTCCGGCGGCATGGTGAGATCGGCGTCGAGGATCATCAGGACGTCGCCGGTCGCAGCTGCAAATCCCTTGCGCACCGCGTCGCCCTTGCCCTTGCCGTCCTGCTTCAGCACCTTGATGTCCCACGTGTCCTTGTAGGCGTCGCGCACGCGCTCGCATTCGGCGAAGGTGCCGTCGCTGGAGTTGCCCTCGACGAACAGGATTTCCTGCGAGGAACCGAACTTCGGCATGCGCTTGATCGCGCTCTCGATGTTGCCGCTCTCGTTGCGGCACGGGATGAGGATGCTGGCCGAGAATTTCCGGTCCGGAAACTGCCGGACCGGCCGACCGACCAGATATGTCCGCAGGCATAATTTGCGGATTCCCGGCAACGGCGCGATGAAGCGGTTGATGAACGGACCCAGTCCCAGCCAGCGCTGCGGCAGCAGCTGCCGTTGCTCGGCGCTGATGACCTCGAAGTCGGCAAGGTCCATCAGGTTGAGGAAGTCGGCGGTGGCGATGAAGTTGATCTTCGGCTGCTTCGCCCGCAGGCCGACCGCTTCCGCAGCCTTCAACACCGGCTCCCACAAATGCGAGTAGTAGGAGATGATGAGGCGTGTGGACGGCGCGCAGAGGTGATGCACCAGCCGCAAGGTCGCATCGATGTCCTCGAACATGCCGATGGTGTCGGCAATCACGACGTAGTCGAACGGGCCTTCGATCGAGGACAGCGTCGCGGGATCCTCGACATCGCCGAGCACGAAATTAAGATCGGGATGCAGCTCGTTGGCTTTCGCAATGGTCCCGGCGCCGAAATCGATGCCGACGCCATAGGAGGGTTGAAGCGCTGCCAACAGATCGCCGCGGCCGCAGCCGAGTTCGAGCACCCGCTTGCCCGGCGGGATCAGGAAGCGCATGAACTTGAAGTCGTCTTCGTGGTAGGCCGCGTTGAATTCGCGCCAGCGCTGCAGTTCGTCGCCATTGGCCTCGAAATGCTGCACGAGGTCGCGCTTGCGCTGCGTCGGCAGCTCAAGGGAGCGCGCGGAATCGGACGGCCTCAAATACATCCCAACCTCGAGGTGTAAAACCGAGCGCCCTCTTAGCCGAATGGTAAAGCGCTGTAAATTCGATCGAAATGGCTGATTTCGAATAACGGGCGACGCATGACGCATGTGCCGCGCATTTGAAGGTCCTGCACCACAAGCGGCAAACTCCGTCCAGGACCTTCAAATGCAAAGCGGCACATGAGTTATAAGTTTTTGCGAGTGCCCACGACTTTCCGAAGTTCGTAAAAGGGGTGCTGCGACGGGGTACGAACTTCGGAAAGTGGGCACTAGCTGCGCAAGCCCCCGATTGCGCTCGTCTTTCTCACCCCATAACGTGCCGTCCAGAAACCTGAGAAGAATTTTTTGGAGAAGCGTCTATGGCCCGCCTGAAATTCGGTGCATTCCTCGCCCCGCACCACCCGATCGGCGAGCACCCGATGCTGCAATTCCGCCGCGACCTCGATCTGGTCGAGCAGCTCGATGCGCTCGGCTATGACGAGTTCTGGTGCGGCGAGCATCACTCTTCCGGCTGGGAAATGATCGCTTCGCCCGAGATGTTTCTGGCCGCGGCCGGCGAGCGCACCAAGCGCATCAGGCTCGGCACCGGCGTGATTTCACTGCCTTACCATCATCCGTTCAACGTGGCGCAACGCATGGTGCAGCTCGACCACATGACCGGCGGCCGCGCCATCTTCGGCTCCGGCCCCGGCGCGCTGGCGTCCGACGCGCATACGCTCGGCATCGA
The DNA here is from genome assembly GCF_035652035.1 of Bradyrhizobium sp. GTDB lineage: Bacteria > Pseudomonadota > Alphaproteobacteria > Rhizobiales > Xanthobacteraceae > Bradyrhizobium. Next base: position 5,311 of record NZ_DASREO010000007.1, read on the forward strand.
TCCGATGACTCAGCGCGACCGCCAGGACGAGGCGATCGCGATCATCCGCCGGCTGTTCAGGGGTGAGCGCGTCACCGCCAGAAGCGACTGGTTCACCATGCAGGACGCGGCGCTGCAGATCCTCCCGCTTCAGGAGGAAATGCCGTGCGTGGTGGCTTCGATGATTTCGCCGTCGGGCATGACGCTTGCCGGCAAATACGGCATCGGCATCATCTCTCTCGGCTCGATGTCGACAAAGGGATTGATGTCGCTGGCGCAGCAATGGGAGTTCGCCGAGGACGCCGCCAAAAAGCACGGCACGACGGTGAGCCGCGCCGACTGGCGCGTGCTGCTCACCTGGCACATCGCCGAAACCCGCGAGCAGGCGAGAGCCCAGGCCGGCGCGGGACTGATGCGATGGCACAATGAATACAACGTCGGCACGTTGATGCGACCGGGCCTGAAGGCATTCTCTTCCGCCGACGAGGCCGTCGATCAGACCGCCTTCGTCGAGGGAGCAGCCTCCGCGATCGGAACGCCTGATGACCTCGTGGCCTTGATCAAGAACGTGATGAAAGTGTCGGGCGGTGTCGGCACCATCATCGGTTTCGTGCATGACTGGGCCAACCCGGAGAATACGCGCCGGAGCTGGGACCTGGTGGCGCGCTACGTGGTGCCGGAGATCAACGGCTATGCTGACGGCTTGCGCAAGTCGCAGAAGTTCGTGATCGAGAACCGCGCGATCTTTGAGCGCGCGGGCGAAGCCGTGATGGCCAAGATCATGGGCAACGAAAAGGCCGCGGCCGCCCTCGGGGAGACCGGGCCCGGTCGTGTGGCGATTCCCTCCGTCAACGCGCCGGATTTGCAGAAGGAAGCGGCCAAACACCAAAAGGCCTGATTGACGCGGTTCGATCGTTGCGTTTCGGTACGTTCGTGTTGCGATGGAGCGCCTGCCATGTCGATGCAAAGTGCGGCTTTCTCGACGACGCCCCTGGCGCCACCCGACCGCCGGTCGCTTGCGCATATTCCGGGTGACGAAGGCTGGCCGCTGATCGGCCGCACGCTGCAGGTCCTCGCCGACCCCAAGGGCGAGGTCGAGCGGATGGCGGCCAAATATGGCCTGATCTATCGCAACCGCATCCTCGGCGAGACCAGCATCACCATGCTGGGGCCCGATGCCAACGAACTCTTGCTGTTCGATCAAAACCGCCTGTTCTCGTCGACCTATGGCTGGGGCACGATTTTAGGCCGCCTGTTTCCGCGCGGCCTGATGCTGCTCGATTTCGACGAACATCGCCTGCACCGGCGTGCGCTCTCGGTTGCGTTCAAATCCGGGCCGATGAAATCCTATCTCTCCGCGCTCGATGCCGGCATTTCGCAGCGCGTGGCCGAGTGGCGGCAGCACCCGGGAGAGATGCTGTTTTATCCGGCCATGAAACAGCTGACGCTCGATCTGGCTGCGACGTCGTTCCTAGGAACGAGCATCGGCCCTGAGGTCAAGGGGATCACGAAAGCCTTCGTCGACATGGTCGCGGCCGCCGTCGCGCCGATCCGCACGCCCTTGCCCGGCACGCAGATGGCGCGCGGCGTCAAAGGGCGCGAGCGCATCGTCGCCTATTTTTCGCAGCAGATTCCGATCCGCCGCGCCAAGGGCGGCGAGGACCTGTTCTCCCAGCTTTGCCATGCCACCCACGAGGACGGCGCGCTGCTGTCGGAACAGGATATCGTCGACCACATGAGCTTCCTGATGATGGCCGCGCACGACACATTGACGTCGTCGCTGACGTCCTTTGTCGCGGCATTGGCCGAAAGCCCGGACTGGCAGCGCAAGCTGCGCGACGAAGTCTCAAGCCTCGGCGTTGCGGTCGATGCGCCGACCTCGTTCGATCATCTCGAGGCGATGCCGTTTGCCGAGATGGCATTCAAGGAAGCGATGCGGCTGCGGCCGCCGGTGCCGTCCATTCCGCGGCGGGCGACGCGCGATTTTGCTTTCGGCGGCTACCAGATTCCGGCCGGCACGCTGGTCGGCGCCAATCCGCTGTTCACGCACCATATGCCGGAGATCTGGCCCGATCCCGATGCGTTCGATCCCCTGCGCTTTACCGACGAGGCGCAGCGCACGCGCCATCGCTTCGCCTTCGTGCCGTTTGGCGGCGGCGCACATATGTGCCTGGGGCTGCATTTCGCCTATATGCAGGCGAAATGTTTCGCGCGGCATTTCCTGCAAAACCTCAGCGTATCCCTGCCGCCGAACAGCAAGCCGGACTGGCAGATGTGGCCGATCCCCAAGCCGCGCGACGGCCTGCGCGTGACGCTCGCGCCTGCCTAGCCGCCGTCCTGGCCAAAAGCCTTGCGCATCGCCGCATAGCCCTGCTGCTGCTGGCTCCAGTTACGGCCCCCGGTAATCGCGCCGTCGACCACGAGATCGTGCCCATTGATGAAGGTCGATTCGTCGCTGGCGAGGAACACCGCCGCGTGCGCGATGTCCTCGGGCAGGCCGGCGCGCGGGATCGGCTGGGCCGTCTTGAAGGCCTCGCGCATCATGTCAGGGGTTTTCTCGGCGGCCTCGGTCGGCAGTCCCAGCGCTTTGCCGAAAATGCCGGTCGCGATCGCGCCGGGCGAAATGCTGTTGACTCGAATGCCGGCTTCGCCGAGCTCCATGGCCACGCACTTGGTCAGATGGATGACGGCGGCCTTGGCGGCGCCATAGACGACCGAAGACGAAAAGCCGGCGAGGCGTCCGGCGATACTGCCGTTGTTGATGATGCTGCCCGCGCCCTGGCGGCGCATATGCGGCGCGGCATGCTTCATGCCGAGCATGACGCTGCGAACCAAAGTTGCCATGGCGGCATCGAAACGCTCGACGTCGAGACCTTCGATGCCGCCGGTCTGCGCCGGTCCGCCGGCATTGTTGAACAGGCTATCGATCCGGCCGAATTTGTCGACGGCGAGATTAATCAGGTTGCGAACGTCGTCTTCGATGGTGACGTCGGTGCGGCGAAACAGGCAGGCCGGGCCGAGCTTGTTCGCGAGCGCTTCGCCTTCGGCGGCGCGGCGGCCGGCGATGACGACTTTTGCGCTCTCGGCCACGAAAACTTCCGCGGTGCGCAAGCCAATGCCGCTTGTCGCGCCGGTGATCACCGCAACCTTGCCGTCGAGCCTGCCCATATATTCGTCCTCCTTTTTGACACGGTCGCGTGAAAATAGCCTGCCGGAGCAGCGCGAGTCACGCGTTGCGGTCGCTGGTTTCTCCCCCCGATCGGTTTCTATGTCGCGGAATGCCCTTCCTTATCCCGGTGTTAAACGGGATAGCTCACCGTCCGCAGATTGCAGCCGGCCAATTTCGGCTAAGGTGAGTCCCGTTTCGGGTCCGGAATACGCGCTGATGTGGCCAATAGCAGGATTGATCGACGAGTTTCGGCGAGGTTGGCAAGGCATCTCCCGGCCCTCGCTGGCGTTCAGCGTCGGATTTTCAATCGCCTGCCTTGCGCTGTCGACGGCCGCGCGATGGATTCTCGCGATGATCCGGCCGGATGTTTACTTCACGCCTTATTTCCCGGCCATTTTCTTTGCGACCGCGATCGGCGGCTACCGCACCGGCATCGCCACCGCTGTCGCCGGCGGCGCGCTCGGCGTCAGCCTGAATTTTGGCGATGCGCCGAGCAGCCCTTTCCCGCGGCTCGTGCTGCTGGTGATTTTTTCGGTTGTATCAGCGCTGACGATTTGGGGCGTCGAGCACTATCGTTCGATGGCCGCCAAACAGCGGGACATTTCCAAACGGCTGATCCAGGAGGAGGAGTACCGCAAGCTCCTCGTCGACGAGCTGCAGCACCGGCTGAAAAACAAGCTATCGACGGTCCATGCCGTGCTTCATCAGGTGTTGCAGAACCAGCCGCAGGTTTGGGAGAGCATCGATCATCGCATGCGCGCGCTGGCGGCGACCGACGAGCTCATCACCGGCGTCGACGGCGGCGGCTGCGACATCAAGGATCTGCTGCTTTCCGAACTCGGACCTTACGGCCATGTCCGCTTCACCCTGAACGGGGAGCGCTTGTTCCTGCCCGCCAAGCTTGCCGTCAGCCTGGCGCTGGTTTTTCACGAGCTTGCGACCAATGCCGGGAAATACGGCGCATTTTCCTCCGTGCGCGGCCTGCTTCAGGTGTCCTGGTCCGTTAACAACGACCGGCTGAGCATTGCCTGGGACGAGACCGAAGGACCTTCGATCGCTCATGTCGGGGAGCCGGGTTTTGGCACCAAACTGCTGGCATCGGCGCTCAAGCCTTTCGACGGCAAGACCGAGATCAGCTTCTTGAAGAGCGGCGTCCACTGCACCATGCAGTGCCGCGTTCCCAAAGCTTGATAGCAAGGCCCGATCACGAGGCCTGAGAGGCCGAAAGAGCCGCGATACGGGCCCGCAAAGGGCGCCGCGAGCCCGCGCGTTGACGTTCTGTTAATTACGATTGCTGTGGCTGGTTGCGAGGACGCCCGCGCTCAATTCCATGACCGTCCACTTAACCAAAACTACAAGAGACTTTGCCAGTCTCGACCTCGTGCCACCTATTTGAAGTTCCTGCGCCACAAGCGGCGAATTTGACCAGGAACTTCAAATAGCAAAGCGGCACTAGATTCTACGGGTTTGCTAGTGCCCATGACTTTCCGAAGTTCGTGAAAGTGGGTGCTGAGGTTTCGCACGAACTTCGGGAAGTGGGCACTAGTCATGCAAAACCCGCCGAGCCATCCGATTCCGTCCACGCCGGACGCCCGCGAATCCGCGGCCGAGGGTGACCTCGGCCTGCTCCGAGATATCCTCCGGCTGCTTCCGGCCGGCGTGACCGTTCAGGACGATGAAGGCCACTTCCTCCTGATCAATGACGCCGCAGCGTCGCATTTGGGGATGGCTTCCGCCGACGCCGCTTCCAGGCATCTGAACGAGCGGCGGCAAAAAGGACTTGACCTGCTTCGCAGCGGCCGCATGGCCGTATCGGAGGTGGCCGTCACCGGCAACAACGGCGAACAGTTTCTGCTCGCGGCGCACCGGCCGGTGCGCATCGGCGGCCGCAACCTGCTGCTGTCGAGTTCGACCGACATCAGCGAACAGAAGGCCGTCGAGGATCATCTGTTCCGTTCGGCCTATTTTGACGAGCTGACCAATCTGCCGATGCGGCGGGTGATCGAACACCGCGTGCAAAGTCTGATCCAGCGCTACGAGCCGGGTTACTCCTTTGCGCTCGCCTTTCTCGACGTCGATAATTTCAAGCACATCAACGACTATTACGGCCATTCGGTCGGCGACGCGCTGCTGGTCGAGGTCGCCAAGCGCGTCGGACTTAATCTGCGCGACACTGACATGCTGTCGCGGATCTCAGGCGATGAGTTCCTGCTCCTGCTCAACCCGGTCGATAGCGAGGAAGAAGTCGCCGACTATATCGAAGCGACCTTGCAGCGGCTGAAGGCGCCGTTCTTCATCGATGGATCGGAAATCTTCGCTTCGACGTCGATCGGCGTCAGCCTGTTTCCCGATCATGGCCGCAGCTACGACGCGCTGCTGCAGAACGCCGACATTGCGATGTACCGGGTCAAGAACGACGGCAAGGGCGCGGCCGCCTTCTTCGATACCAGCATGGAGCGCGAGGCGCTGCTGCGCATGAAGATCGAGCAGTCGCTGCGGCACGCCATCCTCGAGAAGCGCTTTTGTTGCGCCTTCCAGGCCAAGGTCGACATCCGCACCAAGGAAGTCAAAGGCGTCGAGGCGCTGGTTCGTCTGCGCGACGACGAAGGCGTGATCCAGGCGCCGGGGACGTTCATCAATCTTGCGGCCGAGCTCGGTCTGATTGACGAACTCACGCACCTCGTGCTGGCCGAAATTGTCCGCTCCATCGACCTCATCAACGAGACCTTCGGCCCCGAAGCCACGATCAGCATCAACGTCGCGGCCAAGCAGGCCGATAATCCGACCTTCATGCGCTCCTTTGCCGAGGCGCTGGAGGCAACCGGCTTCCCGCGGCGCTTCATGATCGAGGTCACGGAAGACGCTTTCGTGACCAAGCGGCGGTTCCAGGATGAAGTCGTGCCGATCTTCCGCAAGCTCGGGGTCGCGATCTCGATCGACGATTTCGGCATCGGCTATTCGTCGCTGTCGGCGCTGGCCGACATCACCGCCGACGAAATCAAGATCGACCGCTCCTTCATCAGCGACATCCACCTTCGTCCGCGCAGCCAGGGCATTCTGCGCGCGATCGAATCGCTTGCCGAAGCGCTCAACATGAGCGTGATCGCGGAAGGCGTCGAAACCTTCGAGGAGCTGGCTTACCTGCAAGCCGCGACGCGAATTCGCTACGCGCAGGGCTTTTATTTTGCGCGACCTATTTTCCTGGAAGAACTCAATATGGTCGCGCCCGCGGCCAGCGAGAGCCGCGTCAATGCGACGAGCCGGCCGGTGCAGGAAAATCGCTTCGCTCATTCCGCACGTCCCAACCGCTATCGCCGCTAAGCACTGGCTCCGCCGCCGGTCTGACGAACATGAACGGCGTTTGACGTGACGCGCGTGGTCCGCCTTATTCCGGCGCGCCCCTTCCTTGCCACCCTCGTCGGTACTATCTTTTGCTCGTGCCGCCGCCTTCCGGCGGCCGGTTCGCGCAATTGCCTTTCGAAGAGGTCACATGCAACCCGTTTCGATATTTCTCAATATCCTATGGCTGCTGCTCGGTGGCGTGGAGATGGCGGCCGGCTGGCTGATTGCAGCGATCATCATGGCGATCACGATCGTCGGCCTGCCCTGGGCGCGCGCTGCCTTCAATATCGCCATCTACACGTTGTTGCCATTCGGCCAGAAAGCGGTGCGGCGCGACCTTCTGACCGGCGAGACCGACGCCGGCACGGGCGTGCTCGGCCTGATCGGCAACCTGATCTGGCTGGTTCTTGCCGGCTGGTGGCTCGCGCTCGGCCATCTCGTCGCGGCGGTGGTTCTCGCCGTGACCATTATCGGCATTCCCTTCGCATGGGCGCACCTGAAGCTCGCCGGCATTGCGTTGTGGCCGGTCGGCAAGGCGATCGTTCCGGCCTAGTGCCCACTTTCCGAAGTTCGTGTTACATCGCAGCGACCACTTTAACGAACTTCGGAAAGTCATGGGCACTAGCAAACTTAGTGATTCTAGTACCGCTTTATCGATCTGAAGTCCCTGGTTGAATTCGCCGCTTGCGGTGCAGGGACTTCAGATCGGCGGTACTAGGCCGTTAGTCCCCGGCTAACTTCGCCTCGCGGCCCGAGATCGCTTCTTCCACGCTGCGAAACAGGTGGTCGGGGCCGAGCAGCGCATCGATGCCGAAGCGCGTGAGCGCAGCCTGTGCGCGGTCCGATTCGAGCCGGGCGATGGCAAAGTCCACGCCCTCGGCGTGGCACTGACGGATGACGTCGGTCAACACCTGCGCGGCGGTGAAGTCGATCTCGACAATGCCGGTCGCCTCCAGCACCACGAGCCGCACTTTTGGCTGTGAAGACTTCAACGCCGTCATGATATCGCGCCGGAAGTCATCGGCGTTGAGGAACGACAGCGGCGCCTGAAAGCCGAGGACGATCACGCCAGCCTCCTGCTCTCCTGGAAGTCTGGAGCTCTCTGGCCACCAGATCGAGGTGCCGGGCACGCGTTCGAAGGTGCGCACGCGGGCGCGCGTCGTGCTCCAGATGCCGTGCAGCAGCGACAGTGCGATGCCGATGCCGACGCCCTGTTCGATCGGCAGCACGATGATCCCGGCCGCCGTCACCAGTATCAGCAGAAATTCGCCGAGCGATTGCCTGAAAACGGCGATGATCTGTTCGAGGCGGATGATGCGAAGCGCAACGAACAGCAGAACCCCGCCAAGGGCGGCGTTCGGGATTCGTTGCAGCAATGCGGTGCCGAAGGCGAGCAGCGCAATCACGATCGCGACCGCGGCAAGCCCCGCGATCTGCGAACGGCCGCCGGTTTCCGAGACGACGGCGGTTCGCGGCGGGCTTGAATTGACGGGAAACGCGCCGATCACGCCGGCAAAAATGCTGCCGATGCCGACGCCGACGAAATCGCGGTTGACGTCCGGCGGCTCGTTGGGATCGGTGGGAAACGACCTTGTCGTTGCCGCCGTCTGCACCATGACGACGACTGAGACGATGAGACCGAGCGACAACAGGCTGGCGAGACGCCCCGCAGGTACCATCGGAATCGTCAGCTTCGGCATCGTCACCGAAATAGCCCCGAGCACGCTGACACCGTGCTTCTCCAGGTGCAGCAGCACGACCGCCGCGCCCGCCAGGACAAGGCCGATCAGGGCGCCGGGAATCCGCGCACTGATCTTTTCGCACGCAGCGATGATGGCGAGCACGCCAAGACCGATGACGAGCGTAAAGACGTTGGTCTCGCCGAGATGTTCGGCAAGCGTTGCGAGGCGTTCAAGTGTCGGGCCTTCGGGCGACGGAACCCCGAGGATTCCCGGAAGCTGAGACGTCAGGATGTGCACCGAAATTCCGGCGAGAAAGCCGGTCGTGACTGGAACCGACAACAGGTCGGCAATCCAGCCCATGCGGAAGATGCCGGCCACGGTCAGCATCACGCCGACCATCAGCGCCAGTCCTGCAGCGAGCGTCATATAATCCGGCGAGCCGGCAGCGGAGAGCGCCGCCAGGCCGCCGGCGAAAATCGGCGTGATGGTGGAATCTGCGCCCGACGACAGGAAGCGGTTGCTGCCAAACGCGGCAAAGGCGAGCGAGCCCGCGACGAAAGCGAAGAAGCCGATCTGCGGGGCGAAGCCGCCAAGGCGCGCGGTCGCCATCTGCTCGGGGATGACGATGGCGGCAAGTGTCAGCCCGGCAAACAGGTCGCGGCTGAGAAATGCAGCCCTGTAGCCGGCAAGCGAGCCAAAGACCGGCCAGGCTTTGCCGGCAGCGGGGGCCTGCGACGATCCGGACTGATCCGTCATGGTGCGCGCTCTCCCTATGCTTCGGTCAGCGGCCCTTGTCCGGCGGCAACAGCGCTGCCGGAGGAAACGAGCGATTGACGACGTTGCGGATCGCAAAGCTCGACTGAATGCGGGAGACGCGCGGCAGACGCGACAGCTGCGACTTGTGAATGTGCTCAAAGTCCTCGATGTCGCGCGCAATTACGGTGACCAGATAGTCGTCGCTGCCGGACATCAGGAGGCACCGCACCACCGACGGGCATTTGATGATGGCGCGCTCGAACGTTTCGAGCGCGTCTTCGCTCTGGCTGTCGAGCGTGATGCGCACCATCACCGTGGTGCCAAGGCCAAGCGCCTTCAGGCCAAGCACGGCCTGATAGCCTTCGATCAGGCCGTCTTGCTCGAGCGCGGCGAGACGCCGGGCGCAGGCGGTGCTCGACAATCCGACGCGCTCGGCCAGTTCGACATGTGAACTGCGGGCATTCGAGGTGACTTCCCGAAGCAGTGCGATATCGGATCTATCCAGCTTGTGCATGATTCCTGCACCGTATCCCGCTTTTGCGCCCGAATACAGCGCAAATCCGCCCCGGCGGAGCAGCCTTTGCCGGAAACGCAGGCGGCATCGCTGATAGACAGGAGCCCAAAAGGGAGAATCACAATGCTGGTCGGCGTTCCCAAGGAAATCAAGGCGCAGGAATATCGCGTCGGGCTGACGCCTTCGTCGGTGCGCGAATATGTGGCGGCCGGACACGGCGTTCTGGTCGAGCAGGGCGCGGGCAACGGCATCGGCGCATCCGATGAAGTCTACCAGCGCGCGGGCGCCTCGATCGCGCCGAGCGCGGCGGATGTGTTTTGTCGCGCCGAGATGATCGTCAAGGTCAAGGAGCCGCAGCCCCAGGAGTGGCAGCAGCTTCGCGAGGGCCAGATCCTCTTTACGTATTTGCACCTCGCGCCCGACCGCGAGCAGGCCGAGGGCCTGCTGCGATCGGGCTGCACGGCGGTCGCCTATGAGACGGTGACGGATGACCATGGCGGCCTGCCGCTGCTCGCGCCGATGAGCGAAGTCGCCGGGCGCCTCTCGATTGAAGCGGCTGGCTCCGCGCTGAAGAAGCCGGCAGGCGGGCCTGGCCTGTTGATCGGCGGCGTTCCCGGTGTTGAGCCGGCGCGCATTGTCGTGATCGGCGGCGGCATCGTCGGCACCCATGCAGCGCGCATGGCGGTCGGGCTTGGCGCCGAGGTCAGCATTCTCGATCGTTCGTTGCCGCGCTTGCGCCAGCTCGATGAGATGTTCGCCGGCCGCGTGCGAACGCGGTTTTCGACGTTTGAGACGATCGATCACGAGATCGCAACGGCCGACGTCGTGATCGGCGCCGTCCTGATCCCCGGCGCCAGCGCGCCGAAGCTCGTGACGCGTCCGATGCTGAAATCGATGAAGAAGGGCGCGGTCATCGTCGACGTCGCGATCGATCAGGGCGGCTGTTTCGAAACCTCTCACCCGACGACGCATGACCATCCGACCTTCGAGGTCGACGGCGTCATCCACTACTGCGTGGCCAATATGCCCGGCGCCGTTCCGGTGACATCGAGCCATGCGCTCAACAACGCGACCTTGCGGTTTGGCCTTGTGCTCGCATCCGAAGGGCTGGCGGGAATCCGGCGGGATGCGCATTTGCGCGACGGGCTGAATATCCACCGCGGCAAGGTGACCTGCGAGGCCGTGGCCAAGAGCCTTGAACTCCCTTACCAGCCGCCGCTCGAGGCGTTGGCCTTGTAAAATCAGCGTTTACGGCAGCATTTGCCCAGCCCTTGGCACGCGGCGATCGGCCATTGCCGATGGCGGGCCAATCGGCTAAATCAGCCGCCATGCACCCGTAGCTCAGCTGGATAGAGCGTTGCCCTCCGAAGGCAAAGGTCACACGTTCGAATCGTGTCGGGTGCGCCAGTTTCCGCCGTAACGCCGTCATGGCCGTTTCGTGCTGCCCCGTCATGGGGACGCGGATATGAGACCTCCTCAAGGATCCAAGGCACTGGGCGACCACGCCGGGGCCTTGGTCTCGGCGAGAGGCAAGTCGATCACTACTGGTGCTGATGGATCTCTATCTCGGTGCTTCGTTCCAATGTGCCGTCGTGGAGGAGGCGATAACGTTGGCCGCGCCACGCGATGGGGCCGCCAAAGAAGCTGCAGAGGAAGACCGCGAATGAGATGACATCATGGGCTGCCAGCAGCCAGAGGCTATGGCGGCGCAAGTTGAACGAGCGTCCGACACGGAAAGTCAGGAAGACGCGGCTGAAGAAGGCGATCACGGGCAGGGCAATCGGGTGGTGTGCTCCCAGAAGCGCGGCAATTATCGACAACATCAGTGGATACATGAAAATGGTCCCGACATAGCCGAGCGGATCGATCGAACGGATCGTGCGCGACATGCGCATATGGTGCTCCCAGAACGACCGGAAACTGTGGTCGGAGCAGGCGTGACCGACAGCCCAACGAGGCACGACGACATCGAGCCCGGCGGCCCGAACCGCCTTGCCGATCGCATAGTCATCCGCAAGTTCGTCCAGGTAAGGTTTGAAGCCGCCGATACGGGCAAGCACGTCCTTTCGCATGGCGATCGCCGAGCCGAAGCAAGGTTTGGCGGCGCCGAATGTCAGCGCGACGATAACGTTGGGCAAGAACTGGGTGTTGATGTTGAGCGCGGACATCTCGGCCCAGACGCCGCCAGCCGCAACCCCGTAGTAAAGGCAGGTGGCGGCTCCGGTCCGAGTGCGATCGAGCTCAGCGACGAGATCGCTGAGAAAATCATCGTCGACGACAATATCACTGTCGGACAGGACGATGATCTCGTGGCGAACCTTCGCTTCCATGTTGACCAGATTTGCGACCTTCGGATTTCCGGCGTGCACTCGTTCGTCGATGACGAGGTCTATCTTCGCCGCCGGGTTCAGCCTCTGCACCAGCCGAACGACCGCATTTGCCGGATCGGCAAGCCGCTGGGTGCCGCAGACGATTTGTACCTTGCCTGCGTATCGTTGCCTGCAGAGCGAGGCAATCCGCAGAAACAAGCCGGGTTCGCTGCCGTGCAACGGCTTCAGGATCGTCACCGGCCGCGTTTTATGGATTGGCGTTTTGGAAGGTCTGTTGAATCGCGGCGCGATCATCGCGGCAAGAACGTTGTAGACGATTCCCAGAATTGCGCCCGCGACACAAATCTGCGTCGCGATATGCGTACTCTCATGTAGGCCAAGCATCGTTAACTGGCGTGCCTTCTCATTGAAATAACTTGAGACGGCCGGTTGCCGTCGTCATGAGATCGCGACCGTAAATTGATGTGACATTCGCGACCCGATCGTGACTGTTCGTTCGATCGTTGCGTATGCATCTCGAAATCGAACGCGGTCGTAGCAGGCGCGTTCCTAATGCGACAGGCCGCGACGGGGCGATCAATCAACGCAGGCCGCAGCGACTTTCGTCGCAGGCGTTGCCGAATAGAAACGAATGATCGGCGGCCGCGTTAGCCGGCAAGGAGCGCTCAGTGCGATCCAGCAACGGATCGTGCCGCCCCGGTTTGACTCCGTTCGCAGGCTTTCCCGATATGCCGGTCACGAGGCTTCTTCGAGGTCCGAGAACGACCGTCCAGACCAGCTGGGCAGTGATTTGCGCGGCGCTCGCGCTCGAAGCCGAAATCGTCGAGCGGCAGTTTGAAAGAGAAGCGTGGGAATCAGGCGCCGCCGACCTTTCCGATTTCATTGGCCGTGCCGCCAGGGATGGTTGCCGGGGAATTGTCAGTTTCGGCCTGGCGGGAGGATTATCTCCGAGCCTGCGATCCGGCGACATCGTCGTCGGATCGGAGATCATTGGTCAACGAGAAAGCAACCCGACGGACGATCTCTGGTCTGCGTGGCTTCTTTCTGCGATTCCAACGGCGGTGTACGGCCCCGTAGCCGGAGTAGACCAGCCGATTCTGGCCGACATCTCGCGACGCGAGCTCTGGCGTCGATCGGGTGCGCTGGTGGCCGATATGGAATCCCACATCGTCGCGCGACTGGCGACGGCGCACGCACTCCGGTTCGTCGCCCTGCGCGTGGTCGTCGATGCGGCAGGATGCAACGTGCCGCAGGTGGCGCTCGCCTGTGCTTCCAGCTGTGGCGAAACGAGCGGATGGCGGCTCAGTCGCCTCCTGCTGGGGCGTCCTTCCGATACGCTCGACGTGATCAGGCTTTGCGCGGATTGGCGGCCGGCTCGCAAGGCCCTTTTGCTTTGTTCCAATGTCCTTCTCGCCAGCGTCCATGCCGTCGAACTGTAGCGCCGGGTGAGGCGGCGGGCATCCGCTTCTGGAGATCGTAATGAGAAAGTCAGCGGATGTCCTGCTTACCGGCGCAAGCGGATTCGTTGGATCCGCGGTGCTGCGTCAATTGCGTCGTCACGGCCTCACGGTAAAGGCGCTGGTCCGGCCCGCCAGCCGCTATCGGGATTTGACGGGCGCCGATGTGCAGTTCGTCGAGGGCGATCTTCGCGAACGCTCATCGCTCGCAGCGGCATGCAATGGCTGCCGTTACTTGTTTCACGTGGCGGCCGACTACCGGCTTTCCGGCTGGGACAAGGCCGGCATCTTCGCCACCAACGTCGCGGGAACGCGCAACCTGATGGAAGAGGCGATGCGAAGCGGGATCGAGCGGATCGTCTACACCAGCAGCGTCGCGACGCTGCAATGCCGGCAAGATGGCGGGTCGGCCGATGAAGAGGCAAGTCTTTCCCTTCAGCACGCAATCGGCGCCTACAAGCAGAGCAAGGTGGTGGCGGAGCAGCTTGTTCTCGACATGGTGCGGAACAGGGGCCTGCCTGCGACGATCGTGAATCCGTCCACGCCGATCGGACCGCGCGATATCAAGCCGACGCCGACTGGAAGAATCATCATTGCCGCCGCTTCCGGCCGGATGCCGGTTTTTGTCGATACCGGGCTGAATCTGGTGCACGTCGATGACGTCGCGCGGGGACATCTGGCGGCGCTGCGTCGAGGCGGGGTCGGCGAACGCTACATCCTGGGCGGCGAAAACATTTCATTTTCGCTAATGCTGGCCGAGATTGCCGCCTTGGTCGGCCGCAGTTGCCCGAAGTATCGGATTCCCTGGTACGCCGCCGCGCCCGCCGCGCTCGCCGGAGAGGTGCAGGCATTCCTGACCGGCAACGAACCGCTCGCCAGCTGGGCGGGCGTTCGCCTTGCGAAATACAAGATGTTCTTCACGTCGAAAAAGGCGGAGCAGGAGCTCGGCTATCGCCCGCGGCCGCATGCCGAAGCCCTGAACGATGCCATCGCGTGGTTCGGCGCCCATGGGCATTTGCGATTGCCCACGCCGGTACAGTTCGGGGTCAGCCGATGACAGCGTGGTCGGGCCGATGCGGCGACGTGGAAATCTCGCGTGCGCCGAAACGCTTCATCAGTTCGTTGCGATGAAGGTAGACCAGCACGCGTTCGCGGCTGAAGCAATCGGATCGGAGCGCGGCGGGATTGCGGGAAATGACGATCATTGAAATCAGGATATTTTCGCCCAGCAATTGCAGCGCCTTCGAGATCGAGTGGTCGGGAGCTCCCTCGACGGCGCAGACGAAACCATAGTGCTGGGCCAGTCGCGCAACTGCCTGGGTTTCCTCCGTCGAGCCGAACATCATCTTTCCGCCAACAGCCTCTACGTCGTCGAGCGCCGGATGGGACGCCACGAAAGCGGCGAGCTCCTGAAGCGATAGTTCGAAGTCCTGCCGCATTCGTCGTGCCCAACCGATGGTCGGGCCCTGATCGGGAAACGGCGAAACATGCTCATTCCAAAGGTGAAGATTGATGATGCGGCTGCCGGCGCAAAGGCAAGTTCCGTCCGACAGCGCGATGTCGCGTGCCGTGGCGGCGACGTTCACGCGAAAGACGCAGCGCGGGCGCTCGCTGTATTCGAATATTCCCTGTCTGGCGCGCAGCGTCTTGTCGAGGGCAGACACGAGAGCATTCAACATCATCGGCTCACCACCAATTATGGCTCGGAGATACCGTGGGGCAACGACGGAGTGCCGTTACCGAAAAGGCCGCGCATCAAGTCACGAAAGCGGTTTCGCAGCATGATTGCCCTCACTACGATCTTCTTTTTTCATCGGAAGCCCGGCGATCGGCTCATCGTAGAGCACCGAAAGCGTGGTCTTTATTACCAGCACGATCGGGACCGCGGTGATCACCCCGATCACGCCGAACAAGGCGCCTCCTGAAAGAAAGCAGAAGATGATCAGCGCGGGGTGCACACGGCCGGCTGCGCCCAGCACCACGGGGCCGAACAGCTGATCGATTGAGAGTCTCAGCGCCGTGAGATAGATGGCGTAGCCAATGATCGCATTCAGTCCGGAGTTGTGTTGAACGGCGACGAGGCCGGCGATGACGGCGGCCATTGCTGGACCAACGATCGGGACGGCCTCGAGGATCCCCGTTATCAAGGCAAGAAATTCGGCGTGCGGGACGCCAAGGACGAGCCCCAGAC
Source organism: Bradyrhizobium sp. (assembly GCF_035652035.1). Taxonomy (GTDB): domain Bacteria; phylum Pseudomonadota; class Alphaproteobacteria; order Rhizobiales; family Xanthobacteraceae; genus Bradyrhizobium. The sequence continues at coordinate 20,731 of NZ_DASREO010000007.1, forward strand.
CGATATAGGCGAACACGGCGGCGAAACACACGACCGCTATGACGCCGAGGAAGTAGCGTCTCAAAACCGGGTCGAGGTTTGAAAGGATATGATCTTCAATCAACGGCCGCTGTCCCGGTGGAACGAGCCACAGCAGTCCCCCAACCACCGACCGGCCGCTGACCATGAAGAAGAACAGCAGGACAAGGGTCAGCAGGAAGCCAAAGCCACCCACGAACGCGCTCCCGGCAATGAGAGACAGAACGCGCACATTGCCGATCCAGCCGCGAATGGCGCCGCCGATGGTGTCCGCGAGCTGGTGCGCATTCATCGGCTGACCAAACAGGTCAAGCGTACCGCCGCCGATCAGCGTTTCGGCGAAACGATCAAGCGTTCCTTGAAAATCGGTCGCGACGTGCGTGAGCTCGGTGGCCAGAGGTGGAATTCCAAGCAGGCCAATGACGCTGCCGAATGCCACGAGAGCCAGGAACACGGCGATCGCGACCAGGATGCGGGGCAGTTTCGTTCTGTCGCCGACGAAAACGATCGCGGGATAGCAGATGTAGCTGACGACGCCGGCAAGGACGAACGGGATCAGGACCAGTTGCAGTTCGTAGAGCGTGAGCGCCGCCGCCGAAATGATGAACAGGATGGTTCCGGTCGAGATCCGGCTGACATGCTGGTGGTCGGCTCGCGGCTGGCTGCGGAGGACTTGATGGTTCACGGGTAGCTCCGGCCTTTCCAGACGATCCGGCCTCGCCAGTGTCGCCGAAGACTTTCCATGGCAAGGCAGGCGCCGACGGCGTATCCGGCCGGAAACATCAGGCCGTACCAGAACGGGATGCGGAAATATGAAGCGCCGGCGATGTGAAGAGCAGCGGCTGCCGCCGTGCCGATCAATGCCGGGATGAGCGCCACGCAATCTGCCGGATTTCGGGCCGCGCACCCGGCCGCATCGACCGTGGGAAGCAGAATGCTCGCGCACGACAGCAGGAGGACCGCTACAGCTATGGTCAGCGTCGGGGTGCGACCGCCCAGCATTTCGACCAGGTTTTTCGAAAACCCGGTCCAGAGGCTCGCCCAGCCTGCATACATTCGCGCGGTCAGCAGCAGCTTCCCGTCCTCCAGCAAGACGCGGCCGCCCGCTTTTTTGATGAGCAGCGCCAACTCCAGGTCTTCGCAAATGGCCTGACGAACGGCGGCGTGACCTCCCACCGTTTCATAGGCTTGCCGATGCACCAGCATGAACTGGCCGGTGGCGGTGACCTTGTCGCTGTGCGGCGATTGAACGGTTTCGAGGTCCTGGTAAAACGCCAGCAGAAACAGTCCGCATGGCATGACGAGCCGCTCGGCGAAACTGCCGAGCTTCTGGCGTGGCGCCAGCGACAAGAGAGCCAGCCGCTGCCCGCGCGCTGCCGCTACCGCACTGCCGATCAGAGGTGGCGCGGCCTGAACATCGGCGTCCATGAAGCAAAACCACTCACTGTCGGCGCGCGCTGCGCTTGCGCCAATCCAGCAGGCGTGGGGTTTTCCACACCAACGCGGCGGCAGCGATGGACACTCGATTACCTTGACTTGCCCGGACTTGTCGGCGCGGGCGCGGCCGATGGCGAGCGTGTCGTCGCTCGAGTCGTCGTCGACGACGATGATGCTCAACCGGTCTTTCGGATAGGTTTGATGCAACAGGCCATCGAGACAGCTCGAAAGGTTGGCGGCCTCGTTTCGGGCGGGAATAACGATCGATATATTCGGCGGATCGCGGGTGGCTGAGGCGGCCGGACGCAGAAGGGGGAGCAGATTGCGTTGACCAAGGGCTCGAAAAATCAGCCAGAACACGATTGCCATCCAAACAAAGGATAAGGCGACTTCCATTGCTCACCTGGCGGATCTACGTCGCGTCAATCGGGGGCAAACCAATAGGTTCCTGTTTCAGCCCGCTTCCTCGCCGGGAAGTTCCGTATCCTGCCCCAGGCTGGCGCGCACATAGAGCTTCTTGATCGCGACGAAAATGATCACGGTGATCGGCGCCGCAAAGATGATGCCGATCGCGCCGAATATTTCGGTGACGACGACGATGCTCAGGAGCAGGACCGCCGGCGGAATGAACACCAGCCGCCGCTGGACCATCGGTACAATCACATTGCCTTCGATCTGATGGATGATGACATAGGCGACGATGGTCCAGAGCGCCGGGTAGAAACCGCTGGTCATTGCGACCAGGATCGCCGGTATCGATGCTATCACCGGCCCGAGATAAGGTATGAACTCGGCGAGTCCCGCGATGGCGCCAAGCGCGAGCGGCGAGGGAAGCCCGATCAGCCAGACGGCTATGGCCGAGAATGTGCCGATCAGGCACATCTGAATGGCTTGTCCCAGCAGCCAAAGGCGAAGGCCCCGGCCGATATCGTCGATCGTTTCTTCAACGAGCCGCCGCTGTGACAACGGAAACAGCTGGGCCGTTCCCCTGCGATACAGGGCCGGCTGCGAAGCGATGTAGACACCCGATGCCACGGTGAAGATGACTGCTTCCAATAGACGAGCACTGACTTTAGTCAGGTTTTCGAGAATATCGGTGACGGAAAAGCTGCCGCCTTTGAGATGGGAGAGCGTGATTCGGCCGAGCTGAGAGCGCTGAAGCTCGTCGGCAATCGTTTTCGCTGCGCTGTCCGCGCGGCTGAGCACGTCCTGAAGTTCGGAAGCCAGCTGCGTTCCGAACAAATAGCCGCCTGTCGCGATAACGAGCAGAATGACGATGCCGGCGAAGGCCAGAGCCAATCCTTCTGAAAGCCGGCACCATCGCACGAACGGCTCGCTCGCGAGTTGCAGCAGCATGGCCACCAGCAACGCGCCGACAAGTACAAGCAAGAAATAACGCAGGTACCAGACGAGAAACGGAAGCGGGATGAGCGCAACGAGGATGGCGGCGCGCTTTGCAAATTCGAGTGTCGTCGTTCTCATCGCGCCATTGGATGGCTTCGACTCGCCCCGATAGCTAAACCGGATGAGCGGAAAAGGCGTTCCTATGGCGCGGATCGAACTTCGGTCTACCTGTTCAGCAAGACGCTGTACACGGCGGCGTAGTGGCAGCTTATTCCCAGCAGGACAAAGAAATGCCAGATCGCGTTTTGAAACCGCAGGTTCCGCCAGACATGGAAGGCCACGCCGAGCGAGAAGAGCAGTCCGCCCGCGAGCAGAAGGCGATAGGCCACGGGTGATATCGGAGCATCCTTGCCGCTCCAGAGAATGGCGGCGCCCCACCCCATGGCAACGCAAACGACGATCGAGAGGCGGTCAAGACGTCCGGGCCAGGCAAATTTGATCGCGATCCCCAGCGCGGCGATGCCCCACACCGCAGCCAGCACGCCGGGCGTGGCCGCGCCTGGTCTCAAAGCAAAGGGCGTGTAGGTCGCGGCTATCAAGGCATAGATCGCAGAATGATCGAAACGTCGCAATCGCCACTTCAGGGGACAGACGGGCCACAAATTGTAGACCGCAGAAAGTGTCAGCATCGACAACAGGCCCAACGCATAGACCGAGGCCGCGACGAAATCGGGTGTCGCTTCATGAATCGCGGCAAGCGTGAGAAGGATCGCGGCGGCGGTGTATCCGAAGCACAGGCTTACGATATGCACCGCGAGATCGGCGATTATCTCCGAGCGGCTGTAATTCCAGGCGATAGCGCCGGGGACGCGGCAAACTGGCTCCGCGGCCAGCTCGGCCCCACCAGCATTTGTCTCAACGGCGCTTTTCGAAGTTTGCACGGGAATGCTCGCTCGAAGTATTCAACGAGCGACGTGTTCTACTTAATCCCGCATGCCGCTCCCTGCCGGCGGAGTGCGCGCGCAGACAGGCACGCCTGCCATTAAGCGCGCGTCGAGCGAGGCCGGTATTTGATCACTCGTTTGCGAGACCAATCCGTCCCGCAATCGAACGTTCCTAGTCCCAGGGTCCTGGAAACGGCAGCGACTTCAACCCCGAGACCAATCACGTTCTGGACGGCGTTCAGGCAGGCGCCAACTATCAACTCGCAAACTGGGTCGTCGGCATTGAGGGCGACGTGTCGGCCCTGGGCGCCAAAGGCGGCGCCGGAGGCATGCTGGTCAGGCTTGGGCCGCCGACACACCCGGGCTCCCTGGGGGCCGATTGGCGGCTTGGCGATGACGCCAGGCAGCCTGTCGGGATGACGAATTCCTGTGGACAGGCGATCACGAGGTGCTAGCCTCGAAGGCGGTTCATAACCGCGGTCATTCTCGCGATGATCACCGTTCCGGAAGTGATGGCGCATGCGCTGGGCAGCTTCCTGGCCGCCGAGACGCGCGGGCGGTTTCGCTTGTCGCATGCCAATCTGGCCGACTTCCTGCCGTATATTTCGCGGCTCACGCTTGAATGCATCGGCAACAGCGATGCGCTCTATCACAACATCGAACACTCGATGCTCGTCACGCTGGTCGGCCACGATATCCTGATGGGACGATCGTTGATGCGGCCGACGACGCCGCGCGACTATTCCAACTTCATCCTGGCGTGCCTCACCCATGACATCGGCTATGTGCGCGGCGTTGTGCAAGGCGATGGCGACGGCGTTTATATCGCCGACGTCACCGGCCGCACCGTTCGCCTGCCGATCGGTTCCTCCGATGCCGCGATGGCGCCCTATCACGTCGACCGCTCCAAACTGTTCGTCATCGAGCGCTTCGACACGGTCGATTATCTTGACGCCGACCGCATCGCGCGCGCCATCGAATACACCCGCTTTCCCTATCCATCGCCGAAAAACGAAACGGCGGACGACCTCAACGAGGAGGAGGGTTTGTTGCTGCGCGCCGCCGACCTGATCGGCCAACTCGGCGATCCCAACTACATGCGCAAGGCCAACGCGCTGTTCTACGAGTTCGAAGAGATCGGTCTCAACGAGACGCTGGGCTACGAGACGCCGGCCGACGTCGTCTACAAGTATCCCCAATTCTACTGGAACAACGTCGCGCCGCAGATTGCGGCCGCGATCCGCTATCTCAACATGACCTCCAGCGGACGGCAGTGGATCGCCAATCTCTACAGCAACGTCTTCCGCGCCGAGCGCGAGCTGACGCAGTCGGGTCCGCAGATCTAGCGCTGCCGAGCCCATCGCCGACCCCGATTTTTCTCTTCACCGTCCAACTGCCGCGTGCGCCAATTAACATGTGTTAGTCGGCCTTCGTCGCGCTTGGGCCACTGAACTGGCGTTGGCGCGTTTGGGGGGCGTTTCACGGCGATCGTGACGTTGGAACGTCTCTAGTCAGGACCCACGGGCGAAGTCACACCCTAAAGAATTCTTAAGTTTTAGTTCGCTCGACCAGACCCCATCGTTTTCACGAGCGCTTCGCGCAAACGGAGGGAGGAAGGCCTTTGACGAAGGCGGCTTCGGTCGTCACCCCGACCATATTGCTCGTCGAGGACGAGGAGGAACTGGCAAACGAGATCAAGGCCGAACTCGAGGAAACCGGCTATCTCGTGCGCAGAGTTCCGATCGACGATGCTGCGGAAGTGGCGCGCACGGACGACGCCGCGCTGCTGATCCTTGACCGCATCCTTTACGGCATCGACAAACTGCAGACGCTCGAGCTTTGGCGCAAACAGGGCGTCAAGATTCCGGTGCTGATCATTTCGTCGTCGTCATCGGTGGATGAAATCGCCGATGGCTTGCGGGCGGGCGCCGACGACTATCTCGCAAAGCCGTTCTACATGATGGAACTCGTTGCGAGGGTCGAAGCGGTGCTGCGTCGCCTCGGCGATATCAGCACGACGAGGCTCAGCGTCGGCGACTTGGAAATCGATCTGCTCGAGCAAACGGCCTTCAAGGCAGGCGTGAAGCTCAACCTGCTGCCGCGCGAGTTCAAGCTTCTCGAGTATTTCCTTCGCAGGCCGAGCCAGCTCGTCACGCGCGCGATGTTGCTCAAGGATGTGTGGCAATACGAATTCGAGGTCGAGACCAACGTTGTCGACACCCACATCAGCAATCTGCGACGGAAAATCGATGACCACGGCTTTCCCAGCCGGATCGCGAATGTGCGCGGGCTCGGATATATGCTGCGCGCTCACGCGAGCTGAGTCGCCAGACGCCCCGCATGTCCCCACCCGAAACTTGTCGCGGGGTAGGCATCCGGCGCGGCGAATGATCGAGAGCCAATCATGCCCGAAAGCGCACTTGTCCTTTTCTCCGGCGGGCAGGATTCGACGACATGCCTCGCCTGGGCGCTGTCGCGCTATGACCGCGTGGAAACCGTCGGCTTCACTTACGGTCAACGCCACCTGGTGGAGATGGAATGCCGGGCGCCCGTGCGCGCTGGCCTCGCGGCGATCAGGCCGGCCTGGAAAGAAGAGCTGGGCCGCGATCACCTGATCGACCTCGGCGTTCTCGGCAGTGTCAGCGTCAGCGCATTGACCGCGGATCTGCCGTTCGGCACGCGCCACGATGGATTGCCGGCGATGTTCGTGCCCGGCAGAAATCTCCTGTTCCTGACGTTCGCAGCCGTCGTCGCGCATCAGCGCCAGCTCAAATACCTCGTCACGGGCGTCTGCGAGACCGACTATTCCGGCTATCCCGATTGTCGCGAAACGACACCATGAAGGCGCTTCAGGTCGCGATCAATCTCGGCATGGAGGCGCGGCTTGTGATCGAGACTCCCTTGATGTGGATCGACAAGGCCGCGACTTGGGAGCTTGCACAACAGCTTGGCGGACGCGCGCTCGTCGATTTGATCATCGAAACCACGCACTCCTGCTACCAGGGCGATCGAAGCCATCGCCACGAATGGGGCTTTGGCTGCGGAATGTGCGAGGCCTGCCGCTTGCGGAGCGACGGATGGCGGCGCTATGTGGCGCAGACGGTTCGATGACGGCGAGGCGGGCGAGACAGGCGTGAGCACCATCCTATGGCTCATCAGGCATGCGGCGGTTGATGGTCCGCCAGGGACGATCTGGCCTGCGGACGCTCCTGCCGATCTCGGCGATCATGCCTCGTTTGACCGTTTGCGCGCGCGCCTGCCGAAGAACGCAAATGCCTACGCCAGCCCGGCGCAGCGGACGATCGCTACGGCGAAGGCCCTCCAACTTGATCCGGCGCTGGCGCCAGAATTTTCCGAACAGGACTTTGGCGCGTGGACCGGAAAACGCCACGACGATCTGGCCGCCACTGGCGGTCAAGCGTACGCACAATTCTGGAAGGATCCAGCCCGCTCGACCCCGCCAGGCGGCGAAAGCTTTGCAGATCAGATTGTCAGAGTCCGCCGCGGACTGGAGTTGATCGAATCGGATACCGCCATTCTGGTGGTCCATTCCGGAACCGTTCGCGCGGCACTCTGCATCGCGCTCGATAGTGCGCCCGAGACCGCGCTGCGCTTTGTGATCGATCCGCTGTCGCTGACGCGGATCGATCGGCTGGATGGCGGCTGGCGCGTGAGATCCGTGAACGAGACCTTTCGTTAGGTGCGCGTCATTTGTCCTACGCGCGATCCGGAACCGCTGCCTCCGCGAACGTCGCCATGTTGTTGTGGAGCGCGCAGGCGAGTCGCAGCAGCGGCAGCGCGATTGCAGCTCCAGATCCCTCGCCAAGCCGCAGGTCCAGATCGATCAGCGGCTGCAAGCCAAGCGCATCGAGGACGAGCCGATGCCCTTGCTCGGCGGATCGGTGCGACGCCAACAGATATGACCGGCAGGACGGGTTGAGGCGGACCGCCGCCAGTGCAGCGACCGAGACGATAAAGCCGTCGATCAGAACCGGAGTCCGGCGCTCCGCGGCCGCGATGATGGCACCACTGATCGCAATGATCTCCAAACCGCCAACCGCACATAGAACGTCTTCGACGGAAAGGCCGGGCTTCGTCAGTCCGTGACGGACGAGCGCCTGATCGATCACGCGGGTTTTCAGCGCGCGTCCCTTGGCGTCGACGCCGGTGCCGCTGCCGGTCGTTTGTTCTGCGCCAATCCCGAGGAGCGCTGCCGCAATCGCCGCCGACGCCGTCGTGTTGCCGATCCCCATCTCGCCAAAGATCAGGACATCCGGAGTCCCGGCGCGCAGGACCGCGCGCTTCCCGCACTCAAGCGCAAAGGCGACTTCAGTTGACGTCAGCGCAGCCTGCTGGCTGAAGTCGCGGCTGCCATGGCGCGGCTTGTCGGTGACGATGCCCGGAATCGGGGATTGCGTCAGCGTGCCCGCGTCGACTACTTCCAGAGTTGAGCCGAGCTCGCGTGCCAGCACCGAGATCGCAGCGCCGCCGCCGGCGAAGTTTGCCATCATGGCGATTGTGACTTCCTGCGGATAGGCCGACACGCCTTGTGCGACTACGCCGTGATCGCCGGCAAAGATGACGATCGGCGCGATTGTTGCGCGCGGCTCCTCGGTCTCTTGCAGTCCTGCGAGTTCACAGGCGAGATGTTCGAGCCGGCCGAGCGAACTAGCGGGCTTGGTCAGTTGCGCCTGCCGCGCAAGCGCGATCTCGCGGTGAGGGGCCGAGATATCAGGACATCGCTGACGGACCCATTCGGGAAGCATGATGTTTTCGCCTTATGTGCTGCGCTTGAGAATGTAGCTATCCATGATCCAGCCGTGGCGTTCGCGCGCTTCGCGCCGTGCGGTCGCAATGCGGGGCCCGATTTCGGCGAGCGCTCCCGACATCAGGATCTCGCTCTCCATGCCGAGATAGGCGCCCCACCAGATGTGCAATCGGGCCGGATCGAGCGACTGAAATGCAGTTCCGCCGTCGAGCATCACCACCACGGTGTTCACACCGGCCGGCCAGCCATCCTCGCGCAACCGCCGTCCGGTCGTGATCAGGAAGGCCTCGCCGATTTCGTTCAAAGGCAGCGCATGCGCGGCACAGAGCGCCTGGATCGAGGTGACGCCGGGCACGACTTCAATCGCGGCCGAGGGATCGAGCCGTCGCGCGATCCTTAAGGATGAATCATAGAGCGAGGGATCGCCCCAGATCAGCAGCGCCACCCGGCCTTCATGCCCGAGATGATGTTTGATTTCGCTCGACCACGCCGCAGCAACGGCGTCATGCCATTCGTCGACGCCCTTGCGGTAGTCGGCTTCGTTTGTATCGCGTACCGGCAGATCGAATTCGGCGATGCGGGTCTTGTCGCTCGTGAGCATATCCCGGCAAATGCTCCGCCGCAAATCGGCAAGCTCGGACTTCTCGTCGCCCTTGCGCGGAATGAGAATGAGATCGGCGGCATTGATGGCGTGGATCGCAGCCAGCGTGAGCTGATCCGGATCGCCGCAGCCGATGCCGATCAATGAAAGCGTAATGCTCGCTTTGGGCGCGGCGGATGAGGTCATCGGTCCTCCGCGATGAGATGAAAGAATGTGCCGGTGACGTTGCCGCGCCGCGAGCCGGTCTCCGCAATGATCGCGCCAGTCGCATCGCGCACGACCGCGAGTGCCGTGTCAGGTTGCGCAAGAATCGTGGAGTAATGAAATTCATGGCCGCGCAGCCGGCTACCTGCTTGGTAGCCGGGAATGGAGCTTGCGAGTTCGGCCAGCCGATAGCCGAGATGCATGCGCCGCACGGCGAAACTTGTTTCGAGGCCCAGCAAGCCCGTCATCGCATGGCGCGTGCCCTCGGCGTCGGTCAACGCGGTCCCCAGCACCATATAGCCGCCGCACTCGCCGTGGACCGGCCGCGTCTCGGCAAAGGACGCAAGTGTCCGCTGAAACCGTGTGTTGGCCGCAAGCTGCCCGGCGTGGAGTTCGGGATAGCCGCCCGGCAGCCAGCACACGTCGGCTCTGGCGTCGGGGCCTTCGTCGGCGAGCGGCGAGAACGTCAGGATTTCGGCGCCTCGCGCGCGCCAGTCCTCCAGCATATGCGGATAGATGAAGGAGAATGCGGCGTCTCGCGCCAGCGCAACACGCTGGCCGGGCGGCGTGAGGTTGCTGCTCTGCGCCGCCGGCTTCGCCGACCAGTCGCTCGCCGATTGCAGGATCGCATCTAGGTCGACGTGCCCAGCGACAAAGCGCGCGGCTTCGCCGATCAGCTGATCGACGTTTTTCTGCTCTTCGGCTTGTACCAGGCCGAGATGCCGCTTCGGCAATTCGATCGCGGCATGCCGGGGCAGGGCGCCGAACACGGCAATGCCGGCGTCAACGAAGGCGCGTCGTACGAGGTCTTCGTGCCGAGGGCTGGCGACACGATTGAGGACGACGCCGGCAACGCGCACGCCTTCGCGAAAATCGCGCAGGCCTTTGGCAACCGCAGCCGTTGTCTGCGCCTGTCCGGAGGGATCAATCACCAGCAAGACCGGCCAACCCATCATGTCAGCGATGTCAGCGGTGGCGCCGGTGCCGGAGACGCCGGGCGCCGCGACGCCGTCGAACAGGCCCATGGAGCCTTCGGCGAGAACGAGATCGGCGTTCGCGCCGCGCGCGGCAAGCGCGTCGACGCTCTCGCGCGTCATCGCCCAGCTGTCGATGTTGACGGATACGCGTCCCGTCGCCGCCGCATGAAAGGCCGGGTCGATATAATCGGGTCCGCTCTTGAAGGATTGCACGACGAGTCCGCGATCGCGAAACGCTCGCGCGAGTGCCAGTGTCAGCGTCGTCTTGCCGACGCCTGAAGCGGGAGCCGAAATGATGAGGCTGCGCGGCATCAGGATTTTTCCGGAAAGCGCGGCGCTGGGCCGGTCGGCCGGTAGCGGCGGTCATAGTCCGCCGCATAAAGCCGGCTCTCATCGAAGTCTTCCGAACCCAAGGTCCGGCCGACAAATATGATTGCGGTGCGTTCGAGCTCGGGACCAACGGCGGCATCGAGCGTGCCGAGCGTGGCGCGGATGATGCGCTGGTCCGGCCAGCTCGCGCGCCAGACGATCGCCACCGGGCAATCGCGTCCGTAATGCGGCGTGAGTTCGGCAATCAATTGACCGAGCATGTGAACCGAGAGATGAACAGCCAGCACCGCGCCGGTCGCCGCGAATGCAGTGAGCTTTTCGCCTTCCGGCATCGCGCTCGCGCGGCCCGCCATCCGCGTCAGCACGACCGATTGCGCGAGCCCCGGCAGCGTCAGCTCCGCGCCAAGCGCTGCGGCGGCTGCGGAGAACGAGGGCAGGCCGGGCGTCACCGTATAGGGAATGTCGAGCGCGCGCAGGCGACGCATCTGCTCGCCCATCGCCGACCAGATCGAGAGATCGCCGGAATGCAGTCGCGCGACGTCCTTGCCTTGCGCATGAGCTGCGGCAATCTCCGTCATGATGTCGTCAAGCGACAGCGGCGCCGTGTTGACGATGCGCGCGTCTTGCGGGCAATGCGCCAGCACGCCTTCCGGCACCAGCGAACCGGCATAGAGACAGACCGGGCAGGCGGCGATGAGGTCGCGCCCGCGCAGGGTGAGGAGATCGGCTGCTCCAGGCCCCGCGCCGATGAAGTGCACGGTCATTTGCCGTCTCCCGGTGGTTTGACGGCGCTCCATTGCACGACCGGTCGTGCGGGCTCAAAGGCGCGATAGCGGCCGAGTTCGCCGGCATGAGCGATCTCGATCCGCATCAGCTCGCCGCCGTGGCGTTCGTGAAGATCGGCCAGCAGCGCCTCGGTTTCGATCGTCACCGCATGCGCAACCAGCCGTGCGTTTGCGGGAAGGAGCGGCCAGAGACGATCGAACATCGCAGCGTCAAGACCTCCGCCAACGAAGACGGCCTGCGGCGCCGGCAGGTCGGAAAGCGTAGCCGGCGCCGTTCCCTCGATGACGGTGATCCGATGCGCCACGCCGAAGCTTTCCGCGTTCTTGCGAATATTTCCGGCGCGCTCGCTTCTCGCCTCGATGGCCTCAGCCGTTCCGCCGTGGAGCGCCCACTCGATCGAGATCGAGCCGGAGCCGGCCCCGATATCCCATAACCGCTCGCCGCGCCGCGGCGCGAGCGCCGATAGCGCCAGCGCGCGCATCGGCCGCTTGGTGATCTGGCCGTCGTGCGCGAACAGCGCGTCGGCAAGGCCAGCGCTGCGCGGCAGGCCGTTGGCGCCACTGGCCTCGATCGCAACAGCAATGGGCTTCGCGGCCGGCTCGCCCACGTAATTGTCAGCTAGATGTTGCGTGATCGATTCGCGTGGTCCGCCGAGCGAGGTGAGCGTCCAGAGTTGCGAGCCGCCCCAGCCGCGCATCGTCAGCCATTCCGCCAATTGGATCGCAGCCTGTCCGTCGCGCACCAGGCAAATGATCTTTTCGCCGTGCGCCAGATGCGGCACGAGGCGCTCGAATGGCGTGGCATGCAATCCCAGGCAGATCGTGGATTCGAGCGGCCATCCCAGGCGTGAGGCGACAAGCGAGAACGTCGAGGGCGCGGGATGAGCGATCCATTCGCTTCTCTCCAGCCGTTCGCCGAGCAAGCTGCCGACGCCGTGCCAGAACGGATCGCCGGAGGCGAGCACGACGGTAGGCCGGCCGCGATAGGCAAGGACACTGCCGGCGTCGAACGGCACAGGCCACGGCTTGCCGCGCGCGCCGATATCGGCGAGTGCCAGATGCCGTTCGCCGCCGAAAATGGTCTCGGCGCGAGCCAGCGCCTTTCGGCTTGCTTCCGAGAGGGTGGAAAGGCCATCTTCGCCGATGCCAATAATGGTGAGCCAGGGATTATCCATGCGCGTCCTCATCCTGGGCGGAACGAGCGAAGCCAATCGGCTGGCGGCGGAGGTCGCGTCGGCGGGGTTTGATGCGATCTATTCTTATGCGGGTCGAACGCAGGTTCCGGCCAATCAACCGCTGCCCGTGCGTATTGGTGGCTTCGGCGGGGCGGACGGACTTGCCGATGTCATTCGGCAAGAGCAATTCACGCATGTCGTCGATGCGACCCATCCTTTTGCAACGGAAATCAGCCGTAACGCGCTTGCAGCCTGCGCGAAGATGAATACGCCGCTGGTCGCGCTGGAACGCAGGCCTTGGGAAAAGACCTCCGGCGATCACTGGATCGAGGTTGCTGACATTGCGGCCGCCGTCGCGGTGCTGCCAATCGAAGCTGCGCGGGTGTTCCTCGGCATCGGCAGGCAGCATATCGCGCCGTTTGCGGCGAGGCCCCAGCACGCCTACACGCTCCGCTTCATCGATGCCGCGGAGGGCCTGCTGCCGTTGCCCGATGCCGATCTCATCGTCTCGCGTGGACCGTTCACGCTCGCCGGCGAACTCGAGATGATGCGTTTGCGCCGCATCGAATGGATTGTGGCGCGCAATTCCGGCGGGGAGGGCGCGCGCGCCAAGATCGATGCCGCGCGCGAGTTGCGCCTGCCCGTGGTCATGATCAGGCGGCCGCAATTGCCCGAGCGGCTGCGGGTGGAAAGCGCTGCTGAAGCAATGCAATGGCTCGGTCATCGGGCGGACCTCGGCGCGTAGATCCACCCGCCCACGCGGCGCGTCGCCGAATTGCAAACAATAACAAGCGTCTTCATGTCGGCCATATCGGGGCGCGCGTCCCGCAGGCTCACGGCTTCAATCTTTTCACCAGATGTGCTGACAGCGCGCGCAAAAATCACGAGACGCTCGCTGGCGCCTGCCTCGCGCAGGATTTCAAGCGCGCGGACGAAGCCTTCGGGACGGCTTGCCGAGCGCGGATTGTAGATGGCGATGGCGAAATCGGCTTCCGTCGCGAGCCGCAGCCGCCTTTCGATCGTGCTCCATGGCTTCAGATTGTCGGAAAGATTGATCGCGCAGAAATCGTGGCCGAGCGGCGCACCGATGCGCGCGGCGGCGGTGAGCATCGCGGTCACGCCCGGCAGCACGCGAATGGAAAGATCCTGCCATTGCGGTGAGGCCTCCAGCGCCTCGAATACGGCGGACGCCATCGCGAACACACCGGGATCACCGGAGGAAACCACCACGACATGCCGCCCTTCCGATGCCAACCGCAAGGCGTCGGTGGCGCGGCCGATCTCTTCGCGGTTGTCGGAGGCGTGCACGGTCAAGCCATCTCGGGGCGCGACGCGCGCGACGTAGGGCGCATAGCCGACGATGTCGGTCGCTGAGCCAAGCGCGGCCGACACCTCCGGCGTGATCAGCGCTTCGCTGCCTGGCCCCAGTCCGGCAATGGTCAAGCTGCCTGTCATTCGGCGGCCTTCATGCGGCGTGCCTCGCCATAAACAAGCACGATCGCAAAGTAGGGACAGTCGGTATCGTCAACATCGGACAGCCGCACGACGCGTTCCCCCGGCATGGTACCGCGTTCGATCAGCCACGCGTCGGCGAGGCGGCCGGCGGAGGCAAGCGCGCGACGCACCTTGTCGAGGTTGCGGCCAGTCTTCATGATCACCAGCGCGTCGGAGTTGCGCATGCGGCGAACGAGTTCGTCTTCGCTCAATGTGCCCGTCAGCACCGTGACCACGTCATCGCCGAGCGCGATCGGCCGGCCGACTGAATTCCAGCAGCCCGCCATGCCGGGAATTCCGGCGATCACTTCGATCTCGGCGCGTCCCTGCAAGCGAATGTGCAGATGCATGAACGAGCCGTAGAAGTAAGGGTCGCCTTCGCAGAGCACGACGACGTCGTTGTCGCTCGCAAGCATGACAAGCCGCTCGGCCCATTCGTCATAGAAGCCGTCGAGCAGGCGCACATAGTCGGCGCTATCGGAGGGGACTTCCGTCGTGACCGGGTATTCCATCGGATATTCAATCGCGCCTTCAGCGAGCATGCCTTCCACGATGCGGCGCGCCTGTCCGGGATGGCCCTTCTTGCGGAAGAATGCGATGTGGCGGGCGCCTCGCACTTCGCGCGCGGCGCGCACGCTCATCAGGTCGGGATCGCCGGGGCCAAGGCCGCAACAGATGATCTTCCCCATCGCTATTCGCTCCTCGACGCCAGCGCGTTCACGGCTGCGACCGTGATCGCCGAACCGCCGAGACGTCCCTCGACGGTGAGCGCCGGGGCGGGCGGGCCGGCCAACAGTCCCGCCTTTGACTCGGCTGCGCCAACGAAGCCGACCGGGCAGCCGATGATGGCCGCGGGCTTCGGCCAGCTTTCGTCTTTCAGCAGGTTGAGCAGGTGAAACAGTGCGGTTGGCGCATTGCCGATCGCGACGATGGCGCCATCGAGATGGGGCCGCCACAATTCAACGGCTGCGGCAGAGCGTGTGTTGCGCATCGCTTGCGCGCGCGCAGGAACGGAGGGATCGTCCAGCGTGCAGATCACGGCATTTTTGGCCGGCAGGCGCGAACGCGTGATTCCTTCGGAAACCATGCGCGCATCGCAAAGGATCGGCGCGCCGCGCTGCAAGGCCGCGCGGGCGGCTGTTGCCATGCCCGGTGTGAAGCGGACATGCGCTTCGAGGCCAACCATGCCGGCAGCATGGATCATCCGCACCACCACCGGCTCCTCGTCGGGTGAAAAGCGCGCCAGGTTGGCCTCAGTGCGAATGATCGCGAAGGATTTTTGGTAGATCGCCGCGCCATCGGTCTCGTAGCTGTGCAGCATCAGCGCCCTCCCAGGAGAACAGAAGGGCTTGCAACGATGCTCGCCTCAAGCAGTCCGCGTCGGGCCGGCGCATCACGCGTCGAACCGTTGCGGACGAGGTCAAATCCTTCCGCTGTTGCGACCAGCGTGATCGACGCGGGCCCTGATTGGGCGCAACCCTTTGCGCAGCCGGAGACGTGAAGCCGGGTGTCGGCGGCAAGATGCGGCGCGAGCGCACCCGCGAGTGCACGCGTATCGGCGTGCGCCTCGGGACAGCGCGGCGCGCCGCTGCAGGCGACGACACGCAACAGCGGATCATCCCCGTCGATGATGAGGCCGTCGCAAGCCGGCATCTCGCGCAAACCTTCGGCCAGTAGCATGCGCCATGGCGTCAGCCGCAATCCGCTCGCGTGTGCAGCAAGCCATCGGAGTGTTGTATGAGTTATTTGTCCAAAGGCCACGCCGAACAACGCCCCATGCGGTGTCAGGCCGAGTTTTGGTGTCGCCTGCTGTCGCGCCGGCAGTGCATCGCCATTGAGCGCTTCCGGCAGTTGCGCGCCAGCTTTGATATGGGCGGCCATGCGTCCGCGGCCCTCGGCGACACCGCCGGATGCGACGAACCATTTCGCCAGATCGTGCGCAACGCTCGCGGCGTCGCCCCGCGTCACACGACGGCCAAGCTCAGCGCCATCGGCGCGCACGATGAGTTGCCTGTCGACATCACGCTCGATCCGCACATCGGCGGATGAGCCCGCGAGCACACGCTCGCTCCCGCAATCGATCGCAAATCCAAATTTTGCGGGAAGACCGACGGGACCAGCGGCCAACGCGCGTTCTAACTCCTCTGCGATGGAGATGACCTCATCGCCCGGCGTCCAGAATGGCGCGACGAGAATATTGCGCCGCGCCTCGATATCCGGATCGGGGTCAAGCAGGCGAAGTTTTGCCAATCCGTCGATCAGCGACGGAAGACCCTCTTCGCTGACACCCCTGATCTGGAGATTGGCCCTGTTGGTCAGATCGATCAGCCCGTTGCCGTATTGCTCGGCGAGGTCAGCGATGCCGGCGGCCTGCTCGGCGTCGATCCGGCCATCATGCGGCTTGATGCGGGCCACGAACCCGTCGCCCGATTGCATCGGCCGCCAGGCGCCAGGGCACCAGCCCTTGATGGCAACGGCGCTCACGAGGCCTCTCCCAACGCTGCTGCGATCGAGTTGCGCCGCGTCTTCCAGAGCGATGCCTCATGCAGGCGCGCGAAGCAGGTCTCCATCGCTGACAGTGCGAGTGGATTTTCCTGCGCGATAAAGGCACGCACCCGCTCATTGCCGAGGGTTGCATCATAGTAGAGATCGAACAGATGTGGCGGCACGGCGCCGGCGAGGTGCGCGAACGCGGCCATGTGCTCCAGCGTCGCGGCGATCTCGGCGGCGCCCCGGAAACCATGGCGCATCATGCCGTCGATCCAGACGGGACTAGCGGCGCGAGCGCGCACGACGCGCGATATCTCCTCAAGCAGCGTGCGCGCGCGCGGGTGATCCGGGCGCGTGCTGTCGAGATGATAGAGCGAAGGGGTCGAGCCGAGCCGTGCGGCTGCCGCCGCAACGCCCGCTTCATGGGCGGCATAGTCGGCGGCAAGCAAGAGGTCGGTTTCCGGCAGATCCTGCGTGTGCACGAACGCGTCCGTTGCCGAAAGCCTCGCCTCGATGCCTTCGCGATCCCTGCGCATCTCGCCATCGGCTGCAAACGACCAGGACGAGGCCGACAACCACGCTTCGCCCGCAGCTGCACGCGCTTCGGGCGTGAAGACATCCAGCGTATGCGCCATTCCAGCGCCATAGTGGCCGGGACGCGGCGCGAACACACGTGAAGCTTTGACAAGGTAAGGATTTTCGCCGCCTTCATCACCGCGCGCGCCGAGTGCCGCGGTCGCGGCCTCGAACAGTTGCGCGAGATTCGAAAAGACATCGCGAAAGAGGCCGGAGACGCGAAGCGTCACGTCGATGCGCGGCCGGCCGAGCTCAGCCGGCGCAATGATGTCGTAGCCCGTCACGCGGCCCGAGGCGGGATCCCAGCGCGGCGCGAGGCCGGCGAGATGCAGCGCCATCGCGAAATCTTCGCCGGCCGTGCGCATGGTCGACGATCCCCAGAGATCGACCATCAGGCTCTTCGGCCAGTCGCCGTGATCCTGCAGGTGACGGCGGAGTAGCTCTTCGGCGAGCTTGATGCCCTGGGCGTGGGCGGAGGGCGTTGGCACGGCGCGCGGATCGACCGCGAACAGATTGCGCCCCGTCGGCAGCACGTCGCGGTGTCCACGCCAGGGCGAGCCTGATGGTCCTGGCGCAACGCGCTTTCCGGCCAGCGCTGCAAGCACCGCATCGCGCTCCGCTTCGCCGCAAGCGCCGCGGCCGAAGACGTGCAGGCCATCGCCAAACTGGCTTTCCTTCAGGTCGCAGACGAAACGGTCGATCCGCGGAATCGCCTCGGCCGGTGCAGCCTGGGGTTTCAGACCGAGATCGTCTTCCAGCCCCGCCGCTCGCGCCTCGTCGCGGATCGCAGCGATCAAGCGCTGGCGGCGCGCAGGATCAAGCCCGTCGGCGGTCGAATACTCATCGAGCAGTTGTTCGAGACGGCGCAGGCGTTCGGGCACGGCGGCCTCGACCAGCGGCGGTGGCAGATGGCCGATCGTCACGGCACCGATGCGTCGCTTGGCCTGCGCGGCCTCGCCGGGGTCGTTGACGATGAAGGGATAGATAACCGGCATCTCGCCAGTCAACGCTTCCGGCCAGCAGGAGGGTGACAGCGCGACCGCCTTGCCGGGCAGCCATTCGAGCGTACCGTGTGCGCCCATATGGACCAGCGCATCGCATCGTTGCTGGCGAAGCCAGAGATAGAACGCGACATAGGCATGACGCGGTGTGCGCGAGAGATCGTGATAGTCGGCATCGCGCGACGTGACGTCGCCGCGTTCCGGCTGAACCGCGGTGATGGCGTTGCCGCATTCGATCGCTGCAAAGTGGAATTGTCCGTCGCGGCAGGCGGGATCGTTGTCCGGCGCGCCCCAGGACCTGGCGAGATCGTCCTGCAAGGCTTGCGGGAGTTTTGCGAGCTCGGCGCGATAGTCATCGACGTTCCAGGTCAACTCCTGCCGCAGGAGCAGGTGGCCGAGATCCTCGGCAAATCCGACGTCGAAGCCGGCTTGCCTAAGATCGGACAGCAGCGCGTTGACGGAGGCGAGCGCATCGAGCCCGACTGCATGCGCGATCTGGTGCGGCCGTCCGGGATAGTTCGACAACACGATGGCGAGGCGCTTTTCCCTCGCCGGCTTCTCGGCAAGCCTGCACCACGCGGTCACCCGCGCCACGATGGCGTCCACGCGCTCCTGGTCGGGCTGATGCGCCAGATGCGCGAATTGCAGGTCGGTATCCCGCTCGCGAGCCGACTTGAAGCTGACCACGCCGGCAAAGAGACGGCCGTCCACCTCCGGCAGCACCACATGCATGGCGAGATCGCCCGGCGACAAGCCGCGAAGCGATTCCGCCCAGTCCTCTCGACGCGCCGTCGACAACGCGACCTGGAATACGGGGCAGGACACCCCATCGAACGGCGTCGTGCCGTCATCGCCGAGCGCCGAGAACGCCGTGGCGTTGACAATGACGGCGGGAGGATCTTGCGCGAAATGCGTTGTCAGCCAATCCGCGACGCCGGCTGCTTTCAGCGACGTGGCGAAGGCGCCATAGGCGTCAAAACCCTTCTGCCGGAGCGTATCGATCAACGCGTCGACCGGTGCGGTGTCGGCCGCAGTCAAATATGAACGATAAAACGTCACGAGGGCCCGGGGCCGCTGATCTGGATTGGACGGCGCCGCAATCACGCCATCAGCGGGATCGTAAAAACCCATCTCGGGGATATAGGTCGTGCTGATCACTCGCCCGGCGTCGAACCCTGCAGCCAGTGCGAGCTCCGCAATTGCCGCTTGCGCGGCGATCGCCCCGCCTTGGTCGCAGAGCGTCTTTAGTCGCCGGAGTATCGAAACCGGTAGTGTCGACAATTCGTCCAGTCTTGCATCCTCGCGGCCGTCAGCGGGAAGCACGGCGAGCGCAATGCCACGCTCCTTCGCCAGGCGATGCAGCGCCGAGAGCCCGTAGGACCAATAGGGTTCGCCGCCGATCAGGCGCACCAAAATGCCGCGCGCGCGTGGCAAGGTCCGTTCGATATAGGTGTCGACGGACAGTGGATGCCGCAGTTCGCTAAGATTGGCGAGCCGCAGCGACGGCAGGCGGCTGCGTCCGCGTCGCCAGCCGGCCGCAAAGGTCGCAAGATCGCTGTCCGAGAACGAGAGCGCCACCAGATCGGCCGCATCCTGGCCGAGATCCCTTGGCGTCGCGGTCTCTTCAAGTCCGCGGCTCTCGCGAAAGACAACGTGCATCAGATGCCGAGTCCTGTCCGGATTGCGGTCTCGTCGATGTCGCCTTGTTCGCCGATCACAACCAGCTTCGATTGCCGCGGCGTCGCCCCCCAGGGGGCGTCGAATTGGTGCCGGACCCGTTCGCCGACAGCTTGCAGGAGCAGCCGCATCGGCTTGTCCTTGATGGCGATATATCCCTTGGCGCGCAGCACATTCTGCTCGCGCGCCAGCCGCTGCACCGATGCCACCAGCGCGTCGATGTCGGCTACTTCCGGAAGCTCAATCACGACCGACGCAAAGTCGTCGTGCTCATGCTCGTCTTCGCCGTCGTGATGCGACGGCCGTGCCGCGAGATCGTTCTCGGCGGCGGCCTCAAGACCGAGGATCAGGCGCGCGTCGATCATGCCATCAGTGATCGGCAGCATCGGCACACGGCGCGGCATCTCGGCCGCAATTACTGCCTTGGCCGCGTCAAGTCCCGCAGCGCCGGCGAGGTCCGCCTTGGTCAGCAGCACGATGTCGGCGCAGGCGATCTGATCCTCGAACACTTCCGACAGCGGCGTCTCGTGGTCGAGATTTTCGTCCGCCGCACGCTGCGCTTCGACGGCGACGGGATCAGGCGCAAAGCGACCCGCGGCAACGGCTTCCGCATCGGCCAGCGCGATCACGCCATCGACCGTGATGCGCGAGCGAATTTCCGGCCAGTCGAACGCCCTCAGCAGCGGCTTCGGCAAAGCGAGCCCCGACGTCTCAATCAGGATGTGGTCGGGCCGCACGCGGCGCGACAACAATTGCTCCATCGCCGGAATGAAATCGTCAGCCACAGTGCAGCAAATGCAGCCATTGGCGAGTTCGACGATGTTTTCGGCCGGGCAATTGGTATCGGCGCAGGTTTTCAGGATGTCGCCGTCGACGCCTTCGCTGCCGAATTCGTTGACGAGCACGGCGAGCTTCTTGCCGTTGGCATTGGCAATCAGATGCTGGATCAGCGTCGTCTTGCCCGAGCCGAGAAAACCGGTCACGACGGTGACGGGGACTTTGGCGAGCGTGGTCATTCGGCGGCCTCCGGCGCTGATATCAGCGATGCGATGGGTGGAATGCGGGCAAGCGATTGCTTGCGAAAAATTTCGGGCCGGCGTCGCCAGGGCACGATGCCGTCGGGCGCGGCTGCATAAGCCGCGGCGCCCGCGATCACGTCGCCTGCATGGGCATCCGATAAACGTCCATAGACATACGACCAGCGTCCGGGCGCGCTGAGCGCCACCGAGCAACCCTGGCTGCAGGCGGAAAGGCATTCTACTGGCACCACCTTGACGCCTTCGGGCGCGCCAAGACCGACGATCGCCGCGTGCAAGCGGGAGCCCGGCGTGGTCTCGCCCTCTTGCAGCTCTTGGCCGGCACGGCAGGTGATGCAGACGTGAAGCGTGACGGTCATCGCTCTCCTCAATTTCTGGCGGAAGGCGATGAGGTCTACGAACCGGAGATCACACAACGGTTCGCTCCCCGTCGCGGAACACCCCGTCCGCCGGTCTTAAGCACGTGCGCTGGCAGGTCTCCCGGCTTGCGGAGCAGGGCTTTATATCCCTTCGATGCCCGCCTTCCCGACCTTAGGGGTCAGTGGCCTCGGGCATCTCTCCGGTCACGGTCGCGGGGGCGGCTGCTTTTAAGGCGGATCAAAGCCCTATCGCATTCCCTCTTCGCCTGTCGTAGGACAGGAACCAACGCGGGCTCACCATTTGCCTGCGAGCGTGACTTGTCAAGCCAAAGGAGCGCATCCGATGACGTCAGACGAAGACGCGGGAGCGAACGAAACGACAGGATTATCCGAGGCTTCGCTCGACGAGCGCCATGCAGAAAAAATGGCCAAGAAAAAAGCCGCGCGCGACAAGATCATGGCGACCAAGAGCGGCGACAAGGGCCTCATCATCGTTCATACCGGTGCGGGAAAAGGAAAATCGTCATCAGCCTTCGGCATGATCCTCCGCTGCGTCGCGCACGGTTTTCCATGCGCGGTGGTCCAGTTCATCAAGGGCGCGTGGGATACCGGCGAGCGGCGTTTGTTGACCGGTCACTTCGGCGAGCTCTGCCAGTTCCACGCGATGGGCGAAGGCTTTACCTGGGAGACGCAGGATCGCGCCCGCGACATCGCCGCCGCGCAGGCCGGCTGGGAGAAAGCCAAAGAGCTGATCGCCGATCCAACTTTGCGTATGGTCGTGCTCGACGAGATCAACATCGCGCTTCGCTATGACTATCTCGACATCAACGACGTCGTCGCATTCCTGAAGACCGAAAAGCCTGAGATGACCCATGTCGTGCTCACCGGGCGCAACGCCAAGCAGGAATTGATCGATGCCGCTGATCTTGTCACTGAGATGACGCTGATCAAGCATCCGTTCCGCTCCGGCATCAAGGCGCAGCCCGGCGTGGAATTCTGACAAAGCGATTTGGACCGATGACCCGCGCATTGATGATCCAGGGAGCCGGCTCGGACGTGGGCAAGTCGCTCATCGTCGCCGGCCTTTGTCGTGTGGCCAGGCGCCGCGGTCTTCGCGTGTTGCCGTTCAAGCCGCAGAACATGTCGAACAATGCCGCGGTGACGACAGATGACGGCGAAATCGGCCGTGCGCAGGCCTTGCAGGCGCTCGCCGCAGGCGTTGAACCTCACACCGACATGAATCCGGTTCTCTTGAAGCCGGAGACGGATATCGGCGCACAGGTCGTCGTGCACGGCCAGCGCCTCGCGACGTTGCGCGCACGAGAATACGCCGCGATGAAGCCTTCCCTGATGGCGCCGGTGCTCGAAAGTTTTGCGCGGCTGAAGGATCGCGCCGATCTCGTGCTGGTCGAGGGCGCCGGCAGCCCCGCAGAAGTCAACCTTCGCACTGCCGACATTGCCAATATGGGCTTTGCGCGCAAGGCCGACGTTCCCGTTGTGCTGGTCGGCGACATCGATCGCGGCGGCGTCATCGCGCAGGTGGTTGGAATCAAGGCCGTGCTCGATCCTGACGATGCCGCCATGATTGGTGGTTTTGTCATCAACAAGTTCCGCGGTGACGTCAGTCTGTTCGACGACGGTTACCGGTTGATCGAGAAGAGAACCGGCTGGCGCGGTTTTGGCGTGCTGCCATTCTTCGCGCGCGCCGCCGAACTGCCGGCCGAAGATGCGCTGGGCTTGAGCGACGCGCGCAAGGCCGGCAAACGCAAGATCGCCTTTCTCGCACTCTCGCGCATCGCCAATTTCGACGATTTTGATCCGCTCAAGCTCGAGGACGAAGTCGATCTCGTGAGGGTGCGGCCGGGCGAAGCTATCCCTGCCGATTGCGCTCTTGTGATTATTCCCGGCTCGAAATCGACCCGCGGCGATCTCGCCTTCCTCCGCGCGCAAGGCTGGGACATCGACCTTATTGCCCATCATCGCCGCGGCGGCCATGTGCTCGGCCTGTGCGGTGGCTATCAGATGCTCGGGAGGAGCGTCGATGACCCCGAGGGAATCGAAGGGCCGCCGGGCGAAACGCCGGGTCTCGGCCTGCTCGATCTGTCGACCGTGATGACGCCGCAAAAAACGCTGACGCGCGTTAGCGCGTCTCATGTCGCGACGGGGCAGACGATCGATGCGTACGAGATTCACATCGGCCGCACCGAAGGAAAAGACTGCGCGCGTCCTTTTGCGATGCTCAACGGCGAACCCGAAGGCGGGACGTCATCGGACGGGCGCGTGCAGGGCAGCTATCTGCACGGGCTGTTTGCGTCGGATGGGTTCCGCAAGGCATTTCTGGCGCGACTCGGTATCCCGGCTGCCGATCAGGCGTATCGCGCAAGAGTCGAGAGCGCGCTCGATGCGCTGGCCGATCACATTGAGGCGCATCTCGATGTCGACGGAATTTTTGCGCTGGCGCGTTAAGCTAGCCCGTTAGAGCCGCAGACAGTCGCGCCCACTCGGCCTCGTTACCCGGCAGTCCCAGCCGCAGCCGTCCCCTGTGATACGGGAAGACACGCGACCAAATGCGCGCGCGCGCCAGCTTTTCCTGAGCCGCGTGCGCGTCGCCGGTCTCATATAGTCGAAACAGCGCCGTTCCTCCGACGAGAGTCCAGCCAAGCCGCAACACCTGGGCATCAAGCCGCTGCGCATCCCGCACCAGACGCGCCGATGTGGCCTTCGCCCACTCGCGGTCACGCAATGCGCGTTCACCGATCGCAATGGCGGGGCCCGAAACCGGCCACGGGCCGGCCATCGCCGCCAGGGCTGAGACATCTGCATCGCTGCCGATGGCAAATCCCAACCGTAACCCGGCGAGCCCGAAGAATTTTCCGAACGAGCGCAGGATCAGAAGCCCCTCGCGGCCGGCGTTCGATGCGAGGGATAGTTCGGGAGTAGCATCGACAAAGCTCTCGTCGACCACCAATTGGCCGACTTTGGGCAAGAGCTCAAGCAATTGCTTCGGCTCGTACCGCTTGCCGTCGGGATTGTTGGGATTGGCAAGGATTGCGATATCGGCGCCGGCAAGCGCTTCGAGATCGGACACCTCAGCGACGTCCCAGCCGGCCGCAGAAAACACCGCCGTATATTCATTATAGGTGGGGCCGAGAATGCGCGCATTTCCGCGCGCGCAAAGATGCGGCAAGAGTTGAATGGCCGCCTGCGCGCCGTTCGTCGCAAGGATCGGTGCGGTCGTGCCATAAGCTTGTTGCGCCGCCTGGTGCAGCGCGTTGAGAGCGGATTTCGATGGCAGCGCGCCCCAGACCGTTTCCGGCAACTCGCCCACCGGATAAGGATTTCGATTGATGCCGGTCGACAGATCGATCCAGTCGCGCAGCTTCCCGCCGAAGCGCTGCATGGCCAAGTCGAGATTTCCACCGTGCTCGGGCATTCTCTTTACATCAGAGCCAAAATGAGGAGCAGAACAGCAAACAGCAGCATGGCGCGGCGATAAAGCTTCAAGGCATTGTCGATATCGCCAGCCCTCGGGTCGCGCGCGCCTGCGTTGAGCCAGGGCTCTTCCGTCGGCTTGCCATTATAACTGCGCGGACCGCTCAGGCGCACGCCGAGCGCGCCCGCCATCGCGGCTTCCGGCCAGCCGGCATTGATTGAGCGATGACGAGGCCCGTCGCAGATCATGCACCACATCGCAACTCTCCGATCGGTGGAAAGCAGCGCGAACAGAACGCCGGTCAGACGCGCCGGGATGTAATTGGCGACGTCGTCGATCCGCGCTGCCGCCCAGCCGAAGGCCTCGTGACGCCGCGTGCGATGGCCGATCATGGAATCGAGCGTGTTGATGACCTTGTAGCCGACGATGCCGGGCAGGCCGAAGATCATGCCCCAGAACAGCGGCGCGATCACGCCGTCGGAGGTGTTTTCCGCAAGGCTCTCGATCGAGGCGCGCGCGATGCCGGGTTCATCAAGGCTCGAGGAATCGCGGCCGACGATACGCGAGACTGCGGCACGCGCAGTTTCGATATCGCCGGCTCCCAGGGGATGCGCGACGGCCGCGACGTGATCGTGCAGCGAACGCAACGCCACGAGCGGCCATGCCAGGACTCCCGCAATGAAGATGCGGCTCCATGTTGTCGTCAGTTGCGCCTGAACGATCCACGCAAGGATCGTCGGCAGCGCGATCAGCATCAGCGTCGCCGCGGCACCTGCGGCGCAGCGGAACGCGGGTGGATCGAAGTCCCGGTTGCACGCAGAATCCACCCGATCGATCAGCCGGCCGAGCCATGTCACGGGATGGCCGATCAAACGAAACAGCCGCTCCGGCCAGCCCAGTACGGCATCGATCGCCATCGCCATCACCATCGCTCCCGCAAATCCCAAGCTGGTGCTCCCGCATCAATATCCCTCTGTTGCGCAAGAAGCCGGCCTCGCGCAAGCCTCTTCGAAGGGCGAATTCGCTTGGTCTTTGCCGGCAAATGGTGGTTACTGCCGGGAATATGGAGTTGGCATGCCGGTCATTTTGATCACGGGAGGCGCGCGGTCGGGAAAAAGCCGGCATGCGGAGGCGCGCGCCCGCGCCTGTCCGGGTCAACCTGTCTACATTGCGACCGCCGAGGCGCTCGACGTAGAAATGACAGAGCGCATCGCCAGACACCGCGCTCGACGCGGCAGCGAATGGATCGAACGCGAGGTGCCGCTTGAGCTCCCGCAAGCGCTGCTCGAAACCGATGGCGGTGGTGCGCGACTCGTCGATTGCCTGACGCTCTGGCTCTCCAACCTGCTCCACGCGGGGCGCGATTGGTCGAAGGCTTTGTCGGAGCTTGCGGACGCCTTGAAGCGTCAGCAGAGCCCGGTCGTGTTGGTGACGAACGAGGTCGGGCTCGGCATCGTGCCCGACAATGCGCTCGCGCGCGCCTATCGCGATGCCGCAGGTATCATGAATCAGACGATTGCCAGTGCCGCCGACGAGGTCGAGTTCATCGTCGCCGGCCTGCCGATGAAGCTGAAGTAGGTCTCATGCGCTACGCAGAGCTTCTTGAGAGGATCGTCATCGACATCAGGATCGCGATGTCGCTCGCGACGATCTTGCCCGTCGGCCCGGCGAAGCCGCTCGACAACGGCGCGATCGCGAGAACCAGCTGGGCGTTGCCGGTGGCGGGACTGGTGGTCGGCCTTGTCGGCGCGATCATCTATGCAATCGCGCATATGGTTCATTTGCCGCCCGATCCGGCGGCTGTGCTTGCACTGGTGGCGACGATTCTCGTCACCGGGGCGATCCACGAGGACGGCCTTGCCGACGCCGCCGACGGGTTCGGCGGCGGCAAAAGCCGTGACGAGAAGCTCGAGATCATGCGCGACAGCCGGATCGGAACCTATGGCGCCTGTGCGCTTGTTGTTTCGATCCTGGTGCGCTGGAGCGCATTGGCGACGATCGCCGAGCCCGCCTCGGTCGCATCAGCCCTTTTGGTTGCCCATGCTGCGGCGCGCGCGCAACTGCCGGTTTTCATGTGGCTGATTCCATCGGCGCGATCCGACGGGCTTTCGGCCGGGGCCGGACAAGTGTCTCCCGAGACCGCAATGGTTGCGGCTGGTCTCGGCTTCCTGTGCCTCGCCTTTGGTCTCGGTTTTGGCAAGGCAATCCTGGGACTAATCCTGCTATCGCTCGTTGGATGGATGTGGGCCTGGCTTGCCACGAAACAGATCGGCGGCCAGACCGGCGATGTCATCGGCGCGCTGGAGCAGTTCGGCGAGATCGCTATTTTGCTTCTGGCTGGGGCGATGGTCTAGGCGGAGACGCGATGGTCGCATTCGACGAAGCATTTCGCCAAAAGCTGCACGAGCTCTTCGTGTGGCGGCGCGACGTGCGGCGTTTCCGCAGGGACCCCTTGCCGCAAGGTGCGATCGAGCGGCTGATCGAGACCGTCTGTCTTTCGCCTTCGGTGGGTCTCAGCCAGCCCTGGCGGTTTGTCATCGTCGATGACGCTGCACGACGCCGCGCCGTGATCGAGGATTTCAAGGCCTGCAACGCGGACGCCTTACAATCCTATTCAGGCGAACGCGCCCAGCACTACGCGACACTCAAGCTTTCCGGACTGGCGGACGCTCCGGGGCATCTTGCGGTGTTTGCGGACAAGGAAAGCAAGACCGGCCATGGCCTTGGGCGCATGACGATGCCGGAAACGACGGAATATTCCGTTGTCGGGGCGATCTGTTCGATGTGGCTTGCAGCGCGCGCCGAGGGCGTCGGGCTCGGCTGGGTGTCGATCCTCAATCCGGCGCACATCAACGACATCCTCGACGTGCCGAAATCGTGGAAGTTCGTCGGATATCTCTGCCTCGGCTATCCCGAGACCGAAGACGATCGGCCTGATCTCGAACGCGCGAAGTGGGAGTGCCGGCGCGCCGCCGGCCAGTTCATCACGCGGCGATAAGATCAAGCTGCCTTGAACCGCCACATCAGCGCTACGAGCCCCGCTGCAACAAGCGCGGCAAACGCAGCGAACGTCAGCACCGTCGGCGCATGCAGCGGCACGAGCCGCCAATCGGGCCCGATCACGTCGGCGCTGTCAAAAGTCTGGCTGCTGTTCGAACACACCGCGCGGGCTGTTGGATCGGCGGCGATCTCGGCATCGATGCGCGCTTCGAGTTCCCTGGCCTCCGACTGGTTGCCAGCCATTTTGGTCATGTGCGCAAGTAGTGCCCGGGCGCCTGCGAGATAAGCGTGGGAGCATTCGTTGAAGGGGCTTGCTTCATCGGCGAAGCTGCCGGGAATAAGGCCCCAAAAGCAGGCGAAGTGCTGCAGGCTCACGAATCCGGTGAGCCGTCGCAGGGTCGGATCCGTCACCGGCTGCCGTGCCGCCAACGCGAGGATCTGGCTTCGATGGCGAGCGACAATCGGCATCTCGCCATGTGAAATCGCGGGGATGGCGACGCCGCGAATGGGGCCGTCGTTTGATTGATGATGAGCGGTCGCCGGGGTGATCGCGAACGCCAGGGCGGCGGCGAGCAAGCGTAACCGCCTGCGAATTGCAATGCTGCGGCCGTCGCGCGTCACTGAATATCCTTCGGCGAGACCAGCGAGGCGAGTGTCCACCGTCCGGCTCCGCCTGACAATCTAACGCGTGTGAGCGGACTGATGTCGATGTGCCGAAAGGTTTCGGGGCCGACACCAAGTGCATGCGCGATCGCGGCGCGGATCACCAAGGCATGGGTGATGGCGAGAGCGGAACCAGATTTGGTCAAGATCTGATCCATCCATCCGCCGACGCGCGCCGTCACGTCGGCAAAGGATTCGCCGCCGTGCGGCGCCGCGCGCGGATTGTTCAGCCATTCGGCGACCGCCAACGGCTCGCTCGCCTGCACATCTTCAAGCGTGCGTCCGGTCCAGCGGCCGAAATCGCAATCGCGCAACAAAGCTTCGGCGGCCGGCGTGAGGCCAAGGCTTTCCGCCGTTTGGCGCGCGGAAAGCGCGGGGCTGCACAAGACGGTGTTGCAAGATGGAAGACGGCCAGCGAGGCCGGCGAGACTTTCGATTCCTCTTGGATCGAGCGGCTCGTCAGCCGGCGCAAAGGCGACAGCGCTGACAGAGGCGGTCGAAGCCGAGCAAAGCAGATGAAGACGCATCGTCATGTTTCATCTCGCACGCCGAGACAAAACTCAGACCGGCGAGCGGCGCGGCGCCGGTTCGTGCGCGGCAAAGGCGCGCTCGGCGGCGACGCCAAACATGAGCCCAAGCGCGCCCCACAGGATGGCTTGTCCGCCCAGCGAGGCGATGC
This sequence comes from Bradyrhizobium sp., assembly GCF_035652035.1. GTDB lineage: Bacteria > Pseudomonadota > Alphaproteobacteria > Rhizobiales > Xanthobacteraceae > Bradyrhizobium. Next base: position 49,723 of record NZ_DASREO010000007.1, read on the forward strand.
GGAATTGCCAAAGCACGGCGGCGGGAAAACCTTCCGGCACCTCGTTGACGTCGGGCAGCGCCATCGCGACGGCAGTCACGATGATGACGTAGGCGCCAGCTGCGATCAGCGCCGCATTCCAGTTGCCGAAGCGCGGATTGAGCCGAAGCCGCAGCATGCCCGCGGCAACCACCGCGGCAAGCGAAATCAGGATCATCGCGAAATAGAGACTGGTCCGCATGTCGATCGTCTCGGCAAGTCCAACGGACGGCGGATTGGGCGGATATTTCAGGATCGGCACGAGGTAGATGCTGACGAAGCCGGCGGCCGCGAGCAGGGCCGAGGTTGCGCGCGCGCTAAAATTGCCCATGCGGCGGTAGGTGAGCGCAAAGGCCAGCGAAAACAATCCGCCGAAAGCCGTCGAGTAGACGGCGACGGCAGTCAACAGTCCAAGTCCCGCCTGAACACGGCGGCTGACAAGTTCCGGATATTCGGCAGGTGCCGGCAGACCCTTGGCCTTGGCCTCATCCGCCTTGGCCTGCTCCATCGCAGTTTCAAAGGCGATGGCGCGATCAACTGAAGGCTCACCCGCAATTTTGAGGAAGCCGAAGGAAAGTAGCCCAGCTACCAGGCCGAGCAGCATGCCCCAGACGAGCAGTTTTCCCGTCATCGAGCGGCGTTAGTGACAGGGGAAGCCGAGCAGATGGCGTCCATCGTGCAAAAACTCATGCACGTACGCGCCGTTGAAAATGGCAAGCGCCCCTTCCTCGACGCCGACGAAATAGAGGCCGAGCAGAAGCAGCAGGCCGCTGAAGATCGCCCAAGGCAAAATCTCGCGTACCGGGATTGCGGGCGGCAGCGCGACGGGAAGGGAACGGGCTATGGCCATCGAAAGAGCTCCTGGTTGCCCCTCGGTTATACGATTGTTCTCGCTGATTTCAATCGGCAAAGAATCCCAGCATGGCTTGCAAGGTCTCTTTCGGGGCTTCTTCCTGCACATAATGTCCGGCCGGCGCAGCCAGCGTGCCGGTAATGTTGGTGGCATATTTCGACCAGACGTCTTTGGCGTTGTGATTGCGCCCGACGCCGCCGGTGGCGCCCCAGAGCAGGAAGGTCGGGCAGGTCACGCGCTTGCCGGCATTGAAATCGGCGGTATCCATCTCGAAGTCGCAGGACACAGTTGCGCGATAGTCTTCGCACATCGCATAGACGGTTCGCGGGTTCTTGATGCAGCGAATATATTCATTGAGCGCCTCGGGCACGAAGAAGCTCGTTCCCTGATCGGTCTTCGACAGTTTCTTGCGGAGAAAGAATTCCGCATCGTTACTGATCATCGTCTCCGGATAGGGCGTCGGCTGAATCATGAAGAACCAGTGCCAGGAGAATTTGCCCCAGTTGAACGTCACGTTGTTGAGCAGGTGATGTTGCGGAAGCATGTCGACGAAGCACGCTTTTTTGATCTTCTCGGGATGGTCGAGACACATGCGGTGCAACACTCGCGCGCCGCGATCATGGCCGGCGGCTGAAAACGTCGCAAAGCCCAGTTTGCTCATCACCTCGACCATGTCCTTGCCCATCTCGCGGAACGAGTAAGCATAGTGATCCTGGCCGCCATCGGGTTTGGAGCTGTCGCCGTAACCGCGGAGATCCGGCGTCACGACCGTGAAACGCCTGGCAAGCGCGGGCGCGACACGATTCCAGGATAGATGCGTGAAGGGATTGCCATGCATCAAAAGCAGCGGCGGCCCTTCGCCGCCGTGGCGCAGTACGATGTCGACGCCGTTCACATGCAGCGTTTCTTTCTTGAAGCCTTCCATCATGGCCGTTTCTCCCGATCGTGTTCTTAAGCCGCGAATTGTCCCGCGACGATCTTCATTCGGATCGGTTTCGAGTTTAGCGTCGGTGTCCTCGCGGCATCAACGTCTCGTTGCCGCAGACCGGCTCTCCTAGGAGCGCGGATCTCGCCTGAGAGCTTTCGACAGCGCGGTCTTCAAAATGTCAAAGGCGAGCGCAAGGCCATTGAGTTGTTTCGGTCGTGCAAGTGCCGCGCCGGACAGGCTTGCGCCGAGATTGCCAGCAAATTCCGCCGTCAGCCGTTTGGCGAGGTCGCGCACCAGGCCTTCGCGCGCGACCTGGGCGAGAAAACCGCGCAAGCTGTAACCGATCGAAAGCTCGACGCGCGTCGAAGCGCCGCCGTCGAGCGGCCGCAGGCGATAGCAGATGTCGCCTTGCGTGGTCGAACGGCTGCGCTGGTCGTTGCCGATGCCGATGATCCGGCCGGAGAGCGTCGACGGATCTCGCTCGATCCGGACCGCGCCACGGAAACTCGCTGCGATCGGGCCGAGCTTGACGCTGATCAGGCCTTCGGCGCGATCGGGCGAGGGAGCGGCTGTCAGCGTCGCGCCGGGAAGGCAGGTCGCGACGCGCTTGAGGTCGCCGAACAGGGTGAAAACTTTCTCGGGCGGAAAGGCGACCGTGAAGGCTTCATCAAGATTCTTGTCGGGGGTGAAATCCGGAATCGGCAACGCGGCGCCGTCCTTCGGTTGCTCCGGAGCGGCTGGGACTACCGGCCGCGCAGCGCCACTTGATGTAGACGGCGCGCCGTTGCCGGAACCGACGGGGCCGAGTTCGCGGCGTCCCGCACCCGGGACAGGCGCAATGCCGCGAGCCCGCCGCGCATCGATCACGGAACGTATCGCGCGCACGATGCCGACATAGCCGGTGCAGCGGCACAGATTGCCGCTCATGCCGACGCGAATGGCGCGCTCGTCGGATGTCTCAAGGCGCAGCACCAGATCTCGCGCGGAAATCAGCATGCCCGGCGTGCAATAGCCGCATTGCAGCGCGTGCTCACGACTGAAAGCCGCGCGCAGTTCGGCGGCGATCTCGTCGTCATCAAGGCCTTCGATCGTGGTGACGTACGCACCATCGCAAGCCGCTGCAAAGGTGATGCATGAGCGCGCGGGCATGCCGTCGACCAGCAGCGTACACGCGCCGCACACCCCGTGTTCGCAGCCAAGATGCGTTCCCGTCAGATCGAGCTGCTCGCGCAAGAAATCCGCCAGATGGGTGCGCGGATGGACCGGCCTGTCGACCGCGCGACCATTGACAGTGAGGCTGACGGTCGTCACGCCGCAGCCTCCGCGATGGCCCGGCGCAGGGTTGCGACGTGAATGTGCCGGTCGGCCGCATCGGTCATGCCAGCTTTCAGCAGCAGAGTGTCGGCCGCGTCCACGTCGAACTCCCGGAGGAAATCGCCGGTGATCTTGCCGCCGAACAGTGGCAAGGCTTCACGCAAAACGATCGGAGGTGCGTCGATCGCGCCGATGACAACGCGCGCGCTTGCAGCTTCGGGATCGATCAGCACGGCGGCGATGGCATGCGCAAATTCGCCCGGCTTGCGGCAGGCCTTGGCGTATCCCCAGCGCGCCGAAGCGCGCATGGCGGGAACACGCACGGACTCCACCAGTTCGTCTGCCGCGAGCGCCGATTCCAGCGCACCAGTCATGAAATCTTCCGCCGCGACGTCGCGTTGTCCGGCGGGATTGCGCAGGCGGATTTTGGCGCCGAGCGCCGGCAAGGCCGAGATCCAGTCCGCCGCTGGATCGGCGTGAGAGAGCGAACCGCCGATGGTGCCGCGGTTGCGCACGGCGCGATAGGCGATGTTACTTGCGACGCGCTGCATCGCGCCGCGCGTGACGTCGGGAATGCGTCCGTCCTCGATATCGCCATGCGTCACGCAGGCGCCGATCACGAGCTCATCGCCTTCGCGTTCGGCGCGCTTGAGTTCGGCAAGCGCGGAAATATCGATGATCGTGTCCGGCTGAACCAGGCGAAGGTTCAGCATTGGCCCAAGCGACTGGCCGCCGGCGATGATCTTCGCCGATCCTTGTACCTCGGCCATCAGAGTGAGCGCCGCGTTCAGGCCCGATGGCCGCTCGTAGCTAAAGGGCGCGGCTTTCATGCGGCTTCGCCTTTCGATCCGCGCGCCTCAAGCACGGCCTCGACAAGCCGGCGCGGCGAGACCGGCGAATGCAAGAGCTTGACGCCGAGCGGCCGCAGCGCGTCGTTGACGGCGTTCGCGATCGCCGCTGGCGGCGCGATGGCGCCGCCTTCGCCGATGCCTTTCACGCCGAACATGGTGTAAGGCGAGGGCGTCTCCATATGATCGACGCGCGGCTCGGGGACCTCGGTTGGTCCCGGAAGCAAATAATCCGCGAGCGTGGTGGCGAGCGGCTGGCCGGCCGCATCGAACGGCATTTCCTCGTAGAGCGCCGTGCCGATGCCTTGCGCGAGGCCGCCAAAAATCTGGCCGTCGACCACCATCGGATTGAGCAGCACGCCGCCGTCTTCGACGATGACGTAATCGAGCAGTTCGATATCGCCGAGATCAGGATCGACCGCGACCGTCACCGCATGCACCGCATAACTGAAAGTGCCGCTGTCGCGCTGCGGCTTGTAGCCGCCGGTCGCTTCCAGCCCACCGGGATCGACATCGGGCGGCAAATCCTGCGGTCGCCGGTACCAGGTGTGCGCGATCTCGGGCAGGCCGATGCTGCTGTTCGGGCCGCAGACGCGGCCGCCGCGCAGGGTGACGGATGAAGGATCGAGTTGCAGCAGCTTAGCGCCGATGCGCCTCGCGCGTTCGGCGATGATCTCGCAGGCGGTGGCGACCGCGCCGCCGGCCATCACAGCCGAGCGCGAGCCCCAGGTTCCGGTCGAATAGGGCGTCATCGCGGTGTCACCGTGGATGACGCGGATTTTCGCGGTGTCGATGCCGAGAATTTCATGCGCGACCTGCGCCAGCGTCGTCTCCATGCTTTGGCCGTGCGACTGCACGCCGACGCGCAGTTCAAGCCCCCCGTCAGGCGTCATGCGCGCGGTTGCCTGCTCGTGGCCAGGCACCATCGGAATGCCCCAACCGGCATAGACGGACGTGCCGTGGGCGGCCTGTTCGCAATAGACCGAAAGCCCAAAACCGATCAGCCGACCATCCGGCTCTTTGCTCTTCTGCCGCGCGCGGATCGCGGCGACATCGACTGCCGCAAGCACGCGCCGCATCGCTTGCGGATAATCGCCGCTGTCGAAATGTTTTTTGGTGATGTTCTCGAACGGCATCTCGTCGGGGCCGACGAGATTGCGCAAGCGCACCTCGTAGGGTTCGAGCCCTGCCTCTGCGGCAACCGCATCCAGCATGAGTTCCAGCGCAAAGCAGACGCCGGTTCGCGCCACGCCGCGATAGGGCAAAATCGGACACTTGTTGGTGGCCGCCGAATAGGTTCGGCAACGATAGGCCGGCATGCGATAGGGGCCGGGAAGGATGCTTGCGACCTGCGCGGCCTCGAGGCACGCCGAAAACGGGTACGACGAGTAGGCGCCGGAATCGACGGTCGCCTCGCAGTCGATACCGCGCAGCCTGCCGTCGCGATCGGCGTAGACGGTGATCTTGTAATGGTGCTCGCGGCAATTGGCGCTGGCGCTCAAATGCTCGCGCCGGTCCTCGATCCAGCGGACGGTGAGCCCCTTATAGAGAGCAAGCCAGGAGAGACAGACCTCTTCGGGCAGCAGGATTCCCTTGTAGCCAAATCCGCCGCCGATATCGGGCGAGACGATGCGAATGCGACCCTGTTCGATGCCAAGCGTATCGGAGAGCCCGTTGCGCACGATGTGGGGCATCTGCGCGCCGGTATAAAGCGTGAGTTGATCAAGCCGGTGATCGAAGGTGGCAACGACGCCGCGGCCTTCGAGCGGTGCCATGCACTGGCGCGCGGTTGAGATTTCGTGGCTGACCTTTATGGGCGCGTCGAACGCCTGCGCGATGTCGACCTCATAGACGCTTTCGAGAAAGACGTTGTCGCCCCAGTGCTCGTGCACCAGTGCGCTGCCGGCCTCGCGCGCTTTAAGCATGTCATACACGGCGGGCAACGGCTCGAGATCGAGCGTGACGGCAGCGGCAATGTCTTCCGCTTCGGCGCGCGTCGCCGCCACGCACATCGCCACCAGCTCGCCGACGTGTCTAACTTTGCCGGTTGCGAGCACGGGCTGTTCTGAGATCTTGAAGCCGGGCAGGCCCGACACCGCGCGGATCGGCTTCACATCGGTGAGGTCGTCGGCGGTGAAGACAACCTCGCGATAGCGCTCGGGAATGTGGATGGCCTTGATGCGCGCATGCGCCAGCGGGCTGCGAACGAACGCCACGTCCTGAAGGCCTGGAAGGCGGATATCGGCGACGAACTGGCCGCGGCCGCGCAGGAAGCGGTCGTCTTCCTTGCGCGTGAGCCGTGCGCCAACGCCTTGAGGCGCTTCGCGACCTGAAGCAGATGCGGGCTCGCGTTCGACGGCTGCCATCCCCGTTGCCGTTCTGTTAGCCGCGAGCGGCTAAGCGGCCACCGCGCGCGGCAGGATCGGAGCGATGGCATCATAACGGACGCCCGCCCGCAAGCAGAACGCCGGCTGCAACAGGCTGTCGGCGACCACTTCGGTCTTTTCGTTGTCGCGCAGGATGTAGCGGCCTGGCTTTTGGTCGAGCACGGTGACGTCGGCTTCGACGCCGGAACGCAGCGTGCCGATCTCGCCGGCAAGGCCAAGCATTTCCGCCGGATGCGAAGTGACCATCGGCACCACCTGTTCGAGCGTAAGCCCCAGCGCCATCATCGAGCTCATGGCCTGCACCAGGCTGAACTTGGCCTGGCTCGCAAAGGGGTGGTTTTCGTCGTCGGCATGCTCGTCCGGCGTGCCGGCAGGCGCCGGAACATGCGTGTTATAACCATGAATGTCGGCGCCCAGCGTGGTCGGGATGATGCCGGCGTCGATCGCCTTGCGGGCGAGCCGATAGGAGAAATGGCTGCCATGGCCGACGTCGACCTTCAGCCCCTTGTCGAGCGCGGCCTGGATCACCGGATGCACCTCGCCTTTCCGGTTGACGAAGCCGCCGGGATGACGCGTGAAGGGATGGGCAAGGACGTCGCCGTTGCGCAGCAGCGGAATCACGCGCTCCAGAATCGTATCGACGTCTTCGCCGTTGGTGCCGCTCGCCGGCAGGCCCCAGAGCTGGCCGAAATGCACATAGACCGGAAGATCGGCGCGGCGTCCGATCTCGGCCGCCATTTCAATCACGCGAATGCCCCAGCGCGCGAAGCCGCCGATCTCGGCATGCGCTTTGATGCCGCGAACGATGTCGCGATTGGCTTTGGCCGCCTTCACGGTGGCGTCGATGTCGACGCAATCCGGGCTATAGAGGTTGGGGTAATAATGGCCTTCCAGACCTCCGACCAGATAGGCCGACAGGAAGGCCAAGGTGCGCGACTTGGCTTGTCCGACGATGAAATGCCGGAAACCCGGCAGCGTCATGCAGGACGGCCCGCCCTGATCCACCAGCGTCGTCACGCCGGATTGCACGCCCACCATGTCGGCATTCACGCCGAAGCGGCCGGTGACGTATTGATAGACATGGGCGTGGGTATCGATCAGGCCGGGCAGGACGATCTTGCCGTTGACGTCAATGACTTCCCTTGCGCTGGCCGGGAGGATATCGGATTGAACGGCGGCAACCTTGCCGCCCCGGATCGCCACGTCTTTCAGGCCGTCGATGCCTGCGGCCGGATCGATCACGCGGCCCCCGCGCAACAACAGGTCAAAGCTGGTATTGACGGACATGGCTGATCTCCTCTTACGGGCGGTCAATTCGTTGCAAATTATAGGACCGGGCGAATGCGAAGTACACTTCGTATTTGGGGCAGCAACAATCGTGCCATGGACGGCAGATCGGATTGCATCAAATCGGTGCAGCGAAAGCGAGGATAGAACGGCATGACCGGCAAAACGATGCGGCAGCGTGGAAGCACCTGGCCGTTGGAGAAGCGTCCGGGATATCTGATCCGCCGGCTGCACCAGATCCATGTCGCCTTGTTTCAGGAGAAGTGCGCCGCTTTCGACATCACGCCGCTGCAATACAGCCTCCTGACCGCACTGGCGCGATGCGGAACCGCCGACCAGACGACGCTGGCGGCCGAAGTGATGCTCGATCGCACCACCACGACAGGTGCGCTTAAGCGCTTGCAATCCCGCAAATTTATCGAACGCACCGTGCACAGCAGGGATCGCCGAGCGCAGATGTGCCGGTTGACGAAATCCGGGGAACGCTTGCTGCACCGGATCGAGGCGTCGGCGCGTGCGGCGCATCATGAGACGCTCGAAGGTCTGAGCAAGGCCGACCAGAAGCGGTTTATCGCGATGATGCAAAAGGTTGTGGCCACGCGCGCAACGCAAGGCGGCACCGCAACAGTTCCGGGATGATGCCCCAGTGCGGCGAAGCGAGCGGCTAGAATCTGTGCAACCTGCCTGAAAAGCCGCCGATCGAAGTCGGTCGGCTTTCGAGAATGACGCCCGCTGCATGCAATTGCGAAGCACACTTCGCATTTTCGAGAGATATGACAGCATCACTGCCGGATAAGAATCCCTGAAAGACTGAGATACTTGGCGCGATCCGCCCGATTTGAGCGGATATCTCCCGGTTTTAATCTGCTCGCCGGCTGCGGCTTGGCATGTCCCTTGCTCCTTAATTCGCCATCGGTTGGTGGCTGGCGCCGTCCAATCGAAGTTCCTGTGGCTAAAGGGAGGCGAGCCGATGCCTGATATCGCAGACATGCTCGCCTATCGCTTCGGCGATGGTGGCCCCTCATGCGAGGGCGCTGAGGACAACGACCTGATCCGCCGCGTTCTGTCGCGCAAGACGGTGCGGCGTTACAGCGACAAGCTCCCCAGCGAAGAACTGCTGGATCTTCTCACCGCCTGCGCGCTCAGCGCTTCCGCAAAATCGGACTTTCAGCAGGCCTCGACCCTGCGCCTTCGCGATCCGCAAAAGCGCGCGGCGATCGGCGCCCTGTTTCCGAGCATGCCCTGGATCGGCAATGCGCCTGTCTTCTTCGTATTCCTCGGCGACGCCCGGCGATTGCATCGCATCGGCGAGCTGCGCGGCAAGCCGGTCGAAAACGGCACGCTGGAAGGTTTCTTCAACGCCAGCATCGATGCGGCGCTGGCGATGCAGACCATGATCCTGTGCGCGGAGTCGAGCGGGCTCGGGGTCTGTCCGATCAGCGTGATCCGCAACGAGGCCGACAAGGTGGCCGAAATCCTCGGCCTCCCGGACCTGGTGTTTCCCGTCGCCGGGCTTTGTCTCGGTTATCCCTCGGCCGAGGGATTCGTCAGCCTTCGCCTGCCGCGCGAGGTGACCACGCATTCCGATCGCTACGACGATGGCAAGCTCGCGGCTGCGATCGACGACTACGACCAGCGCCGGCACGCGCGTCACGCCATCCCAAAGGACCAGCAGCGATCCACCGCCGAGTTCGGCGAGGCGAGCTTCTACGGCTGGTCGGAGGACAAGGCCCGTCAGGCGGCAAAGGCCGAAGGCGCGGCGTTTCCACCTTATCTGCGACGGCACGGCTTCAAGTTCGATTGATCTTTAGAAAAGGAGTCTCTTCATGACGACCGCCTCACTGACTTACGATCCGATCTCCAGGCGTCTCACCTTGGGCCTGGCCGCCGCCTTGCTGCTGCTGCCGCTCCTGGCCGGCGTATCGAAAGCGGCAAGCCTCGAGGAAATCAAGCAGCGTGGGTTGATCGTCGCGACCGAAGACGACTTCCGCCCCTTCGAGTTCGTCAAGGACGGCAAGGCTGTCGGCTTCGACAACGAGCTGATCGAAGATCTGAAAAAATACGCGCCGTTCGAGATCAAGCAGCAGATCCTGCCGTGGACCGGCATTCTCGCCGGCGTCAGCACCGGAAAATACGATGCTGCGATCACGGCGGCGATCATCACCAAGGAAAGAAAGCAATCGCTCGACTTCACCAGCCCGATTGCCGACGCCACTCATTATTATCTGAAGCGCAAGGACGACAAGAGCATCTCCTCGATCAAGGACCTGAACGGCAAGACGGTGGGCGTGCAGGCCGGCAGCGCGCTGCTGGCGCGGCTGCCTGAACTCGGCACCATGCTGGAGAAGGAAGGCGGCAAGCTCGGCAAGGTCGTCGAGTACACCTCCTATCCCGAGGCGTATCAAGACCTCGCGCTCGGCCGCGTCGATTACGTCGTCAACACCGTGATCAACCTGCAGACGCTGGTCGCCGAAAAGCCCGGCGTGTTCGAGTTGGGTCAGGCGGTCTCGGGCAAATCCTTCCCGGCCTGGGCCGTGGCGAAGGGCAACACCGAACTGCTCAATTTTCTGAACGGCTTCATCGCCAAGGAAAAGGAAAACGGGCGCTTTGCCGAGTTGCAGAAGAAGTGGTTCGGCGAGGCGTTTCCGAACCTGCCGATGCAATGGGATCCCGAGTTCTGACCAGAGCGCCCGGTGACCGGTCATGAGCGGGGCCGACCTGCTGGCTATCCTTCGCGGTGCCGGCGTGACAGTGTCGCTGTCATTTGCCGGCATCCTGATCGGCGCACCGGTCGGCCTTCTTCTTGCGATCGTGCGCTGGGCCGATGTGCCGATAGCGGCGCGGGTGGTCGCCCTCTATGTCAGCATCCTGCGTGCAACGCCGCTCGTCACCTTGCTGCTGCTGTTGTTCTTCGCACTCCCCAATATCGGGATCGCGATCGACCCGATCTCGGCGGCGATCCTGGCGCTGGTCATGAACACCGCCGCGTTCAATTGCGAAGTCTGGCGCGCCTCGCTGATGAATTTTCCCAGGGATCAGTATGAGGCGGCGCAGTCGGTCGGCATGAACGCGCTGCTGCGGTTTCGTCGCATCGTGCTGCCGCAGATCGTCCGCGTCAGCCTTCCCGGCCTCGTCAACGAGATGTCGCTGCTGATCAAGGTGACGCCGGTGCTTGCGGTCGTCGGCGTCGTCGATATCACGCGCGCCGCGGTGCGGATCGGCGCCGAGACCTACGATCCGTTGCCGCCGTTTCTTGTCGCGATCGCGCTCTACGCGCCGATCGTGTTCGCGCTGGTCTCGCTGCAGCGCTGGATCGAGCGGCGTCAGGTGCGGATGGAGGCCGCGGCATGATCCACGATTTCGGCATCGTCTGGGGCGAGCGTTCGCTGCTCTTGAGCGGACTGGCCAACACCACGATCCTGTCGCTATTGTCGGCGGTCGCTGCGCTGTTGATCGGCTTCATCCTGACGCCGGCGTTGATGTCGAAACGGCCGTGGCTGGCCTGGATCGTGCGCAGCTTTGTCGACGGCATGCGCTGCGTGCCGTTCCTGCTGTTCGCCTACATCGTCTATTACGGGCTTCCGTCGCTGGGCCTGCGGCTCGACAACTGGACCTCCGGGCTCGTCGCGCTGACGATCTACAACGCCGCTTACATGGCGGAAATCTTGCGCGGGGCCTGGGCGGCGCAGCCGCGCGAGCCGATCGAAGCGGGTGTTGCCTTCGGCTTTTCCAGTCTCGCGCTGTTTCGCCGCATCGTTCTGCCGCCGCTGCTACTCGCGGCGGGGCCCGTGATCGGCAACCAGATGATCCAGATCGTCAAGGACAGCGCCTTTCTCACCATCATCGCGCTGCCTGAGCTCACTCACGCCGCGGCCTCGATCCAGTCGCGGCATTATGTTCCGTTCGCGGCCTTCATCACGGCGGTGTTTCTCTATTGGGGCTTGTGCCTCGTGATCGAGGCGGCCGTCACCACGATCGATCGCATGGCAGCATCGAGGCGTTAAGGACCGCGATGAGAGACGTCACAAAAGTTCTCGACGTGGTCGGCATTTCCAAGCGCTTCGGCGATCTCGAAGTGCTGCGCGACATCTCGTTCCAGGTGCAAAAGGGCGAGACGGTCTGTGTCCTCGGCCCGTCCGGCTCGGGCAAGTCGACACTGCTACGATGTATCAACTGGCTCGAGCGCCCCGATGCCGGCCAGATCTACCTGAACGGCAAGGAGGTCGGTATCTCCGGCAGTGGCGTCGTCATGGGTGACCGCGAGTTGTCGCAAACCCGTACCCATATCGGCATGGTGTTCCAGCATTTTGCACTCTGGCCGCACCTGACGGTGCTGCAAAACCTGATGGAGGCGCCGGTCCAGGTGCAGAAGCGGCCCAAGGCCGAGGTGCGCGAGGAAGCACTCGCGCTACTCGCCAAGGTCGGTCTCTCTGACAAACGCGATGTGTTTCCGTCCAAACTGTCGGGTGGTCAGAAACAGCGCGTCGGCATTGCGCGGGCGCTGGCGATGAAGCCGGACCTGCTGCTGTTCGACGAGCCGACCAGCGCGCTCGATCCCGAACTCGTCGGCGAAGTCTTGGTCGTGATGCGCGAGCTCGCCCGCGAAGGCATGACCATGGTGATCGTGACCCACGAAATGGGATTTGCGCGCGAGGCCGCGACGCGAATTCTGTTCCTCGATCGCGGGCGCGTGGTCGAAACTAGCGCACCGGAGCAGTTTTTCTCCAATCCCGAAACCGATCGCGCGCGTCAGTTCATCCAGCGTTACGCCGGTGAGGCCGCAAGCAACCGGCGCTGAACAAGAAGCCTTCAACGGGAGTTCGCCAAGGGAGTTTGTCATGGACCCGATCTTTCACCTGCTCGCGGACGCGCCAAAGCCGGTCACGCCGTATAGCCACGCCGTCGAAGCGGGGCCTTTCGTTTTTGTCACCGGCCAGCTCGCCACCGATCCCGACGACGACAAGGTTCCGATCCCGCAGGGCATCGAGGCGCAGACGCGCAAGGTGATGGACAATCTGGCGCGCGTGCTCAGGGGATGCCGCATGACCTTCGCCAATGTCGTGTTTGCCCGCATCTATCTCACCGATTTCAATCGCGACTACGCGCCGATGAACGCGATCTTCTCGAGCCATTTTGCCGACGGCCGGCGGCCGGGCCGCACGACAGTCGGCGTCACCGCGCTGGCGCGCGGCGGCATTGTCGAGATCGACTTGATTGCGTTCAGGCCATGAGCGGAGCGATGAACAACCTGATCGAGATTCCAGCGCGGCGCGGCAAGGCGGCCTTTGTCGCGGCAGGGCAGATCGTGACCGTCATCAACACGCATGGCGAGCAGGTCGTCGATACCTGGGCCTTCAATCGCGCGGATATTTCCGAGTTCATGTCGAATGAACACACCCGCGCCCATAGTCTGCATCTCGTCCCGAAGCCGGACGACGTGCTGCGAACCAACAGGCGCCGGCCGATCCTCACTTTCGTGGAAGATACGTCCGGCGGCGTGCATGACACGCTGATCGCCGCCTGTGATCGCTATCGCTACGCCTTCTTGGGCGTCGAAGGACACCACGACAATTGCGCAGATAATCTCTTTGCCGGCATGGCCGAGCTTGGCCTGACGCCGGGCGAAGTGCCGAGCCCGCTTAATCTGTTCATGAACATCCCGTGGGGCGGCGACGGCACGCTGGCATTCGCCGCACCGCCGCGGCCCATACCGGGCGGTTACGTTCGCCTGCGCGCAGAGATGGATCTCGTCATCGCCTTTTCGGCCTGCCCGCAAGACATTCTGCCGATCAACGGCAAGGCGGGAAAGCCGGTCGAAGCTCATTTTACAATCGCGGACAGGAGTTGAACGATGGCGCAGACGGCGCAACAGATTGCCGAAAATCGCCGGCGCTACGAAGAGCTTCGCGCCGCGGGCCAGGATCAGACGCCAAAGGGTTTGCCTCAGCCGACGGCCCTGGATGGTGCGCCGATTGCGCCTGACGCCGTGATACATCGCGAGACGGTGCCGGCTGGCTGGTACACGACCTTGCTGCTGAAGCGGGGCGAAGGCTTGCGGATCGTCGACAACAGAGGTCACGCCAGCGTCTCGCTGCTCGCCTGGCGCGAGGAGGATCCGTCCGAGCGGATCAATTGCGCCGATACCATCAAGGTGCAATGGAGCGCCGCGATCTCGAAGGGCCGCGTGATCCTGTCCGACATGGGGCGCGTGGTGTTCTCGGTGATCGAAGACACCTGTGGCGCGCACGATCTTCTGGTCGGCGGTTCGACGCCGGCTTCCGTTCTCGCGACAACAGGCGCCAGCGGCCGCAACACGCAGGAGAATTTCCTCGCCGCCGTCTCCAAGGCTGGCCTCGGCGTGCGAGACATCCCCCCCTGCATCACCTTCTTCGCGCCGGTCGCGCTCGACGGAGCCGGACGCTTCCTCTGGAAAGAAGGCCGCAAGCGGGCAGGGGATTTCGTTGACCTTCGCGCCGAGATGAACCTGATCGTGGCCGCGTCGAATTGCGCGCACGCGCTCAATCCGTCGCCGTCGGCGGGCGGCGCCGTCACGCTGATCAAGCATCGCACGCCGGCCGCGCGATCAGACGATCTGTGCCGAACCGCCTCGCCTGAGGCCATGCGCGCTTTCGCCTTTACGGATCGGCTCTACGCCTGAAGGAGATCTGACATGACCGACGACGCAGCGGTTGCGAATTTGATCTACGCCTTCGACATTCCCGCGGAACGGCCGTGGTCGCGTGTCCTTAAGAAGGGGCAGACACTGCGGATCATCGACAGCGAGGGCCAACAGGCGGTCGATGCGCTGCTCTACTGCGCCGACGATCCCGCCGAGCGCTACAGCTCGCAGGACACGCTGCGTGTCCAGGGTTCCGCCTATATCGAGCTTGGCACGCGGCTGATGTCCAACAAGGGCCGGGTGATGGCAGCGATCACCGCCGACAGTTGCGGCCGGCACGATACGTCGGCGGGCTGCTGCTCTTGCGAAAGCAACGCCGTTCGCTTTGGCGAGGCGACCAAGTATCAGCACGCCTGCCGCGAGAATTTCATCATCGAGCTTTCAAGGCATGGGCTCACCAAGCGCGACATCGTCTCGAACCTGAATTTCTTCATGAACGTGCCGATCGATCCCACCGGAAATTTCACCGTGGTCGACGGCATTTCCGCAGCGGGCAACCATGTCGACGTGACGGCGGAAATGGACGTGCTGTTCGTGATCTCGAACTGCCCGCAGGTGAACAATCCCTGCAACGGCTTCAATCCGACGCCGATCCGGGTCGAGATTCGCGACGCGCCGCCGTTATAGGTCTCTTAACCTTGTTGCTTAGCATTTCCGTAAAAGCTTAGCGTTATGTCTCGCTCCAGCGCTGCGAGAGAAGCCCGCACGTTATCTATCCAGAACGGTTCGTTTGGACAGAAAGCGGGGCCCGGCGTGAAAATCATCCTCGAATTTTTGAAAGACGAAACCGCCGACACGGCCATCGAATATGGCCCGATTTCGGCTGGTACTTCGCTTGCGATCATTGCGGCTGTGAATGGATTGGGCGGGAAGCTCAATACCAGGTTCTCTTCGATCAACAGTTCGCTCAAATAATTTCTGGCGCGTCGTTCCCGCAAGATGCGTCCGGAAACAGACCCCCGCTTGCTTGCCGCGTGTCCCCCCGCTCGCGCGCGCAGGCGGGGGTCTGTTCATTGGACGCTGTGGCGGGGCGCGCATAGTTAACGCCGACGAAATTTCTCGCTGAAACTTGGGCCGAACGGCGAAACGGCGTTGCAAGTTCGGGTTTGTATGATGCGCGCTGAATACGGTGGGGCCACGGCCTTCATTGATCGCGAAATAGCAATAAAGCGGGGAAAACCATGCGCGGGCTGATTCTGACTTCGTCTATTGTGTTGATGCTTTCATTCGCCTCGAGCTTTGCGGGCGCAGGCCCCAGGGTCATCCAGGTCGATCCGGCGGCTGAAGCAGTGCCTCCGGGTTTCGAGACCTATCGCGGCTACATCTACGATATGTCCGAATACGTCGACCGCAAGGACAAGGAGGAGATTGTCGGGCTTCTGAAGAAGCAGCTCGATATCGTCGAGGACTCCGGCCTTAGCCCGAAGGTGATGCAGTTCTTCCACACGGTGCCGATCATCGCCAGCGAGATGGGCTGCACCGACTTCGGACCGCCGATCGCCTGCTATAGTTCGATACGTCAGGAAACGTCGGCGCGCGACCACACCTTTACGGTTTGGGACCCCAAGACCATGAGCTGGAGCAACCCGAATTTCGTTGACCTGGCGGCTGACGCCGGCACCGGCGTCATCAGGTTCCGCCCGATCATGCTGAAACACGCCGAAGACCCGGTCATGCTGCACGAGCTGCTGCATGCCTATCACCACAAGCTGATGGGCAGCGGTTTCGATAACCTCGGCATCAAGGCGATGTACGCCAAAGCCGTGAGCACGAACGCCTTCCCCAAGGACGAATACGTGATGACGAACGCGCACGAGTTCTTCGCGGTGACCGCGAGCGTGTTCCTGGCCGGCAAAGGAGCCCTTTCCGAGCCGAAGACCCGTGCGGCTTTGAAAGAGAAGATGCCGAAATATTACAAGTTCCTGGTCGAGCTGTTCGGTTTCGATCCCGAGCCGTCGGCAACGCCGGTGGCGGAGACGGCGAAGCCCGTGGAAGCGGCCGCAACGGCCCCGGCGAACGGCACCTGACATAGCGCGCCAGCGATCAACCGCGTCATGCCCGGCCTTGCGCCGGGCATTTGCGTTTTGGAGTCTTGCCAGACGAGACGTCGGGCTCATTCGATCTTGATATCGGCGGACTTGACGACCTTTCCCCACTTCTCGGTCTCGGCCTTGATCATGTCGCCGAACTCCTTGGGTGACGCGATCAGCGGCGCGCCGCCAAGTTCAGTCAGACGCTTTTTGACTTCGGGCTCCGCCAGCACCTCGTTGATCTCGTGATTGAGCCTGGCGATGATTTCCGGCGGCGTCTTGGCCGGCGCGCCCATCCCGAACAACGCACTCGCTTCATAGCCGGGAACGGTCTCGGCAACGGTCGGCACGTCAGGCAGTTCAGGCGATCGCTCTGCCGTGGTCACGGCGAGCGCGCGCAGCTTGCCGCCGCGGATGTGCCCGATGATCGAGGGCATGTTGTCGAACATCACCTGGACGCGGTTGCCCAACAGGTCAGTCGTGGCGGGAGCTGCGCCCTTGTAGGCGACATGCAGCATCTTCGCGCCCGTCATCGCCATGAACATCTCACCGGACAGATGCACCGACGTGCCGTTGCCAGATGATGCGAGGTTCACCTTGCCGGGATTGGCTTTCACATAGGCGATGAATTCCGCCACCGTCCTGGCCGGCACCTCATTCGCCACCGTCATCACGTTGGGCACGCGAAGGAAGCTCGCGACCGGCGCGATATCCTGGACGAAATTGAAGTTGAGGTTGGCATAGAGCGAGGTGTTGATGAAATTGGCCGGGTTCACCAACAGCACCGTGTAGCCGTCAGGGTCGGCGCGCACGACGGTCTCGGTGCCGATATTGTTGCCGGCGCCGGGCTTGTTCTCGACCACGAATTGCTGGCCGAGCCGCTCCGACAGCCGCTGGCCGATCAGGCGCGCGATGATGTCGGTCGAACCGCCCGCCGGGTAGCCGACGATGAAGCGTACGGGCCGGGTCGGATAATCGGCTGCGGACACCGGACCTGACGGAAGGACAAAGGCAAAAAGGCTGAGTATGAACCAGGCCATTGCGGTGCGGCGGAGCGGCATTTCGTTCTCCCAGAGGCGTCGAAGTTCTTCGAATTTCGATCTTGTTGAGCGAGAGGTGATCTGCTTTTTAACAAGCAAAATCTGGCGCGGCTAGCTCTGCGCCGTGACCGGCGAATGCGACGAAAGGACTGCCGATGAAGGTCAATGCGCTCGATCATATCGTGATCAATGTCGCCGACGTGGCGCGTTCGGTCGACTGGTACCGGAAGGTCCTCGGCATGGAAGTGAAGGTGTTCGATCCCGGTCATGGCAAGCCGGTCAGGACGTCGCTGGCGTTCGGCCGGCAAAAGATCAACGTGCGGCCGCGCGGTGCCGACAAGGTCGAGTGGTTCACCGCCGATCACGAAATGCCCGGCAGCGATGATCTATGCTTTCTCACGTCAAGCGCGCCGGACGAGGTGGTGGCGCATCTGAAGGCGTGCGGCGTCGCGATCGAAGAGGGCCCGGTCACCAAGCAGGGTGCCCGCGGCCCGCTGCGCTCGGTCTATTGCCGCGATCCCGACGGCAGCCTGATCGAGATTTCATCCTACGAGAGCTAGAGCGCCGGTCAACGTCAACGCGAGCGGCTGTGCGACGCGCAGCCGCTTGTCTATGCCTGATACTTGTAACGTCTAGTGGTGCAGTCTGTAGCAGTGCCCACCGCCACGATGCCTGACACGCGCGCGGCAGGCATCCATCGTCGAAAACGAGCAGTCAGGTTCTCCCGCAGCCGTCGCTCCTCTTAGCTGCATGCAATACTTGGCGGCATTGGCAGAGCCTTGAGGACAAAGAACAAAGCCAATCGAGAGAAGCAACAAGGCAAGCACCAGCTTTGGACGCAACATATCACCCTCCGTTTCGCCCCCTGCTCCAAGACTGCCCGCTCCCGTTTTTTCTCTCGGGCTTTTGCGGTTCCACTCTCACCACGAGACTGCAGAACGCGTTCGCCGTTCGAAGGTTGCTAAATTTCCGGGCCTTTTGGTCTAATCTTGCTACGGGTCTCGTCAGCAGCTATTCGCGCGTACCCCGGCGATCGTCCTGGGCTATTTGTGACACTTGCCGGTGCCGGTATCGCACGAATTTCCGGCATGGCAAAAATGATAGCGGCCTGAAGTACCTGCGTGACATTCGCAGGTTTTGACGGTCACCGTTCCCTCGGCGCAGGGCGGGAAGCGCTTGAACTTGATCGCCGCAGATGCGGGCTCGATCACCAGAAAAGACAAACCGAGAAGGACGAAAACAAGCGGGAAAAATCTCATGGCCCGTTCCTGCTGTTCAATCGCGGCTCGAAAACCGCTCCCGGCCGCGGCCTCTTGACGCCATTCAACGCCCGGTGGTGCGCTAAGGGTCCAAGTCTGGCGGCGCCCTCATGCAGCCGTCGGCCGCCAGCGCAGTTGCCGCCCGACCAGGACGCCGACGACAAGTAGATTAAGCAGGTTGAGGCCGATGCCGGCCGTGAACGCCGGCGCGTAATAGCCGAAACGATCGTAGAGCAGGCCCGCGACCCAGCTCCCGGCGCCCATGCCGCCTGCGGTGAACAAGAGCAGTAACGGGATTCTCCAGGACGCTTCCGACGGCGGAAACAGTTCGCGCGCCGCCAGCACATAGGCCGGGATGATCCCGGAAAAGCCGAGACCGAAGATCGCGGTGACCGTGAAAAGGCCGACCTCGTTCTGGGTGAGCAGGAAGGCCGTCATCGATGCGACCTGCCACGTCGATCCGATCAGGACGGTCTTGAGACCGCCGATCCGGTCGGAGATCGCGCCCCAGACCTGCCGGCTCATGAAGGCGGTGCCGAGCAGCACCGACAGCATCAGCGCGCCGACGGAGCGGCTGATGCCGAGGTCGCTGCAGAACGCGACCAGATGTCCCTGCGGCATCGCCATTGGCATGCAGCACAGCACGGCGGCGCAGCACATCATCGCAAACACCAGATTGGGCGGCCAACCAAGGACGCGCGATCTCTGCGCGCCGGTTGCCGACGTCAGCGGATGCGGAGATTCGGGCGGCCTGCGGAAGTAGATCGCGGCAACTGGAACGATGACGAGCATCTCGGCCAGCGCGTACCACAGCATCGATTGCCGCCAGCCAAAACTGGCGACCGCGCGTTCGAAGATCGGGGGCCAGAACGCGCCGGCGAGATAACTGCCGCTCGAGATCAGCGCCAAGGCCGAGCCGCGCCGTCGGTCGAACCAGCGGCTGACATAGACGTATAAGGGGGCATTGATGCCGCCAATTCCAACGAGGCCGATGAACAGGCCGTGGCCGACCCACAGCGGCCACGGCGCTCCGAACGTCGAAATGACGAGGCCAAGCGCGATCATCACCGAGCCGGTGATTACGGTCGCGCGCGTCCCGACACGGCTCGCGATCTGCGACATCAGAATGCCGCCAAAGCCCGAGCCGAACCAAGCCAGTGCCGTCGCGAGCGCCGGAACGGACCGCGACCCGCCGACTTCGGCCGCGATGTCCTTCAGCGCAACGGTCGTCATCCAGGCCGCGCCAAAGGACATGGCCAACACGAACAACGCTGCCGACGCAACGGCCCAGGAAGATTTGGTCTCGATGGAAACGGGAGATTGCAGCATGGGTGAGCAGAAACTCGGCCTCTGCGATCCGTTGTCACAGATCGCTCGAGGTTTCACCACCCACACCGACGAGGGGCAGCTCTTCTTGCTGCAATGCGCAATTAGCGCTGGGGCATTTGGCGCCGATATATGACCGATTGATCCGAACTGCTTCGCCGTCATTGCGAGGAGCGATAGCGACGAAGCAATCCAGAGCTTTTTTCTGAAACTGGATTGCTTCGCTTCGCTCGCAAATGACGTCTAGGTGCTAGAGCGCCTTAGTACGCGCCGAACGTCACCGGCCGGAAGGCTTGCAACAGGTGCACGTCGAGCTTGCCTTCCATCTTTTCCATGGTCGCGAACGCCTTGGCATGGGTGAAGGGCACGCGATAAGGACGCTGCTCGATCAGCGCGGCATAGATGTCGACGATCGTCGTCAGCCGCACGATGTCGCTGATCTCATTGGCGCTGAGGCCCTCGGGATAGCCGGTGCCGTCGAGAAATTCGTGGTGATGCAGCACGACGTCCAGCATCTCAGGCGGGTAGCCGCCCTGCGCCGCCAGCGCGTCGTAGCCGAGACGCGGGTGCTTGCGGATTTCGTTGGTCTCGGTTTCGTCGAGCAGGCCCGGCTTGTCGAGGATTGCCGTCGGGATGAACGCCTTGCCGACGTCATGCAGCAGCGCCGCGCGCACGAGGCGCCGCTGGTCGTCCTCGCGCATGCCCAGATGCTGCGCGAAGGCCACCGCAAAGCCGGTCACGAACAGGCAGTGACGGAAGCTGTCGGCATGATGGCAGCCGACGGTCGTCAGCCATTCCCTCAAGGAGGAATGCTTGATGGCCTTCAGGATCTTGTTCTCGGCCTGCACGACGTCGCTGAAACGCAAGGGCTCGCCGGCGGGCAATTTGTGGAAGATCTTGATCATCACGTCATGGGCAGCCTCGACCCCGCGGTTCAACGTCTTGCCGCGTTCGGTCGCGTCAAAACCCTGGCTGTCGGGGAAGGCGGCGCGGATGCGTTGCAGGATGCCGGCCGCGTCGAACGGGCGCGCGATCGTATCGGTGGCGCCAAGCGCCCAGGCCTGCATCGTGCCGTGGTGAAGCGCATCCGACAGAACGAACAGGCGCGGCATCGAGCGGTAGGATTCATGCCGCAGCTTGTTGCGGACGCGCTGCACGCTTTCGGCAGAACGCAGATTGATATCGACCACGATGCCGGAGATCTGATCGGCCGGCGCGTCGGGAAGGTCCGCCGTCGAAATGGAGTGAACCTCGCTGACCGATTGAAGAATGCGTTCCAGCTCGCGGCTTTGGTCTTGATTATCGGACGCGAGCAGCAGTTGGCGCGTCGGGGCTTCGGCTGACATGGACCCTTCCTCGATCGGGGCGTTTGATTACCCGCAACCTAACCGAGAACACATTCCCCGAGGCTTAAGAGAAATCATGAATGGGCGCCTTTTCTGGAAGCTAAAATTTGAAGTATCGCCCGTCCGGCAACAAAAAAGACGCCGGAGGGATACTCTCCGGCGGCTTTTACTGTCTTCGCGATTAGAAGGCCTTACGCCTTCATCCCCGCCTTGACCGCGGCTGCGGTGATCGGCAGCGAGCGCACGCGGGCGCCGCAAGCGTTGAAGATCGCGTTGCCAACCGCAGGCGCAACCACCGTCACCGCCGGTTCGCCGACGCCCGTGGCGTGATCGCCATTGGCGATGACGTGCACGGCGACTTCCGGTGCCTGGCTCATCCGCATCGGCGTGTAGCTGTCGAAGTTGGTCTGTTCCAGACCGCCGTCCTTCAGCGTCGCCTTTTCGTAGAGCGCCATCGACAGACCCCACAGCGCCGCGCCCTCAGCCTGGGCACGCACGTTGTCGGGATGCACTTGCGTGCCAACGTCGGTCACGATGGTGAGCTTCTTCACCTTGACCTCGCCGCTGGGCGCGACCGCAACATGGGCCGCGCAGGAGGTCCAGCTTGCCGTTGCGCGTTCCTGCGAGGAGACGCAAGCCAAGCCGATACCTTCGCCCTTCGGCAATGTGGTGCTGCCGTAGCCGGACAGGCCCATCGCCGTCAGTAGCGTGTTGCGCAGCCGCTGCGCGCCGCCATTGTTGGCGCCCTTGCCATCGAGCAGGGCGATCCGGAATTGTGCCGGATCCTTGCCCGCGGCATTGGCGAGTTCGTCGATCATGCTTTCGACCGCCCAGAAGGTCCATCCCGGAGCGACCGACCGCAGCTGGCCAGAGGGCGTAGCGGTCTGGGCCATCTCGTTGAGGATGGCGCGGACATTGTGATTGGGCACGGAATAGAAGAAGTCCGCGCCGTTCACCGTGAACGCGTCAAGCGCGCCCTTCTTGTCGACCGAAGGCGACAGGAAGGCGGGAATGCCCCAACGTTTTGTCGGCCAGGCCGCGACCACGTCGTGGTTCATCGCGATCAGCTTGCCGTCGCCGTCCAGACCAGCTTTCACTTTCTGGTAGGTGAGCGGCCGCGTGAAATCCATCTGCATGTCGTGTTCACGCGTGTAGATGATCTTGACCGGCTTGCCGACGGCTTTCGACGCCTGCACGGCCGGCACCAGCATGTCGCCCTCGAGACGCCGGCCGAAGCCGCCGCCGAGCCACTGCTGATGCATCACAACGAACTTCGGATCGACCCCGGCGGCGCCGGCCGCGATGGCGCCGGAGCGCGTCGCGAACTGGTTGCCGGTGTAGACGTGCCAGATGTCGCCCTTCTGCTCGGCCGCCGCCGTCATCGGCTCCATCGGCGCATGGATGTTGATGCTGGTGGTGTATTCCGCCTCCAGCACCTTGGCCGCCGTACCAAAGGCAGCGGCCGTATCGCCATCCTTGACGAAGAAGAAGCCGGAATCGTCGAGGCCCTGAAGCCGCTTGGCTTCAGCCACGATCGATTCGCTCGACAGCTTGGCATTCGGACCATTGTCGTAGGTGATCTTGAGAGCCGCCGCCGCCTTGGTCGCTGCGGCATAGTCTTTGGCGACCGCGACCACCCATCCGGTCGTCGTTGTGGTCTTGTCGTCGAGGGTGACGGCCTGGATGAAGCCCGGCACCTTCTTCGCGGCGCTGTCGTCGACCGATTTCACCGTGGCGCCGTAGCGCACCGGCGGGGTGACCACCTTGCCGTAGACCATGCCCGGCAGCATGACGTCGATGCCGTACTTGGCCGTACCGTTGGTCTTCATGGGGATGTCGAGCTGCGGCACCGAGACGCCGACCATGGTGTACTGGTCGGGGGTCTTCAGCTTGATCGCCTTGAGATCGTCGGCGCTGAAGGTCTTGGTGGCCTTGCCGCTCTTGACGATTTCGGCGAATGACACCGACTTCTTCGACTTCGGATCCGTGATCGTCGAGTTTCGTACGACCAGCTTGTCGGCCGGTGCGCCCAGCATGGCCGCGGCGGCTTCCGTCAGAGCGATACGCCCCGCGGCGCCCGCGCGGCTCATCGCATCGAAGTTCATCATGGTGCTCCAGCTGCCGCCGGTCACCTGCGCCCCTAGCACGGGGTCGTTGTACTTCGGATCGTTGGAGGCGAGCTGAACCCGCATATCCTTCCAGCTGGCGCCGAGTTCTTCGCAGACGATCTGCGCCATGGTGGAGGCGATGTGCTGGCCCATATCGGCCTTGCCGCTGGTGACGGTAACGATGCCATCGGGTGCGATCGAGTACCACACGCTGGGATCGAAATTGCTGGCGGCGGCGAAAGCCTGATCCGCACCGAGCATGCCGGGAACGGCGGAATAGCCGAGCGCGAGGCCTGCGGCGGCGGAGCCGACGAGGAAGGAGCGGCGGCTGAGATCAGCCGGCTCACTTTGGGTGACTTTCACGTGCGAATTCATGTGGCCCTCCGCTCGGTTCCGGTGCTGGAGGCGGTGCGCATGTCGGCAGCTGCGCGCATGATTGCCTTCTGGATGCGCGAATAGGTCATGCAGCGGCAGAGATTGCCGTCCATGTGCGCGACGACTTCTTCCTTGGTGGGGTTGGAATTCTTCGCGAGCAGCGAGGCTGCCTGCATGATCTGGCCGGACTGGCAGTAGCCGCATTGCGGCACCTGCTCGGCGATCCATGCCTTCTGCAAGGGATGATCGCCCTTGGCGGACAGACCTTCGATGGTGGTGATCTTCTTGCCGACCGCATCGCTCACCGCTGTCTGGCAGGAGCGTACGGCCTCGCCGTTGATGTGAACGGTGCAGGCACCGCAAAGTCCGGCACCGCATCCGAACTTGGTCCCGGTCATCTGCAATTGCTCGCGGATGACCCAAAGCAGCGGCGTATCATTCGCCGCCTCGACGGACATATTCCGCCCATTGATGTTGAGATTAGGCATGGCTTCTTTCCCTGCCGGTGTATGAAACCGCTTACGGCGGAACTCATTTTTTTCTTGTTGAGACGGCGCCCACCGGGCCGGCGCCGGGAACAGAGAATGCTAGCGATCCTCCCGTGAGGCAACGAAAATCCGCTCGGGGTCGTCAAACCTTGGTTGTGCGTTGCGGCAGTATGCTTGTCATAATTTTACAAGCCGGAATATTCGGGCAAAGAGAACCCGGCGAGGCGGATCAAAGTGGGAGCCGCAAGGCGATGTCGGCATCGCGTGCCGATGGACAGGTGGTTTTGCGCGGCCCAATGCCTTCGCATAGATTGGGCCGGGCTTCAGGTGATAAAGGACAGGTAGATCGTGGGACACGACATCAAATTGACCGCCTCGGATCATTTTCAACTGGGCGGCTATCGCGCCGATCCGGCGACACCGGCGAAAGCGGCGGTGGTCGTGATTCAGGAGATTTTCGGCGTCAATCACCATATTCGTTCGATATGCGACCGTCTCGCCCGCGAGGGCTATGTCGCGGTCGCCCCGTCGATCTTCGACCGCAGCGAGCCGAACTTCCAATGCGGGTATTCGCCGGATGAGGTCGCGCAGGCGCGCAAATTCATCGCTAGTCCGGATTGGGCGGCGATGCTGCGCGACACCCAGGCGGCGATCGATGCCGTCAAGGACGTCGGTCCCGTGGGTATCATCGGCTTCTGTCTTGGCGGCAGCGTCGCCTATGGCGCGGCGACAAAGCTCTCAGGCCTGAAAGCGGCAATCGGCTATTATGGTGGGGCGATCGTTCGCTTTGCCGACGACAAACCGACGGTGCCGACGCAACTGCATTTCGGCGCAAAGGACGCCGGCATTCCCTTGAGCGACGTCGAGACCATTCGCGCCAAGCGACCCGAGGTCGAGATCCATGTCTACGAGGGTGCGCAGCACGGCTTTAACTGCGACGAACGGGGAAGCTACGACAAGGCAAGCGCCGACATCGCCTGGCCGCGCGGCCTGGAATTCTTCGCGAAGCATTTGCGCTGACTGTCATTGCCGGGCATAGCCGTTCGAAGAACGGCGTCGCTTCCGCACGCCTATGCCCGGCAATCCATCGTTCAGAAGAAGATCATTCTTGATGGATGCGCGGGTCAAGCCCGCGCATGACGGACGACTCAAAACCACATCTTCCCGCCGAGGACGAGGTCGCGTGGGATGACGGTCGCATGCGCGGCCTCAGCCTCAATGACGCGAACATATGAACGGCGTGTCGCTTTAGACCAAGGAGAGGTCGCCTTGGTCCAAGCCTGATCGTCGCCGGCATAGTTACTCAACCATTGTGACACCGGAGCCATTCAATCAATTACGGGAAACCGCCTTGTGAACGGGTTTGGTTTTTCGGCGCTGCAGTTTTCGACCGAAGAGTTCCCGGACAACGAGCGGCTTGCGATGCTGCGCGAGCACTATGGGCGCACCGTACTCAAGGCTGAAATCGAAATCACGAAAGACGTGCCGTTCGAGGCCCGCATCGAATCCCATATCCTGCCCGACCTGCACCTTCTTTCTGGCACGCTGTCGCCGGCCCGCATTACGCGGACCCGCGCGCAGATCGCCGATGGCGACGATCATTTTGCGCTGGTCGTCAGCCGAACCAACTCCATTGCGGTGACCTCGCGGGGCCGCGAGGTGCTGTTGCAGCCCGGCGATGGTGTGGTCACGAGCAGCCAGGACGTCACGACGTTTGAGCGCATCTGCAAGGGAGATTCATTCTCATTGCGTGTTCCTCGCGCGGTTTTGGCGCCGCTGGTCGTCAACGTCGATGACGCCGCTATGCGGCTGATCCCGTGCGAGTCGGGGGCGCTGCAGTTCCTCAAGACCTACGCAGCCGCGGTGATGGACGAGAAGGCGCTGTCGGACTTGTCCTCACGGCAAATCGTCGCACCTCATATTCACGATCTGCTGGCGTTGACGCTTGAAGGGCCGCGCGACGTTGCGGAAATCGCGAAGGACCGCGGCGTGAAGGCGGCGCTGTTGCAGGCGGCAAAGACCTATGTCGTCAACAACTCCTCTCGCCAGGATCTCTCGATCGGATCGGTCGCGGCTCATCTCGGCGTGACGCCGCGCCATCTGCAGCGGCTATTCGAAAACGAGGGTACGACCTTTTCCTCCTTCCTGCTCTGCCAGCGCCTCACGCGCGCCCATCGCATGCTGTGCAAGCCGCAATTTGCGGGACGGTCAGTCAGCGCGATCGCTTATGATGCCGGTTTCGGCGATCTCTCCTATTTCAACCGGTGTTTCCGCCGGTTCTACGGCGTGACGCCGAGCGATGTCCGAAACGGCAATACAGGCGGTGCTGCGACGTGATGGTTCGGCAGCATTCGAATGCGCGGACGTTATAGCCGTTCGCATATGTCGCGATCATAATGCTGTCGCCGAACTGCATCAGTCGATCACAAAGCGCGTCTCGTCGTTTCCGGCCAAGTGGCCGTCGTTCTGGTCCAAGCTTTCGCATCTCCCGCTCCGTAAGTCTTCGCCCATCGAATCCGGGTCCAGCGCGCCCTCGTGTCCTCCAGCATGGAGGATGCGGGTGGGCTCGCGGGGCCGAATGGCTGGGGAATGAGATGACTGGGAATGTCAGGGGTTTTGCGGCAACGCGCTCGGTGTTGCTGTCGGTGCGGTTTCTGGTGCCGGTTTTGCTGGCGCCGCTTGCCGCCTTCAATCCGGCGCTGGCCGCCAACAATTGCACCGCGCCGGGCGGCGGCCCGGCCAGTCCCAACGGCGGCAACCCCAGCACCAACATCACCATCACCTGCACCGGCACGACCAGCAACGCCAATAACAATGTTGGTTTCGGCACCACCAACGACACCGGCAATACCTACAACATCCAGTCGCAGGCCTCGGTCAGCGGAGACTTCGTTGGTCTTCAGCTCGGTCAAGGCACGGTCAACGTCGCCGCGAAGGGGTCGATCACGGGGACGTCCACCGACGGAATTACCGGCAACGGCGCGTTAACGTTGACGAATTCCGGATCGATTTCGGGTGGGTTTCGCGGCGTTGACATCGGCCAGAACACGCTCACTTTGACCAACGCGAGCGGGGCAAGCATTAGTGGCGCCGGCGGAGCAGTCATCGGTCGGACTGTTAATGTCCTGGCTAACGACGGTACACTTTCGGCCTCCACTGGCGCGATCGCCGTCGAGGGCACAGATACCGTCACGATCACCGCCAATACCGGCAAGATATCAGTGACCGATGCCAGCGGTAACCTGAGTGGAAAGGCAATTTTGGGCGGCGGCTCGCTCACCATCTCGAGCAATACCGGGACCATTTCGGCCGACACTGCAATTTTTTCCAACGGCGACGCTAACATCAACAACGGAGCGACTGGCCAGATCAACGGTGCGACGAACGCCATCACGGCCGACGGCGTCGCGACCGTTGCGAACGCGGGTACGATCTCGACGGTGGATGCGACGACCGGCGCGCCGATCGCCGGCAGCAAGGCCATTTTGGGCAACAACGGCGTCGTCATCAGCAGTAACACCGGCAACATCATCGGCGACACCGCGATTTTCTCGGGCGGCGACGCCAACATCAACAATGGAGCGACCGGCCAGATCAACGGTGCGACAAACGCCATCAGGGCGCTCGGCGTCGCGACCATCGCGAACGCCGGCACCATCTCCGCGAGCGGTAATAGAAGTGCTGCTATCGATGGCGACACCGTCGTCATCACCGGAAATAGTGGAAATATCTCGGGAACCGGCAACGGCATTAATGCGGGTACGAACGTCACGATCCTGAGCAATACCGGGACGATCTCGGGCAACTTTGCGGTTGGTTCCGACAGCGGCACTGGCAACATTACCAACAACGTGGGCGGCCGTATCATCGGCGGGGCGTTCGGCATCAACATTAACGGTGGGACGATCGTGAACGCCGGCACCATTTCGGGTAATGTCGGCGTCGAGTCCTCTGGTCCCATCGTCATCACCAACTCCGGCACGATCAAGAGCACGGCCGGCGCGACCGGCATGGCGATTCAACTTTCCGGCGATGGCGACACGCTCAACGTCAAGAAGGGCTCGCAGATTGTCGGCCAGGTTGATTTCGGCGACGGTCACGACGTCGTCAACGTGGACTCGACCGCGCCACAGGCGCCCAAGGGTGTCTCGACACTGTCGCGCGCGACCAGCGCCGTGGTCGACGCGCTCAAGCAGCAGTTCGTGAACGCCGAGAATGTCGTCGTCAACATCATCGGCAGTGCGACCGGTTCCGGTCAGCCGACCGTCACCGTCAACGGCGTCACCGCCGCGCTCGATCCCACCGCATTGTCGCAGCAGGACCGCGCGCTGATGGATTTTACCGGCGGCATGTCGTCGATGGTGCAAGGCCGCCTGAGTGGCTCAGGCAACGTGCAGTCGGCGAGCTATGCCCTGGAAGACGCCCACGCCGAGATGTTCTCCAAGTCGCCGGCGGCAACCTGGAGCCCGAAGGTCAATGTCTGGTCGAGCATGTTCGGTGCGGTGCGCAGTCAGGGCGGTACGGATACGACGCTGGATTCGTCTTCAAGCGCGTTCGGCGGCGCCATCGGAGTCGATCGCCGCATTGCGCCGAACTGGCTGGTCGGCGTGTTCTTGGGCGGCGGCAACGGCACACTGAACGTCTCGCTCGCCTCGCAGAAGATCGATACGGACTACGTCTCCGGCGGCGTCTACAGCCGCTTCGAATGGGGCCAGCAGTTCGTCGATACGACGCTCCAGGTCGGCGGCATGAACAACCATTCCAGCCGCCTGGTGCAGAACAACGTCTCCGGCGGGCTCGATCACGCCACCGCCAGCTACAACGGCTGGTTCGTCAGCCCCGAGATCGCCTACGGCTACCATATCAATCTCGGCAACGCCGCCATGGTGACGCCGATTGTTCGCGCGCGCTACGTCGCCGGCATGTTCGACGGCTTCAACGAAGCAGGCTCGGTGCAGACGCTCTCGATCGGCAGCCGCACGCTGCAGGATTTCGAGGAGCGGGGCGAGGTCGAGTTCTCGAAGATGGCGAATTTCTTCGGCGCCGAGCAGCCGTTCAAGCTGTTCTTCCATGGCGGCGTGATCGCCTGGCAGCGCGCGGGTGATGCCACGGTCAATGCGGTCTTGATCGGCCAGAGCCTGTCGTTCGTCACGCCCGGCAAATCGAACGCGGTCGGCGGCGTCGCCGGCGTCGGCTTCGATCATCAGATCCGCCCCAACATCGCGCTGTTCGGCTCGGTTGAAGGGACCTTCATGTCGGACGAGAGCCGCCTCGTCACCGCCAAGGGCGGCCTGCGCGTCGCGTTCTGAGAGAAATGATGATCCCCCACACCGTCATTGCGAGCCAGCGGGTCGCGCGCCCGACGACAGGCTCGGCGAAGCAATCCAGACCTTGAACTGAAGAAGAACCGGATTGCTTCGTCGCTTCGCTCCTTGCAATGACGCCCCGGTGGATATGTCATGCTGATCGTTCTCAAGATCCTTGCAGCCTGGACCGCCGTCTCTGTGGTCTCCAGCTTCGCCGTCGCACCAGCGCTTTCGCGCCGGATCCGCGAGGTCAACTTTCCTCCGGAAATGGACGGACCGGCAGATCGCTATAGCCCGGACGCTACACCGCCGGAGAGAATGGGCGAGTGATCTTTGTTTCACCTCTCCCCGCGTGCGGCTGCGGGAAGAGGTCGGCGCGCCAGCGGGTCATGCGAATGCGCACTCGATGGCAAGCGCCGGGTGAGGGGAGTCTCCGCGATTCCAGCTCCTCGTGGTGATCCCCCTCACCCCAATCTTCCCAGCGCGGGCTTTTGCGCGTCGCGGGCAACGACCGCAAGGCAGTCAATATCCACGGTCGTCATGGCCGGGCTTGTCCCGGCCATCCACGTCTTTGGCGCCCCCGGTCATAAGAAAGTCGTGGATGCCCGCGCATAGGCGAGCGGAAGCGACGCCGTTCTTCGAACGGCTATGGCCGGTCATGATGACATGAAGGCATTGCCACCTTCAAAGCCGACGAAAAATCCTGTCGCCAAATTGCATCATCTGATCACGAAGGGCAGCCAGGTCGTTTCTGTCCATACAGACGTCGTCCTCGTCCAAGCGCCAGGTCGCCGTTCTCCCTAGTTTCCGCACCGTCGAATCTGGGTCGCGCGCCGCGTCCTCCGAGCGGAGGGGGCGAGTGAATCCGCGCGGTCGGATGTCGAGAGGGCAAAGCGATGCGCGCATCAGCGCCGCCGTTTGGATTGGGGAATGACATGAGTTTGAAAGTCAGCGGTTTCATCGCAACACGTTCGGTGCTGCTGTCAGTGCGTTTTCTCGTGCCCGCGTTGTTGGCACCGCTTGCGATGGTCAACCCGGCGCAGGCAGGCTCGAACGGCTGCACCCTGCCGGGTGGCGGACCCGCGAATCCCAACGGGATCAGCAACGCGACCATCACCTGCTCCGGCGCGACCACGAACGCAAGCAGTGCCGGCAGGGGTTTCGGCACCGGCTTCGACAACGGCAACACCTACAACATCCAATCAGGGGCCTCGATCACCGGAGATAACATTGGCCTCAATATGGGCTCAGGCACCGTCACCATCGGCGCAGGCGGATCAGTCACGGGCGGTACCGGCGCCAACTCGATCGGGCTCCAGACGGTCGACCTTGGCGGCGTGACGCTGACGAATGCCGGACACATTTCCGGCGGCGCCATCGGGATCAACGGCACTCAAAGTGCGGCCAACACTCCCGACATCACCTTGACCAACCAGAGCGGTGGTCTCATCGAGGCGACCGGCGCCAATCTGGCCTTTAATGCCTCCGCCGTAGCGATCTCATCGATTGGTACCGTCAACATCCTGGCCAATGACGGGACGATCCGGTCGCCCTCGCTTAACAGTAACAGCATCGCCATCGGTGCGGGCGACGTCACCATCAAAAGCAATACTGGCCAAATCAGCGCCGTGTCAGTCGGCATTGCGGCCGTCGAAAGCGTCGATGTCACCGGCAACACCGGGAGAATTTCGGCTATCACCGGCGCTGGCATCCAGGCCGATGTCGTCACGGTCACCGGCAACACGGGCGTCATCTCAGGCGGGACGTTCGCCATCGACGCCGCCAGCTCAGCAACGATCACGAATGGCCACGGCGTCATTGGGGGGGAAGACGTCGCCATCGGCAGCTCCGCGACGACGCTGGGAAACACCATCACGCTCGACAATGCCGGCGCGGTCACAGCGAATGGCATCGCCATCAACGGGCAAACGATCAACGTCAATTCCAACACGGGCACCATTCAAGCCGGCAGCTACGCCATCGAGGCCACCGGCACGGCGACGGTCAACAACGCCGGTACCATCAAATCGACGACCGCCAGCGGGATACTTGCGGCCACCGCGAATGTCACGAACCTCAGCACCGGGACCATCGACGGGCTAGCCGTAGGCATCGCTGCAACCAACATGGTCGTGAACAACGCCGGCGCCATCCAGGGCGGGAACTTCGGGATTGGAGCGAACGGAGGCGGCCAGGCCACGATCACCAACACCAGCACGGGTGTCATTCAGGGATCGGTGGGTATCTTGTCGCAGGGAAACCTTACCCTGACGAACGCAGGGTCCGTTACTGGAACGAGCGTCGGCATTTCTTTGAACGGGGGTAGCAGCAGCATTGCCAACCTGGCCGGGGGGCAGATTTCGGGTGCGATCGTCGGCGTTGATAGCTCAGCGAACAATTTGACAATCGCCAATGCCGGCACGATCTCGGGTGCGACTGCGATCAAATCCGAAAATGGCGTCATCACCATCACCAATTTCGGAACGGTCAAGAGCACGGCCGGCGCGAGCGGAACGGCGATCCAGCTTTCCGGCGACGGCGATACGCTCAACGTCAAGAAGGGCTCAACGATCGTCGGCCAGGTTGATTTCCAGGACGGCCATGACGTCGTCAATGTCGACTCCACCGCGCCGCAGGTGCCGAAGGGAGTCTCGACCTTGTCGCGCGCGACCAGCGTCGTGGTCGATGCGTTGAAGCAGCAATTCGTGAACGCCGAGAATGTTATCGTCAATATCACTGGCGGTAATTTCAGCGGCTACGGCCAGCCGACCGTCACGGCGAACGGCGTCACCGCCGCGCTCGATCCGACCGCATTGTCGCAGCAGGATCGCGCGCTGATGGACTTTACCGGCGGCATGTCGTCGATGGTGCAGGGTCGGTTGAGTGGCTCGGGCAACATTCAGTCGGCGAGCTACGCGCCGGAAGATGCCCACGCCGAGATGTTCTCCAAGGCGCCGGCGGCAACCTGGAGCCCGAAGATCAACGTCTGGTCCAGCATGTTCGGTGCGGTGCGCAGCCAGAACGGCACCGACACCACGCTCGATTCATCGTCCAGCGCGTTCGGTGGTGCGATCGGCGTCGATCGCCGCATTGCGCCGAACTGGCTGGTCGGCGTGTTCTTGGGCGGCGGCAACGGCACGCTGAACGTCTCGCTGTCTTCGCAGAAGATCGATACCGATTACGTCTCTGGCGGCGCCTATAGCCGCTTCGAATGGGGCCAGCAGTTCGTCGACACCACGCTTCAGGTCGGCGGCATGAACAACCATTCCAGCCGGCTCGTACAGAACAACGTCTCCGGCGGGCTGGATCACGCCACCGCCAGCTACAACGGCTGGTTCGTAAGCCCCGAGATCGCCTACGGCTACCACGTCAATCTCGGCAGCGGCACCATGGTGACGCCGATCGTGCGGGCGCGCTACGTTGCCGGCATGTTCGACGGCTTCAATGAAGCAGGCTCGGCGCAGACGCTCTCGATCGGCAGCCGCACCTTGCAGGATTTCGAGGAGCGCGGCGAGGTCGAGTTTTCCAAGATGGCGAATTTCTTCGGCGCCGAGCAGCCATTCAAGCTGTTCTTCCATGGCGGCGTGATCGCCTGGCAGCGCGCGGGCGATGCCGCGGTCAATGCCGTGCTGATCGGCCAGAGCCTGTCATTCCTGACGCCCGGCAAATCGAGCGCAGTCGGCGGCGTCGCCGGCGTCGGCTTCGATCATCAGATCCGTCCCAATGTCGCGCTGTTCGGCTCGGTCGAAGGCACGATGATGTCGGACGAGAGCCGTCTCGTCACCGCCAAGGGCGGTATGCGCGTCGCATTCTGAGACGAACTACCAGATCGCGTAGATATCTCATGCTGTTAGTTCTCAAGATCATCCTTGCGGTCTGGATCGCCATCTCGGCGGTCACCAGCTTCGTCATCGCATCTGCGCTTTCGCGCCGGATCCGCGATGTCAACTTTCCTCGTGACATGGACGGACCGGGAGATCGCTCTAACCCGGACGACGCGTCAAATCGTTCTGACGCGCAGTCCTTCGCCTCGCATCGCGATCTTGTTTCATCTCTCCCCGCACCTAGTCCCATGCGGGGAGAGGTCGGCGCCAGCGGTCGCGCAAATGCGTGCGATGACAGGCTCAGCGCCGGGTGAGGGGGACGCGTCGCGATTTCATCTCCTCGTGGCGATCCCCCTCACCCCAGCGCTTCTCAGCGCGAGCCCAAAATCCTGTCGCCGAAGTGGTCGCAAAATGCTGAGGCGGCCGCGCTCGCGGATGACGTCGATGGGATGTTCAGAACCAGCGTTCGCCGACGAGGACGGTGTCGCCGGGACTGATCGGCGTGCCGAGCGGCACCACGGTGCGGCCGGCATTATGGGTCAGCGTGACGCTGTCGCGCCTGGCGCGCGGCGAAAAGCCGCCGGCGATCGCGACCG